>WNZI01000029.1 GCA_009728235.1 Vibrio cholerae | reverse complement strand
CGGCCGGTGGAGCCTGGCCTGCGGAAGGCTCGGTCGGCGCAGCCGGACGCTCCGGGGTCGGCTGCTGGGGCTGGTTCGAGGTCGGGCCCCACCCCGAGGGATCGGCACCGGGGTGCTGGGCCTGACCGTTCATGGGCAGCTTCTGCAGGAGCCGCCGCGCGTCCGCCGCCAGGCTCGGTTCCACGATCACGTCGTAGCTGGCAGCGATGACCTGGCTCGTGGAGGTGAAATCGCGCCGGCCACGCTGGAACGCGTAGGTGAGGACGCCGAAGAGCAACCAGAAGATGGCACCCAGCGCGATCGACGACGAGATGGTCACCCCGGACTCACTGCCGGCGAAGAGACTCAGGATCAGACCGACGAAGAGGCCGAACCAGGCGCCGGTCGCCGCGCTGCCGAGCGCGACCCGAGGGTAGCTCAGGCGGCCCGTGACGCGCTCCACGGTCTTGAGGTCGTTGCCGATGATCGCCACACGCTGCACGGCGAACTTGTTGTCCGCGAGGTAATCCACGGCCTTCTGGGCATCGAGGTAGCTCGTGTACCGGCCGATCGTCTCGCCGGTGGGCAGCACCCGGCTCGGGTCGCGGGAGGCAGTGGTTCCAAGTGGAGGTGTCGACATACTCCCCATTCTTGCGTACCGCCCCCGCCCGCGGCAGGCATATCGCCCGGGGTGAACTGCCGGTTCCCCGGGTACACCCTGACCGATCCCGGGATGCGCAGGCATTCCTGCCCGGTATCGGGCCGTCTCACGACGCCGCGATGCCGTCCCTGCGTGCTCCGGCCGATAGCCTAGGGCAGTGACTACCAATCCGACCCGCGTCTTCGTCGCCAGGCTGCTGGGCCTCGATGTCTTCGACCCGCTGGGCGACCGGCTGGGCCGCCTGCGGGACGCCGTCGTGCTCGATCGCGGGCCGACCAAGCCGCCCCAGGTCGTGGGTCTGGTGGTGGAGGTACCCGGCAAGAAACGCGTCTTCGTCCCGATGACGCGGATCACCTCCATGGACCCGTCCCAGATCATCTGCACGGGCCTCGTCAACCTCCGCCGCTTCGAGCAGCGCGGCGCCGAGATGCTCGTGGTCGCGGAACTCTTCGACCGGCGTCTCACCCTGCGTGATGGCAGCGGAAGCGCCGTCGTCGAGGACATCGCGATGGAGCGCAACCGTGCCGGCGACTGGCACGTCTCGCAGCTCTTCGTCCGCCGCGGGGGCTCGACCTCACCGCTGCGCGGGCTGCGCCGGGGTGGGGAACGCCTCATCATCGACTGGCTCGACGCCTTCCACGGCACCACCGACGAGCCGCAGGGCGCCACCCAGTTCGTCGCGCAGCACGACGACCTGAAACCCGCGGACTTCGCCGACGCACTGCACGAGATGAACGACAAGAGGCGCATCGAGGTGGCCGGCGAGCTCCAGGACGACCGCCTCGCCGATGTCCTCCAGGAACTGCCCGACGACGACCAGGTACAGATCCTGACGTCCCTCACGCGAGAACGCGCGGCCGACGTGCTCGAGGAGATGGACCCGGACGACGCGGCCGACCTCCTGAACGAACTGCCCGAAGCGCAGAAGGAGGAGCTCCTCCAGCTGATGGAGCCCGACGACGCCGAGGACGTGCGCCGCCTGCTCGAGTACGAGGAGGACACCGCGGGGTCGCTCATGACCACCGTGCCGGTCATCCTGCCCCCCGAGGCGACCGTCGCGGAGGCCCTCGCCCACGTGCGGCGCGAGGAACTGACGCCCGCTCTCGCCTCGTCCATCTTCGTGTGCCGTCCACCGCTGGAGACTCCCACGGGCCGCTATCTCGGGGTCGTGCACATCCAGCAGCTCCTGCGCTACCCGCCGCCGGAGCCGCTCGGCAACATCATCGACGCGGACCTCGAGGCCGTCGGCGACCAGGCGAACGTGAGCGAGGTGTCGAGGATCCTCGCCACCTACAACCTGAACTCGCTGCCGGTCGTGAACAACGACGGTCGGCTGGTGGGCGCCGTGACCGTGGACGACGTGCTCGACCATCTGCTGCCCGACGACTGGCGGGCACAGGACGATACATCAGGACCGAAACGAGGTGAACGCCGTGGTTGAGAAGATCAGGTCGAATTCACGCGGACTCGACACCCCGCGCGAGTCCCGGAAGCGGCTCCTCCCCCGCCTCCGCCCGAACCCGGACCGGTTCGGCAGCGGCACGGAGAACATCGCACGCTTCATGGGCACCCCGCAGTTCCTCTTCTACATGACGGTCTTCGTGGTCGTGTGGCTGACCTGGAACACGGTCGCCCCGGAGAACGTGCGCTTCGACAGCGCCGCCCTCGGGTTCACGGCCCTGACCCTCATGCTGTCCCTGCAGGCCTCCTACGCCGCGCCCCTGCTGCTGCTCGCGCAGAACCGACAGGACGACCGCGACCGCGTCTCGATGCGCGAGGATCGCCAGCGGGCCGAACGGAACCTCTCGGACACCGAATACCTCACCCGTGAGATCGCCGACCTCCGCATCGCCCTGCGCGAGGTCGCCACCCGTGACTACGTCCGCTCCGAGCTCCGCTCGATCCTCGAGGAACTGCTCGAGACCACGGACGGCCAGGAACTGACCCTGCAGAAACGCAAGCCGCGCAAGCCCTCGGACAGCACCGTGGCCATGCCGAAGGTCCACAGTTCCGGGAGGAAATCCTCGCGGTGAGCACTGCCCTTCCCGACGAGGATGCCGTGCGGTCGGCTCTCGCCACGGTGATCGACCCGGAGCTGCGCCGCCCCATCACCGAGCTCGGAATGCTCGAATCGGTCATCATCACGGACCGGACCGTCCGCATCCGGGTCCTCCTGACCATTGCCGGCTGCCCGCTGCGCGAGACCATCGTGCACGACGCCGAGACAGCCCTGTCCGCCGTCGCCGGCGTCGAACGCGTCGACGTGGAGCTGGGCGTGATGAACCAGGAGCAGCGCAACGCGCTGAAGGAGCAGCTGAAGGGACCGGGCGGCCGTCGGGGCATCCCCTTCAACGAGCCGTCGTCGCTCACCCGCGTGTACGCCGTGGCGAGCGGCAAGGGTGGCGTGGGCAAGTCCAGCGTCACCGTGAACCTGGCGGTGGCCATGGCCGCGCAGGGTCTGAGGGTGGGCGTCGTGGATGCCGACGTCTACGGGTTCTCCGTGCCGGCACTCCTGGGCATCACGCAGCAGCCGACGCGCGTCGACGAGCTCATCCTTCCTCCGGTCGCACACGGGGTGAAGGTCATCTCCATCGGGATGTTCGTCGACGGGAACCAGCCCGTCTCCTGGCGCGGACCCATGCTGCACCGTGCCCTGGAACAGTTCCTCACCGACGTGTACTTCGGCGACCTGGACGTCCTGTTCCTCGATCTCCCGCCGGGCACGGGTGACATCGCGATCTCCGTCGCCCAGCTGCTGCCCTCGTCCGAACTCCTCGTGGTCACCACTCCGCAGAGCGCGGCGGCGGACGTCGCCGAGCGGGCCGGAGCGATGGCGGCGCAGACCGGACAGCGGGTAGCGGGGGTCATCGAGAACATGTCGTGGCTGGAGCTGCCCGACGGAGGACGGCTCGAGCTCTTCGGGGCCGGGGGTGGGAGCACGCTCGCCACCAGACTCTCGGCGACGCTGGGTACCGAGATCCCCCTGCTGGGGAGCATCCCGCTCGAGCTGGCACTGCGCGAGGGCGGGGACAGGGGCCTGCCGATCGTGCTCGACGGCGGCGCGTCCCGGGCACGCGAGGAACTCGGGGCGATCGCGTCGGCGCTGGCCCGCCGGCCCCGCGGGCTGGAGGGCCTGAAGCTGCCGGTCAGCGTCCGCTGAGGGCTAGGTGGCCTCGAGATCGTAGGGCGGCGCCTGGCCTGCAGCAAGCCGCGGGCCGATGGACACCGGGCGGCTGGGCTGCGGCGGAGTGACGGCAGTCGGAGCAACGGGGGCCGCCGGAGCCGGCGCACCGGGGCTCACGGGTTTGAAGACGTCCTCGATGTCGTCGAGAAGCGCTTCCTTGATGATGCGGCGGGGATCGTACTGGCGTGGATCGAGCTTCCGCCAATCGACCTCGTCGAGTTCGGGGCCCACCTCCTCCCGGAGCTGCTCACGGGCGCCGGAGGCCATGCGGCGAAGACCTTTCACGAGCCGGGCGAGCTGCGCTGCGTACTCCGGAAGCCGCTCCGGGCCGAGCACCACGACGGCGATGATCGCCAGGACCACGAATTCGAGGCCGTTGATTCCCAACACGTGAAAGACACTACCTTCCCGGCTTCCGCCGAACACATTCGCACGAGCCCGGTGCCGTCGGCAGGGCAGGTTCGCCGCCAACGTTCATGTCCGCGTCATCCGGGCGACACCTACCCGGCGTCCCCCCGGGGCTGCGTGATCATCGAGAGTCCGCGGATGATCCGCTCCATCGTCGAGTCGTCCTGCACCTGCGGTGAGAGCGACAGCTGTGCGTGCTCGGTGGTCACGAGCTGGCTGAGGGTCTGGGGCATCGAGGCGGCGGGCAGCGTGGACACCACCGTGTAGGTCACCGAGGGCGAGTCGAGGACGACCTGCCACGGCTCACCCGAGCGCACCCAGACGTCGCGATCGGTGCCGCCGATGAGTTCGAAGCCGTCCGCCGTCACCGGGTAGCCGGTCACGGCGTTCACGGGAGTGGTGTGCGCCTCGCTGGCCTCGGTGACCTTCCGTTGCTCGTACACGGTGACCGTGTCGCCGTCATTCTCCAGGACGAGCTCGAGCGTGGGTCTTCCGCCGACGGTGATGCCTTCGGCGCTCCTGAGCGTGAACCCGAGGGATTCGAGCTCCGGGCAGTACCAGCCGCCCTCGCGGAGGGTCTCCAGCTGGTCCGTGTCCAGATACGCCGGAGTCCGTGGCGCCACGGACTCCCAGCCTGCGCGCAGAGCCGTGGCTCCGGTCGCGGCATCGGCCGTCACCTCGCCGTTCCCCGCCCCGACGACGTAGGCCCCGGCCAGGAGGGTGCCCGCCACGACGGCGGTGCCGCCCGCAGCGAGTACGACGCCCCGTCGGCGCGGATGCCGGGACACCCTTTCGTGGTGGTCCCGCACGAACGAGGCACTCGACCCGGTGCGCTCCGCCGGGGAAGAGGGCGCACCGAATCCCCGGGAGAGGAGCCGGTGCTGGAGCGCAGGGTCCGGAGCCGGGTTCGACAGTCCGAGCATCGAGCTCTTGAAGGCACGCAGCCGCGACATGGACGCCGAGCAGGAGGCGCAGCGCGAGACGTGGCGTTCGACCGCCACACGACGGCGGTCGGACAACTCGCCGTCCGCGAGGTCCTGCAGTTCACGATGGGGATGAAGCACTGTCCCTAGCCCAGACCGGCGATCCGTGGGACGCCGAGCGCGGCACCGTTCCCGCCGGACCGTCGGGGATCACGGTGGGCCAGCTTCTCCCGCAGCATGGTGCGGCCACGGTGGATGCGTGAGCGCACGGTGCCCAGCTTGACGTCGAGGACACGCGCTACCTCGTCGTAGGCCAGGCCCTCGAGATCGCAGAGGACGACGGCGGCACGGAAGTCCGGCGGCAGTTCCTCGAGGGCTGACTGCACGTCGATGTCCAGGTTGTTGAACTCGAAGCTGCGCTCGGGGCCGGGGTGCTTGCTCGGCAGCCTGCTCTCGGCCTCCTCCGTCAGTCCGTCGAAGCGGATGCGCGTCTTGCGGCGGGCCTGGTCGAGGAAGAGATTGGTGGTGATCCGGTGGAGCCACCCGTCGAGGGTGCCGGGCTTGAAGTTGGCGAGCGACCTGAAGACCCGGACGAAGACCTCCTGGGTGAGGTCCTCGGCGTCGAACCTGTTGCCCGTCAGGCGGTAGGCCAACCGGTAGACCTTCGGGGAGTAGGTGGTGACGACTTCCTCCCAGGACGGCGCGATCCACGGATTGCCGTGCTCATCGAGGATGGGCCCGTCCGCTTCGGAAACAGCCTCCATGGCGGTCTGTGCCGCCTTCACGCTGGACATCATCTACCCCTTCTTGCCGCGAATCCCGCTCCGAGACCATTCAGGGCCTGACGGCTCCGATCGGTGGTAGCAGGGATTCGGGACCACGCCCATGCCGGATGTGTCGGACGAAAAGTCTTTCGTACCAAGCTGGGAACCAGCTGGCAGCCCCGTACGTACACCCCTTCCACAGGAAGCTCCCATGAGTGCGCCGTCCAGCCCCCCCCCGGCAGCCCGGGCCGACCTCCGCGTGGAAGAGTCGATGCACGGCACAGTAGTGTTGGGGCGGGGCTCCGGCCTCCCGACACAGCACCTACAACGAACCACAGAACGGATGTCCATGGCCGCCGACAAACACAGCAGCTGGTCCTACACGGAAGGGCTTCCGGACGAGGACGACATCCTGCTCCGCGCGCGCGACCGCTCGCACGAACTCGGCGTCAGCCCTGTCACCCCCGCCGTCGGCGCGGCCCTCACTGTCCTGGCGGCCGCATCGAAGGCGACGACGGCGGTCGAGGTGGGAGCCGGAGCCGGCGTCTCCGGTGTCTGCCTGCTGCGCGGGCTCGGCCGCAGCGCGGTCCTCACGACGATCGATTCCGACGTGGACCACCTGCGGGCGGCGCGGGAGGCGTATGCGGAGGCCGGCATCCCCTCCAACCGGACACGGACGATCTCCGGCCGCGCGGCGGATGTCCTGCCGAGGCTGACCGATCGCGCGTACGACCTCGTGTTCATCGACGCGGACAAGACCGGACTCCCCCTGTACGTCGAGCAGGCTACGCGCCTGCTGAAGGAAGGCGGGATCCTGATCATCAACGACGCCCTCGATCAGGACCGCGTTGCCGAACCGGCCGTCCGGGAGCAGACCACCACCACGCTCCGACAGGTCGGGCGGATGATCCGGGAGGACGAATCGCTCGTGTCGGCACTGCTGCCCACCGGAACCGGCCTGCTGCTGGCGGTCAAGCAGCGCGCCTGACCTCGCCTGCCCTGACGCTCACCGGTGCAGAGCCGAAGGCACCCGCGCGGTCGAGCCGCGCGGGTGCAGGAGAGCGTCGGTACCTAGCCCGTGACGGTGAGCAGGCAGTCCTTGAGTTTTCCCGCTTCTTCCGCATTGAGTTCGACGACGAGGCGACCGCCGCCGTCGATCGGTACACGCATGATGAGGCTGCGCCCCTCCTTGGTGACTTCCATCGGTCCATCGCCGGTACGCGGTTTCATGGCAGCCATGGGGGTTGTCCCTTTCAACAGGGCGCCACCGCGATCAGCGGCAGCGCGACAGTAAACGGTGCTCCTCGCCGTCACCCCGGAAGAATCGGGCGGTGCACGTCATCACCTTCATTATTCAGCACAAGGCCTGCACCTGCTAATTCAGGTGCGGCGTGGATCACACTCAGGGCGGATAATCGCCCTCCGCCCCGGTCGGTGTCCACGCCCACAGCCAGTCCACCCAGAGGAACTGCAGCAGGACGGACACCGGCAGGAGCACCCAGAGCAGGCGGGTCCTGGACCCGCCCACCAGGGCGAGCGCCAGGGGGAACAGCGGAAGCAGGATGCGCCAGGTACTCGATTGCGGGTCCCAGAACGCCGCGAGGTACACGAGGTACGCAGCACACCAGGAAGCGAGGACCACTCCGAGCGAGCGCACCGCCGGGGTGAGGAAGAGGGCGGTGGCACCCAGGAGCAGTGCGGTCACCACGAGCGCACCGGCGGCCGGCCCGAGCACCGAGGCCGGAGCCTCGAACCACGGGAGGAAGGGCGCCAGCGGCTGCCCACGCCAGGCCGTCTCCGTGGCGACATAGGCGTCCCGCCGACCCGTCACCAGCCAGGCGAGCAGGGGCCAGGTGACGGCGGCCAGCGAGGACACCACGCCCAGGCCGAACAGGGCGCCGAGCCGGCTCCTTGCCTGCTCCCGGCCTTCGGCGTCCCGGCCGTGCGTGGCGGCGTGGAACGTATGGAGGAAGAGGATCCCCACCAGAAGGGCGAACGGCACACCGGCGGGGCGGGTGAGACACATCAGGACGACGACGGGCATCGCGGCGTAGTACCGGCGCGTCGCCACCAGGTGGAGTGCGGTGACGAGCAACAGCAGGTGCAGCGATTCGGCGTACGGGACCTGGAGCACGGCAGCGACGGGCGCGAAGGACACGACGGCGACGCCCGCCATCGCCCGCCGATGATCCGTCCGCAGCCGGAACAACCGGTAGACCATAAGGGCTGCACCCGCTGCCGCCGCCACCGAGACGAGTGGCGCGAGCAGGCCCCAGCCGAGCCCGGTCGCGGCGTCGAGCAGGCGGACCAGGCCCGGGTAGAGAGGGTAGAAGGCCCACTGGTTGTGGCTGACGACACCTCTGGCGTCCCGGGGCAGTTCGGTGGGATACCCCTCGTGGAAGATGCGCTCGTACCAGCCGCTGTCCCAGTAGTTGATGAACGTGCCGTACGCAGGTGCCGGTCCTGACCACGGACTGGCGCCCTGGCGGGTCGCGGCGACGAGAAGGATGGCCGTGGACACGATGCGCCCGGCCACGAAGACGGCCAGCACCTGAAGCGACCAGTGCACGCCACGTCGGCGGGTTCCCGGCCGTCCGTCCGGCGCCGCGGACTCCGCCGTGTCGTTCACCGGACGGAACCGGGGACGGTACCGGACCGGGGCGCGGAACCGGACCGGCGGGCAGCAGCAGGTTCGGGGCCCGACGGCGACTGGAGGGGTTCCTCGAGGGTGCGCGCTCGGTCGACGTGCTCGCGGACCCAGCAGTCCTCGAGGTGGTCGTTCACGTACCCCGTGGCCTGGAGCATGGCGTAGGCCGTCGTCGGACCGACGAAGCGGAAGCCCGAGGCCTTCAGCTCGCGGGCGAGGGCAGTGCTTGCGGGGGTGGTCGCCGGGACCTCCGTGGGGCTGACGGGTGGAGGAGCGCCGGTGGAACGGTAGGGGCCGAGGAGCGAGCCGAGCGTTACGCCGTCGGGCAGGGCGAGGAGTGCGCGCGCGTTGGTGATCGTCGCTTCGATCTTCGAGCGGTTCCTCACGATGCCGGTGTCCTGCAGGAGTCGCTCGACGTCGTCGCCGTCGAAGGCCGCGACAGCAGGGGCATCGAAGCCTGCGAAGGCCCGGCGGAACGCCTCGCGCTTGCGCAGGATGGTGATCCAGCTCAGGCCCGACTGGAAGGCCTCCAGACTGAGCCGCTCGAAGAGGGCCGCTTCGCCGCTGACGGGTCTGCCCCACTCCTCGTCGTGGTAACGCTCGTACTCGGTGCTCGAGATCGCCCAGCCACAGCGTGGTCTGCCGTCGGAGCCCGGCACCGCCCCGCTCATCCGCCCGCGGTCCCTTCACCGAGTTGAGCGCGCAACCGGGCGATGACGGCGTCGCGCCTGTCGAGCTCGGCGGCCAGTCGGTCGAGGACCTCGTCCACCTGGTCCATCCGGTAGCCGCGCAGGCCCAGGCCGAAGCGCACGGCGTCGACGTCCTCACCCGAGGGCGACTCGGGCAGGAGGACGGGCGGGAGGGATGCCACGGGCTGCACGAGGCCGAGGTCCGGGCTCGGCGCGGTAGGTACCGGGGTGGACTCGTCTCCGGGGTCGCCGTCGGACGCCCTGTCCGGGCCGTCTCGGCGTGCATCGCCGGACCGGCCCCCGAGGCGCCGGAGCCCGGCGGGTAGCGGCCGTTCCGACGCGAGGACCGCCGTTCCTCCCAGGAGCAGGATGGCGAGGATCACCAGGAAGATAGTCACACGGCAATGGTGCCAGACACCGCGCGTGCGCCGGATCGCCCGCCCGTCAGGTCCCGCCCCGCCCTCGACCGGGATCAGGGATGGTGCTCGTGGCCTGCGGAGGCCGCGACGATGCGGACCGCTTCCTCCGCGGTGTCCACGAGCTGCAGGAGGGAGAGGTCCTTCTCGGAGACGGTCCCCTGGGCGAGCAGCGTGCCGGTGATCCAGTCCAGGAGCGGCTGCCAGTAGTCGACGCCGATGAGGACGATCGGGAAGGACGTCACCTTGCCCGTCTGGACCAGGGTCATCGCCTCGAACAGCTCGTCGAGGGTCCCGAATCCGCCCGGCAGCACCACGAAGCCGCTGGCGTACTTGACGAACATCGTCTTGCGAGCGAAGAAGTAGCGGAAGTTGATACCGAGATCGACCCACTCGTTCATCCCCTGCTCGAACGGCAGTTCGATGCCCAGACCCACGGACGTCCCGCCGGCTTCGCAGGCACCCTTGTTGGCTGCCTCCATGGCGCCCGGGCCTCCCCCGGTGATCACTGCGAACCCGGACCCGACGAGCCGCCTGCCCACCTCCTCGCCGATGGAGTAGAACGGCGAATCCCGCGTCGTCCTCGCGGAACCGAAGACGCTGATGGCCGGACCGAGGTCCGCCAGGGTCCCGAACCCCTCGACGAACTCGCTCTGGATCCGGAGGACCCGCCACGGATCGGTCCGGGTGAACCCGCCGGAGTCGTCGGAGTCGAGCAGCATGTTGTCCGACTGGGGCCTGGCGGCCTGGGCGCGTCGCAGCTCCACTGATCCTTTGCGCCGGGTGGCACCGCCTGCCGCGGGGTCGGCGGAGGCGTCGGCGGTACCCGTTGAGGAGGTCGCGGTGGCGGACCTTTCCGATCCATGCGACACGCCGTCGTCGTGCGGGCCGGCGGAAGAGGCGTCGGAACGGCCGGAGGGGTGCTGGGAGGGAGACATTTTCCTAGGCTAACCAACCTCCCGGGGCCCTGGTGCTTTGGTTGCTCTTGAATCACAATCCGCATCGCGGGGGCAGTGTGTATTGCTGCTGAGGAATAGTTCGCTAGATTTCTCCCATGACACGTGAATCGCAACCGACTACGGCCGCGTCCTCGGGAAGCCCTCTCGTCTCCCTCAAGAACGTCAACAAGCACTTCGGGGACCTGCACGTCCTGCGCGACATCAACCTGGACGTGGCCCGTGGAGAGGTCGTGGTCGTCATCGGCCCGTCAGGATCGGGGAAGTCGACGCTCTGCCGCGCGATCAACCGACTCGAGACGATCGACGACGGCGAGATCACCATCGACGGGAAGGTCCTCCCCGCGGAGGGCAAGGCACTCGCGAAACTGCGCGCCGACGTGGGCATGGTCTTCCAGTCCTTCAACCTCTTCGCGCACAAGTCCATCCTGGAGAACGTGACGCTCGGCCCGATCAAGGTCAAGGGCATGAAGGGCGGCGAGGCGAAGGATCTCGCGATGTCGCTGCTCAAGCGCGTCGGCGTGGACAACCAGGCGCAGAAGTTGCCGGCACAGCTCTCCGGCGGGCAGCAGCAGCGCGTCGCGATCGCCCGCGCCCTCGCGATGCAGCCGAAGGTCATGCTGTTCGACGAGCCCACCTCGGCGCTCGACCCCGAGATGATCAACGAGGTCCTCGACGCGATGGTGTCGCTGGCGAAGGAAGGCATGACCATGATCGTGGTGACCCACGAGATGGGCTTCGCGCGCCGCGCCGCCGACCGCGTCATCTTCATGGCCGACGGGCAGATCATGGAGCAGGCCACGCCCGAGGAGTTCTTCACGAACCCCCAGAGCGATCGTGCCAAGGACTTCCTCGGCAAGATCCTCTCCCACTAGCACCCACCCCGTACTTCAGTACCCCACCCCGAAGGCCTTGCGAGGCCGGACATCAAGGAGAACCAATGCAGAAGACCCGATACGCAGCAGCCGCGGTGGCTGCGGTGGCCGCACTGACACTGTCCGCCTGCGGCGGTGGCGACAACGCCGGAGGCGAGAGCAGCGGCGAGGCCGGCGGCGAGAGCATCCGCATCGGTATCAAGTTCGACCAGCCGGGTCTCGGTTTCGACGAGGGCGGCTCCTACTCCGGGTTCGATGTCGACGTCGCGAAGTACGTCGCGAACGAACTCGGATACTCGGAGGACCAGATCGACTGGGTCGAGGCTCCGTCCGCGAACCGCGAGAACCTCCTGACGAACAACCAGGTCGACATGATCTTCGCGACCTACTCGATCACGGACACCCGCAAGGAGACCGTCGCGTTCGCGGGTCCCTACTTCGTGGCGGGCCAGGATCTCCTGGTACGCACCGATGACGACTCGATCAGCGGCCCGGAGGACCTCGAAGGGAAGAACCTGTGCTCCGTCACGGGATCCACCTCCGCCCAGAAGATCAAGGACCAGTACCCGGGCGTGAACCTCGTGGAGCAGCCCAGCTACGCGGAGTGCGTCACCCTGATGGCCAGCGGCAGCATCGATGCCGCGACCACCGACGACATCATCCTGGCCGGTCTGGCCGCCCAGGAGGCCAATGCCGGCCAGTTCCGCGTCGTCGGAGCACCCTTCTCGGAGGAGAACTACGGCGTGGGCCTCCCCCAGGACAACGAGACCTGCGAGGACATCAATGCGGCCATCACCAAGATGATCGAGGACGGTGCCTGGGAGGAAGCCATCACCAGCAACACCGAGGGTGCCGATTACACCTTCAACGACGAGCTGAACCCGCCGACGCCTGCCGCCTGCGCCTGACGCCTGCCCTGTTGGTGGGGCAGCCCGGACGGGCTGCCCCACCAATGCCATGTCCACCATCAGAAAGGAGGTGATCCGTGGAGAACTACCTGTCGCTCTTCGAAACCTATGACGTGCCCGCAGCTTTCTGGGTCAACATCCAGCTCACGTTCTGGGCGGCCATCTGGTCGCTGCTCCTGGGCACGCTCCTGGCCCTGTTCCGCATCTCACCGATCGCCAGTCTCCAGTTCGTGGGTGCCTCCTACGTCAACATCTTCCGCAACACGCCGTTGACCATCATCATCGCGTTCGGCGTCCTCGGACTCTTCGGCCAGCTGCAGACCAGCCTGTCCGAGGACTTCAACCTGAACTTCTTCCGCCTCGCCGTCCTCGGGCTCTCCCTGTACCACGCGGCGTTCGTCTGTGAGGCCATCCGGAGCGGTGTCAACACCGTCCCGCTCGGCCAGGCCGAAGCAGCACGGGCGATCGGACTCAGCTTCCTCCCCGCTGCGCGCCTGGTGATCCTCCCGCAGGCATTCCGGGGAGCCATAGCGCCGCTCGGCAACGTCCTGATCGCCCTCATCAAGAACTCGACCGTCGCGGCGGCGGGTTCTGTCGCCGAGTCCTCGGGCCTGATGAAGTCGATGATCGAGTTCGACAGCGACCTCGTGATCCCCATCTTCCTGACCTTCGCCATCGGCTTCGTGATCATCGTCATTCCGGTCGGCCTGCTCACCACCTGGGCATCCAGGAGATTGGCGGTTGCACGATGAGCGCCCAGCAGGTCCTCTTCGACGCACCAGGTCCCCGCGCCCGGCGCACCATCCTCCTCGGCAACATCGTCGGCGCCCTGCTGATCGCCGGCCTGGTGGCCTACGTCCTCGTGGTACTCGCCGGGAAGGGACAGCTCGCCCCGGAGAAGTGGACGCCGTTCCTCGAATGGCGTTCCTGGCAGTACTTCATCCTGCCGGGGCTCATCGAGGGCACCCTGCGTGCCGCCGCTGTCGCCGTCGTCAGCTCTGTGGTGTTCGGGCTCGTGTTCGGCATGGCACGGCTGACCCACGTCGCAGTCATCCGGGCGGTGGCCGGGACGATCGTCGAGTTCCTCCGGGCGATCCCCGTCCTGCTGATGATGATCTTCCTGTGGCTCGGCTTCGGACAGATCGACTCCATCACCGATCCCGCCTTCACGGCCGTGGTCGTGGCGCTGACGCTCTACAACGGCTCGGTCATCGCCGAACTGATCCGGTCGGGGGTCCACGGACTGCCCAAGGGGCAACGAGAGGCCGGCATGGCCATCGGCATGACGCCGCTGCAGTCGCTCCGCAGCATCGAGGTCCCCCAGGCCCTGATCGCCATGCTGCCGGCACTCATCAGCCAGTTCATCGTCATCCTCAAGGACTCGGCGCTCGGCTACATCATCGGGTACTCGGAATTGCTCCAGGGTGCCCGGCGCCTCGGCGTGGGTGAGGGGAATCTGCTGCAGACGCTCGTCGTCGCAGCCCTCATCTTCATCCTCATCAACTTCGCACTGTCGACCCTCGCGACGCGGCTCTCCCGGCTGCTGAGCTTCAGGACGAAGGGCGCCACGAAGACCCCCGCGAAGGACGTCGTCCCCATGGACGCCTCCGCCACCTGAGCTCCTGCACCTCCGAACGACGAAAGGGCCCGGCGGTCGCCGGGCCCTTTCGTCGTTCGGGGGACGGTCTTCCCGGTCAGGACAGCCAGTCGACCAGGGCGGCCAGGCACGCGCGCACGGCATCCGCGTGCACGTGCTCGTCGTCGGTGTGCGCCAGGAGCGCATCCCCCGGCCCGAAGTTGACCGCCGGTACACCGAGGGCACTGAACCGCGCGACGTCGGTCCAGCCGTACTTCGGTTTGGGCTCGGCGCCGACCGCCGCGACGAACGCCGCGGCCACGGGGTGCTGCAGGCCCGGACGTGCGCCAGGGGCGGCATCGGTGCGTTCGACCGCGAATCCCTGCAGCAGCGCCCGCACGTGGTCCTCCGCCTGGTCAGGAGTCTTGTCCGGGGCGAAACGGTAGTTCACCTCGATGACCGTGCTGTCCGGGATGACATTGCCGGCCGTTCCCCCGGAGATCTTCACCGCATTGAGGCTCTCGCGGTAGTCGAGCCCGTCCACGTGGACGGTGGCGGGCTCGTGGTCCCGCAACCGGGCGAGGATCTCGGCAGCACCGTGGATGGCGTTGACACCCATCCAGGCACGCGCGGAGTGGGACGCCCTGCCGGTCACGCGCACGTCGAATCGGGCGGTACCGTTGCACCCTCCCTCGACCGTCCCGTCGGTCGGTTCGAGGAGCACCGCGAAGTCCGCCCGCAACCACTCCGGGTACGAGGCGGCCACCCTGCCGAGGCCGCTGAGGGACGCTTCCACCTCCTCGTGGTCGTAGAAGATGAAGGTCACGTCCCGGGTGGGCTCCCGCAGCGCGGCGGCGAGCGCGAGCTGCACCGCCACGCCGCCCTTCATGTCCGTCGCTCCCCTGCCGAACAGGACGTCGCCCTCCCAGGAGGAGGGCACGGTGCCCCGTGACCCGGCCGCCGTCGGCAGGGGAACCGTGTCCAGGTGGCCCGCCAGGATGACCCGTTCGGAGCGCCCGAGGCGTGTCCTGGCCATGACGCAGTCGCCGTCGCGCACCACCTCGAGGTGGTCCAGTGTCCGCAGGGCCCGCTCGACGGCGTCAGCGATGGCCGCTTCATTGCCGGAGACGCTCTCGACATCGATCAGGTGGGCGGTGAGGGCGGCGACGTCGGCGGTCAGGTCGAGGTCCGCGGAGCGGGTCGGGATCATGCTGCAACACTATCGCTCGGTAGACTGCTGCCCATGACTGCTTCCACGCCCAGCCCCTCCGTGCCCGGCGCCGCCTCCCGTCCCGCCGGTGGCCTCGGCCTCGCCACCGTGACGACGGACGGCACCGTCCTGGACACCTGGTTCCCCGCCCCCTGGGTGGGGCAGGACACGCTGGACGCAACCGGCCGGCGGGAGCTCGGCGACACCCTGGACGCCCTCGCGGAGTCGGGCGTGGACAACGCCAGGAAGGTCAGCCAGCGCGTCGTCGACGTCGCCGTGGATCTCGACGACGCCCCCGCCGGGACGGAGGACGCGTATCTGCGGCTCCACCTCCTCTCCCACCGGCTCGTGCAACCCAACACGATCAACCTCGACGGGATCTTCGGGCTCCTCGCGAACGTCGTGTGGACGAACCACGGGCCGGCGTCCGTGCAGAACTTCGAGGCGGTCCGCGCCGCCCTGCGCGCCCGTGGCCCCGTCGCCGTTCACGGGGTGGACAAGTTCCCCCGCATGGTGGATTACGTGGTGCCGGCGGGCGTGCGGATCGCCGACGCGGACCGCGTGCGGCTCGGAGCGCACCTGGCCGACGGCACGACCGTCATGCACGAGGGCTTCGTGAACTTCAATGCCGGGACGCTCGGCCACTCGATGGTCGAGGGCCGCATCTCGGCGGGCGTCGTCGTCGGGGACGGCTCGGACGTGGGAGGTGGCGCGTCGATCATGGGCACCCTCTCCGGCGGCGGCAAGGAGCGCATCACGATCGGCGAACGGTGCCTGCTGGGGGCCGAGTCGGGTGTGGGGATCTCGCTCGGGAACGACTGCGTCGTCGAGGCCGGCCTGTACCTGACGGCCGGCACGAAGGTGACGCTGCGGGACGGGTCCCAGGTGAAGGCCACCGAGCTCTCGGGCGAGTCGGGCATCCTGTTCCTGAGGAACTCCGTCTCGGGAGCGGTGGAGGCCCGGCCCCGCACGGGCCAGGGCATCGCGCTCAACCCGGCGCTGCATGCCAACTAGCGCGTCGGCGCGTCCGGCCTCATCCGCTGTCCGTCGGCGCCGGCGGCGGGTGAGGACCGGCGCCATGCTCGCCTCGCTCGCCGTCGTCGTCGTGGGCGGGACGGTCGTCGCGGTCAAGCAGCTGGAGCAGAGCGAGGTCATGGTCCGGGAGCGGTGCAGCGCCACCGTCGGTCCCGATACCTTCGAGCTCACCCCCACCCAGGCAGGGAACGCGGCGCTGATCTCGGGCGTCGCCGTCGGCCGCGGGCTCCCCGCGAGGGCGGCTTCCATCGCCATCGCGACCGCGATCCAGGAGTCACGGCTCGAGAACATCGACTACGGTGACGACGCCGGCCCGGACTCACGGGGCCTGTTCCAGCAGCGGCCCTCCCAGGGCTGGGGCACCGAGGAACAGGTGATGACACCGCTGTACGCGACGGGGGCCTTCTACGACGCCCTCGTGCAGGTGCCCGGGTACGAGACCCTGCCGATCACCGAGGCAGCCCAGACCGTGCAGCGGTCCGCGTACCCGGAGGCCTACGCTGACCACGAGCCGGAAGGCAGAGCGTTCGCGTCGGCGCTCACCGGCAACTCTCCGGGCGCCCTCGACTGCACCCTGCGCGAGCCGGAGGAGACCGGTGACGCACGCGCGGTCTCCGCTGCGGCGGAGGAGATCTTCGGGTCCCTCGGGGGTGTCGTGGACGGCGACCGGCTCACGGTGCAGCTCACCGGGAACACCGGCTGGGCGGCCGCACACTGGGCCGTCGCCAATGCCTCCGCACTGCACATCACCTCCGTGGCGTACGCGGGCCTCGAGTGGGTGCGGGCCGAGGGCGGCTGGACGTCGACACCGTCGGAGCCCGGCACCCTCACCGTGACCGTCGCGGGCACGGTTCCCTGATCCCCGGACGCGGGGCACTCCGGACCCGACCGGTCCCGGCGCCGTTCGGTCCACCGGGTGTCAGGCCAGCATCCGGACCACGGGTTCCACGTAGCTGCGGAACGAGCGCTCGTCGTCGAACAGCTCCTGGCACATGAGGAGCTTGTCCGGCTCGACCCACCACGCCCGGTGCACGCGCAGCGGCAGCTCGACCACCTGGAGCGTGAAGCGGCGCGCGGACCGGCCGAGCTCCAGCTCACGCTCCTGAACGATCCGGGCCAGGAGGTACTCCATGCTGTCCGCCCCGCGGGCGCCGGCGTGCAGCGCGTACTCGGCACACCGCTCCTCCGCCCAGTCCATGGCCGCTCCCACGTGTGCCCGCAGGAGTGCCTTGAGCGCCTCCATGCCGTCGAGCGTCTCGAAGCGCGGGGGCAGGGGCAGCGCGGCATCGCTGATGCGACGGGCCAGCAGGCTGTGCCACCATGCTTCCCACTCGACCCTGAGGACCGCCGGACCGCCGACGGCTTCCATCAGTCGACGTGTGTCCACCCTGCGGACGGTCGGGACGACCGGCGGCAGGGAGGGGCGTCCCACGCCCTCCAGCCCTGCAGCATCCCGTAGGTAGAGCGCAACGAGGAGCACCTGGGAGGTGTCCACCGCGAAGTGGCTGCTGTAGTCAGATTCCGAGTACGTCATCGGCCTCCTTCGGACCAGACAGGGCTGCTCCTACAGTAGACCCGGCGCACGCGACGCTCCAGAGCCGGAGCCCCGCTGCCGTCGCGGCAGGGCAGGCGGAGGCAAAGGTCGACCTAGGATGGAGGCATGAAGATCCTCGTTACCGGTGGCAGCGGCTACATCGGTTCACACACCGTCCTGACACTGCTCGAGAACGGCCATGACGTGGTCGTCGTCGACAATCTCCTGAATTCCACCGAGACGTCCCTCGAGCGGGTCGCGAACCTCGCCGGGCGAGCCCCCGTCTTTCACCGTGCGGACCTGCTCGACGAAGCGCGGCTGCGCGAGATCTTCGCGGAGGAGAACGTGGACGCCGTAATCCACTTCGCCGGGCTGAAAGCCGTCGGTGAGTCCGTCGAGAAACCGCTGTACTACTACACCAACAACGTCGGGGGCACGCTGAGCCTCCTTCGCGTCATGGACGACGCCGGGGTCCGCACCCTGGTGTTCAGCTCGTCGGCCACGGTGTACGGGGCCTCCGAGGAAGTGCCGCTGACCGAGAAGCTGCCCCTCGACGCCACCAATCCCTACGGGCGGACGAAGGAGCAGATCGAGGACATCCTCTCGGATCTGGGTGCGGCGGACCCCCGCTGGAACATCGCCCTGCTGCGGTACTTCAACCCGGTGGGTGCCCACTCCTCGGGGACCATCGGCGAGGACCCGACCGGCGTCCCGAACAACCTGCTCCCCTTCGTGGCGCAGGTCGCCGTGGGCCGGCGCGAGAAGGTCATGGTGTTCGGCAACGACTACCCGACGCCTGACGGCACGGGGGTCCGTGACTACATCCACGTGGTCGATCTGGCGGCAGGCCACCTCGCCGCGCTGGACTACCTCGTGGCCCGCGGTGGAGTGCACACCTGGAACCTCGGCACGGGCAACGGCTCCTCGGTGCTCGAGGTGCTCGCGGCCTTCTCCGCCGCAGCGGGACGGGACGTGCCGTACGAGTTCGCGCCCCGACGCCCCGGAGACGCAGCGGTGAGCTATGCGGACCCGTCGTCGGCCCTCGCGGACCTCGGCTGGTCGGCAACGAGGTCCCTTGCAGAGATGTGCGAGGACCACTGGCGCTGGCAGAAGGACAACCCCGAGGGCTACGCGGGCGCCGAACGCACCTGACGCGTTCCGGCGACACACCGGGAACGACGACGGCGGCCGCCCACCTCGGTGGACGGCCGCCGTCGTCGTCGGAACGGGTGGTCCCGGATCAGCGCGCGGGGTAGTGGCGCTCTCCTTCACCCGTGTACAGCTGACGCGGGCGGCCGATCTTGGTCTGCGGATCCTGCATCATCTCGCGCCACTGCGCGATCCAGCCCGGGAGGCGTCCGATCGCGAAGAGAACCGTGAACATCTTCTCGGGGAAGCCCATGGCCTTGTAGATGAGTCCCGTGTAGAAGTCGACGTTCGGGTAGAGCTTCCGCTCGATGAAGTAGTCGTCGGCGAGGGCCTTCTCCTCGAGCCGCATGGCGATGTCGAGGAGCTCGTCGTTGCCGCCGAGCTTGGACAGGATGTCGTGGGCGGTTGCCTTGACGATCTTCGCGCGGGGGTCGTAGTTCTTGTAGACGCGGTGCCCGAAGCCCATGAGCTTCACGCCGTCTTCCTTGTTCTTGACCTTCTCCATGAAGTCCTCGGGCTGCATGCCCTTGGACTGGATGTCGCGCAACATGTTGAGCACTGCCTCGTTCGCTCCGCCGTGCAGCGGGCCGAAGAGGGCGTTGATGCCGGCGGAGACCGACGCGAACATGTTGGCGTTGGAGCTGCCGACCAGGCGGACCGTCGAGGTCGAGCAGTTCTGCTCGTGGTCGGCGTGCAGGATGAGCAGCAGGTCCAGGGCCTTGACCATCATCGGATCGAGGTCGTACGGCTCGGCGGGCAGGCCGAACGAGAGCCTCAGGAAGTTCTCCACGAGGTTCATGGAGTTGTCGGGGTACAGCATGGGCTGACCGATCGACTTCTTGTGCGCGTAGGCCGCGATGACGGGCAGCTTCGCCATGAGCCGGAACGTGGAGAGTTCCACCTGCTCGTCGTCGAACGGGTCCAGCGAGTCCTGGTAGAACGTGGACAGCGCGGAGACGGCGGAGGACAGCACGGGCATGGGGTGGGCGTCGCGGGGGAATCCACCGAAGAAGCCCTTGAGTTCCTCGTGCAGCAGGGTGTGGCGACGGATCCGTCCGTCGAAGCCGCTGAGTTCCTCCGGTGTCGGCAGGTTGCCGTAGATGAGGAGGTAGGACACCTCGAGGAAGCTCGAGTTCTTCGCGAGTTCCTCGATCGGGTATCCGCGGTACCGCAGGATCCCCTGGTCGCCGTCGATGTAGGTGATCGCGGAGGTCGTGGCCGCCGTGTTCATGAAGCCGGGATCGAAGGTGACCTGACCCGTCTGCTTCAGCAGTTTGGACACGTCGTAGCCGTTGTTGCCTTCGACGGCAGGGACCAGCGGCAGGCTGAGCTTCCCGCCGTCGTAGTGCAGGGAAGCAGCATTCTGCTCTGTCATTGGTTCTCCTTCAGGAGCTGGAGCGAGGTCGTCGCCAGAAATCATCGCTGCATAGGAGGACATGCGTCACTCCGGGGAAAGCACATTCAGCTGAAACGCTACCGCCAGCACGCCGGTGACCGCTAATCCTGCCGTCCTTCGTTGTGCAACAGCAATCGGACGGACCGGTCAGCGCACCGCCGCGGTCAGCCGGGCTACGGCAGCCCCGATCCGCTCGTCGCTGCCCGTCAGCGCCATCCGGACGAACCCCTGACCTGCGTCCCCGTAGAAGGTACCCGGTCCTGCGAGGATGCCGAGGTCGGCCAGCCATCCGATGGTGTCCCAGGTGGGCCGTCCGTCCGACGCCCACAGGTAGAGGCCGGCGACGGACCCGCTGATGGTGAAACCCGCGGCTTCCAGCGCAGGAAGGAGCCGGGCACGACGGCGGCGGTACAGATCCTTCTGCTCCGCCACGTGCGCGTCGTCCCCGAGCGCGACACGCATCGCCTCCTGCACCGGATAGGGCACGATCATCCCCGCGTGCTTGCGCGAGTTCACCAGGTTGGCGATGATCGCCGGGTCACCCGCGGTGAAGGCAGCACGGTAGCCGGCGAGGTTGGACTGCTTGCTCAGCGAGTAGACGGCGAGCAGGAGCTCGTGCGAGCCTCCGCACACCTTCGGGTCCAGCACGCTCGGTACGGGCTCGCCGCCTTCCGCCGGATCCCACGGCCCCCACCCCAGTTCGCCGTAGCACTCGTCCGACGCCACGACGGCGCCGAGCGCCCGGGCGTCGTCGACGACCGCTTTGAGGCTCGCGACGTCGAGTACGTCCCCCGTCGGGTTACCCGGGGAGTTGATCCACACGAGGCGTACCCGTGAGCGCACATCCTCGGCGAGGTCCGCGAGGGAGTCGGCCGCCACGGGTGTCGCTCCGGCCAGGAGCGCGCCGACGTCGTACGTCGGGTAGGCCACCGTGGGTCGGACGACGACGTCGCCCTCACCCAGTCCGAGCAGGAGCGGGAGCCAGGCGACGAGCTCCTTGGAACCTACGGTGGGCAGGATGTCCTCCGGGTTCAGGCCCGGGACTCCCCGACGGCGCTCGAACCACGCGCTGATCGCCGTCCGCAAGGCGGCCGTCCCGTGGGTGGTCGGGTAGCCGTGCGCGTCGGCGCCCGCTGCGAGGGCGTCCTGGATCAACTGCGGCGTCGGGTCGACGGGGGTACCGATGGACAGATTCACGACGCCGTCCGGGTGCCGGGACGCAACGTCCTGGTAGGGCGCCATGGCGTCCCACGGGTAGTCGGGCAGGTGCAGGCCGAAAGGCTTCGGCTCCCCGGCCGTCACCTAGGCTGGCTGGTTCTGGGGCGGCAGGGCCGCGATGATGGGGTGGTCGAAGCCGGTGTTGCCGACCTTCGCTGCTCCGCCCGGGGACCCGAGGTCATCGAAGAACTCGACGTTGGCCTTGTAGTACTCGGCCCACTGCTCCGGGGTGTCGTCCTCGTAATAGATCGCCTCGACGGGGCACACGGGTTCGCAGGCACCGCAGTCCACGCATTCGTCGGGGTGGATGTAGAGCGAACGTTCACCCTCGTAGATGCAGTCGACGGGGCATTCCTCGATACAGGCCTTGTCCTTGACGTCGACGCAGGGCTGCGCGATTACGTAGGTCACTTCCCACGCCTTTCTGTGGAACTGGGGTCGGCTGCCGCACCGTCGGTACGGTGTCCAGCTTAACGCAACCCCCCGCACCGGCGGGACCACCCCGGTTTCTCGCGGAAACCCCTGGCGCCAGGAACCTCGTCCCCGACCTCCTCCGCAGTGGTCCGCAGCAGAGGTGCAGGGTCTACCCTTGATGGGTGCAGACCCCCTCCGCCCTTCTCGCGTCCCTGCCACTGACCACGAGAGTCGTCGTTCGGCGGCGCCTCGCCGAAGGGTTCACCGATTGTCTCGGTGATCTGGTCGCCCTCGATGCGACCACCTGTACCGTCAGGACCCGCCGGGGCGACGACGTCGTGGACCTCGCCGACGTGGTCGCGGCGAAGACCGTGCCCCCCGCACCGGCCCCGCGGGCGCCACGACGGTGAGCGAGGCGGGACGCGGTGAGGCGAGTGATTGGGACCTGTCAATCGACGGGCCGGCCGCGCCGTACAATCGTCGGATGGATAACGACGAGGACCTCCAGGCCCGCGGCCGGGCACTCAGCTCCCCCGTCCGCCTCCGCATCCTCCGGCTGTGCCTCCACAGATCGAGGACGAACAAGGAGATCGCGGAGAAGCTGAACCTCAACCCGGCGACGGCGCTGCACCACGTGCGCACCCTGCTGTCCACCGGCTTCCTCGCCGCGGACGACGTCCGCACCGGCAACCGCGGAGCGAAGGAGATCCCCTACCGTGCCACGGGCCTGTCCTGGCGGAGCCGCATCCCCAACGCGGCGCCCGTCATCGTCGAGACGTTCCTGCAGGAGATCGAGGGCCTGCAGCCTTCGGAGATCGACGCCTGGCGACTCGGGCTGCGGCTGAACGACGAACACCGGGCAGAGATGATGGGGCGCATCCGCGAGGTCTTCGAGGACTACGTCCAGCGTGGCCCGGACGACGACGGCACGGCCACCTCCATCATGCTGGCACACCACCTCGACCGCACCGCCGACTGAGCGCCCCATAGGCCTGCGCCTGCGGGCGACGGCCGGCACCCGCCCGGCCCAGGTCCGTCCCACGCCGCAGACCCCAGTCCGAGGGTCAGGAGCGTCGCGACGGACGCAGGACGACGGCGCAGCCCACGACCGCTGCCAGCGTGACCACGAGGACGCCGAAGAGCCAGAGATTCCCGGCGAGGGCCGTGGCCGGCGCCGCTTCGGAGGACCCGGTGAGGATCAGCGTCTTCGACGACGTGGACAGCAGGGCCACCACGCCGTAGGCGACGGCTCCTGCCACCGCGGTCATGATGACGTTCCTCGCCCAGAGCCCGCACAGCAGGAACAGGCTGCCCGCGAGCACCAGGGCTGCCACGGCTCCTGCCGGCAGTGGGATTCCACCCAGGCCCAGGAGGTGTCCGTGCAGCAGGGTGCCGAACACGGCAGCGACTGTGCCGGCCCCGCAGGCGCCGAGGACGGCGAGCACGCGGTGCGGCGCCGCAGCAGCCCGAGGGGTGTCACCGGCCGCCCCGGCGCCCGCCGTCGATCCCGTCCCCGCACCGACCCATCCGGGGAGCGAGGATGCCGGTAACGCCGAACGCCGGCCCTCCCCTGCCAGGGAGGTGCCGGCGTCGTCGTGTGCCATGAAGCGGGGTGTCAGGCGCGTGCGCGTGAACGCGAGGCGCGCATGCGCTCGTTGGCGTCGAGGATCACCTTGCGGATGCGGATCGACTCCGGCGTGACCTCCACGCACTCGTCCTCGCGGGCGAACTCGAGGGACTCCTCGAGCGTGAGGTTCCGCGGAGGCGTCAGGTTCTCGAAGGTGTCCGAGGAAGCCGCACGCATGTTGGTGAGCTTCTTCTCCTTCGTGATGTTGACCTCCATGTCGTCGGCGCGGGAGTTCTCGCCGATGATCATGCCCTCGTAGACCTCGGAGGTGGGCTGCACGAAGAACGAGCCGCGCTCCTGCAGGTTGATCATGGCGAACGGGGTGACGACCCCGGCGCGGTCGCGATCATCGATCCGTTGGTGCGGTACTCGATGTCGCCGGCCCAGGGCTCGTAGCCCTCGGAGATCGAAGCCGCGATACCCGCGCCCCGGGTGTCCGTGAGGAACCGGGTACGGAACCCGATGAGGCCTCGCGCCGGAACGATGAACTCCATGCGCACCCAGCCCGTGCCGTGGTTCGCCATGTTGGTCATGCGGCCCTTGCGTGCCGCCATCAGCTGGGTGACACCGCCGAGGTACTCCTCGGGTACGTCGATGGTCATGTGCTCCATCGGCTCGTGCAGCTTGCCGTCGATGGTCTTGGTGACCACCTGTGGCTTGCCGACCGTGAGCTCGAAGCCCTCGCGGCGCATCTGCTCCACCAGGATGGCGAGCGCGAGCTCACCTCGGCCCTGGACCTCCCAGGCGTCGGGGCGTGCCGTGGGCAGGACGCGAAGCGAGACGTTGCCGATGAGCTCCTTGTCGAGGCGGTCCTTGACCTGACGCGCGGTCACCTTCGCACCCTTGACCTTGCCGGCCAGCGGCGAGGTGTTGATACCGATGGTGACGGAGATCGCCGGGTCGTCAACCGTGATCAGCGGCAGCGGCTGGGGGTTGTCGACGTCGGTGAGGGTCTCGCCGATCGTGATGCCCTCGATACCGGCGACGGCGACGATCTCGCCGGGTCCGGCGGATTCGGTCGGCACGCGGTCCAGTGCCTTCGTCGCGAGGAGCTCAGTGATCTTCACGGTCTTGAGCTCGCCGTTCTGGCGGGCCCAGGCCACGGTCTGGCCCTTGCGGAGGGTGCCGTTGAAGATGCGCAGCAGTGCGAGGCGGCCCAGGAACGGGGAGGCGTCCAGGTTGGTCACGTGGGCCTGCAGGACGCCGTTCGGGTTGTAGCGGGGCGCCGGGATGTGATCAATGATCGTCTGGAACAGCGGTTCCAGGTTGTCGTTGGTCGGAGCGGTGCCGTCGGCGGGCTGCTCGATGGACGCTGCGCCGACGCGGGCTGCGGCGTAGACCACGGGCACGTTGAGGATCAGGTCGAGATCCAGGTCTGGCACCTCGTCGGCGAGGTCGGACGCGAGGCCGAGGAGAAGGTCCATCGACTCACTGACGACCTCCTCGATGCGGGAGTCGGGGCGGTCGGTCTTGTTGACCAGCAGGATGACGGGCAACTTGGCGGCGAGGGCCTTGCGGAGCACGAAGCGGGTCTGGGGCAGCGGACCCTCCGATGCGTCGACGAGGAGGACGACGCCGTCGACCATCGACAGGCCACGCTCCACCTCGCCACCGAAGTCCGCGTGGCCTGGGGTGTCGATCACGTTGATGGTGATCGTCTCGCCCTTTGCCGCCGGTCCGTCGTAGAACACCGTGGTGTTCTTCGCGAGGATGGTGATGCCCTTCTCGCGCTCGAGGTCGCCCGAGTCCATGACGCGGTCGGCGACGTCACCGTGAGCCGCGAACGAGTTGGTCTGCTTCAGCATGGCATCGACCAGGGTGGTTTTTCCGTGGTCAACGTGAGCCACGATGGCTACGTTGCGGAGATCGCTGCGGACAGCGGTGTTGCCTGTGGTTTCAGACATGCGTAATGACTCAATTCGGTATCTACTGCGGGGAAATGGCGGCGGCTGCACTGCACGCCTCCTACCATTCTAGGCGCTCGGCAAAAACAGACCTAATGCACATCGCGGGGCGCCTGACAGCCCCTGGACGAAGGACGCGGCGGACCCCTCCGGGAGGTCCGCCGCCGTCGTCGTTCGCACTGGCGTTGAGGGACCCTCAGGGCCCCGTCAGGCTGTGGTTACTGCTTCCCGCGCTGTGCTCCCTGTCCGGGGCCACCCGCTGTGCTCCGGGTCGGCGGGTGCTCCTGGGAGTGGTCGGCCAGGTGCTCCTGCACCTGGCGCTCCACGCGACCCGACATCGACTCGTTGACCTGGTCGCTGACCCGGTCCGCCATCGCCGCCGCGGCTGCCTTCCGCTGCGCTGCCTGCCACGCGCGGTGCTCTCCGTGGAAGGCCTTGGCGGTGGAGACGCACATGAGCAGCATCACGATGCTGAAGGGCAGCGCCGTCAGGATCGAGGCCGTCTGGATCGAGCTGAGGCCGGTGTCACCGACGAGCAGCAGGGCGGTCGCCACGAGCGCGGCCAGCACCGCCCAGAAGACCCGGATCCAGTTCTTCGGGTTCGGGTCACCACCGGTCGAGATCATGCTCATCACCAGGGCGCCCGAGTCCGCCGACGTGACGAAGAAGATGGCGATCAGGAGAATCGCACCGATCAGCAGTGCCGGGCCACCGGGCAGGTCACCAAGGAGGCCGAACAGGGCATTCTCCGTCGCCACCGTCCCGTCCTCGGCGATCAGCCCACCCTGCCCGAAGATCTCGCGGTAGATCGCCGAGCCACCGAGGACCGAGAACCACAAGAAGGTCAGTGCGGTGGGAACGAGGAGCACTCCGGCCACGAACTCCCGGACGGTGCGGCCCTTGGAGATCCTGGCGATGAAGATGCCGACGAAGGGGGCCCAGGACATCCACCAGCCCCAGTAGAACGTGGTCCAGGCTGCCTGCCAGGCCTCGCCCTCGGCGCCGGAGAACGCGAGCGTGTTGAAGGTCAGACCCACCACGTTCTGGAGGTAGTTACCGATGGACTGCACGAACTCGCGCAGCAGGAAGAGCGTGGGACCTGCGAAGAGGACGATCAGCAGCAGCACGCCCGCCAGCACCAGGTTGATGTTGGAGAGCCACTTCATGCCCTTGCCCACTCCGGAGACCACCGAGAGGATGGTCAGGGCGGTGATGCAGAGGATCAGGCCGACCTGGGTGGCCTCCGTCGCGGCCATGATGTTGGCGGTGTCCAGGCCCGCGGACATCTGCAGGACCCCGAGACCCAGCGAGGTGGCGACTCCGAAGAGGGTGCCGACGAGGGCCACCACGTCGATCGCGTGTCCCCAGGCGCCCTTGACACGGTCACCGAGCAACGGCTCGAGCGTCCAGCGGATGGAGATGGGCCGGCCGCGGCGGTGCACGGCGTAGGCGATGGCCAGGCCGACGACGACGTAGATGCTCCAGGCGTGGAAGCCCCAGTGGAGGAAGGTCTGCGTGATGGCCTGCTGTCCGAGTTCGACGGCGGTGCCGGTGGCTCCCGGACGTGGGCTCGCGAAGTGGTTGAGCGGCTCGGCGACGCCCCAGAACACCAGCCCGATGCCCATACCTGCGGCGAACAGCAGGGCGAACCAGGACATCGTGGAGAATTCGGGCTTGTCGTCGTCCTTACCGAGCCGGATGTCCCCGTAGCGGCTGAAGCCGACCCACAGCGAGAAGGCGACGAACAGCGCGACGATCGCGACGTAGTACCAGCCGAACGCGCCGATGACGTTCTCCTGGACACCGGAGAACAGCGCCGATGCGCTGTCCGGGGAAACGAGGGCAAACGCGACGAAAACCACGATCAGGGCAGCTGCCGGCACGAAGACCGGAAGCATCAATCGCGCTCTTTGTACCGTGCTCGTTTCCGTACTGTCCTTGTGCTGCGCGGGTGGACTCGAGGCGGCCTCGTCCCGTGGCGTGATACTCATGTACCTTCTCCTTCGGCGATGCGACCGTGTCTGGTGCAGGGGCTTTCCCCGGGGCGTCGCGATGACGCGCGCCGCATGGCAACTACGAAGTCTACCGAGAGGTACCGCGCCGAAGGAGCGAAAACCCACCGTCCTGCTGCCGAAACGGGGAGCGAGGGGCGCCCGCGCTCGTCCGGAGATCCGCACCAGCGCACCGATGGTGCGCTGCTGCAACCACTCTCCCGGCACGCCCGGGACCGTACGCGAATCGTTACCTGCAGCCCCGTTCGGGACCACGAAGGAAGGAGCCGTAGGGTCGGATCGTCACCACGACGACCGACCCGGCGACGGCACTCAGTCGCTGGATGCCATGAGCTTGGCACGCAACTCGCGGCGTTCCTTCTGCTTCGCGGGGTCCGGCAGCGGCACTGCGGCGAGCAGTCGCTGGGTGTAGGGATCCTGGGGGTTCCGGAGGATCTGGTCCCGCGTGCCCTGCTCGACGATGCGCCCTCGCTTCATCACGCAGATGTAGTCCGCGAGGACGTCGACGACGGCGAGGTCGTGCGTGACGAACAGGCAGGCGAAGCCCAGCTCACGCTGCAGGTTCTGGAAGAGCTCCAGGACCTTCGCCTGCACGGACACGTCCAGGGCCGACGTCGGCTCATCGGCGACCATCAGTTTCGGCCGGAGCGACAGCGCCCTGGCGATGCCGACGCGCTGCTTCTGCCCGCCGGAGAGTTCGTGCGGATACCGGTTGCGGTAGGAGCGCGGCAGCTCGACCTGGTCGAGGAGCACCTCGATGCGTTTCTGCAACTCCCCTCCCTTGGCCTCGCCCGCCAGGTACATCGGTTCACCGATGCTCTCGCCGATCGGGAGCCGGGGGTTCAGGGAGGACGACGGGTCCTGGAACACCATGCCGACGTGCCGTCGAACCTGCCCGAGTTCCTTCGACGACGGGCGGAACCCCGAGATGTCGGTCCCGACGACCTTGAGCGACCCCTCGGCGACGGGCAACAGACCGACGGCGGCCCGACCGATCGTGGTCTTGCCCGAGCCGGATTCGCCCACGAGCCCGATGACCTGACCGGGGTAGACGGTGAGGTTCGCCCCTTCGACCGCGCGGAAGGCCGGTACGCGCCCCTGCTTCGGGTACTCGATGGCGACGTCGACGAGTTCGAGCACCGGTTCGGCCAGCGGCGGAGCCACGACGCTCTCCTCGTCGAGGTGCGCCAGGACATCCTGCTCGCGTCGTTCCAGCTCGTCGTGGCCGACGGACTGCAGTTCCGTGTGGGTCACCGCTGCCAGCGCTGCCGTGATGTCGACCTCGGCGTCGCCCTCCCGCTGCCCCAGGTGGGGTACCGCCGCGAGGAGCGCCTTCGTGTACTCGTGCTGCGGGTTGTTGAAGATCTGGTCCGCCGTACCGGTTTCGACGATACGGCCGTGCCTCATGACGGCGATCCGGTCGGCGAGGTCGGCGACGACGCCCATGTCGTGTGTGATGAGGACGATCGCGCTGTTGAGCTGGTTGCGCAGGTTGCGCATGAGGTCGAGGATCTCCGCCTGCACGGTGACGTCGAGGGCCGTGGTCGGTTCGTCGGCGATCAGGAGCTTCGGGTCGCAGGACAGCGACTGGGCGATCATGGCCCGCTGCCGCTGGCCCCCCGACAGCTGGTGCGGATAGGAGCGGAAGGCCTTCTCGGGATCGGGCAGTTCGACCATCTCGAGCAGGCGCATGGCCCGCTGCCTCGCCTCGTCGGGCGAGATCTCGTTGTGCAGGCGGAGGGTCTCGACGATCTGGAAGCCGACCGTGTAGACGGGATTGAGAGCCGTCATCGGCTCCTGGAAGATCACCGCGACGTCGTTGCCACGGATCTGCCGGAGCTTCGCAGGTGACATCGTCAGGACGGACTTGCCGTTGAGCAGCACTTCACCCGTGACACGACTGTTCGAGGGCAGCAGCCCGAGGAGCGACATGGAGCTCGCGCTCTTGCCGGAGCCGGATTCGCCGACGATCGCGAGCACCTCGCCGGCGTTGACCTCGTAGCTGAGGTCGACGGCCGCGGGGACCCACTTCTTGTCCACGCCGAAATCGACGCTGAGGTTGCGGACCTCGAGCACGGGCCCCTGGGAGGCCGGTCGGTCTCCACCGGTTCCTCCTGTGCCGCCGATTACCTGAGTACTCATGAGGGGTTCTCCTTCGTGACGGAGGCGCCGCCGGTGAGCGACCCCTCCTCGATTGCCGCGGGCGGCTGAAGTGCTGGGACTATTGAGCCATGGAAAGCTCGAAGGGCGTGGCTGCAGCCACCGTGTTCAGACCGCGCACCAGTGCCTGGTTCACGGGAATCGCCGTGCTCGTGACGATCGGCGGGTTCGTTTCCGTGGTCGTGACGGAGGGCCCGGCCGGCCTGCTGGCCGGGGCGCCCCTCCTCGGGATCGCCTACGTGGGCTGGTGGCTGTTCTGGTACCCGTCCGTCGAAGTGTCCGACGACGCCGTCACCCTGCGCAATCCTCTCGCCACCGTCCGCGTGCCCTGGGGGGTGCTGGTCGACGTCGACACGAAGTACGCGCTGAAGCTCGTCACGCCGCAGGGCTCGTTCACCGCGTGGGCGGCGCCCGCTCCGGGGGTGTGGGGTACCCACGCCGGCAAGCCGGAGCATGTGACGAACCTCCCCTCCACGAGTTACGGACCCGAGCAGTCCATCCGGCCCGGTGACCTGAAGAACACCGATTCGGGGTTCGCCGCGTACCTCGTCCGCTCGCGCTGGCAGGATCTCGTCGAGTCGGGGGGGCTCGACGTCGACTCCCCCGAGCGCACGCTCCGTACCTGGAACTGGCCCGGCGTCAGCGTCATGGTCCTGCTGCTGGCCGCCGGAGCCGCGTCCCTGGGCCTGACCTCCTAGGGCACTGCTCACGCCGCTGCGGGCTTCTCTGCGTCCTTGGCCCGGCCGGCATTGAACTTCTTCTGCCGAGGGTCGAAGGCGTCGCGCAGACCGTCGCCGATGAAGTTGATGCACAGGCAGATGAGGACGATGAACAGGCCGGGGAACCAGAACAGCCAGGGCCGGGTCTGGAACGCTTCCTGGTTCTGACTGATGATCAGACCCAGTGACACGTCGGGTGCCTTCACCCCGAAGCCGATGTAGCTCAGCGCCGTCTCGAGGAGGATGGCCGAGGACATCAGGAGCGTCGTGTTGACGATGATCACACCGACGGCGTTGGGCAGGATGTGCTTGAAGATGATCCGGCCGTTCGAAGCACCGGCGATCTTCGCTGCATCGACGAACTCCCGCTCGCGCAGCGTGAGGAACTCGCCGCGCACGAGACGGGCGAGCCCGGTCCAGAGGACGAGGCCGAGGAAGAGTCCGAGCAGCCAGATCTGGGCGCCGGCTCCGACGAATCGGTTGACCGACTCGCCGAGGGTCGCGGCGGCCAGGACCACGGGGATGATGATGATGACGTCGGTGAAGCGCATGAGCACGGCTTCCGTCCAACCGCGGAAGTACCCGGAGCATGCCCCCACGACGACGCCGATCAGGGCGGCGAGCGAGCCGATGACGAACATGATGATGATCGAGTTCTGGGTACCACGCATCGTCATCGCGAAGTAGTCGCGGCCGATCGAGTCCTGGCCGAAGGGGTGCTCCCCCCAACTGAACGGACCGGTGATGGTCGGGGCCCCGCCGTCGAGCAGCGGCACGAATTCCGTGTGGTTGTACTTCCACCAGCCGGGGATGCCGGCGAAGCCCACGCTGGTGAAGGCCAGGACGAAGATGATGCTGAACACTACGAGGCTGACGATCGCGCCCGTGTTGTCGAGGAACTTCTTGCGGACGATCTGGCCCTGCGACAGGCCTCTGGCCTCCGCCTCGGGCGCGGGGTGGGTGGGACCGGTGACGGTCTCCGCCGAACCGCCGGGAAGACCGGGGGGAGTCTGGTTGCTCATGCTTTCACCCTTACGCGTGGGTCGAGGAACGAATACACGATGTCCGCGACGAGGTTGAAGACCAGTGCCAGGATGCCCGCGACCAGGAAGAAGCCCATGATCGGGTCCGGGTCCGTCCGGGAGAGGGCCTGCACGAACAGTTGCCCCATGCCCGCGAAGGCGAAGACCTGCTCCGTGATGATGGCACCGCCGATCAGTGCGCCGATGTCGAACGCCACGAGCGTGGCGAGCGGGATCAGTGCGTTACGGAAGGCGTGACGCATGACCACCGTCCGTTCGCTCAGGCCTTTCGCCCTCGCCGTGCGGATGTAGTCCATGTTCATGATCTCGAGCATCGAGGCCCGCGAGTAGCGGCTGTAGCTGGCGAGCGAGGCGAGCAGCAATGCGAGGGTCGGTAGCAGCAGGTGGGTGAACGTATCGAGGCCGCTGACCCAGAAGGTGCCGTCGAGGCCCGGGGTCTCCGCTCCCACGGTGGCGATGGGCCTGCCGCGGATGCGCGAGTTGTCGACGTACGACGGCCAGGTCACCATGAAGCGGTCCACGACGATCAGCAGTCCCATGAGGAGGCCGGTCAACGCCGCTGCCCGCATGCTCTGCCCGCGGTCGTAGCCGCCCATGGCGTATCCGACGGCAAGGCCCACGAGGACGGTCACGAGCGCGAAAATGATGATCATCCAGATGGTTGCGGCGTTCAGCAGCGGGTTGACGACGTAGTACGCGACGAGCCCGACAGCGACCATGATCAGTGACGAGTACAGGGCCTTGCGGTTCCTCAGCCCTGCAGTGAGCAGCACGATGCCGAAGGCGATGCCGACACCGGTGACGAGGATGATGATCGGCCCGAGTCCCGGGTTGGTGAACCACTTCGTGACGTCGAGGAGGAACAGCAGGGCACCGGCGACGAGGAATCCGGCCACGAAGGCGATCCCCTTGCGTTTCCACGAACTGCTGGCGAACAGGGCCCAGATCAGGCCACTCGCGATGGCCACGACGAGAATTGTCGTCACCGGTATCCGCGGGTCTGCGAGGAAGTTGTTGAAGCCGATGGCTCCGAACTCCTTGAGGAGCACGGCGAGCCAGAAGATCGGCAACGAGAAGAAGAGGAACGACATGAAGGTCACGCCGTAGTCGAGCCCGCTGTACTGGCGCAGCGCGGTGATGATCCCGAGCGAGATGCCGATGATGATCGCCAGGATGGTGGCCGTGGTCACCAGCGAGATGGTGTTGCCCATGGCCCGGGCGAGCGCAGTGGTCACGGCTTCACCCTGGATGCTCGCACCGAGGTCGCAGGTCGCGGCGAAGGGAATGACGCACTTGGCCGCTCCGGCGAGCCAGCCGAAATAGCGCAGGGGTGCCGGCGTGTTCAGGTCGAGCAGTTCCGTCCGGGCCTGGATCAGCTGGTCGCGGTTGGGTGCGTTGCTGGCCCGGAGGTCCTCGAGCGGATCACCGGAGAGGGCGGTGAGCTGGTAGACGACGAACGATGCGCCGAACAGGATGAGTACGGCCGTCACCAGTCGCCGGACGATGTAGGTCACCATAGATTTTCGAGCCTCAATGTTGAATTCGGGTGGGTGTACCCGTGCTATCGCAGAAGTGTAGTGCAGGCGTCGGAGTGGAAGGAACGTGGCGTTTCCCAATCACTGAGGCCCGGTGCGCGTCCGGCGCCTGGGGTCGCAGCGCCTGCCGTGCCAATCACGCAGAAAGGCGCCGGGACGGGCGAGTTCCCCTGTCCCGGCGCCTTGTCTACTGCTGAGGTACCAGTTGCAGCGTTGAAGCTACTGGGCGACCTGCCAATCCCAGAAGTTCCACCAGACACCGGTCTGGTTGGGCATGTACTCGACGCCCGAGATGTTGTCGCTGTACGCGTCGACACCCGGCACCTGGAACAGCGGCAGTCCGTACTTGGAGTCCCAGATCAGCTTGTCGATCTGGACCTGGAGCTGATCCTGCTCCTCCGGATCCGTGGTGACGATGAGCTCGTCCATCAGCTCATCGGCCTCGGGGCTCGAGAACCCGTTGAAGTTGGAGCCGTTGCCGGACTTGAAGATCTGCGGCACGCCGGATACGCCGACACCCGAGTTGATCCAGCCGAAGATCGCGGCATCGTACGTACCGTTGCCGAGCGCCGATCCCCAGTCGGAGGATCCGAGGCCGCCGTCGACGACCTTGAAGCCGGCCTGTGCTGCGGACTCGGCGATCAGCGTGTACGAGTTGAGGCGGTTCGGGTTGTCGCGGTTGTACATGATGCGGACCTCGGGGGTCGCACCGTCGAGGAGCTCCTTGGCGCCTTCGATGTCCACCTCCGCGTACGCTTCCGAACCGTTGTTCGCCTTGGCATCCTCGTAGGCCGCCTGATCCGTCAGGAAGAGCTGCGAATCGAGGGGCTCGGCGTCCGGGTTGATCTTCTTGACGATGGTGTCCACCAGCTGCTGGCGGGGAACCGTCTTCATGAAGGCCTCGCGGACGTTCTCCTCGGCGAACACGCCGCTGAAGTTGAGGTCGAGGTGGTCGTAGGAGAGCTGGTTGCCCTGCTCCACCGTGACGCCCTCGAGGGCCTCGAGCTGCTCGACGGTGTCGGCAGAGGCCTGCGGCGCGATGATGTCCACCTCGCCGTTCTGGAGTGCCTGGACCTGTGCGGGCGCCTCACCGATGTAGCGGACGGTGATCTCGTCCACCGACGGCACGGGGCCCCAGCTGTAGTCCTCGTTGCGGGTCAGCGTCATCGACTGGTCAGGTGTGATGGCCGAGGCGATGAAGGGACCGTTCGAGAGGAACAATGACGGGTCCGTGGGCAGCGACTTCGTGTCGAAACCGGTGTTCCAGAAGTCGGCGAGAGCCTGGACCTCGGGGCGCTCCACAGGGTTCTCGGGGTCGCCGGCCGGCGCGGTCTGAATGAGTTCGATGAGCGCATCCTCGTCTGCGAGGCCGCCCTTCTCGGCGAGGACGTGGGCAGGGGTGGAGATGCCACCCTCGCTCATGAGGCCGAAGGCCACTTCGTAGTCCGCGAACGGCTCGGAGTAGTCGAGGGTGATCGACCGTCCGTCGTCCCCGATCTCCGGAAGCTCCGTGAGGGAGAGTCCGCCGGTGTCGCCCGCGTAGTCGAAGTAGGTGGCGCCGGAGGCGATCTCTCCGGCGTCGTCGGTCTTCGCGTCGTTGAAGTAGCCCGAGCCGATGGCCCAGGAGAGCAGCAGGTCTCCGCCGTCGACTGGTTCGCCGTCGGACCAGTTGACTCCTTCGTTGACCGTGTACTTGACACTCAGCGGGTCCTCGGAGAGGACCTCCATGGTGCCGAATTCCTCGTTCGGAACGACCTCGAGGTCGTTGTTGATGTAGACGAAGCCAGAGTGGGTCGCGTAGGCAATCTTGCCGTTGATGTCCACGTTGCCTTCGGAGCTGTTCGAGTTGAACGAGCTGAAGGCATTCACTTCGACAACGCGGATGTTTCCGCCCGTTGCTTCGCCGTCGGTGCTCTCCTCGGGTGTTTCAGTACCCGTGTTGGCAGCGCAGGCGCTCAGTGCGAGAGCTGCGACAGCAGCGACTCCCACTGCTTTGGAAGTACGTCCGAAACGCATTCCGCCTCCTATTTCATAATGTGGTTCCAGCTTCACGCGGTGTTGCATGACAGCCGGGACGCGACCCGAGGGTGACGTCACTCACGTGAGCAAAAGCCTAGGTGCACTTTGTTACCAACAGGTATCCATCCGGAAGGACCTCAGGGGGTTGTTATCGAGCTGCAACCAAATGTTCACAGGTACCATCCAGCGCTTTTCCAGTACACCGGCTGCGCAGCGGCCTCCACGCCCCTGCCCGCGCCCAGGAGTGTGCCATGCGGAGGTACTCTGCCGTCCACCGACGGCCGTGAAGATACGGCTTGATACGGCGCGTCGAGCGGTGTTCTGCTAAGGGAACACGGCATTTCCGCCCCGCCCCCGCCGCCGGCGCGGATCGAGCGTCGGACGAGAGGAGCATCATGGCCTGGCTTTTCGTCGACAAGCACGCCGCCATCTGGGACGACGACGCCGACGTCCAGGCGGCGATCGGCGCCCTCAAGGCACGGCTCGACCAGCACGCGGAGGTGCATCTCTCGATCCAGAGCAAGGGGTTGAAGGGGCCCGTCTTCGTCATCACGAAGGACACGGTGCTGAGCTCCCCCGAGCTGAACAACCGCTTCAACGCGGATCTGTTCGCGGAACTGACGACGCCGACGGCGCGCAACAGTCCGACCGTCCACTGGTTCTCCGACGGGCGCGGGTTCGTGTCGGAGACCAACAGCCGCTTGTGGTGATCCCCGCCGCTCCCGTCACGCTCCTGCACCCCCAGGGTGCAGAATCGAGAGCATGAGGAAGGCGGGAGGTCGACGGGCAGAACGATCACCGGCACCGGGATCCGACCCCACGTCGACGCCGGAGGTCGGCGCGTACGGCGCGGCTGTCCGGGCTGTACGCACGGGCGACCTCGATGCGGACGACGCCGCGGACCGGCTGATCGACCGGATGACGGATCGGGAGATCCTCGGCCTGCTCGATGGCGACTCCCCCGGGCTGCTGCTCCCGCTCATCCCGGTGCTGCTGCGCCGGCGTCCGTTCGTCGCCGGCGCCGTCCCTCGGCTGGGCATCCCGGGCATCCGGTTCAGTGACGGCGGGAGGGGCGTCGTCATCGGCGCCTCGACGGCGTTCCCCGTGACGATGGCCCGAGCCGCGACCTGGGACCCGGACCTGGAGGAACGGGTCGGGCTCGCGATCGGGCTCGAGACGAGGGCCCGGGGTGCGAACTACTCCGCCTCGGTCTGCGTCAATCTCCTCCGGCATCCCGCCTGGGGTCGGGCGCAGGAGTGCTACGGGGAGGATCCGGTGCTCACCGGGCGGATGGGTTCGGCCCTCACCAGGGGTGTTCGGGTGCACGTGATGGCGTGCGTCAAGCACTTCGCCCTCAACTCGATGGAGAACGAACGCTTCGAGGTCGACGTGTCGGTCGACGACCACGCGCTGCACGAGGTGTACCTGCCTCACTTCAAGGCCGTCGTCGACGCCGGCGCCGACTCCGTGATGAGTGCCTACAACCGGGTGCGTGGCGAGTACATGGATGTCAATCGCAGGCTGCTGACGGACGTGCTGCGGGATGAATGGGGCTTCTCCGGGTTCGTGACGAGCGACTGGGTGTTCGGCACCCACGACGCGGTCGTCAGCCTGGAGGCGGGGATGGACGTGGAGATGCCGCTGCGCCTGCTCCGCGCTCGCGACCTGCCGGCCGCGCTCCAGGGCGCGTCGTCGCCCGCGGGACGGTCCTGCGGTCCGCCCGCCGCATCCTGCGTACGAGCGTGCTGCATGCGGCCACCCGGGAGACGGCGGACCCGTCCCCCGCTCTCATCGCATCCCCACAGCACCGGGCCCTGGCCCACCGGGTCGCCGTGGAGTCGATCGTCCTGCTGCAGAACGACGCCGTCGGCACGGCGCCGCTGCTGCCGCTGGCGCCGGCGGTCCGGCATCTCGCGGTGATCGGACGACTCGCGGCACAGCCCAACCTCGGCGACCACGGGTCATCGCGCGTCCGTCCTCCCTCCACGGTCTCACCACTGCAGGGATTGCGGGAGGCGCTACCCGGGGCGCGCATCACGACCACTTCCGGTCAGGACGAACGAGCCGCAGCGCTGCTGGCTGCCGCGGCGGAGGTGGCGATCGTCGTCGTCGGACTCGACCAGCACGACGAGGGCGAATCGGTGGTCACCGGCGGCGTCGACGTGGGCGTACTCGGCCGGACGTTCGACTCGGGCCCTCTTCGCCGCGTGCTGATCGGCCTCGCTCACTTCGCGTCACGTTTCGTCCGAGGGGGCGACCGCCGTTCGCTCGACCTTCGTCCCGCCGATGTGCGTCTCATCGACGCCGTCGCCAGCGCGAACCCTCGAACCGTCGTCGTACTGATCGGTGGCAGCGCGATCCTCACGGAAGCATGGCGGAAGCGTGTGCCGGCGCTCCTTCTCGCCTGGTACGGCGGCATGGAGGGCGGCCGCGCACTCGCGGGCGTGCTGACCGGCAGTGCTGAACCCGGCGGACGGCTGCCGTTCGTGCTGCCGACGGACGCGGACCAGCTGCCGTCCTTCAATAGCGCGGCGAAGTCCGTCGTCTATGACGACAGTTGGGGGCAACGCCGGCTCGACGGCGAGGGACAGACGTCCGCATTCCCGTTCGGATTCGGTCTGGGCTACACGAGGGTCGAGCACCGGCTCCTGAGCCACAGCTTCGACGACGCCGGCGGCGAGGCGCTCGTCCTCGTCACGAACTGCGGTGACCGCGAGGGATCGACCGTCGTGCAGGTCTATGCCGCTGATGTCTCCGTTCGGAGGCCGGTGGCTCAACTCCTGGGCTTCCGGAAGGTGACGCTGCAACCCGGCGCACAGACGACTGCTCGTGTTCTTCTGGATGCCGGGCCCACCCTGCAGCGCGATCCGGCCTCGCGGCGCTGGTCCCCCCGCGAGGGCGAGTGGGCCCTGATCGTCGACCAGCACAGCCCGGCCGCCTGGAAGGACGCGACACCGCTGCGTTCTCCTCATGAGCCCGGCTACCCGACGGGTGGATCCGACGCTCGGCCGTCCTGATGCCGGATGCCCGTCAGCCTGGAGGCTCGGCCAGATAGGCCGGGATTCCCTCGACGCGAACGGGCAACGCGTCGTCGCCCCGCAGCAGAGCATTGAGGAATCGCCGCGCCTCCCACCGGAGCGATACCGGCGCAAGGCTGCGCTGCAGTATCAGATCGTCCTCCGGGCCTGCGTACCGCTTCTGCAGATCCTGCACCTCCTGTGCCTGCAGCAGCGCGACCGCGCTACCCGTAGCCGAATCGACGAGGCGGACCAGCGAGGACGAACCGGTCAGATCGGTTGCGACGAGGCGCTGCTCGCTCGTGCTGAGGATGGTCTTCTGTGCCGCACGGGTCACGACCAGCGGACGTGACGGCCCGTCCAGCAGGCCGGTCAGCACGTCGGCGGCAGCGTCAGGGCGGCCGATCCTCCGCGCCGCGGCCTGCATCCGCTGCAGGCGACCGGGCTCGCGCAGCACCTCGTCGATCTTCCAGCCGATCGTCGCGGGGGTGTTGCAGCGGACAGCGGCCCCCTGCTCCATCAGGTAGTCGCCGTTGCGCACCTCCTGCCCCGGAATGGGGTTCACGAGCACCATGGGCAGCCCGACGGCCATGCATTCCGACGCCGACAGCCCGCCTGGCTTGCCGACGAACAGGTCGGCGCGGCGGAGCAGCTGCGGCATCTCGGTCGTGAAGCCGAGCACGCGATAACGGTCGCCCGCGGGCGCCACCAGCTCTTCCATGCGCCGCCGCAGCGCGTCGTTGCGCCCGCAGACGATCGTGGCCGTGAACGGCGAGCGCATGTGCAGTGTCTGCCGCACCACGGAGACCGCATAGTCGCCACCGCTGGCTCCCGCGGAGATGAGCAGCATCGGGGGCCTGCCGGCCTCACCCGTCGTCGGGACGTCGGGCTGTCGGGCGATCGGGATACCCGTTGCGGTCACGCGGTCGGCCGGAAGACCGAGCGCCATCAGTTCGACCCGCGCCTCCTCCCTGGCGACGAAGAGCGCATGGAAGGCGCCCGGGAGCCACAGTCCCTGGAAGTCGTAGTCCGTGGTCACGACGGCGGTCTTCGCGTCGACGGCGCCGCGGAGGATCAGTGCCGCCACCAGCTGGGCCGGCAGGAAGTGCGTGCACACGATGGCGGTCGGCCGGAACTGCTTGATCGCGGCGATGACCGGAACAGCATTCGCTCGTGTCCAGGGATCGATCGGCCCGCGTCGCCTGAAAGGAGGATCGCTGACGTCGTAGCCCCACTCGACCAGCCAGGGCAGACCCTCGACCAGGACGAAGTAGCCCTTGCCCAGCAGCGCGCGGTAGAGGACGCTGCTGACCTCCAGCACGTCGAGCACCTGCACTTCGGCGACGTCGGCCCGCGTCTCGCACGCCTGCTGCACTGCTGCCGCCGCACTGTTGTGTCCCGATCCCACGCCCGCGGACAGGATCAGGACGCGCTCCCCTGCACCGGGATCGGGGCGCCGTGCCGACGTCTTACGCATGAGGCGAGGCTAGCAGGCCGCCCTACCCTGAAACGCGGGCCGGTCCTGATCCCGGTTGCCGCACCCGTCGGCCTGCACCTTCTACCGCTGACGTCTCGCCTGCTCGCCGGATGGGACGGCCCTCATGGTCCGGTAGGGCGTCCGTGGTTGCTGGAAGAACCTCATTGGTTGCCTGAGTATGCTGAATATTCGGGTTCGTGCTGGGCAACCTTGATCTTTGGACGACCTACTCGCAGGACGGCGGCATATCCGGTGACACGTGAAGCAACGCAGGACAGCACGGACATGCTCGGTGACAGTAGCCTCCCTGGTGATATCGCCGGGCAGCTCAGCGACCTCGCCCGCAGTCTGCAGGCGGAGTCCGACTCCGAATCGATCCTCGAGGACATCGTCAGCGCGGCGATCCGGCTGATGCCGCACGCCACGGAGGCCTCCATCAGTCTGGTCAGGGCGCGGAGAACCATCGAGTCCTTCGCCGCTTCCAGTGATCTGCCCCGCGACGTCGACATCGTCCAGGGTGAGACACGACAGGGTCCCTGCTTCGATGCGGCCTACACGGAGCAGATCGTCCGGGTCCCCAACCTCGGCGAGGAGCCCCGGTGGCCGAAGTTCGCTCAGCGGGCCTGGGACCTCGGAGCGAGGAGCATGCTCTCCTTCCAGTTGTTCGTCGAAGGCGACAACCTCGGCGCACTGAATGTGTACGGTGGCGACGTCGATGTCTTCGACGAGGAATGTGAGCAGATAGGGCTCCTCGTGGCCGCCCACGCGGCAGTCGCGTTCGCCGACTCCCAGGAGATCAAGCAGCTCAACGCAGCCCTGATCAACCGCGACCTCATCGGTCAGGCCAAGGGCATCCTCATGGAGCGGCACAAGATCAGCGCACAGCAAGCCTTCACACTGCTGAGCACCGTCAGTGCGAACACGAATATCAAGCTCAACCAGATTGCCGAACACCTCACCACCAGCGGAGAACTCACGACCAGGACGAAGCGACAGGCCTGAGGGCTCTGTCGAGCAGTTCCTGACGGACCGTACGGAACTCTCCGCCGGGGCCTTCTCCTCACCGCCCACCGAGGTGCTGGGCGCTGTGGCGCTGTTGGCGGTCGTCGTCGTCCTCCTCCCCGACTGAGCCGGAACCGGATCCCCCCGCCCCATCTGGGTCTTCACCCTCCCCGTCCTCCTCGGCCTGACCGGGGCTGCCCTCGCCCTCGAAGGCAAGCATCCGTGGTGGGCTGCCGCCTCCGCACTCTGGGGCTTCGTCCTCATCCAGGTCCTCGTCGTCATCATCACCCTCATCAGCGGCCCATGAGCTCAGCAAAGGCTTCCCCATCAGTCGATCAAGGCGATGCCCTCCAGACACATCCCTGGGACAACCGCAGCCGACCCCGGAACCTCAGGAACGGGCCGGCGCTGGCGCCCCGGCAGACAGTCCGCGATCGTTCAAAGGATCCGTTGACCAGACCTGTGGCAGGGGCCGCCACTCCCGGTCAGAGACCCGATAGGGACTTTCAGCGGACGGTATCTCGGACAGGTCGTACGGGAAAGCAGTTGCGAACCCCCCCTCCCCCGCCTGCCATTCTGGATCCGTCCAAGCGAAGGACCGGCCTTCGGGCAGGACGGGACCAGTGAAGTGATCCGACCGGACCGCGATAGTAGGGTGCCGACGACGGGGACCCGGAAGGCTTGATGGTGAAGGGAGAGCCGTGATCGCTGAACTGAACAGACTCATGGAATTGATCGAGGACAGTCTGACCGACGACCTGGACGTGCCTGTCGTTGCG
>WNZI01000028.1 GCA_009728235.1 Vibrio cholerae | reverse complement strand
CCGACCAGCGGTTCGTCCACCACCGCCCCATCGTGGCCGGCGATCAGCTCGTCGCCGAACTCCACGTCGACCAGGTGCGGGCCATGGGCGGGGGAGCGATGATCACCACGCGGTCGGAGATCTCGACCGTCGCCGGTGAGAGGACCGCGACGACGACGTCGTCCCTTCTCGTCCGAGGGGAGGACCAGTAGCCATGACGGTGTTCCTCTCCACGCTCGAGGTGGGCCAGCGGATCGGCTCCGCCACCATCGACATCACCCGCACGGACCTGGTGCGGTACGCAGGCGCCTCCGGTGACCTGAACCCCATCCACTGGAACCAGTCCTTCGCGGAGGGAGTCGGGCTTCCCGGCGTGATCGCGCACGGCATGTTCACCATGGGCGCGGCCGTGCAACTCGTCACCGATTGGATCGGTGATCCGAGCGCCGTCGTCGACTACCAGACACGCTTCACGAAGCCCGTGACGGTGACCGATACGACGGCCCGCCCGGGCGAGCCCGGAGCCGTCGTCGAGGTGAGCGGGGCGGTGGGCGCGATCGACACGGAGACGTCGACGGCGCGCATCGACCTCACGGTGACGTCCGCGGGACAGAAGGTCCTCGTCAAGGCGCAGGCCGTGGTGCGGCTGCCATGAGTCCGCCCGTGACCGGCACACACCTCGCGGAGCTGACCACCACCCGGGTGGGTGGCCCCGCACACCGTCTGGTGGAGGCCTCGACGGAGCAGGAGATCGTCGAAGCGGTCCGGGCTGCGGACGCCATCGGGGAACCGTTGCTCATCATCAGCGGAGGATCGAACCTGCTGATCGGTGACGGCGGATTCGAGGGCACTGTGGTGCGCATCATCTCCTCGGGATTCACCGTCGACGACGATGACGCGACGTGCGGCGGGGTCATGGTGAAGGTGCAGGCCGGCCAGGACTGGGACGAGCTCGTCAGGTACACCGTTCTGCACGCGTTCTCCGGGCTGGAGGCCCTCTCGGGCATCCCCGGCTCCACCGGCGCCACGCCGGTGCAGAACGTGGGCGCCTACGGATCGGACGTCTCGCAGACCATCGCGACCGTGCGGACCTACGACCGCGAGACGGACCGCATCAGGAGCTTCACCAACTTCGAGCTCGGATTCGGCTACCGTGACTCCCTGCTCAAGCGCAGTACCGTCGACGGATCACCGCGTTATGTGGTGCTCTCGGTCGAGTTCCAGCTCGGGCTGGGGCGCATGAGCAAGCCGATCCGGTACGCAGAACTCGCGCGCGCGCTCGGCATCGAGGTGGGAGCCCGCGCCTACGCGAACGACGTCCGGCGAGAGGTGCTGAAACTGCGTGCGGGCAAGGGCATGGTGCTGGACGCACCGGACCCGGACACCTGGAGCACCGGATCCTTCTTCACGAACCCGATCGTGTCCCGGGAGGCCGCGGCGCACCTGCCCGCCGAGGCACCGCGGTATCCGTCGGGCGAGGAGGGCCAGGTGAAACTGAGCGCCGCCTGGCTGATCGAACACGCGGGCTTCGTGAGGGGCTTCGGCCTGGTTGACGACGACGGACACGCGGCTGCCGGAGGGCGCGCCTCGCTGTCCACCAAGCACACCCTCGCCGTCACCAACCGAGGAGGCGCGTCGGCGGAGGATCTCCTGGCTGTCGCCCGGCTGGTGCGCGACGGCGTCGAGCGTGCTTTCGGCATCCGCCTGGAAGCGGAACCGCTGCTCATCAACTGCTCGCTGTAGCTGCCGTGCCCGTGCTGCCCGCAGGGAAAGCTTGAGCGTGAGCACGGGTGATGTTGAGAGTGTGCTGCGCATACTGGATGGACGCCTGGAGGATGGTCCGCGGTTCGCTCGCGGGGCTCAGCCGGCCACACCGACGAGCCTCGTGCACTAACGTGGGACCTCCTCCGTAGGTCAAGCAGCCGGACTATGGAGGGGAACCGCAGACGGGCCCGGGCCATCGGGAACCCGTCCCCTTTTCGAATCGGTCAAGCAGACGGCCGCTTCATCTGTCGCGTCGAAAGATCCTCCAGTGACCAGCGCATCTTCCTCGTATCCGGAATCCTCGGTACTCACGCCTGGTGCCGAAGCCCATCGCGCCGAGGCCATCGAGTATTTCCTGAACTGCCCCACCGGCATCGTCGAGCACTATTTCGAGTCGCCGGCCCTGCACTGGTCGGACGAGCTGTACCGCATCCACGGCTATGAGCGCGGTGAGATCGTCCCGACGCTCGATCTCGGGATCTCCCACTTCGAATCGACCGATCAGGACGCAGCCAAGTCGCTGTGGGAACGCCTGTTGGATCAGGGGGGACCATTGTCGGCCTACCTCACCCTGCGCGACGTGAACGGACAGCTGCGCAAGGTGCTGATCTCGGGTGACTACATCCTCACCGAGGATCAGGACCGCCGCGAACCCATCGGGGTGTGGGCCCTCGTCGTGGACCTCACCCGCTCCGTCCACGCCGACACGCACCGGCTCGCGAACCAGGCGGTCGCTGCGTCCGCCGTGAAGCGCAGTGTGATCGAGCAGGCCAAGGGAATCGTGATGAGCCGGGGCGGTTTGAGCGCAACCGAGGCTTTCGACTGGATCAGTCGGCAGAGCCAGCAGTCCAACCGGAAGGTCGTCGCCATCTCTCAGGACATCATCGACCGCACGTATCAGCTCAACCAGCAGGACCAGCGCCGGTCCCTGACACAGAACCTCCTGGAGCTTCTCCCGGAACGCTAGAAGGGGCGCTACCGGTCATCGCTCCCGGTTCGGCGGTTCCCGCTACTGCTTGCCGTACTTCCGGTGAACTGCCTGCTTGCTCACACCGAGGCTCTGGGCGATCGCCTCCCAGGAGAGGCCGGCCTGCCGGGCACTGCGCACGAGGCCCGCTTCCGCCCTTCCCACCTCCCGATGAAGCTCGGCAACCGCCTGCAGAGCTTCGGCTGGTCCCTTGCCGTCCATCGATCCGACGAGTGTCTTCATCCTCTCCACCTCCATGCGTCAACATTAGTTGACGGTTGGAGGTGGCACAAGCACCAGCTCACAGGACGGGGGACCGGCGGGCATGCTCCGCTGCAGCGCGCGTCAGGACGACGTCCTCCCAACTCTCCGCGTGCTGCACGAGTTGCCGCGAGCACAACCACTGCGCCAGCCTGGATGCCACACTGATCTGCGCGAGTCGGTCATGGAAATCCGGGAGGAGTCGGGGGACCGCGAGGAACCCCGGGAGGTCGTGCAGCAGTTGCCGTGCACCCATCACCTGAAGATAGGGGCTGTCGGTGCCGAACTGTCGCTCCAGCGAGAGCAGCTCCCGGTTCCCGCCCTCCAGCTGCGCGGCGGCCACGTCCTCGAGGTAGATCCGGAGGTGGTGCTGGACTCTTTCGTACCGCAGCATGCTCTCCGGGTGGCGGGTATGACCGCTCGCGGCGAAGAAGCGCAGGAGAACGGTGTCTGCGTTCAGGGGTTCCATGCGCACATCCTGCCGCTGTCCACCGACCTTTTCGTGTCGCTGTCCCCCCTCGAGTGGCCGTGATGCGACGAAGCAGCGGAATGTCCTTCCGAGTGGCTAGGATTCTACGTTCGTAGGACTGCATTCCACCGGCCCAGCAGGATGCAGGATCATTCCGGGTGAGGAGAACGGCGATGGCGGAACAGCGGCACCCCCAACAGCGGCACCCCCAACAGCAACGTGTCACCGGCGGCGACATGGGGTTCCTCAGGGAACGTGCCTTCGATTCGACGACCGTGGGCTACTCGCTGATGGACCCGGAGTTCGTGATCCTCGATGTCAATGCGGCCTTCGCCCAGTCCACCGGCATGACGCGGGAGCAGCTGGTCGGGAGGCAGGCCTTCAGCCTCTTCCCCGAGAACCCGCTGCAGTCCGATGATGCACCTGCGCGGGCGATGCGCCGATCCCTCGAACGGGTGATCTCGACGAGGGAGCGCGACAGCATGCACATCCATCGCTATGACATCCCCGATCCGAGCAGACCGGGCGCCTTCCTGGAGCGCTACTGGAGCCCCGTCAACATCCCCGTCCTGGATGACGAGGGCACGCTGGTGGCCGTCCTGCAGCAGGTGGAGGACGTCACGGACTACCGCGAGGACCTCGTCAAGGTGCTCGGGTACCTGCAGGAGGTACCCGCCGGGACGTCATCGGAGAGTTCACGCCGCTTCGTGCAGTACGCCGCGACAGCCATGGCGCATTCGAGTCTCTATCACTCCGCCCGACGGGAGGTGGAGCAGTTGCAGGAGGCGCTGACGTCCAGGGGCGTGATCGACCAGGCGAAGGGAATACTCATGGGACAGCACCGATGCAGCAGCGACGAAGCGTTTGTGCGCCTCAAACAGATGTCGAACGACGCGAACGTGCGGCTTCGCGACGTCGCCGGCGCGGTGATCTACCAGGCGACCGCCCCTCGCACGGCTCCGGCCGGCCCTGGAACCCCTCGGCTCTGAGCCGCTACAGGTTGCCGGTCGCGATCATCAGCATCCGGCGGAGCGGTTCCGCGGCACCCCACAGCAGCTGATCGCCCACGGTGAAGGCGCTGATGTAGTCCGGGCCCATCTCCAGCTTGCGGATACGGCCGACGGGAACCTCCAGGGATCCGGTCGCCGCAACCGGCGTCAGGCCGGCGAGGGTATCCACCTTGGTGTTCGGGATGAGCCTGACCCACTCGTTGTCCGCAGCGATGATCGACTCGATCTCGGAGACGGGAAGATCCTCGGTCAGCTTCAGGGTCAGCGCCTGCGAATGAGACCGCATGGCGCCGACACGGACGCACAGGCCGTCGAACGGGATGCGGGAGCCCCTACCGAGGATCTTGTTGGTCTCCGCTCCCGCTTTCCACTCCTCCTTCGACTGACCGTTGCCGAGATCCCCGTCGATCCAGGGGATGACGGAACCCGCGAGGGGCACGCCGAAGTGGGTCGCCTCCAGACTCGGGTGCCGCTGCTTGGCGAGGATCGCGCGGTCGATGTCCAGGATCGCGGAGGCAGGGTCATCGAGGTTGACCGCGACGCTCCCGTGAAGCGCACCGAACTGGTTGAGGAGCTCGCGCATGTGCCGGGCACCGCCGCCCGACGCCGCCTGGTAGGTCATCGAGGTACCCCACTCCACGAGACCGTTGCGGAAGAGCCCCCCCAGACCCATGAGCATGCAGGAGACGGTGCAGTTCCCTCCGATGAAGTCGCGGACCCCGTTCGCCAGACCGGCGTCGATGGCATCGCGGTTGACCGGGTCGAGGACGATGACGCTGCCCTGCTCCATGCGGAGCGTCGACGCCGCATCGAGCCAGAGGCCCGACCAGCCGGCGTCGCGCAGCTTGGGGTGGACCTCCGAGGTGTAGTCGCCACCCTGCGCCGAGACGATGATCGGCAGCTTGGCGAGGGTCTCGACGTCGTACGCGTCCTGCAGTGCACCGGCTCCGTCCGCGAACGACGGCGCGGCACCCCCCGCGGCCGACGTCGAGAAGAACACGGGATCGATCCGGGCGAAGTCCCCCTCCTCCTGGAGCCGCTGCATGAGGACCGAGCCCACCATGCCGCGCCAGCCCACGAAACCGACGGATGGCAGGGTGGAGATACCGGGTGCTGAAGTCATGACCCCAGTTTAGGCGCGGGCACCGGTTCAGGCCTTTTTGTGACTGGCGGGTGCCGGGGACCCCAGGAGGGCAGTGCTAGTCGTGCTTCGTCCAGAGGCTGATCCGGTAGCGGGTTTCGTTCGAGGACTCCAGCCAGCCCGACTCGGGGCTCAGCGCCGCGAGCGTCCACTCCGTGCCGAGAGCGGGTGCGAGCGTGTCGCCCTCCGCCGTGGACTCGACGACGGTGACGAGGGCGGCGTTGGCCCGCTGCATGGCGTCGGCATAGACGCGGCCACCCCCGATCACCCAGATCTCCTCGGCACCGGGGCTGGCCTGGGCGGCGTCGAAGGCCGCCTCGAGGGACGGGACGACGACGGCGCCCGGGAGATCGGCGCCGGAGCCTGTGATGACGATGTTCGTGCGCTCAGGCAGGGGACGGAACGTCGACGGGAAGGACTCCCACGTGCGCCGGCCCATGATGACCGGGTGACCGGTCGTCGTCGCCTTGAAATGCGCCAGATCCTCGGGCACGTGCCAGGGGATTCCCCCGTCCTTCCCGATCACGCCGTTCTCGGTCTGCGCCCAGATCAAGCCGATCACGGGACGGGGCCCCACGGCGTCGGGCACGCTCAGGGCGGGATGCACGGTCGCTTCGCTCATACGGCCACCGGTGCCTTGATCGTCGGGTGGTGCTGGTAGTCGATCACGTCGAAGTCCTCCAGGGCGTAGTCGAAGATGCTGTCGGGCTTACGCTTCAGCTCGATCCGTGGATACGGATAGGGCTCGCGGGACAACTGTTCGGCGACCTGCTCCACGTGGTTGTCGTACACGTGCACATCGCCCCCGGTCCAGATGAACTCACCCGGTTCGAGCCCGGTCTGCTGGGCCACCATGAGCGTCAGCAGGGCATAGGACGCGATATTGAACGGCACTCCCAGGAAGGTGTCGGCGGAGCGCTGGTAGAGCTGGCAGGAGAGCTTGCCGGGGCCACCGTCCACGCCCGGCGTCACGTAGAACTGGAAGAAGACGTGGCACGGCGGCAGCGCCATGTCGGAGACCTCCGCTACGTTCCACGCAGAGACGAGGTGCCGGCGGGAATCCGGGTTCGTCCTGAGTCCCTCGACGACCTGGGCGATCTGGTCGATGTGGCCGCCGTCGGGCGTGGGCCACGAGCGCCACTGGACCCCGTAGACCGGACCGAGCTCGCCGTCGTCGTCAGCCCACTCGTTCCAGATGGAGACGCCGCGTTCCTGGAGCCAGCGGACGTTCGAGTCGCCGCGCAGGAACCAGAGCAGTTCGAGTGCCACCGACTTGAAGTGCACGCGCTTAGTGGTGATGAGCGGGAAGGACTCGCCGAGGTCGAAGCGCAGTTGTCTGCCGAAGACGCTACGCGTGCCGGTGCCCGTCCTGTCGCTCTTCGCCGCGCCGTTCGCCATGACGTCGCGCAGCAGGTCCTCGTAGGGGGTGGGAATGGTTGTGCTCACCCTTCCAGTCTAGGGCGCTGGTCCGGGAGGGCCCTGCGCAGTCGGTGCCGCCGGGCCCCTCCCGGTAGACTTCGCCCGAACGAATGCCCCAACCAGTGCCCCAACTAGTGCCCCAACCAGTGCCCCAACCAGTGCCCCAACCAGTGCCCCAACCAGTGCCCGGACAGGCAGGCCGGAAACCTCCTGTTCACCTTCCACCGGAAGACTCCAGTCGTGATCACCCCCTCGTCCGAGACAGCCCCGGCGCCCTACTCCGCGCAACTCCAGGCCTCCGGGCTCGCCCCGCACCCACGGACGCTCCTCGACATCCTGCGCGCCACCGCCGCGGACCACCCCGATGCCTCCGCGCTCGACGACGGCGCGCACGCCCTCAGTTATGCCGACCTGATCGCGTCGGCCGACTCGTTCGCGGCGACCCTCCGGGCGGCGGGCATCGGCGCGGGGGACACCGTCGGCATCCGGATCCCCTCCGGCACCAACGAGCTCTACATCGCCATTCTCGGCGTCCTCACCGCCGGGGCGGCCTACGTGCCGGTCGACGCCGATGACCCCGACGAGCGCGCCCGCACGGTGTTCGCGGAATCGAAGGCGGCTGTCGTCGTCGGGCAGGGTCTGGCGCTCACCGGGGGCTCCGGCGGGTCGGGCGGGCGGCGCGAGCCGACCCCCGAGGACGACGCATGGATCATCTTCACGTCCGGCTCCACCGGGACGCCGAAGGGGGTGGCCGTCACGCACCGTTCGGCGGCGGCCTTCGTCGACGCGGAGGCGCGGCTGTTCCTGCAGCCCGACCCCATCGGGCCGGCGGACCGCGTCCTCGCAGGACTGTCGGTGGCCTTCGACGCCTCGTGCGAGGAGATGTGGCTCGCGTGGCGGTACGGCGCATGCCTCGTGCCGGCACCCCGCGCGCTCGTCCGGACCGGGGTGGACCTCGGTCCATGGCTGGTCTCCCGGGGTATCACCGTCGTCTCCACGGTGCCGACACTCGCCGCCCTGTGGCCGTCCGACGCGCTGGAGAACGTGCGCCTGCTCATCTTCGGCGGTGAAGCCTGTCCGCCGGAGCTCGCACAGCGACTCGCGGTGCACGACCGCGAGGTATGGAACACCTACGGGCCCACCGAGGCGACCGTCGTCGCCTGTGCCGCCCGCCTCGGTGGGGAGGGGCCCGTGCGTATCGGGCTTCCCCTGGACGGCTGGGACCTCGCCGTGGTCGACGAATCCGGGGTCCCGGTGCCGGAGGGCTCGACCGGCGAACTCATCATCGGGGGAGTAGGCCTGGCCCGCTACCTGGATCCGGAGAAGGACGCCGAGAAGTACGCCCCGATGCCCACGCTCGGCTGGGACCGTGCCTACCGCTCGGGGGATCTCGTCCGGCTCGAGGAGGCTGGACTGGTCTTCGTGGGCAGGGCGGACGACCAGGTCAAGCTCGGAGGGCGCCGCATCGAGCTCGGTGAGGTGGACGCCGCCCTTCAGTCCCTGCCCGGGATCGCCGGTGCTGCCGCAGCGGTGCAGACGACGCCGTCCGGGAACCAGCTGCTGGTGGGGTACCTCGTTGCTGCCGGCGCCGTCCCCGACCTTCCGGCTCTTCGCGAGCGGCTCGCGGACCGGCTTCCGGCCGCTCTCGTGCCGCTGCTGACCCTGATCGACGCGCTGCCCACCAAGACGAGCGGCAAGGTGGACCGGTACGCACTGCCCTGGCCCCTCGAGGGCGTCGGTGACGCCTCGAGCACGGGCATCCTCGACGCCCGGACGCAGTGGATCGCCGAGCAGTGGGCTGCCGTGCTCGGATCGGTGCCTGCGAACGAGGACGCCGACTTCTTCCTGCACGGCGGCGGCTCCCTCGCGGCCGCGCGCCTGGTCTCCCTGATCCGCGCGAGGTATCCCGTGGTCACCGTCGGGGACATCTATGCGCACCCGCGGCTCGGCGCCCTCGCGGCTTTCGCGGCGAGCACGGGCGACGGCGGTCGGACCCGGGCGGCGCCCGCCCGCGCCGTCCGGATCACCGCACGGAAGTCACAGGTCTTCCAGACCCTCATGGGCCTGCCTCTCCAGATCCTCTCCGGGATGCGGTGGCTCACCTACGCGATGATCGCCACCAATGTGCTTGCCGCACTCGGCGTCCTCACGGAAGCCCCCACCCTGTCCTGGGGCTGGGTCACCCTGTCCTGGCTCGTCTTCGTCAGTCCGTTCGGTCGCATGGCGCTGTCCGTCCTCGCCGCCCGACTGCTGCTGCGTCGCGTGGAGCCGGGCGTCTACCCCCGGTCCGGGAAGGTCCATCTCAGGCTGTGGCTCGCCGAGCAGATCTCGGACGGCGTCGGCGCGGTCAGCCTCGCGAGCGCGCCCTGGGTGCCGATCTATGCCCGTGCACTCGGTGCGACGATCGGGCCCGACGTCGCCCTCCACTCCGTTCCGCCCGTCACCGGCCTGCTGACCCTCGGAGCCGGAGCGTCGGTCGAACCGGAAGTCGATCTGTCGGGCTGGTGGATCGACGGGGATCGCGTGCACATCGGTGCGATCTCCGTAGGGGCCGGCGCCGTCGTCCGTGCCCGGAGCACGCTGATGCCGGGAGCGCGCATCGGGGCAGGGGCCGAGGTCGCCCCCGGGTCCGCGGTCCACGGCACCGTCAAGCCGGGCCACCTCGTCTCCGGCTCGCCCGCTGTGCGGGCGGGCAAGGCCAAGCAGGACTGGCCGATCGGTCCGCCCGCGCCGTCACCGATGCGCTCACGGGCCACCTTCCTGCTGTCAGCGGCCGCGTCGGGTGTCCTCGCGCTCCTCCCGTTCCTCGCCGCCGTCGTCGCGTGCCTGCCCGTAGTCGCGGCGCTCCGCGGAGCGCCGTCGCTGTCCGCCGCCTGGCCGTCCGTGGCGGGTTGGGTGGTCCTCACCGCGATCCTGTGGTTCGTCCTGAATGCGGTCCTCGTCCTCGCTACGGTGCGTCTGCTCTCGATCGGCCTGCGCGAGGGGCATTTCGCGACGCGCAGCCGGATCGGTTGGCAGATCTGGGCCACCGAGCGCGTCCTCGACCTCGCCCGCGATCTCCTCTTCCCCCTCTATGCGAGCCTGTTCACGCCCGTGTGGCTGAGGCTGCTCGGCGCGCGGGTCGGCAAGAACGTGGAAGCCTCCACCGTGCTGCTGATTCCCTCGATGACCACCATCAATGAAGGCGCATTCCTCGCGGACGACACCATGGTGGCCTCCTACGAGCTCGGCGGCGGTTACCTCCGGATCGCGCCCGCCAAGATCGGACGGCGCGCCTTCCTCGGCAACTCGGGCATGACGTCCGCAGGACGGCGCGTCCCCAAGAACTCGCTCGTCGCCGTCCTCTCGGCGACACCGGCGAAGGCGAAGGCCGGCAGTTCGTGGCTGGGCAGTCCGCCCTCACGACTGCGCAGGCTCGCCGCGACAGGCGACCTGCGCCGCACCTTCCAGCCGTCGGGCCGGCTCAGAGCTGCCCGGGCCTTCTGGGAGATCTGCCGCATCGTGCCGATCATCCTCACGGTCATGCTGGCCGCGGTGTCCCTCGTGGCTTTCGACGCACTGGCACTGTGGGGCGGCTACCTGCTGGCTGCGGCGCTCAGCGGAGCCGTCTTCATGGTGATCGGTGCGGTGGCAGCCGGGAGCGCCGTCCTCGCGAAGTGGCTCCTCGTCGGGAGGATCCGGGCGGGTGAGCACCCGCTGTGGAGCTCGTTCATCTGGCGCAACGAGGTGGTGGACACCTTCATCGAGAGCGTCAGCGCACCGTGGTTCGCCCGGGCGGCCAGCGGCACTCCTGCCCTGGTCTGGTGGCTGCGTGCTCTGGGCTCCCGCATCGGGCGCGGGGTCTGGTGCGAGAGCTACTGGCTGCCGGAGGCCGATCTCGTGGTGCTCGGGGACGGCTCCACCGTCAATCGCGGCTGTGTCGTGCAGACCCATCTCTTCCATGACAGGATCATGAGCATGGACACCGTGGAGCTCGCCGCCGGCGCAACCCTCGGTCCGCACAGCGTGATCCTGCCCGCTGCGGACATCGCCGCCGGTGCCACCGTGGGACCGGCGTCGCTCGTCATGCGGGGCGAGACCGTGCCGGCGGGAACCTACTGGATGGGCAACCCCGTCAGGTCCTGGTCCGGTCCGGGGGACGGTGCGTGAGGGGTAGCTCCAAGGATGGCGCGCCTGATCCGTATACACCCGCCAACGGCAGCACCGCCTACTACGTGGGGCACTACGACCTCACACTCGAGTACAAACTCGCCAGCAACCGCCTGTCGGGTCGTGCTGTCCTCACCGTGACCGCCCAGCGGGACCTGCGGCAGCTCGAGCTCGACCTGAGCGGTCTGCGCACCACCAAGGTCACGTCGGACACGGTGCGGGTCCGTTCGTTCAAGGATCGCGGTGGGAAGCTCGTCATCGCCTTCCGTGACGGAGTCCCCCACGACGCCGAGTTCCGCCTCGACATCAGGTACGAGGGCACGCCGGGTCCGATCTCAGGGATCTGGGGCGACGTCGGCTGGGAGGAACTCACGGACGGGGTCCTCGTCGCAGGCCAGCCGACCGGTGCGCCGTCCTGGTTTCCCTGCAACGACCACCCTTCCCACAAGGCCGCCTACCGGTTCACCGTCACGACGGACGCCGGTTACCGCGCCGTCTGCAACGGCGTCCTCGTGACGAGCGTCGCCAAGTCGAGCCGGACCACCTGGGTGTACGAGCAGGCCGAGCCCATGGCCAGCTACCTCGCGACCGTGCAGATCGGGCGCTACGATCTCATCGGGCTCAACGATCCGGCGCAGCCTGCGGTCGGCCTGCCCGCGCAGGGAGGGCTGCGCGACCCGGATGCGCCCGTGCCCCAGTACGCCGCGGTGCCGCCGGCCCTCGCTCCCGTCGCCCGGGCCTCACTGGCCCGCAACCACGAGATGATGTCCGCCTTCGAGCAGCGTTTCGGCCCGTACCCCTTCCCCCAGTACCTCGTGGTGGTCGCCGACGACGAACTCGAGATCCCGCTCGAGGCGCAGACGCTGTCCATCATCGGCCGGAACCACCTCGACGAGGGCTGGGACGCCCAGCGCCTGATTGCGCACGAGCTGGCCCACCAGTGGTTCGGGAACTCCGTCACGGCAGCCCGGTGGCAGGACATCTGGTTGCACGAGGGCTTCGCCTGCTACGCCGAGTGGATCTGGTCCGAGGCCAGCGGTTCCACGACGGTGCTCGCGCATGCACGCGCCACGCACGAACGGCTCGCCCGTGAACCGCAGGATCTCGTGGTCGGCGACCCGGGGGCGGTCGACATGTTCGACGACCGCCTCTACAAGCGTGGGGCCCTCGCGCTGCAGGCCCTGCGCAGCGCCGCGGGCGACGACGACTTCTTCCTGCTCCTGCGGTCGTGGTCCGAGGAGTTCCGGTTCCGTTCGGCAACCACGTCGGACTTCATCGCGCTCGCAGAAACAGCCCTTCCGGGCGTCGGTGTGGAAGCGCTGCTCGCGCCGTGGCTCTTCTCGGCGCAGCTTCCCGCACTGTGATCCCGTGCGCCGACGGACGAGCGGTGCCGGCGGTACGGGAGATCAGACGACGGCGACGGCGGCCACCAGCCCCGCGTCCCCGAGTGTGAGCCCGATCTCGGGGACGTCGCTGATCCTCGTGTCTCTCAGGACCCCGATCTCGTTGGGCTCGTGGTCGAGGAAGCCGGTCCCGAGGGCTTTGGCCAGTGCTTCCTTCCGCGCCCAGAACCGGGCGCGCGCTGCTGCTCGGAGTGGTTCCGGCAGCACCCCGACCGCAGCACCCTCGTCCCTGGTCAGCGCGACATCGTCGAAGCCCTCGAAGTCGGTGCGGTGCACGGATTCGAGGTCGACGCCGAAGCCGGGTGCGTTCACTTCGTCGGCGGCGGGCCGGGAGAGCCGGCCGGTGTCCGCCGGCGGCATCCGGGCCGGAGCGCGCGCCGGTCGAGGATGCCCAGCAGGACGAAGCCGCCGGCCCTGGAGAGGCTGGGGAGGATGGGTAGCAGTTCACCGTCGACGGTGTAGCCGGGCCGGCCGTGGTCGGTCGTACCCAGCGCGGGGGTGCAGCGTGGACAAGCGAAGCGCGAGACGGGTAGGCCGGGGTCGACGTCGAGGATCTCCGCGATGAGCCGTCGCATCAGGTAGCGCCCGCTGATGAAGGACGAGGCCGCGGCAGGATCGCCGGTGCGCGCGGCCCTGGCTCGTTCACCGTCGTCGAGGACCGGCACCAGCAGGGGGACCGTCGGGACATCCGCCGTTCCGATGCGGTGAAGGCGGAGGGTGACGCCGTCGAGCGCGCCACGTGGCGGCTGGTCTGCTGTCCGGATGCTCGAGGAGTGCACCCCATCATCGTCCCCGACGTCCACCGATCGCACGAACATCGCCTCTGCGCCGTCGGCGCAGGAGGAGTCAGTGCTGTGCGCTGAACAGCTCGGAGCACACGTCGTCGCGGAGGACGAACGGGCGGGGCCGGTCACTGTCGGAAGCCCTGCCGTACACGTAGTAGCCGCGGCCCTCGCCCGGGCCACCGGCGGCGCGGTCGATCGCGTGCAGGAGCTTCGGTGTCAGCGGCCCCGTGGGTCCGATGCTGTGGATCTCCTCGATCTCGTGCGGTGCGAGTCCGCGTACGAGTCCCTTCACATCGGCCATGGCTGCTGTCCTGTCCTCGGTGGTGCTCCCGGCATGAGGGACCAACACTAGGTAACGGGGGTGAACGGGGCATGAACCGTGGAGGCGGGAGCGGTGACGGTGGGGGTGACTCCTCGTGAATCGTTCCCCGTCCTCGGCCCGCCGGTGCGCGATCCGGTCCCCCCTCAGGGGTGGGACGCACCACCCCTGAGGGGGGACCTGAGCGCGAGGACACCGAAAGCGAGGAACACGACGGCGGTGGCGGCCGCGAACACGTCGCCATGCGGCTCCTTCGCGTGGATGGCGGTGAAGTCCGCGAGGGCGTGCACGAGGATGAGCGGGAGGATCCAGTGGAAGCGGTGCTGGAAAGCAGCCATGGCGAAACCCACGATTCCCGAAAGGAGGACATTGGTGAGGATGTCGTAGGTGCCACGGTCGGTCGTTGCGAACAGGGACAGGTGCTGCAGGCCGAAGAGCACTCCCGTCAGAACCACGGCGGGTACCGCTTCGTAGCTCCGGCTCAACCGCTCGAGGACCACACCCCGACTGACGAGCTCCTCGTTGAAGCCGACCAGAAGGAGAGTCAGTGCCCAGAGGCCCGCTCCGGGAGGGGTGACATCGAGCCCCGCCGGAAGGATCCACGCCAGCGCCTCCAGGAGGAGCGCCAGGACGAACAGTGTGGCGGCCGGCGAGGCACGGAGCCGGGTGATACCGATCCGCGCCCACAGCCCGTAGTAGGTCACCAGACCGGCCGCGAACAGACAGCAGAGCAGGTTCACGAAGAGTCCGGCGTACCAACCTCGGATACCGAGCGACGGTGCGATGGCCAGCCCGCCCAGGATGACGCGAAGCGGGCCACGTGTACCGCTGCGCCGAAGGTCAGGTCGCGGGCCTGCGCGGTGGTCATGAACCGAAGGTACAGCGGCGGTCGGACCGCTGAACGGATCTGCCGTCATCCCGCCAGTGAATTCTCGGAGTCGTCTTCTGTGCTCGACCGTTCCCTTGCTCTGTTTCCCTTGACGGCATGACATCCATCGACGGGCCGCTGCCCGACAGCTCACACCTGCGTCAGGACATCAACGTTCCCGAGGAGGCGACGACCGGGGGTGCCGACGCGTCGTCCGCGACCAGCACCACGTCGTCCCTGAACGCCGGCCAGCAGGTAGCGGGGCTCAGCCCTGTCGACGAGTACCGTCAGGGCACGAAGGACGGGAGCGAAGAGGACAAGGGTGAGGCAACGCCCGAGGAGAGCTGACCTCTGCGGCAGCCCGCGTCCGGTGCGGTACCTGTCCGTGGTCAGGACCGCGCGTCAGTCGTCGTAGGCGCGGAACTGCTCCACGGAGACGATGCGCCCCTGGTTCGCGCTGCTCACCTGGCAGATCACGGCCTCCCCTGGCGCGAGATACGGGTCCTCCACCGGCAGCAGTGATCGCAGCCGACCGGACATGTGACCGGCCAGCACGGAGAACACCAGGGGCAGGACGGGCCGGTGGGTGCAGAGCGCGACAGGCCTCCGCTTGTCGAAGACCCGCTCGACGGCGCTCCTGGCTCGCCCAGGCTTGCGCGCAGCGTCGTGCTCGGTGAGCGCATCCACCAGCTTCAGCTTGGCGCTGCGCTGGTTCACGTACGGCGAGACCGTCTGGACGCACCGCACCCAGGGACTGCTGACCACGCGCTCGGGGCTCCACGCCTGCAGCAGGCGGCTCACCGCAGTGGCCTGGCGCCGGCCGGTAGCCGCCAGCGGCCTCTCACCCTCCGCCCTGCTCCAGGAGGACCGCGGCTTCGCCTTCGCATGCCGGACCACGATCAGCGGCCACGTCTGCAGGTCCCTGCCGTGATGCGCGTCGACGAGGGCGTCGAGGGGCTCGATGTCGGACGGGTTGCTGAGCAGTTCGCGCGCCCGGTCAGGGGAGACCCATTGCAGGCGGTCCACCTCCTTGCCGTCGGGCGCGGGGACCAGCCGCTGGGTCCTCGCCGCCCAGTAGTGCACGACCTTGTCGCCCGAGGAGACGGTGTAGCTGATGGTCGCCAGCGGGATGCCGAGCGTGACGCTCAGCCCAACCTCCTCGAAGGTCTCACGGACGGCGCATTCCGGGGTCGTCTCTCCCGGATCGAGCTTTCCCTTCGGCCAGGACCAGTCCTTGTAGCGGGGGCGGTGGATGATGAGGACCTCGAGCAGGCCCTTCTCGATCCGCCAGCACAACGTCCCGGCGGCGATGACGGTGGCGCCGCTGCCCTGTGTGGTGCCGGCAGCGGCGTCCTTCGTGGTCGAGGCCATCAGCGGCGTGAGACCGCTCGCTGGCGTGCACGGGAGGCCAGCAGCCAGGACTGGATGTCCTCGAGGGGGGCGCCGTCGTCGTCCTTGTGGTGGCGCGTCCAGTCGCCGCCCGCGTCGAGATGCCAGCTCGAGACCGCCGGGTTCATGTAACGCTCCATGAGCGTCATCAGGTAGGTGATGTCCTCGGGTGCGCTGAGCTGTACGAGGGCCTCGACGCGTCGGTCCAGGTTGCGGTGCATCATGTCCGCGGAACCGATGAACACCGCGGGTTCCCCGCCATTGGCGAACGCGAACACGCGTGAGTGTTCCAGGAACCGCCCCAGCACGGAACGGACCGTCACGTTCTCGCTCAGACCCGGCACGCCGGGCCGCACCGAGCAGATGCCGCGGACGATCACGTCCACCTGCACGCCCGCCTGTGAGGCACGGTAGAGCGCATCGATGATCGCCTCGTCCACCATCGAGTTGACCTTGATCATCACGCGGGCGGCGAGGCCCGCGTGCTTGTTCGCGATCTCCCGCTCGATGCGGTCGATCAGGCCCGAACGGACGGAGCGCGGAGCGACGAGGAGGCGCTTGAAGGTGGACTTCGGCGCATAGCCGGAGAGCTGGTTGAACAGGCGCGACAGGTCCTGGCCCACCTGTTCGTTCGCCGTGAGCAGGCCGAGGTCCTCGTAGTAGCGGGCCGTGCGCGGGTGGTAGTTGCCGGTGCCGATGTGGCAGTAACGGCGGAGACCGTCGATCTCCTGCCGCACCACCAGGGAGAGCTTGCAGTGCGTCTTGAGGCCCACGATGCCGTAGACCACGTGGACACCGGCCTGCTCGAGCTTGCGTGCCCAGGAGATGTTCGCCTGCTCGTCGAAGCGTGCCTTGATCTCCACGAGCGCCAGGACCTGCTTGCCCGCCTCGGCGGCGTCGATCAGGGCGTCGACGATGGGGGAGTCGCCCGATGTGCGGTACAGGGTCTGCTTGATGGCCTGCACCTTGGGGTCGGCAGCGGCCTGTTCGAGGAACGCCTGGACCGACGTCGAGAAGGAATCGTACGGGTGGTGCAGCAGGATGTCCCGGCGACGCATGGCCGCGAAGACGTTGGCTGCCTTCGAGGTCTCGCTCTCGTTGAGGTAGCGACTGGTGTGGGGGACGTGCTTGGGGTAGTGGAGGTCACCGCGGTCGATCCCTGCGATCACGCTCAGGCCCCGCAGGTCGAGGGGCGCGGGGAGGTTGTAGACCTCGTCCTCCTCGACGCCGAGTTCTCGGGACAGCAGGGCCCGGATGCTCGGATTGATGTCCGTCGTCACCTCGAGGCGGACGGGCGGTCCGAAGCGTCGGCGCAGCAGTTCCTTCTCCAGCGCCTGGAGGAGGTTCTCGGCGTCGTCCTCCTCGACCTCGAGATCCTCGTTCCGCGTGACGCGGAACAGATGGTGCTCGAGGACCTCCATGCCGGGGAAGAGCTGGTCCAGGTGGACCGCGATGACCTCCTCCAGCGGAATGAAGCGCGCGATGCGGCCCGCTACGGTGCCGGCGCGGGGACCGTCCACGGACATGAGGCGTGGCAGCTGGTCGGGGACCTTGACCCTCGCGAAGAGTTCCTTCTGGCTGACCGGGTTACGGACCACGACGGCGAGATTCAGGGACAGGCCGGAGATGTAGGGGAACGGGTGTGCCGGGTCGACGGCAAGGGGGGTGAGGATCGGGAAGACCTTCTCGGCGAAGATCTTGTGGAGCTCGGCCCGTGCGGCGTCGTCGAGCTCCTCCCACGTGGTGAGGTGGATCTGCTCCTCCGCGAGCGCGGGGCGGATGTGCTCGGCGAAGACGGCGGCGTGGCGCTGCTGCAGCTGATAGCCGTCCTGCATGATCTTCTCGAGCTGCTCGATGGGGCTCAGGCCGGCGGCCGAGGGAACGGCGAGGCCCGTGGCGATACGCCGCTTCAGCCCCGCGACGCGCACCATGAAGAACTCGTCCAGGTTCGAGGCGAAGATGGACAGGAAGTTCACGCGCTCGAGGAGGAACAGTTCGGGGTCCTCGGCAAGTTCCAGCACGCGCGCATTGAAGTCCAGCCAGCTGATCTCGCGATCGAGGAAGCGATCGGGCCGGATGTCGCCGGAGGGAAGCAGGCTCGGCGCGAAGTCCGGGATGTCGATGCGGTCCTGCGTCGCCCTGGCCGGAGCCGTCTCGGACGATCCGTACAGCGACGCACCTCTGGGTTGTGTCTCTGAAGCCATTGCGTCTCCTGCAGCGTGGGCGGGCATGATGTGGCGGGCGCTCCGCTCCTGTCGGCCGGGGCGCGCGTCGAAAATAACCTTACAAGGTGGTTACGTCGTCGAGGCCGCGTACATGACGTCCACGTCCCAACGGGTGAAACCGAGCTTCCGGTACAGGGCCACAGCCGCTTCGTTGTCCGCGTCGACGTACAGCATGATCGCCTGCAGTCCCTTGCCGTGCAGGTATTCGATCCCTGCGATCGTCAGGGCCTTGCCGAGTCCCATCGCCTGGGCCTCGGGCGCCACACCGACCACGTACACCTCGCCCATCGGGGGATGGGCACCGACGCCCGCGTGGATCTTCGTCCAGTGGAAGCCGAGCAGTGCGTCGTCCTCCTCGCGGACGGCGAGGAGGAATCCATCCGCGTCGAACCACTCCTCGTCCATCCGTGCCTCGAGGTCGGCCCGGGTGGTGGCGCCCTGTTCGGGGTGGTGGGCGAAGGCTGCCGCGTTCACGGCGAGCCACGCCTCTTCGTCCTGACCGCGCACGAAGGACCGCAGCACCACGCCGTCGGGCAGGTGCAGGGCCGGGACCGACTGTTCGACGGCGGCGCGCGTCAGGCGCATGCGCCACAGTTCCCGCACGGGTGCGAAACCGAAGCGGGTCGCGAGGTCGGCGGCGGCCGAATGGTTGCCGTGCGACCAGCCGCGCAGAGTGTCGATGCCCTCCGCCAGGACCGCCTCGATGAGCGCGGTTCCAGCGCCCTCTCCCCGGCAGTCGGGTCCGACGACCAGTTCGAGCACCGCACCATCGGTCCCCTGGGTGATCACGGCGACGCCGGCGATCTCGGCGTCCTGCTGGTCCGGGGTCCGGGCGGTGAGGACGAGCAGCCGGTTGCCTGCGTCCTCGGCCCGGAGCGTGACGAGGGTCTGCTCCGACAGCGGCGGATTACCGTCCGCTTCGGTGGCCTCTGCCACCAGTCGCCGGATCTCCTCGCGGAAGGCGGCGGGCGGCGCGCCCGCGATCCTGTCGACGGACCAGGTGGGGGCGTGCTGCTCGGCGGTCATGCGCCCAGCCTAGTCCCCGGTCCGGCCGGGCGTTTTGGCGACCACCTCCAGGTGCGGTAATGTCGTGACCTGCTCGAGGGGGATGCACCAGTGGGGTGCCCGCGATACGTTCGACCCGTATGTCCTCCACCAGATGCCCGGTCGCTGCAGGTACACGCCGCGCCGTACGGACCAGAAGCCCCTTCCATCCACGGATGGAAGGGGCTTCTGCCTTGTTCGGTGCGATCCGGGCTACGGCCGGCGCTCAGGCGTCCTGGTTGACCGAGCTGCGGTCCTCGGGGAGCCGGGTCAGCGTGAAGCGGTAGCCGACGTTGCGCACGGTCCCGATCAGCTGCTCGTGGTCCGCGCCCAGCTTCGCGCGGAGGCGCCGCACGTGGACGTCCACCGTGCGGGTTCCTCCGTAGTAGTCGTAGCCCCACACCTCGTGCAGGAGCTGGTCGCGCGTGAAGACCCGGCCGGGGTGCTGGGCGAGGTACTTCAGCAGCTCGAACTCCTTGTAGGTCAGGTTCAGGGGTTCTCCTGCCACCCGCGCCGTGTAGCTGGCCTCGTCGATCACGACACCGGACGCGTGGATCTCGGTGCTCGTCTCCTCACTGGCGGCTGCCGACCGCGCGATGACGAGGCGGAGGCGCGCCTCGACCTCGGCCGGGCCCGCGGAGTCGAGCACGACGTCGTCCGCCAGCCAGTTCGCGGCGACCGCCGCCATTCCGCCTTCGGTGAGGACCAGGACGAGCGGAGCGCTCAGGCCGGTGGCCTTCAGGAGCTGGGTGAGGGAGCGCGCCCCCACCAGGTCCTTGCGGGCGTCGACCAGCACGACGTCGCATGGTTCGGTCTCGAGCAGTGCCGTCGGCTCGGCCGCGAGGATGTGCACCTTGTGGTTGAGCAGTTCGAGGGCCGGCAGGATGTCGACCGAGGAACCGGTGGTGTTGGTGAGCATCAGGATGTGCGGCATGTGTCCTCCACGGGTCGGGAATGCGCATCATCGGGCAACGGCGCCGTCGCTTCCCGTTCAGGGATGACGGCGGTAGAGATTTGGTCAAGTATAGCCGCAGCCCTGTGATGGGGCCCACGTGGGCAGGGCCTTGGCCGGCCCGGCTTTTCCCACTGCAAGTGCAGGTAGGGCAGTATTGCAGGGGTGAAGAGGACGAGCGTGGCCACCGCGGCCGGAGCCGCAGCCGTGGCCACCGGGATGATCGTCGCCTCCTCGTACGTCTCCCTGCTGACTCTCGCGATAGCAGTCGGTGCCGCCTGCGTCCTGGCCGCCGTCGGGTGGCCGCACGTCCTCGGGGTGCCTGCCAGGAAGAGCCAGTCGGCTGCGATCGGCCTGAGTGCACTGCTTGCCGTCGCACTGACCGCCACCGTTCCCGGGCCTTCCTTCCTGGCCTGGTTCCCCGCGTCCGTCGCGCTCGGCGTGGGGGCGATCTTCATGATCCAGCTCGTCCGGGGGACCGGTCAGAGCCACCGGTTGGAATCGACACTCGGCGCCAGTTCCGGCGTCGTCGCCATCGGCATGGGTTCGGGCTGGGTCGCCGCGGACCGGCTCGCCGTCAACGCGGCCAACTCCGGCGTCATGCTCGTGACAGGGGTGAGCATCCTCGTCGCCCTGGCGGTATGCCTCCTCCCGTTCCCCGACCGCCTCGTCGGCCCTGCCGCCGTCGTCCTGTCGGCACTTGCAGGTCCTCTCGGAGCCCTGCTGTTCACGGACGTCCCCGCACTGCCCGCCGCCGTCGTCGGCCTCGCCTGCGGTGCCGTCCTGGCCGGGACGCGGCGGTTGCTCATCGCCCGGGACGCACCCCTGACGATGCCTGCCGCGCTCGCCGCCGGGATCACGCCGGTCCTGGCGATCGGCGCCCTCGTCTACTTCCTGGACAAGCTCTTCCTCTCCTGATCAAGGGTCAAGAGGGTGCCCGCGGGCGGTCCCGCCGCGTCCGGGGTGGGAGTTAGGATGGAAGCATGTCCATTCTTGCCCTTGAAATCTTCTTCATCTCGCTGCTGGTGCTCGCCGGTCTCGGCATGGCCGGTTTCGCAGCCCTCGTCGTCACGCGCCTGTACAAGGGCCAGAAGTAGCCGATCGGCCCGGAGCCTCCATGTCGATCGATCTGCCCACCGACCTGACGCCCGAGCTCGTCCCCCTGTCGTGGCTCCTCGGAGTCTGGGAGGGGACGGGCATGCTCGGCGAGGGGACGGCCGACTCCGAACGGTTCTCCCAGCGGGTCGTCTTCTCGCAGAACGGGTTGCCCTACCTCCAGTACAGCGCGGAGTCCTGGCTCATCGACGAGCAGGATTCCAGGTTGCGGCCGTTGTCGGTCGAGACCGGCTTCTGGGCGCTCGACCGCAAGCTCAACGACGCCGACGTCGGGCCCGGCCTGAGCCCGGCCGACATCGTCCCGGCGCTGAAGACGGCCGACGAGGTGGAGCAGTTCCGCAACGCGTCCGGTGGCTTCGACATCACAGCCACGATCGTGCATCCCGGAGGCATCGCGGAGCTCTACTACGGCAGCATCAAGGGCCCACAGATCCAGCTGAGCACGGATCTGGTCATGCGCGGACAGCACTCCAAGGAGTACTCGGCCGCCACCCGGCTGTTCGGCCTGGTCGAGGGCAACCTCTACTGGCGGTGGGACGTCGCCGCGAACGGGAACTCGCTCGAGGCGCACGCATCCGCGATCCTCAGGAAAGCACCCTGACGCACCTCCCGCCGCGGCGTCCCGCTCGGTCGACGCAGGAATAGCCCCGCCCGGAAGGCGTTATACGGTCATGACCCTACCCAGCCCCCTCCTGAGCCGACCCGGAGCCGTCGAAGGAGGTGGCGCCGACGCCGGCGTCGCATCCCACTACGGTGACCCGTTCCGTGAGCAGCGTCTGCTCGCACGTGGTGAGGCCCTGGTGGACCTGTCGCACCGCGGCGTCGTCACCGTCGCCGGGCCGGACCGCCTGAGCTGGCTCAACACCCTTTCCTCCCAGCTGCTGCTCGGACTTCAGCCGGGACACAGCTCGGAGACTCTGCTCCTGACGGTGCAGGGCCGCATCGAGTACTCGGCCCACGTCGTCGATGACGGGGAGACCGCCTGGCTCATCACCGAGGGCGGAGAGGCCGGTGCGCTGGCCGCGTGGCTGGAGCGGATGAAGTTCATGCTCCGCGTCGAGGTCACGGACGCGACCGAGCAGTGGGCGGTCCTCGGAGCAACGAGGGCGCTCCCGGAGCTCGGCGACGACGCGCCCGTCGTCTGGGAGGACCCCTGGCCCACCATCGCCCCCGGTGGCTACGCCTATTCGCTCGTCGAGGACTCGGCCCACCCCGGCCGCGAACGCCCCTGGTTCGAGCACCTCGTGCCGCGGCCCCGCCTCGAGGAACTCGTGGCGGTTACCGGACCGGACCTCGCGGGCTCGCTCGCGGCCGAGGCGCTGCGCGTCGCGGCCTGGCGCCCACGTCCGGGGTTCGAGACCGACGAGAAGACGATCCCGCACGAACTCGACCTGATGCGCACAGCCGTCCATCTGGCGAAGGGGTGCTACAAGGGTCAGGAGACCATCGCCCGCGTGCACAATCTCGGGCATCCGCCTCGCCGGCTCACTTTCCTGCATCTGGACGGCAGCCAGCACACCCTGCCCGCGACGGGCAGCGCCGTCGTCAGCGAGGGCAGGACCGTGGGACGGGTGACGTCGGTCGCGCACCACTACGAGATGGGGCCCATCGCCCTCGCGGTCCTCAAGAGATCCGTCGACGCCTCGACGGATCTCCTGGTACAGGACGGCGAGGAGGTCTACGCCGCCGCACAGGAGGTCATCGTCGCTCCCGATGCAGGTCAGGTCGTCGGACGTAGCACCGGGTTCCTCCGGGCACCGCGATGAGCGAGGGGAACGACGTCGGTATCCCGGCGGGCGCCGGCGGGAACCCGGCCGAGGCCGATGATTCCGGTGCAGCCGCTGCGATCGCACTGGCCCATGCCCTGTTCGATGCTGCGCGCTCGGGGGACGCCGCCACCTTGCGGCGATACCTCGATGCCGGTGTTCCCTTCGCCCTGACCAACACGGCGGGGGACAGCCTGCTGATGCTCGCCGCCTACAACGGACATCCGGCCATCGTGAGGGACCTCCTCGCTCGCGGTGCCGACGCCGACCAGGCCAACGACCGCGGCCAGACGCCGCTCGCTGGAGCGGTGTTCAAGGGCCACGCGGAGGTCGCGCGGATCCTCGTCGGGGCAGGAGCCGATCCCGACGCCGGAACGCCGTCCGCCCGCGCCGCAGCGGAGCTGTTCGGGCGGTCGGAAATCATCGACCTGTTCCGGTAGCCCGAAGGCCCGAACGCCCTGGGAGGCGCGCACGGGATGCCGGCCCGGGATCAGGGCCGCTCGAGGATCACCGAGGTCTGCGTGCCGGCGAAGACGAAACCCGCGCGGCGGGCAGTCCGCTGGGAGGCGGTGTTGTCCGTCCGGGCCCGCCACTGCGGAACCAGGCCCGCGGCCATGGCCTCCTCGACCGCCACGGCGGCGACGCGCTGCGCGTAGCCCTTGCGTCGCTCGTCCGGGGGCGTGATGACGGCGACGTGCGCCAGGATGCCCTCCCAGACGTCGTAGCCCGCCCCGGCCAGGGGCACCGGCTCCTGGGAGTCCCCGTCCTCCACGAGCACGAAGGGATGCTCCACGTGCGAGGCCGCCTCGGCCACGTCGTCGGGCGGGCACCTGCGCTCGAGGTCACGAACCAGCTCGGCCTCGCTGGAGATGACGGCGGGCGGTCCGTCGAACCGTGGCAGGGCGTCGCAAAAATAGAGCTGTGCTTCTCCGAGGCCACGTCCTCCGTGCGCCCGGCTCAACGAGAGCAGCGTCGAATGGCTGCGCAGTTCCATCCCCGTGAGGTCTCGCGCGGCGTCGACGGCCCACCCGGGTCCCTTGAGGATCTCCCGCCCGAAGAGCGTCACGAAGGTCAGTACGGAGTCTGCATCGTCGGTGCTGTACAGGCGATCCGCGCCGCCGTCACCGAGCGCAGCGTCGTCGAGGCCCAGCAGCCGTGACCAGGCGAGCTGGATGATCGCTGTCGTCCCGGGGTCGAGGTCCACGGAATCAGCCGAAGAGGATGGCGGCTTCGTCGTACCGGTGCTGCGGAACCCGCTTGAGGTTCCCGAGTGCCGCTTCGAAGCCGACGTGCGCGATCTCCGTGCCGTTGAGAGCCACCATCGTCCCCCACAGTTCGTCCTTCACGGAGTCCACGGCCGCCATGCCCAGGCGCGTGGCGAGGACGCGGTCGAAGGACGTCGGCACTCCGCCGCGCTGGATGTGCCCGAGGATCGTCGCTCGGGTCTCGATGCCGGTGCGGGCCTCGAGCTCGGGCGCCAGCTGGTCGGCGATACCGCCGAGCCGGGGCCGGCCGAAGGTGTCGAGTCCGCGCTCGGAGTGAGCCTGCTCCATGTGGGAGGGTACGAAACCCTCGGCGACGACGACGAGCGGCGCGCGTCCTCGGGCGTTGGCCGTGGACACCCATTCGGTGATCTGTTCGATGCTGGTCTGCTGCTCCGGGATCAGGATGGCGTGCGCGCCGGAGGCCATGCCCGCGTGCAGGGCGATCCAGCCCACGTGGCGGCCCATCACTTCGGCGATCATGCAACGGCTGTGGGACTCGCCCGTGGTGCGGAGGCGGTCGATCGCCTCGGTGGCTATCTGCACGGCGGTGTCGAAGCCGAAGGTGTAGTCGGTCGCGTCGAGATCGTTGTCCACGGTCTTGGGGACTCCGACGATCTTGAGGCCGAGATCGGTCAGCCGCTTGGCCGCGGCGAGCGTGCCCTCCCCGCCGATGGCGATCATCGCGTCGATACCGAGCCGGTCCAGGTTCTCCCTGATGGCCTCGGCGCCGCCCTTGCCCTCGAAGGGGTTGGTCCGTGACGTACCGAGGATCGTACCGCCCTGCTTGGAGATGCCCCGGACCGCATGGCGGGGGAGGTCGATGATGTCGCCCTCCACGACGCCGCGCCACCCGTCGCGGAAGCCGACGAATTCCTGATCGTGCACCTTGATGCCCTTGAGCACCGCGCCTCGGATGACGGCGTTCAGCCCGGGGCAGTCGCCGCCGCTGGTGAGGATTCCGATCTTCATGTGGGGTGGAGTTCCTTTGACGAGGGGGTGGGTGGTCCTTCAGGAGCACTCCGTCGGGCCCAACTATGATTCTAGACACAGGCGGGCAGCAGGATCCGTTCGCGTTACGGCGGCCGGCCGGTGGGAGCGTTCGACGTCTGCGCGACGACGTAGGCTGGGATCATCCGGTGCACGCGGGTACGAGTCCCGCCGGTCGTGCGCCCCGTAGGTCCGAGGAGGACGCCCGCAGTGCCCCAGGCAGGTATCGCGCCAGCGGCGCTGCGCATGGTCTCCATCTCCCGGCCGGTTCTCTGGATCAACACGTTCGGTACCGGCGTCGTCGGGATGTGGCTGACCGGGACCTTCTGGCAGGTGGAGGCCCTCGCGCTCCTCGTGTGGCTCACGCTGCCGTTCAACCTGCTCATCTACGGTGTCAACGACATCTTCGACCAGGACACCGACGCCCTCAACCCGCGCAAGGGGTCCCTCGAGGGCGCCAGGATCAGGTCGTCGGAAGTGCGCGCCATCTGGATCGCGGTCATCGCGACCAACGTGCCGTTCCTGGGCTGGTTCGCGATCACCCTGCCGCCGGCGCGCTCGCCTGGATCGCGCTGTACGCCCTCGTCTTCGTCTTCTACTCGGCCCCACCGCTGCGGTTCAAGGCGCGCCCCTACCTCGATTCCGTGAGCAACGCGGCCTACGCCTTCCCGCTCGTCTTCCTGCCCTATGCCCTCGGGTCCGAGCCGGTCTGGGCGGCCGCCGTCGGCCTCATGGCCTGGAGCGCTGCGAAGCACACCTACGACGCCGTCCAGGACATCGACGAGGACAGGGGAGTGGGCATCACGACGACGGCGGTGCGGCTCGGTCCCCGCGGGGTCGTCGCGTGGAGTGGTGCCTGGTGGGCGATCTCCACGGTCTGCTTCGCCCTCGTGAACATCCCCGTCGCGGTCGTGAACGCCCTGATCGCGGGGTGGCTCCTGGCGTGGCTGTACCGGGACCCGCGTCCCGAGACCGGCCACCGGCTCTACCGCTACTCGATCGCCTTCCCCTACGTCGCCGGTACCGTCGCCGGCGTCCAGCTCGTCGTCGGCCTCACGCTGGGTCTCTCCCGATGAGCCGCGTCGTCGTCGTCGGAGGTGGCATCGGTGGGCTCACCGCGGCGGCGCTGCTCGGGCGCGCCGGACACAGCGTCACCCTGCTCGAGGCCTCCGATCACGTGGGTGGCAAGAGTCGGCGCGTCGAGGTCGCCGGGCAGCGCATGGACACGGGACCGTCGCTCTTCACCTTCCCGTCGGTGTGGCAGGAACTGCTCACGAGACTCGACGCCATGGGTCCTTCGGGGTCCGTACCTGCAGCCGACATCGCCGGCCTCCGGCTCGAGCGCCTGCCGGACGTCGGTACCTACTACTACCAGGGACAGGAGTGTGCCCTGCCCGTTCCTGTGGGGCACCCGTGGCATGACGCGTGGATGCGTTTCGCCGGGGAGCACGGCGTCCTCGGCGCGGACGTGTCACGACTGCTGACGACCGGGCGCTCGACGCGGCCTCGTATCCCGCGCTGGCGAAGCTCGGCGGCCTCTACGGCCGGCGGCTGACGACGCGCAGCTACCTCGACAGCCTGTCCTGGCTGCCCGACGGCCTGCGCGAGGTCATCGCCATCCACACGCTCAACGCGGGCGTCAGCCCGACCCGCACGCCCGCGCTGTACGCGAGCATGCCGGCGATCATGGCCCACGACGGCGTCTGGATCCCGGCCGGTGGGATCTACGAGCTCGTGCTGGCCCTCGAGCGCCTCGCCGTCACCGCCGGAGTCGAGATCCGCACCGGCGAGGCCGTGCAGCGCGTCGGTCGGCGGCGCGTGACGACAGCGGAGGGAACATACCCCGCCGACGCCGTCGTGAGCGGTCTCGACGCGCACCGCCTCGCCGGCCTTCTCTCCGGACGTGCCCCGCGTATCCCACGGAGGCTCACCTGCTCGGCCGTCGGCATCTATGCCGTCCTGAAGCGGCCGCTGCCGGCGGGAACGCCACGGCACGGGGTGGTCATGCCGGATGATCCGGAAGCCCTGTACGCGAGCCTCGAAGCGGGGAACGAACCCGAGCAGACCATGGCCTTCGCCAACTACTACCCTGCACACGGCGTGTACCCGAACGAGTCCGCGACGCTCGCGCTGCTCCTCACCGCGCCGGCCAACGGCAGGACGTACTCGCTGGCCGATCCTTTCGTCCGTCGCGAACTCGACCGCACCACGCGGGTGCTCGGGCTGCCTGAGCCCGTTGAGAACTACTTCGACACCCACGAGATCCTCGACCCGGGCTACTTCGGCGAACGCGGCTCGGCCGGCGGAGCGCTCTACGGCGCGGTCCGCCCCGCCTGGATGAGCGGACCGTTCCATGTCCCGCCCTACTCGGATCCGCTGCGCCCGTGGCTGTGGCGCGTCGGTGCGTCGGTGCATCCCGGCGGCGGCCTGCCCGCTGTCCTCGGCGGGGCGATGATGTCCACGCAGAAGCTCCTGGCACGCCTCGGCCCTGCCGTCTGAGGCCGCGCGAGCGTCCCCGACCGGATCCGCCGCGCGGGTGTGGTCAGCTGAGACGGGCTTCCGTGGGAGCTCCGGGGGAGGACCCGGTCGGGTCGACCAGTGCCCGGGAGAGCCGGAGCCGACGCCGTCCGATCAGGGCGATCAGCGCCGCCGCCAGGACGGCCGGGAACACGAGTCCCGAGAAGATGCACACGCCCAGCCACAGGAACATCGAGACGAGCAGGCTGTCCAGCAGGCCCGGCCGCAGCGGGACGGCGGTCAGGCGCCGGCCTCCGATCCAGGTGACGAGTGCTGCTGCGATCAACCCCGACACGAGCCACCCGACGTAGTTCGTCAGTGGTACCCCGTAGTAGGGACCTCCTCCGGGCCAGATCCAGAAGCCCAGGGACACGGCGCCGGGGTCGAGCACGCCGTCGATCACGACGAGCAGGAGGCCGCCGAGCACGATCCTCTGCACGGCCCGCCCGCCGCCCGACACCATGGCCACGGCGCCGATGACGAGCGGGACGTAGGAGAGGGGCAGCAGGTACGGCACGAGGTCGAAGATCCTCGGCCCCATGGCGTCGCCGTAGTGGAACCCGCCGTAGGGGTACCCCGTGGCCACACCGAATCCCTCGATGAGGTACCCGAACACCGACACCACCACGAGCGTCGCGGCACCCCTCGCCGCACCGAACTGCCGCACCAGCGCGATGAAGGCGGGTAGGGCGATCAGCAGGTTGAAGCCGTAGGAGGCATAGCTCGCGCCCTCGACGTCCGGGAAGCGCACCACGAAGTATCCCGAGATGAACAGGAAGATGCAGGACGCGATGAGCAGGCGGGGGAAGCTGCGGACAGCGGTGGTTCTCGGCACGCCATCCATACTTGCAGGTCAGACGACGGGAAGGGGCATCGACGCCGGAGCGCCGATGCCCCTCCTGGGGTGCGATCCGCTACCGGGCGGCGGCCAGGAGCTTCTCCAGGGCGATGTCGCCGTCCGTGGTGGGCAGCAGGAGCCAGAGGACCAGGTAGAGCGGGAGGCCGATGAACGGGAGCAGGAAACTGAGCAGCATCGCGATCCGGACGTAGCTCACGCGCCAGCCGTACTGCCGGGCGATACCGGAGGCTATCCCCCCGAGGATCCCGCCGGGAGCGCGCTTGATCGGGGAGGAACGGAGAGCTCGGTAGAAGGACTGCATGGTGTGCCTTTCGGTACGGGGTGAGGTGCTGCGTGAGATACGGGTCGGGGTGCTGGTGAGGGCGTCTGCCTCAGTATGGCGTCGCTTCGTGATCGCGGAGCGGGTCGTCGTCCCGGTGGTCCTCTGCGGTCCGCGAGCGCAGTGACAGGGCGCCTCCGATCACGAGGGCCAGCCCCACACCGACGAGCAGGCCGAGTGCCACCACCACGGGGTCGACGGCCAGGGCGACGAACTGGCTGATGAGCAGCAGGAGGGCGATCGCGAGGATCACGGATCCCCAGACGATCGTGGTCACGCGGGGGCGGCGCGCGGGCTTCGGGATGGTGGTGCTCATGGTGCAGCTCCTGTCGGGGTGGTTCCGTCGTTCCGTGCCGGGGTGCCGGTGGCACCCTCGGTGATGGTCACGTCGCTGAGGGCGGCGCGCACGTCGAGAATGAGGGCCGGGCCGGTGGCGTCGGAATTGAGGTCGTCCGTGCCCAGGAGCAGGACACCCCCGTCGCCGGGAGCGGCTCCGCCGTCGTTCCGGGTCGTGCCGTCCGCGTCCGCGGTGCCGAGCGCCATCCTCGTCCGGACCTGGACGGGTACGTCCGCCGGTACACGCACCGTCACGTCGCTGACCAGTGCGCTGACCGGGACGACGGCGTCATTGGAGAGCGGGGGGAGAGCGGTGAGATCGATCGTGGTCTCTGCCGCCAGGACGCTGTAGCCCTCCGAGGCCACCCGCACCGAGGTCGGGGTGCTCGTGTTGTCCTGGGCGACGATCCACGTACCTCCTACGACGCCCAGGGAGGCGACGAGCGCGGCGATGGTGGCAAGCGCAGCCGAGAGACCGACCATCCCGGACGTGCGGCCCCGCATACCGAGCGCGATGATCCCGAGGGCGAGGACGATCGCGGCTGCGGAGAGGGCCACGACCGCCGGATCGGAGAGAGCGAGGATGTCGAGGTAGTCCAGCGCGAACAGCAGGGCGGCGATGGTGACCGCCCCACCGATCAGGAGTGCGGTGGCCGATCCCGAGGGTCGGGCCGGACGGCAGGGGGCCGCCTTCCGGGGCGGGCCGGCAACGGGCCCCGAGAAGACCGGAGCGGGATACTCCGGAGCAGGATAGTCGGCTCCTGACCAGGCGGTGCGGCCGGGCTGGTAGGGCAGCGGATAGGGCAGAGTATCCGCCTGCGTGGAGAGGGGCACGGTATCAGCCGTCCCGTCGTCCGAGCCGGCCCGCGTCGTGGAGGGTTCCTCCGAGGTGCCGTCGGGAGCGTAGGCAGTGCCGGCGGCAGACCCGGCAGGAGGGGATGTGGAGGCGGTGGGCCCCGTGGCGTTGCCGGGAGGAGTGGACGCACGGGCACCTGTCGGATGGAGCGGACGGTCATCGGCTGTTGCCGTCCGCGCCCGTCCCCTGGGGCGGTTGACGATCCAGTACACGAAGAGGACGACGGCGCCGATCCAGAACAGTGACCACAGCAGCCCCCCCGCGCCTCCGTCGCCGAGGAAGGGCAGGTTGGGACGCCACAGGCCCATCACCACGAGTGCGGCTGCCCCGGTCAGGCCGGAGGTCCAGGAGCCGCGGCCGGCTTCCTCGACGTGGATCCGCCCGTCGGGTTCAGGCAGCAGTGCCCAGGCCAATCCGTACAGGAGGACACCGATGCCCCCGAACACCGCGAGGATCACGATGAGTCCGCGGACGAGGGCCAGATCGAGACCCGTGCGCAGGGAAACGGCCCCCGCGACCCCGCCTACCCAGCGATCAGGGGTACGGGTGATGTCGAGGCCGCGGATCCACTGGAAGAAGGACGACGATGCGGGGCGACCCGCGGGGGAGGAAGCGGTCGGTTCATCCTGCCAGGACGGCCCGCCTGGTGCTGGTGCTGAGGTCATGTCCCCATCCTTCCGGCGGAGGGACCCGTGCGGCTATCGGGGCCTACCCTGATTCGACCCTGAGTGTGCCCTGATTTCGCTCCGGGAGCCCCATCGCGGGACCTGCCGCATGTTTTGATGAGGTCATGAGACTCCCGTTGCTGCGCACGTCCGACGGCGTCATCGCCGGGGTCTGCGCGGGACTCGCCGTGCACCTGGGGATCAAGGCCTCATGGGTGCGCCTCGGGATGGTCCTCCTGACTCTGGCCTCGGGTGCGGGATTCCTGCTCTACGCCTGGCTGTGGATCTTCGTGCCCACAGCAGCCGACGTCGCCGCCCGGGCCGCGCGCAGGAGCGGCCCTGCCGCCTTCATGAACGCCGTCGGGGTGAACACCACGCGCGACGCCGGCGCCGGGGACCACCACCCGCAACCGCAACCGCACCCGCAACCGCAACCGCAACCGACTGCCGGCGTCGCGAGGGACCCGGCGGCGGAGCGGGTGGCCGGTCCGTTCGACGCGGAGTCGTGGAACGAGCGGACACTGCGTGCGGGCAGGCGGGAGGTCCTGCTCGGCACGGCGTTGCTGCTCGTGGCCGCAGTGCTCGTCGTGCAGCTGCTCGGAGTGGACATCAACTGGGGCTTCCTCGTTCCCATCGTCGTCGTGGCGGCCGGAGCCGCCCTCGCCTGGGCCCAACTGGACGAGGTGCGGCGCGCGAGGGTGATGGATCGCGCCGGCGCCGGGCGGCCGGCGGGGCGCTGCGCCTCCTCGCCGGCATCGTGCTCGTCATCGTCGGCGTCCTCGTCGCGCTGTCGAGCAGCGGTTCATGGTCGCTCACCATGGCGACGATGGTCGCTGTGCTCGCCGTCCTCGCTGGTGTCGGCCTGGTGCTGGCTCCGTGGGGCCTCACCCTGTGGCGCGATCTCGAGACGGAGCGGGCCGCCCGCGTCCGGGAGACCGAGCGTGCCGAGATCGCCGCCCACCTGCACGACTCCGTCCTGCAGACCCTTGCCCTCATCCAGAACCGCGCCGGCTCGGAGACCGATGTGCTGCGCCTCGCGCGTGCGCAGGAGCGGGAGCTGCGCCAGTGGCTCTTCGCCGACCCGGCGACGGATCCCGGCAGCCTCGCGGAGCGGCTGCGGACGATGGCCGGTGAGATCGAGGATTCCTATGGTCATCCCGTCGCTGTCGTCGCCGTCGGCGACGCAGCCCTCGGCCCGGCGGAGGACGCGCTGGCGCAGGCGGCCCGGGAGGCGATGCTCAATGCGGCCAAGCACGCACGGGTGCCCGTGTCCGTCTACCTCGAAGCCGGCGCCGACGCCCTCGAGGTGTTCGTCCGCGATCGGGGAAGCGGCTTCGATCCCGCGGCCGTCCCCTCGGACCGGCTCGGGATCCGGGAGTCGATCCACAGCAGGATGCATCGGCACGGGGGCTCGTCGGACCTGCGCAGCGACGCCGACGGCACCGAGGTGCGGCTTCGCCTGCCGCGGGCGGCTGCCGGTTCGGTCTAGGCTGACCGGACAGGAGCTTCCGGACAGCCGTACGGAACGACAGGAATCGACGGTCGCCGGCGCGGCAGGCATCGAACAGGCAGCGAAGGGGTGGACGTGGACAGCGAGATCACGCCGACGGGCGGTCAGCCACCGGGGTCGGTCTCCGTCGTCATCGTCGACGACCACGGCATCTTCCGCTCCGGCCTCCGTGCGGCGCTCGGACCCGTCATCCGCGTGCTCGGTGAGGCTGCCACGGTCGAGGAGGCGGAGGCGGTGATCAGTGCGACGACGCCCGACGTCGTCCTGCTCGACGTACATCTGCCCGGAGGGCGCGGCGGCGGTGGCGCGGAAGTGATCCACCGGTGCACGAGACTCGGGACGCCGTCGCGGTTCCTCGCCCTGAGCGTCTCCGACTCGGCCGAGGACGTCGTCGCCGTCATCCGGGCGGGAGCGCGGGGCTACGTCACCAAGACCATCTCCGGCCCGGAGATCACGGACGCCGTGCAGCGCATCGCCTCGGGCGACGCCGTCTTCTCCCCGAGACTCGCAGGATTCGTCCTCGATGCGTTCGGCACGGCCTCCGTCGCCGTCGACGACGAACTGGACCGGCTCTCGGCACGTGAACTCGAGGTCATGCGGCTGATCGCCCGCGGCTACAGCTACAAGGAGACGGCGAAAGAGCTGTTCATCTCGGTCAAGACGGTCGAGACGCACGTGTCGGCGGTGCTCCGGAAGCTGCAGCTGTCCTCGCGCCACGAACTCACCCGCTGGGCGACGGAGCGCAAGCTGCTCTGAGCCCGTCAGACTCCCAACCGGTCGGCCGGCACGTGCGGCGGTGCACCTACCGGGCCGAGCCGAGGAACTCCTGCAGCCTGCCCACGCCTGTTGCCAGGTCCTCGTCGCCCAGAGCGTACGACAACCGGAGGAACCCGCTCGGCCCGAAGGCTTCGCCCGGGACCACGGCGACCTCCACTTTCTCGAGGATCAGCGCGGCGAGTTCCGCCGACGTCGTGGGTACGCTCCCGCCGAGGTTCCTGCCGAGCAGGTTGCGCACGTCCGCATATGCGTAGAACGCTCCATGGGGAGTGGGACATTCGACGCCGGGAATGGTGTTCAGCGCGGAGACCATGGCCCGCCGGCGGCGGTCGAAGGCGACCTTCATCTCGTCGACCGCGGTCAGGGGCCCGGAGACCGCGGCCAGGGCTGCCATCTGGGGCACGTTCGAGACGTTCGAGGTGGCGTGGGACTGCAGGTTGGTCGAGGCCTTGATGAGGTCCTTGGGTCCGACCATCCAGCCCACGCGCCACCCGGTCATGGCGTAGGTCTTGGCGACGCCGTTGAGGATCACCACCCTGTCACCGAGCGACGGCGCGGCCGTGGCGATGGAGGTGAACGGAACGCCGTCGTAGGTGAGGTGCTCGTAGATCTCGTCGGTGACGACCCACAGTCCGCGCGCGGCTGCCCACTCGCCGATCTCACGGACGGCGTCGGCACCGTACACGGCCCCCGTGGGGTTCGACGGCGACACGAACAGCAGGACCTTCGTGCGTGGGGTGAGTGCGGCTTCGAGCTGATCGACCGTGACGAGGTAACCCTGTTCCGGACCGGCGAACACCTCGACCGGCACACCGCCCGCGAGGCGGATGGCCTCGGGATAGGTGGTCCAGAACGGGGTGGGCACGAGGACCTCGTCCCCGGGATCGAGCAGGGCCGCGAAGGACTCGTAGACCGCCTGCTTGCCGCCGTTGGTCACGAGGACCTGCGCGGGATCGACGGCGTACCCGGAATCGCGGAGGGTCTTGTCGGCGATGGCCTGCTTGAGTTCGGGCAACCCTCCAGCGGGGGAGTAGCGATGGAACCGCGGCTGCCGGGCGGCGTCGATCGCTGCTTCCACGACATAGTCGGGGGTCGGGAAGTCGGGCTCCCCCGCGCCGAAGCCGATGACGGGCCTCCCCGCGGCCTTCAGGGCCTTCGCCTTCGCATCGACGGCCAAGGTCGCGGACTCCGCGATGGCGCCGATCCGTCGGGAGATCCGCGGAAGCGCTGCGCGGGTGGAATCGTCGGTCGTGGCGTTCATCTGGTCCCGTTCGGTGGAGGTCTAGGGCACGTTCCAGCTTAGGTGCTGCGGCTCGTCGGAGCCCGGAACGGCACCCGGGCGGACGTCATGCGACGGGAGCTGCCCGCAGGGAGCGGAAGTCCCGCCGGTCCGTCGGCCGCCGGGGGCGGACCCCGGCGCCCACACCCGGTTCGACGTTCCGCTGCCGATTGCGTAGACTTGACCCTCGGTGTTGAAACACCATGATGGTTCGTGCCCTCGCAGGGCCGTCCGGAGTGGAAGCTGTACGGGTTCAAGCCAAAGGGTAGTGGCGCAATTGGTAGCGCAGCGGTCTCCAAAACCGCAGGTTGCAGGTTCGAGTCCTGTCTGCCCTGCGCGTGGTCTTCGCCGAAGGGCGAGGACACGGCAGAGAAAGATCACGAAGCCCCGGCGCAGGCACAGGCCCCGCGCGGCGGTAAACCTGGTCAGCTGGGGGCGCCACTGGGGGTCCGGCTGGAACACCACACAGATTGATGAGGTTGACGGTGACCGATACGGCTGCGAGCAGCTCCAAGGGAAGCCCTTCCGAGAACAAGGCTCCCGGTCGCGGATTCTTCGGACGCATCATCCTGTTCGTCCGCCAGGTCTTCGCGGAACTCGGGAAGGTCGTCACGCCCACCCGTCGGGAACTGGTCCGGTTCACCATCACCGTCCTCGTGTTCGTGGTCATCATGATGCTGATCGTCACCGGCCTGGACCTCCTGTTCGGGCGCGGCGCGATCTGGATCTTCAGCGGCAACTGACGCCGCCCGATGGGGCTGCACCTCGTGCGGCTCGTTCGTGTGTAGTGAGTACAGGCAAGCAAGACAATCCAGAAGAATGGCAGAAAGCAGGCGGCTAGGTGTCCGAGCAAGAACTCGAACGGCAGATCACTCCCGAAGATGGTCTGGAGAACGAGGACCCGGGGATGGAGGCGGAGGTAGCGCCCTCCGATTCCGACGCGCCTGCTGACGACTCCGCTACCTACCCGGCTGACACCGATGTCGCGGCCGAGGACGGACTCCTCGCGGACGACGCAGCCGTGGCCGAAGGACTGGCCGACGACGCGGACGATGCCGATATCGAGACCACCGCGACGGACGCCGTCGACGAGGCCGCTGCATCCGACGTCGACGATGCAGGAACGGAGGAGGTCGCCGAGGAAGCCCCCGCCGAGGATCCTGTGGCCGACTTCAAGGCCAAGCTCCGCCGCCAGGAAGGTGACTGGTACGTCATCCACTCCTACGCGGGCTACGAGAACCGGGTGAAGGCGAACCTCGAGACCCGCATCCAGACCCTGGACATGGAAGATTACATCTTCGAGATCCAGGTGCCCATGGAAGAGGTCGTCGAGATCAAGAACACGGCGCGGAAGATCGTCAACCGCGTCCGCATCCCCGGGTACGTCCTGGTCCGGATGGAACTCACCGACGAGTCCTGGGGCGCCGTCCGCCACACTCCGGGCGTCACCGGTTTCGTCGGCAACGCCCACAATCCCGTGCCCCTGAGCCTGTCCGAGGTGTTCTCGATGCTCGAGCACACGATCGTCCACACGGACGCGGAGTCCGGCAAGCCCGTGCAGCCCCAGTTCACCCCGGCGACGGTCAACTTCGAGATCGGCGAGCCCGTCACCGTCAACGAGGGTCCGTTCGAGACACTCCAGGCGACGATCTCCGAGATCAAGCACGAGTCGCAGCAGCTCGTCGTGCTCGTCTCGATCTTCGAGCGCGAGACCCCTGTCACGCTGTCGTACAGCCAGGTCACCAAGCTCCAGTAAAGCTTCGGGGCCTCCCGGCCTGCTTGGCCGGGGAGCTCCGTCAGGCCATCACGCCATGATGGCCACCACCCCGCAGGACGCTCCTGTCCCGCGGGAACGCAATGCAAGAGAAGGACCCTTTCATGGCCCCCAAGAAAAAGGTCACCGGCCTCATCAAGCTGCAGATCAACGCAGGCGCCGCCAACCCGGCTCCTCCTATCGGTCCCGCACTTGGCCAGCACGGTGTCAACATCATGGAATTCTGCAAGGCATACAACGCCGCCACGGAATCCCAGCGCGGAAACGTCATCCCCGTGGAGATCACGGTGTACGAGGACCGCTCGTTCACCTTCATCACCAAGACACCCCCGGCAGCCGAGCTCATCAAGAAGGCAGCCGGAGTCGCCAAGGGCTCAGGAACGCCGCACACGGTCAAGGTCGCCAAGCTGACCAAGGCCCAGGTCGAAGAGATCGCCACCATGAAGATGGAAGACCTCAACGCCAACGACGTCCAGGCAGCTGCCAAGATCATCGCCGGCACCGCCCGCTCCATGGGAATCACCGTCGAGGGCTGATTCCCCTCACCACCGCTCGATCCGGATTCCCGGAGAGGGCACACCACCAATTCACAGCACGACGTCGCCGCGCACCGCGGGGAGCGTCGTGAGTGGCAGGGCCGAGCGCGGTCCGCAGACCACGACTGCATAAGGAGAACAAGCAGATGGCACAGCGCAGCAAAGCATACAAGGGAGCTGCCGCGAAGATCGAGGCGGACAAGCAGTACGCCCCGTTCGAAGCGGTCGTCCTGGCGAAGGAGACCAACCCTTCGACGTTCGACGCCACGGTCGAGGTGTCCTTCCGTCTCGGAGTGGATCCCCGCAAGGCGGACCAGATGGTCCGCGGCACCGTGAACCTCCCGCACGGCACCGGCAAGACCGCCCGTGTCCTGGTCTTCGCGACCGGCGAGAAGGCGGAGGCCGCCATCGCGGCCGGCGCCGACTTCGTCGGATCCGACGACATGATCGAGAAGGTCTCCGGCGGCTGGACCGACTTCGACGCAGCGGTTGCGACCCCTGACCTCATGGGCAAGGTGGGACGCCTGGGCAAGATCCTCGGCCCCCGCAACCTGATGCCGAACCCCAAGACCGGTACTGTCACGGCGGATGTCGCCAAGGCTGTCACGGACATCAAGGGCGGCAAGATCGACTTCCGCGTCGACAAGCACTCGAACCTCCACTTCATCATCGGCAAGGTCTCCTTCGACGAGCAGAAGCTGGGCGAGAACTACGCCGCAGCGCTCGAGGAGATCCTCCGACTGAAGCCTTCGGCTTCGAAGGGTCGCTACATCCAGAAGGCGACGGTCTCGACCACCTTCGGTCCGGGCATCTCCGTCGACCCGAACGTCACCAAGGTCTTCGCTGTCTGAGGATTCGCTCTCGAGAAGCCCCGCGGCCGTGCCGCGGGGCTTTTTCGTACCCGGGATCGATGCCCGGGCGGCAGGCACTGACCGGTGGGCGGACGCTGGGACGCGGCGTCGCCGCCGCCGCGATTTGGCCGGTCGGCTGCTGTCACGTAGGCTTGAAGAACCAAAGACCGTCGGTCGATCCTCTTCCACTTTCCCGCAGTGCATCCGTGTGCTGCTCGACAGAAGGATGAGGGTCCGAAAGTTCCCGTGAGGGACGGCCTACGCAGGTGAACGAAGCTCCTCTCCACTGGCAGACGCCGTGTCGAGCAAAGCCCCGTGCATCTGCGCGGGGCGTTTTTTATTGGAGCTGGAAGACCGGCGCATATCCCCGGAAGGAGGGTTATGGCAACGCCAACAAAGGTTTCTGCAGTGGATGAGATCACCACCGATTTCAAGGACTCCACCGCCGCTGTCCTGACCGAATACCGCGGGCTCACCGTTGCTCAGCTGAAGGAACTGCGTCGTGCCCTTGGCGCGGACAACAAGTTCTCGGTCGTCAAGAACACCTTGACCGGCATCGCGGCGAAGGAGGCCGGCATCGACGCGTTCGATGGCCAGCTGTCCGGACCCACCGCGATCGCCTTCATCAAGGGTGACGCCGTCGCTGCGGCAAAGAGCCTCACGGATTTCGCGAAAGCCAACCCGAAGCTCGTCATCAAGACTGGAATCTTCGAGGGCAAGCCCCTCAACGCATCCGAGGTCGTTGCCCTGGCAGCCCTCGAGTCGCGTGAACTCCAGCTCGCCCGAGTGGCAGGTGTGCTCAAGGCGCCGATGTCCGCTCTGGCTCGTACCGTCGATGCACTGCGCATCAAGCTCGAGGAGGAAAGCGGAGCTGCACCTGCAGCCGACGCCGACGCTCCCGCTGCCGAGGAAGCCGCTGCTCCTGCAGAGGCCGCCCCGGAGGCTCCCGCCGAGGAAGCCGCAGCAACCGAAGCGAACTAGTTTCCCTTCGATCCACACACTCCGGTGCAGTGCACCACAAAAGGAAGGACGCCTCCCATGGCGAAACTCACCAACGAAGAGCTCATCGAAGCCTTCAAGGAACTCTCCATCATCGAACTCTCGGACTTCGTCAAGCAGTTCGAGGAGACCTTCGATGTCACCGCTGCTGCCGTTGCAGTCGCAGGCCCCGCCGGTGGCGGAGCTGGCGAGGCCGAGGTCGAGGAGAAGGATTCCTTCGACGTCGTTCTCGAAGCTGCCGGTGACAAGAAGATCGCAGTGATCAAGGAAGTTCGCGCCCTGACCTCGCTGGGCCTGAAGGAAGCCAAGGACGTTGTCGACAGCGCCCCCAAGGCTGTCCTCGAAGGCGCCACGAAGGAAGCCGCAGAGAAGGCCAAGGAGGCCCTCGAGGCCGCCGGCGCCACCGTCACCCTCAAGTAACACGACGCAGCTACGGCCTCGGCCGCGGCTGCTGCACCACGAAAGAGCCCCGCTTCTCGAAGCGGGGCTCTTTCGTCGTTGAGGGCGGGAACGGAGGCGTTCGTCAGCGCCAGAGGAGCAGTGCTTCTCCCTGGCCGCCTCCACCGCACAGGCTGACCGCACTGCGTCCGGTGCCGCGCCGGGAGAGTTCCATCGCCGCATGCAGTGCGAGGCGGGCTCCGGAGGCTCCGATCGGATGACCCAGGGCGATCGCCCCGCCATGGATGTTGCACTGCTCCAGCGGATAGTCCAGATCCTTGAGGGACTGCACGGCAACGGAGCCGAAGGCCTCGTTGATCTCGATGAAGTCCAAGTCGGCTGCGGTCCAGCCGGCCCGGTCGAGGGCCTGCTGGATCGCCGTCGAGGGCTGAGAGTGGAGTGTGTTGTCCGGACCGGCTACCTGGCCCGGACGCCCGACGACCGCGAGAACGGTCAGCCCGGTCTCCTCCGCGTACGAGCGCGTCGTGACCACCAGGGCGGCGGCGCCGTCGGACAGCGGAGAGGAGTTACCCGCTGTGATCGCCCCGTCGGCATTGAAGGCGGGGCGTAGCTTCGCGAGGGACTCGACGGTCGTCGTCGGGCGGATGCCCTCGTCGGTGGTTAGTACGACGTCGTCACCCTTCTTTTGCCGCACTGTGAGCGGAACGATCTCCTCGGCCAGGACCCCGCCGTCGGTCGCGGCGGCGGCGCGCTGGTGCGAGGCGGCTGCGACGGCGTCCTGCGAGGTGCGGTCGATCTCGAGCCGCACGTTGCCGCGCTCGGTCGATGCTCCCATCGAATCGTTGTCGAAGGCGTCGGTGAGGCCGTCGTGGGCCACCGCATCGAGCGCTTGGATGGAGCCGTAGTTCCAGCCCTGGCGGGAGCCGGGCAGGAGGTGCGGCCCCCTGGTCATCGATTCCTGACCGCCGGCGACGACCACCCGTGCTTCCCCGCTACGGATGAGCCGCGCGGCGTCGATGACAGCGGTGAGGCCGGAGAGGCAGACCTTGTTGAGGGTGACGGCGGGCACGTTCCACGGGATACCGGCAGCGACGGCGGACTGCCGCGCCGGGTTCTGTCCGCAGCCCGCCTGCACCACATGGCCCATGAGAACGGCGTCGACCGTGGCGGGGTCGACACCGGCGCGCTCCAGGGCCCCGGTGATGGCGCGAGCACCGAGTTCGACCGCGGTGAAGGATGCGAGTTGTCCGTTGAGGCGTCCGAGGGGTGTCCGGGCGCGCCGACGATGACGACGTCGTCTGGGGCTGGCGTGGGTGTCGCCATGGCGAAACTCTCTTTCGTCGTTGAAATAGTGCCGTGATCAGACTAGGTGGTGGCGGTCGCGCAGGCGCAGCGGCACAGGCGTCAGGACCGGGTGCGCGGACCGGGCCCGTCGGGTCCCTCGGGGTAGAGCAGTGGGAGCTGGAGGGTCAGCCAGGGGCTGAACGCCCACGGTGTGGCAGTGACGGCCCGCACCAGTTCGACGGCGTCCACCCACTGGAAGTCCATGACTTCCTCGGGCAGGGGATCGACGGCGCTGTCCGCGACGGCCGTGTACACCGGGCAGATCTCGTTCTCGACGATCCCTGAAGCGTCGACGGCCCGGTAGCGGAAGTCCGGCAGCGCCACCTCGATGTCCCGCACCGTGAAGCCGAGCTCCTGCGCGGCGCGCCGGTCCACCGCCTCCTCGAAGGCCTCGCCGGGGGCGGGGTGTCCGCAGAACGAGTTGGTCCAGACCCCGGGCCAGGCCTTCTTCCCGAGCGCGCGACGCGTCACGAGGATGCGTCCGGCGTCGTCGAACACGTGGGTGGAGAAGGCCAGATGGAGGGGCGTGTCGAGAGTGTGGACGGTCGCCTTCTCGTGGGTGCCCAGTGGTGTACCGTCCTCGGCGAGCAGGACCACCACCTCGGTTCCGGCACCCGTGGTCAGATCCCGGGGAGCGCCCTGATGGGTGGTTCCGGCCTCGGTCGGCATGATGGTTCTCCTCCGCTGGTTGTCCACTGGTTGTCCGCGACCCCGCGCCGACCGGCTCGACGGGCCGCCCGTCGTCGCGCTGCGTTTCCTCAGAGACTGACTATCTTGTTTACTTTACCTATGGACATGGACACTCTGCTGGTCGAGTCTGCGGGACTCGAGCAGGTCGAGGGTGCCCTCGAGCGGCTCTTCGCAGAATCCAAGGTCCGTGCCGCCCGGATCGGTCCCGGTTACCACGCACTCTGGGAGACCTTGGAACGCTGCACCGCCGGAGGAAAGAGGTTCCGACCGCGGATGGTTATGTCCGCCTACCAGATGCTCGGCGGCCGGGACATCGACAATGCGGCGCACCTCGGTGCCGCCTTCGAACTGCTGCACACGGCCCTGATCGTCCACGACGACGTGATCGACCGCGACTTCGTCCGCCGCGGGATTCCGAACGTGTCCGGGCGCTACCGGAACATCGCGGAGGCCGCAGGAGCAACTCCCGAGGGTGCCCGGCACGTGGGGGTGTCCGCAGGTGTGATCGCGGGCGACCTCGCACTCTCGAACGCCTACCGCCTGCTCGAGCGCGTCGAGGCCGAGCCGTCGACACGGCGTCGCCTCGGCGAGATCCTCGACGAGGCCGTCTTCGCCTCGGCCGCAGGGGAGTTCCTCGACATCGAGACCTCGCTCAGCCCGACGATGCCGCCCCTCGAGGAGATCGTCCGCATGGCGCGCCTCAAGACCTCCGTGTACTCCTTCGAGGGACCGCTGCAGGCAGGCGCCGTCCTCGCCGGAGCAGGGGAGGAGGTGATCATCCGGCTCGGTGACTTCGGGCGCGATGCCGGGATCGCCTACCAGATCGCCGACGATCTCCTCGGCGTGTTCGGCAACGAGACCCGCACGGGCAAGACCAACTGGGGCGATCTGCGAGAGGGCAAGCGGACGGCGCTGCTCTCCTACGTCTCCGCCCGTCCGGAGTGGGAGAGCATCTCCTCGCTGGTGGGACGCCCGGGGATGTCCGCGGCCGACGCGGATCTCGTCCGCCGGGTCCTGGTCGACAGCGGCGCGAAGGACTACTCCGCGGACCTGGCGGCGGACTACGCCGCACGGGCGCGGGCCCACCTCGACGCCGACGTGATCCCCCCGACACTGCGGTCGGCGCTCGACCCCGTGGTGACGGCCATCGTCGACAGGGTGCGCTGAGTGGGTATCGATGATGCCCTCGCCCGGTACGACGCCGCCGCGCTGAAGACGTCCGCCGAGGTCATCCGCTGCTACTCGACCTCCTTCGGCCTGGCCTCCCGCCTGCTGGACCGCACCACCCGCACCTCGATCGAGGCGATCTACGCGCTGGTCCGCGTCGCGGACGAGGTCGTCGACGGCGCGGCGGCCGGCGCCGGCATCTCCCCCGAGGGTGTGGGTCGACTCCTCGATGA
>WNZI01000027.1 GCA_009728235.1 Vibrio cholerae | reverse complement strand
GAACGAACTGATCGGACAGCATTCACACCATGATTAGTTCAGCCAGCGACCGCCGCAGAAACGTTCTCGTTTCTGCGGCGGTCGCCGCTTTAATACTGACCGGATGCGGGAACAGCACCGCCTCCGACGGATCTCCTGCCGCGCCGCCCACAGCCACGGCAACCTCCTCCGCCGCTGGGCCTGCCCCGTCTGCAGCACCCAGCACCGCACCCTCTGCAACGGCCACGCCGGCAGAGGTCGCACCTACCACCGCCGCCCCGGTCCCAGCGCAACCGCCGGTTCTACCAGCGTCCGCTCCCACCTCCTTCTCGATCCCGGCTATCGGCGCCGGATCTGACCTCCTCGCGTTGGGGCTGCGGGACAACGGCTCGCTCGAGGTGCCGCCGGACGGGCCGGGCGCACCCGCCAGCTGGTACAACCAATCCCCCACCCCAGGAGAACGCGGACCGGCCGTCCTGCTCGGACACGTCAATGCCACCGATGGAGGACCTGGTGTATTCGCGGACCTGCGGGCCCTCAAACCCGGTGACATCATCGAGATCGCCAGAGAAGACGGTACGACGGCGCGTTTCGCCGTCGACCGCGGAGAGCAATACCCGAAGGACAACTTCCCGACCCTCAAGGTCTACGGAAACACCGAGGGCTCAGAACTCCGTCTGATCACATGCGACGGCTACGACCCTGACACCGGAGAATTCAACGACAACTACGTCGTCTACGCCAAACGCGTCTGATAAGAAGCACCCTAGAACTAGGCGGTCGTGCGATGAAGCACCGCACGTCCCCCACCGCTCGTTCCGCCTCATGCACCTTGCCTGTACCGCCCGCACCCTGACCGCTTGTCGTACCGGCTGGCCACGGTGAATACGGCCGTAGCTCGGGCGCTGCCACGACCGGCAGGACAATCCGAGCGGAATAGTTCACGGTACGATGTATTTGATGTGCCGCGGTGGCACCATCTCGGGCGGCACGTTCCGACAGACGACCCATCCGGCGCCAGCGAACAGGTACATCTGTTCAAAACCGTCGGACGTGACAGGATCGGCACCTTCTTCATGAACCCCTGGTTTGCAGCCATGATCCCCCTGGCCATCATCGTGGTGCTGGGTTCCATTGCCTTCCTCGTCGGTTTCAAGGGGTACCTGTCGGATGATCGCGACGAGACTGACCGGAACCCCAAGCCGTCGTCCACAACTGCGAAGAGTGGCCCCGGCCCCCGGGCAGCGCCCAACACGAGCTCGACCGAACGAGCGACACAACTTAATACCTTGCGGGGGACTGTCGTCGCCAGTGACCGATTGGTGTCGCGTGCTTCCCACGAACGGGCTGTCCTGGTGCAATTCATCGACCTGTACGCGCCGGGCACCATCTCCATCCAAGAGTTTCTCTCCAACCTTCGGGCGGACTACTCCCGGCGCGTCACCTTCGTCGCACGTCACCTGCCCACGAATGACCAGGCGCACTTGGGTGCCACAGCACTGGAAGCCGCCGACCGTCAGGGCTGCTTCCTTCCCTTCCTGGAAGCCATCACGCTGGGCCCGGACGCCCAGGAACTCCCCCGTCTGCACACCAGCGTCACCATGGACACCTATCTGGGCGTTGCTCGTGAGCTCGGACTCGACAGCGGACGGTTCGAAGCTGATATGCGGAGCTCCGACGTGCAGTCACTCATCGAGGCTGACCGGGTCGAAGCCGCAGGCGTCGGCGTGACCCGTGCCCCCGCGCTGATCCTCCTCGATGACCAGAACCACAGCGCTTTGACGTCACTGGATGACTTCCGTGAAGCGGTTCGACTCGTCGCAAGCTAGCGATCCAGGTGCTTACCTCGAATCACCGCGTACTGAACTCGAGGGTCAGCAGAGCTGGAGGGGACTGAACGACGAGGATGCTGCGCCAGGCGTACTGCTCGCGGGTCGATGTCTGGTTATCGTTGCCGATCCTGGCGTTCGGAGCGTTGCCTGAGCTGCTCGAGGTAGGCGTTGTATGCGTCGAGCTCCGGGGTTCCCTCCCTGTTGTGCTTCCGCTCGGTGGCGCGCGAGGTCACTGTTTCGTCGCGTTGCCAGCGCACCATGATGATCAGCAGCATCAGCACCGAGGGCAGTTCCCCGTAGGACCATGCCAGGCCGCCGGCGATGCCCTGGTCGGTGAGCGGATCAACATTCCATCCCGCGGGTAGCGTGCCGAAGAAGTCGACGACAGGGGTGGTCGCCATCATCAGGACGACGCCGAAGAACGCATGCAGCGGCATTTCGGCGAAGATGTCGAGGAACCGGCCGAAGTGGGACTGCTTTACCGGCAGCGGGTCCGTCGATAGCACGGGGACGGTGAAGAGCACCCCGGAAATCAGGAACAGCAGTTCCAGGCTGATGTGCCCGTACCAGGACGGCAGCATCGTGTCGGCGATACCGCTGAGGTAGACACCATAGAAGCTGACCAGGAACACCGGGATCATGAACGCCGGATGGAGGGCAATCCGGGCAGATCTCGAGCGCAGTCCTGCATGGGCGAGCCGGAGGATCGGGCGCCCGAGTCCACGATGAGGGGTTGCGCGCAGCAACAGGGTGCCAGGTCTCCCGAGGACCAGAAGCGGGGGAACGGCCATCATGAGAGTCAGCTGCTGGAACATGAAAACGGAGAACATGCGCAGCCCGTAGCCTTCGACGCCTGCCCCCATCGTGATCATGATGATGATGCAGCCCGCCAGGAAAATTGCTGTCCGCCACAGAGGCCAGGAACGCCCCATCGACCACAGGCGGATCGCGCCGGCCAAGTACAGCACACCCAGGACCAGGGCGATTCCGGGAATCAGCGGGATGGGTTGCAGTGTCGGCGCCAGGTAGGTCTCCCACGACGGCGGGGCCTCCGGTATCCAGACTGGTCCACTAACCCATGGATCATTCACTGATGCACAACCATCCCAACGTCACGGTCTCGCCACGGTCTCGTTCATCAATGTCTAGGACTATATTCAGCAGTCGACTTCCACAGCAGCCCCCAAGAGCGGAGACATGCGGGCAATGAAATAGCGGTGAGCACCCCCGTCCAGGGCGCTCACCGCTATCTCAGCTTGAGGGCAACCACTTCACCAAGGGGCGAAGTTAGCCTGCGACACGCACGAAGGACGAACCAGCGAGATCCGACAGCGGGTGCTTGATCGTGAGGTTCGCGCCGTTCATACCGCTGCTGATGACCTCGCCGTTGCCGACGTAGATCGCGATGTGGCCGGGGCGGATGACCAAGTCACCGGGGGCGGGGGACGAAACGACCGAGCCGTACTGGTAGAACTGCGTGGGGCCGAGGTCACCGACATTCTTACCGATCGAGCGCAGGGCCCGCTCGACGAGGATGGTGCAGTCCTGGATGGAGCCGAGCTGTCCGTAGGCCGACGCGACAAGCGCTGCGCCGACGCCGCTGGCGGGGACCGCAGGAGCTGCGGGGGCTGCCGGGGCGATCGGAGCGATGGTGGCCGAGGCCAGCTGGATGCCGGCCGGTGCGGCTGCGGGTGCCACTGCGGCAGCTGCGGGGGCGGGTGCTGCGTAGAAGACCTGGCTGGCAGGTGCTGCTGCGGGAACAGCTGCAGGGCTGACGGCGGCGCTGGCGCTTCCGGTGAGGTTGATCTGCTGCCCGGGGTAGATGACCGAGGCGTAGGACAGGCCGTTCTGAGCCAGGAGCGTGTTGAGGTTCAGGCTGTGCTTGGAAGCGATGGCACCGAGGGTGTCGCCAGCGACGACGGTGTGGACGCCTGCTGCTGCAGCAGGAGCTGCAACGACTGCGGGGGCGACGGGTACCTGGGCGACGGTGCCGGTGGTGGCTTCCTGGGTGTAGGTGCCGGCCTGTGCGGGGGCGCCGATGGCGAAGACGAGGCCACCGGTTGCTGCTGCGATGATGGCCGGCTTACCCAGTGCTACTGCACCGGTCTTCGCGGAGTGCGACAGGCCTTCGAGGGCGACGGAGTGAGTGACGGCGGCGCGGTGGCGCGCCGAAATGGACGTACGTGTCATGGTGATTGCCTCTCCCATGCCTGCGGGGTGAGCTGTCGGGTTCGGATGGGAGTGCACCCGGCCGTCGTTCAATCCTGTGCATTCCTGCAGTCGCGGACGCAACGTACAGGTCGTGCCTAGGTTGTCGGATCGACTTAACCCCGAGGGTCACCGCACAGATATATGCGGTGGCCCGGTGGAAACGTGGTTCCCCCGTCCCTGCCTACTGGGTGGTACGAACGGTTCCCGGATGCAGCGGCAGGGCTCGGCATTCTGCGCGGGAGTATGGTCTCGGCGGGGTGCCGGGAACATTCGACGAGAATACCCCAGGGTGGTATTAAAGTCACGTTCAGGTAACGCCGCGCGCGTGTCCTTGCAACACGCCGTAAACCGAATACCTGATGGTTACCACGGTCAACAAAGGGCCGCTAATACGCCGCCAATATAAGGACAGGGGCCTAACGACCAGCGATACTGGAAGCTGCTGCGCGATGGGCGCAGCAGGGGAAGGCACCAACGATCTCGGCCGGCACAACCGGATTACATCGATTGGTGGTGAAAGGGAATGACCGTGAGCTCCGCAACCGGAACGCATGCCAGCACTGCAACATCTCACGAAGCGGACTCCGCAACAGCCGGTGAGGCCACAGGACCCGGTGCGGGCCAGATTCAAAAAATCACTGAGCACACAGCCCACGGATACGCAGCGGATAAGGATGCCTACCTGCGACGCCTGAAGCGCATCGAGGGCCAGGTGCGTGGCATCGCCCGCATGGTTGACGAGGACAAGTACTGCATCGACATCCTCACCCAAGTCGCCGCGGTCAACAGCGCCATGCACGCCGTCAGCCTCGGATTGCTCGAGAGCCACCTGCAGCACTGCGTCGTCGACGCAGCACACGAAGCCGCGACAAGCGGATCCTCCGACGCCGTTGACACCAAGGTCAAGGAAGCAACCCAGGCGATCAGCAGGCTGCTGCGCTAGACCCGGGCCTCCTCAAGCGCTGAACACCGAGCGTTGAACATGAGCGCCGAGAACGAGTGCCGGACGTGATGGGGCGAGGGTTTTCGACGACGGTTCCTTGGCGGCTGGCCCTTGGAGGCTTGAGCGCGGGGCAGCCACCGGTGACCGAGCTCAGCTGAGAGTAGCGGCGAGTTCACGGCAGGCCGTCTCGCAGCGGCGGCATGCTTCGGCGCAGATCCTGCAGTGCTCGTGCATCTGCGCGTGCTGTTCACATTCATCGGCGCACGCCTTGCAAGCGACTTCGCAGGCCAGCAGGACAGCTCGGGTGATGTTCGCGTCGTAGCCGGTGTGCCGGGAGAGGATCCGGCCGGTCGTGGTGCAGATGTCTGCGCAGTCAGCGTTCGTGCGGATGCACCTAGTGAGTTCGGCGACCATATCCTCACTCAGACACGCGTCCCCACACGCCGTGCAGGTCTGCGCACACTCGAAACAAGCCGCGATGCATTCGGCCAGCTTCTCGCGGTCGATGCCACCAAGATCCTTCGGGTACGTCTCGAGCATGGAGGTGATGTGAGTCATTGTTCTGCTCCTCTTCCGTCGGTCTACTGAAGGTCCAGGGACATCCGAGACCGGCGCCCCGCGTGTCACGCTAGCCCCCGCCCCCCATCACCGGCCATGAATTCGTCGAAGTGAGAGCGATGAAGAATCCCCTTGACATATACCCCCGGGGGGTATAATTTCATTGCTGTCGGGCTCTCCTGGAAAGCGCCCGGAATGACAGCCGGAACTGGTGTGGTGTCGAGGCGGGTTCACTGATCGTGACCTCCTACAACGCTTCGGTTCCCCTCACGTATTCGCATGTTCCCTTGGAGGTTCCCATGTGCGGCACATCTGCTCCATCGACCACTTCGTCCACTTCGTCCACTGCTTCGTCCACTGTTTTGCTTCCCGTTACGGAGAAGAACGCCTCTGGGTGTTCCTGCTGCGCCCCTCAGGAAGCTGTAGCGCCGGCTGCTCCCACCACGTCCGACGACGTGTCCGCGGCGTTCCCGGTTCTTGGCCTGACGTGCGGCTCCTGCGCCTCCAGGGTCAGCGGGGCCGTCGGGAAAATCACCGGGGTCCGTGAGGCACGCGTCGATCTCGTCGCCGGAGGCACTTCCACCCTGCACGTCACCAGCGCCACACCCCTCGACGCCGGGCTTGTCGCCTCAACGATCAGCGACGCCGGATACCAGCTGGCGTCCAGCTAAGCCCTGCAGCGCTTGATGCAGGAGCGCTGCAGGGACCAGAACATACCTGCTCTCAGGTGCCCTGGAAGGGCTTGATCATGACGAACAACGAACACCACAATCACCACCAGGGATCCCCCGGTCCCACCAGCACGCCCACCGTCACAGAGGCTGCAGCCAACGGCAGCGACGATGCCCACACCACCCACGGCCAGGCCATGCCCCAGGCAGACGCCCACTCCGCTCTCGCCGAAACACAACATCCCACCGGTCACACGGATAAGGCGGGCCACACCGGCCACGCGGGACACTCCGGCGGGACCGCAGATGAGGATCATCAGGTCCACTCCCATGGGGAGCATGCCGGGCATTCCACGGCGATGTTCAAGAACAAGTTCTGGCTCAGCCTGATCCTCGCGATTCCCGTGGTCGCGTTCAGTCCCATGTTCACGATGCTCTTCGGGTACATGCCGCCAGAGTTCCCGGGCTCGAGATGGATCGCCCCGATCCTGGGTACGGTCATCTTCGTCTACGGCGGAGCCCCGTTCCTCAAAGGCGGGGTGACGGAACTAAAGTCCCGGCAGCCGGGCATGATGCTGCTGATCGCGATGGCGATCAGCGTCGCGTTCATCGCCTCCTGGGTCACCACGCTGCGGATTGGCGAGTTCGACCTGGACTTCTGGTGGGAGCTCGCCCTGTTGGTGGTCATCATGCTGCTCGGGCACTGGATGGAAATGCGAGCCCTTGGCTCCGCCGCCGGGGCCCTCGACGCCCTGGCCGCACTGCTGCCCGACGAAGCCGACAAGGTCACCGACACGGGAGTTGAGACCGTGCCGGTGAGCTCGCTGGCCGCCGGGGACGTCGTCCTCGTTCGCTCCGGCGCCCGGGTGCCCGCGGACGGGCAAATCATCGACGGGGTAGCTGAGTTCGACGAGGCGATGATCACCGGAGAGTCCCGCACCGTGTCCCGCACGATCGGCGAGACAGTCGTCGCCGGGACCGTAGCCACCGACAACGCAGTGAGAGTACAGGTCACGGCGGTCGGCGCGGACACCACCCTCGCGGGAATCCAGCGACTGGTCGCCGAAGCACAAGCTTCCTCCTCGAGGGCCCAAGCCCTCGCAGACCGGGCCGCAGCCCTGCTGTTCTACTTCGCGCTCGGCGCCGGCATCCTGACCTTCATCGCCTGGATGGTCCTTGGAAGCCCGGACGATGCGGTGATCCGCACCGTCACGGTCCTGGTGATCGCCTGCCCCCACGCCCTGGGATTGGCCATCCCCTTGGTCATCGCGATCTCCACCGAACGGGCAGCGAAGGCCGGGGTGCTGATCAAGAACCGCATCGCCCTGGAGAGGATGCGCACCGTCGACGTCGTCCTCTTCGACAAGACCGGCACCCTCACCGAAGGCAAGCACGCAGTCACCGCAACAACTACCATCACCGGTGTCAGCGAGGTTGAGCTCCTGGCTCTGGCTGGTGCAGCGGAAGCCGATAGTGAGCACCCGGTCGCCCGAGCCATCGTCACTGCCGCACGAACCAACCCCGCGGCGACGAGCCTCTCCTACACGGGGACCGGGTTCAGCTCCATGACCGGACGCGGTGTCCGGGCAACCGTCAACGGCCACGAGGTCGCAGTCGGCGGGCCGAACATGCTCGCCGAACTCGGACTCACCACCCCTGCCGACATCGCTGGCACGGTGCAGGAATGGGTGGGCCGTGGTGCGTCCGTGCTGCACGTCATCCGCGACAGCGAAGTGATCGGCGCGGTCCGGCTCGAGGACAAGGTGCGGGAGGAATCCCGGGCAGCCGTGAAGGCCCTGCAGGCCCGCGGGGTGAAGGTCGCGATGATCACCGGAGACGCACGCCAGGTCGCCGACGTCGTCGGTAGGGAGCTCGGCATCGACGAGGTGTTCGCCGACGTCCTGCCGCAGGACAAGGACTCCAAGGTCACCGAGCTGCAATCCCGCGGCCTGAAAGTCGCGATGGTCGGTGACGGCGTGAACGACGCCCCCGCCCTCGCCCGGGCCGAGGTCGGCATCGCGATCGGAGCGGGAACGGACGTTGCCATGGAATCAGCCGGTGTCGTCCTCGCTGGGAATGACCCTCGATCGGTGCTGGCGTTGATCGATTTGTCCCGGGCGAGCTACCGCAAGATGATCCAGAATCTGATCTGGGCCACCGGGTACAACGTGCTGGCCGTTCCCTTGGCTGCAGGGGTGCTGGCGTTCGCGGGGATCCTGCTCTCCCCTGCCGCCGGGGCGGTCCTGATGAGTGTGTCGACGATCGTCGTCGCCCTGAACGCCCAGCTGCTACGCCGGATTAATCTCAGCCCGGAACGGATCAGCACCGACTAGGACCGCCACCACAAATTGGGCTACTCCAACGGGTACCGAACCTGATCGACGTCCTGTTCGTTGATCAAGTTCGGCACCCCAGTAGGCACCTGGTTACGCTGGGTACTACGAAGAGGTGCGGAAGCCAACGCCGAGAATCGGTCATCGAAATGGCAGGAATGGTACGGGAAGGACGGTGAGAATGATGAGAGTCAGAACAGCACAGCATGTTCGCGCGCTGCTACCCACGGCGCTGACCAGGTCACTTCCCGCCTTGCTTTCGTTCGTCGGTTTGACCGCTGTGATCGTCGGGATCCTCGCCATGCATGTCTGGATGGGCGGACCTGGGTCCACAGCTCACCACAGTGCCGCCTCAACGACGATGAGCTCCACCGACGCGCATCCCGCCTTCACAGCAACCACCGCTGATGACACCGCTTCATCCAATGCAACGACCTCACCCGATCAGGCTCATACCGGTCTTATTGCACAGATGTCGACCGTGATGACCTCCATAGTCGCGGATCCATCCGATCCCGGGGCGTCGATGGGATGCGGCGAGAGCTGCGCGGACGAAATGGCATTGAGTATGTGCGTCCTGGCAATAGTGCTCGTGGGCATCGCCTGGCTCCTCACCCCAACAGGACGCGCCCTGCTGTCCTCGCTGATTCGGCGCGGACCACCACTAACCCACTGGGCATCCCGACCAGCTCCCACACCTTCACTGACTCACCTCTGCATCAGTCGCACCTAAAATCCGCGGCCCACACCCACCACAACCGGTGGCAGGGCCAGTTTTCTCGCATGCCCCGCATGCCCTCGACATATCCATATGAATCGACGGCACAGCCGGCACTTGCTGCCCGCCCCTCACTTCGTCTGGGCGGAAGCGACTGACAGCACACCCACCTGAGCTTTGAAGGATCTGACTGATATGAAGCGTTACCTGTCCATCGCCGCCCTGAGTCTCGCAACGGCCCTCACACTCTCCGCCTGCGGCACCGACTCCGGCAGCACCACCAGTAATACGACCACTGACACCACCAGCACTGAAGCTGCAGCCCCTGCCTCAAGTGCAGCCGCTGAGGCGACCCCGTCCGCTGACGCGTCGACGAGCACCAGTTCGGATGCTGTGTCTGAGGAGCACAACGACGCGGACGTCATGTTCGCGCAGATGATGATTCCTCACCACAAGCAGGCCGTGGAGATGAGCGACATGATGCTCGCCAAGGACGGCATCAGCCCTGAGATCACGGACCTCGCGACGAAGATCAAGGACGCCCAAGGACCCGAGATCGAGACCATGACCGGTTGGCTCGAGGCCTGGGATGAGCCCATGGAGCCCGAAGGCGGCTCCGAAGGCCACGACATGGGCGACATGGGATCGGGAATGGGATCTGACTCCGAATCGGACGCAGGATCCATGGACAGCATGGAGGGAATGATGAGCGAGGACCAGATGTCCGAACTCGAGTCCGCCGAAGGCACCGAAGCATCGCGCATATTCCTCGAGTCGATGACAGCCCACCATGAGGGCGCGATCGGTATGGCTCAGAGCGAGATCGACAAGGGCGAGAACCCTGAAGCAATCGAGCTGGCCACAACGATTGTGAGTACCCAGCAGGCTGAGGTCGACGAGATGGAAGAGCTGCTCGCAGCCTTGTAGCTCATGCAGTATCCCAGGCACAGGCGGACCGGTCCCCTCGTATGGCCGCCTGTGCTACTCCCACACGCGTCAGCGCGGGACGCCCTCGTCCCACCGGGTGACTAGCCTCGCGCTCTCGCTGATCACTTATCCGCCGCTCCCCGTCGGGCGCGGCCCTCCCTGCTGCTTCGATCAGCACTCTTAGGAAGATCTCGTGCATATGTTTCGCCCTGCCCTCATCGCTGCGACGAGTATTACCGCCCTGGCGCTCAGCGCCTGCACCTCCCCCACATCCAGCTCAACTCCTGACAGTACGGCGGGTGCTTCCATCGCTGCCGCCGATTACCCCTCCGGTCATATCCACGGTATGAGCGTCGACCCGGGTACCAATCGCATCCTGCTCGCCACACACGACGGGCTGTTCGACGTCACCCGCTCCCCCGCCCAGCAAATTGGCCCAACCATCGACCTCATGGGATTCACCAGCACCAGCGACGGGACCTTGTACGCCTCGGGGCATCCAGGACCGGGCTCTGATCTGCCCGACCCGGTCGGACTCATCACAAGCACCGATGACGGCCGCACCTGGAAGGGTCTGTCCCGCCAAGGCGAAACTGATTTCCACTCTCTCGCTGCAACCAACGACGGCCTGATCGGCCACGAAGGGCAAATTCTCACAAGCCCTGATGGTCTTCAATGGACTGCCACCGCTAACAATCTGCCCGCCTACAACCTGGCAGGGGCGGACGACGGCACCGTCCTTGCCACCACCGAAGAGGGCCTCTACCGGTCCGAAAACAGCGGCGCGACCTGGGCGAAAGTGCCGGAAGCTCCCCTCCTGGTATTTACGACGTTAGCCGGGAACACTGCGGTCGGAGTCACCCCTGAGGGCGTCGTTCATACAAGCTCTGATGCCGGACTGACCTGGCAACAACAAGGATCCATCAAGGGAGAACCCGCCGCTATCGCGGCGGCACCTACCAACGAGGGCACGCACCGCATCTGGGTTGCCACCGCCGAAGGTATCGAGGTCTCCAGCGACAACGGAGAAACCTTCACACCTCTTGCCGCTCCGTAACCTTCAATGGCGCCGCCCACCCAGGGCTAAACGGTCGTCAGTAACAGCACGGACAGCTCGATTAGCAGTCCTGAACCGCTAAACGCACTTCACTTAAGTGCTGCCCGCACCAACCTCACGAGAAACTCCCGCGAACACGAAAACACTTACGAGAAAGCAGCTACCACTATGAATGACGACGCGATGGACATGACGTCCATGGAAATGACTTCACCGGGCTGGTTGACCCCGGTGTCTTGGATCTTCGTTGCACTGGGAATCATCAGCGCAGCCCTGGTGCTGTACGACATCTTCGGCAAGGGCCACCGGCAGCCCAACGCTGCAATGAACGTGGTGTGGCCAATCTCGGCCCTCTACCTCGGGCCGTTCGGCGTCTGGGCCTACAACCGGTGGGGCAAAACCCGCAGCAATGGCCCCGAAGGACGCCGTGCGCAACCCGAAAAGGACCTCAACGGCAGGACGGTCGCCGGCAGTACGCCCGGTGGGGCCGCCGCAACCGTAGGGCACTTCATCGGCGTTCCCTTGGTTGTAGCCAGCGGACTAACCATCGCCGGAACGAACCTCTGGGTACTCATCATCGTCATCGCCCTACTGGCTATCGGGCTGCTGTTCGTCTTCGAGTACTTCTTCGTCTCCACGGCAGACCTGCACAACCCGACAGGCAAAAGAGTCGGCATCGCACTACTGACGGCTGTCGTCACCGTCCTGGCCTTCGACATTGGCATGGGTGGATGGATGCTGGCCATGCACTTCGGGAACTTCATGCCCGCCCCCACCGACATCAGCTTTTTCTTCCTCATGCAGATCGGGCTCGTTCTAGGATCTCTTACCGCATACCCAGCAGTCCGATCACTCATTCAACGACGCAACAAGGTCAATGCGTGATCGGTTAGAGGTTCGCAGTCTGGTGTGAACCGACGCGATCTACTTAGAGAAGTCCAGGCATTCGTAGGGAGACCAGCCGGACGGACCGTACTCCGCCACAACTGGTTTCGGAGCCAAGTGTTCCCCGTCGCAGGCAAAGAACGGCTCTATCTCAGGGTAGAGAAGGACGCGCATGTGCGGGTCGGCGTGGTGGGTCATCGGCGATGCGAAAGAGCACGTCAGAAAGACTAAGGGGACTAAAACAAGGCTTGTATAACAAGCCTTGTTTTAGTCCCCTCAAAGCGAACACGCCGTGCTTGCAGCGCTGGCCTTTAGAGGCGACTCACCAAGACCATCCGCTTGGAGGTTGCTCCGCGGCCAAGATCCTGCGGGTGGTTTTGGCTACATGGGTAGTCCCACATTCACCAAAAGGACCGCGCTTCGCGAACAGGATGCTTGCATGGCTGTCGAAGTGACCAACCCACCAATTCGACATCGCGCCGTCTGCCTGTGCTTCCAGCCACCGCTCGTGCAGGGCACGGAGACGGTCGACGGCTTCAGGGTGGTTCCACCACTGGGAGCACCAGTGCTGCCCACTCGAGCGATCTACAGACTCCAGTCTGGAGACGATGTGTTCCACCCACTCGACGAGATCAGCAGGAGTAACCGCCTCAGCTTCCCGGCCGGAGTCTTCTCCGGTTTTCAACTCGTCACTCACGAGGTTTGCCCTGCCTTAATGCGTTCGACCGTGGAACCGATTCGGTCGGTAATCACCTTGTCGCGGAACCAAGGGACAGTGCGCACGATGGTTCCACCCCCGTTGGAGGTCTTCACCCACGCCCGGTTAGCCGGAAGTTCGGAGAGCTGGGAGACGGACATGATGTCGCGCCGCTGCGTCTGCACAGACCGGGAGGACCCGTTCTTCGACGTCGAGCTGCTGCGGACTTTCGCGTCGTACTGACCGATGACCTTGGACAGCGAGCCGAGGAACGCGTCGTCGTCGGACCCGCCGCCGTAGACCTTGATCGCGGCCGCGGACCAGAGCGTGTCCCAGCCGGTGCGCTCGAGCATGGCCATCCCTTGCCCGCGTGTCTGGAAGTACGCGCTGACGACAATGCCCATGGATCCGAAGTAGGAGTACCACTCGGGGAGCTGCCTGAGTTTGACGACGTTTCCGACCTCGTCCAGGTCGGCCACCAGCGGCACCGGCAGGCGTCCACCGGCGCGGCGGGCGGCTTGCTGCGCGGCCGTGAACACCGCGTACACGAGGGTGGATACGAATGCAGCCCCGGAACCGGCGCCGTCCTGTGAGAGCAGGATCAACGTGTCCTTCCCGGTGACGAACCGGGCCGGGTCAAACATCGGAACCCCCGGCGTCGGCGTCGACCATGCCACGAGTTCGTCGTGGACGAGGGCCGAGGCCATGCGCTGCGCGCTGGCCGCCACGGACCCACGGGTGTCCTCCGGCTGGTCCCCCATGCCTTTCAACGCTGATGCCGGACCTGCATGCCCGGCCTGTTCGAGCAGGCCCGCCGGCTCTACGAAATCAGCACTGGCCACCCACTGCAGGACGTCCCTCATCGTGCCATCACCTTTAGCGGCGGCGAGGAGGCACCAGGCGAGGAAGTCGCGTCCCTGCGAGTCGAACTGGGCGTCCCCTCGACCCGATCCCGCACTGGGAGACGAGGACGTCTCGAAGATTGACGCGACCTCGCCTGCGCTCACCGTATCGGTGACACAGGTGATTGGGTTGAAGATCATGGCGGGCCGGTGGCTGTCCCGCCAGATTCGCTGCGGGTCGAACAACCACACCGTTCCGGTCTCGGACCGGGCGGCGATCACTTCGGCGACGCCGTCAACCTTGTTGCTGGTCATCACGTACGGGCCAGGCGCTTCGGTGGCATGCCGGACAACTTGAGTCGTCGTCTTACCCCTACCCGTCCCCCATACGTGTGCGGAGCACTCGCGCCACCCCTGGATGACGGCCTTCGTACCGGTGTCCCCGGTGTACCCGATGGTCAGGCCCGGGCCGATCCCATCAGCGTCAGGGTGGAGGCGTGCAGCCTCGGTCAATCGGGCTTCCTCCATGGCCGGACGCATTTTCCCGCCCGGACTCATTCGACGCGCGGCGCTACTGGTCCTCGAGGGGGTGCGAGTCCCCCACCAACCCAGCGCCACGATGACCATCAGTGCCTCGGCCCCGAGCAACCAGGTGGCGCCGGCGGCCACGGCGTGCCCCGCATCAGGCCAATACCCAGGGCGATCGGATTCCACGGCAGGGATACCGGCACGGGGGTCAGAACTGCCCCGAGGTGGATCAGGCCAACCGCGAGAGCGATCGCACCCATGACCGCGATGACTGTGGCAGCCGAACCGTTCTCTTGATCGTTCATCGGTTCACCTTCTCCTGCGCAGCAGCCCATGCCTTGTTGGTGTCGTGGGCGCGGTGCTCCCCGGCAGTGAGGTTCACCCGGAACGGCACACCGGGCTCGTCCCCTGTTTTCAGCATGAACCGGCCCCGCCCGGGCGGAGGCGATACTTGACCGGTGTTCGGGTTCATCGACCCTTCCGCCGACCATCCGACCAGCAGGGCTTTCTCCCGCTCGGAGACCGGGAACACCGTTTCGATGAGGCTCATCTCGTTCTGCGCGAGCCCGCCGAGGATCTTCACGGAGGAGCGCTCCACGAAGCCGGTGGCGATCTTCGTCAGCTCGTCCGTGGAGAGCAGCAGGTCCTTCATGGAGTGCGTGATCATCAGCTGACCCAGTCCCTTGGTCCTGTTCAGGCGGGTCAGGGCGTCGATCTGGTGGACCAGCAGCTCGCTGGCCCGCAGCGACTGCCACAACTCGTCCATGATCATCAGGTGATGGCGTTCCTCCATCAGCCCGGCGTCAGCCATGGTCTTCGCCGCCGAGACACCCGCCTGGCCGTAGGACCAGCACACCGTCTGTACCGCAGCCCGCAGCATCAGCTGGGACTCGTCGATCATCGAGATGTCGAAGTCCACCGACTTGTCCATGAGCATTTCTTCGGTCGTCGGCTGGCAGAACACATCCCCGAACGGGCCGTGCTCGCCGAGCGCGTTCAGGCCCGCCAGGAGATTCTTGACCTGAGGCAGGTACTCCGTGGACTCCTCGATGAGCAGCGCCGACTGGATCTGCGGTGGGCCTGCTTTGATGACGTCGACGACGTCGCCGACCAAAGGTTGCCGGCCATCAGCTTCTGCCTTTTCTGCTGCCATGGCGATCGCCATGGACAGGACGGTTTGCTCCTGCTTCTTCGCGTCCAGGGGCTCCTTGAACACGAGTTCGATGAGCCCGGTGAGGGTCATCAGGCGGCGGCTGTGAATCTCGGCGCGCATCTGCCGCTGCACGGGAGCTTCCAGACCTCCGAGCCTGTTCCAGAGTGGCCCGGCGTCCAACGGATTGATCGCCCCGACACCGGGGGCCACGCGGATGATCTGGCCATTAGTTTCCTTCACGACGCCGGCGAAGTCAGGTTTGAGGTCCCCTGCCACCAGGATCAGGAATCCCTGATCAATCAGGGCCAACGCCATGCGGACAGCGACCGAGGACTTCCCCCGACCGTTCAGGCCGAGGATGAACCCGGACGGGGAAGAGATGATCCCGCGAAGGAACAGACTGATCGGATCCCCGCACACCACGGACCCGTTCAGGAGGTTCCGGCCGAGGATCGCCCCCACCAGAGGCGAGGACGTGCCGACGCAGAACGGCCACAGGCCCGCGGTCTGGTTCGAGGTGGCCGTGAATTCCGGGGGCGGTTCCACCCACGTCACCATCCCGCCGTCGTGCACCTTGATGCCCTTGTCGGTGAGCTGCGGGAAGGACGCGGCGGCCGCCGTCGTCGCCGCCACGGATTTGCCGAAGAACTTGTCGCTGACCTTGTCGACCAGCTGATCGAAGACAGACATTTAGAGGGCCTTTCTCACGCTGGCGGAAATGGTGGCGACGTTTTCTGGGATGAGGCCCAAGCCGAGGTTGAACGCGAACGCCGCATCGTCGTTGTAATCACACCCACGCACCCGCATCTGGATCCCGCTCGACGCGTTGCGCATGATGGACGCCTCCACCTGAGGCAGCTGCTCCGGGGTGTGGACGGTTGCGGTGATCCCGATCGCGAACCGCACCAGGGCTGCGCCCTCGGCCTGCTCCCGCTCAGCTTTGCGCGCCTTCTCGAGGGCGATGATCTGCGAGCTGGTCGGACGTCGGCCCTTCTGGTTCGTGGCGAACTGCGCGTTGGTCAACGCTTCCTGAACCTGCACCGCTGACTTCTCCGGCGGCTGCGGCCGGTAGAACACGGTGACCCGCTTCTGCACCATGCTCGAATCCGGGCTCAACAGCGCCACCAGCGCGTTCTCCCGGAACGTTCCGGCCGGCGGCCGGAACATCTGCCAGGACTTCGACACGACACCGGCGTGCTCGTACCGACCCGGAAACCCGACCGTCCGTGCTGAGGCCGGACCGACCTCATGCCACGTCAATCCCGTGCCGGTACCGGTCAGACGGGCCCGTTCCACCGCTGCCGCGCCCAGTGGGTTGTACGCCACATAGGTCTGATCCGTCAGGTCCGTGGCCTTCATCAGCGCCACACTGCCCGCACCCGCGGACTCCAACTCCTCGATGAACCCTTGCAGTAGGGACTTCACGTCGGACACCAGCTCGTCGGCGGTGCGCTCCGGCGCCCGGCCCTGGTCACTGGCCTTGCCGCTGAACGTCAGCGATACCCACTGCTCGAGCTTGGGGACATTGTGGTTGAGGTTGTGCACTACGTCGTCCATGACCTGCCGGGCGAAGGACGGAACCTCGTGGTTCCCTGCCTGCTGCCGTGCCACGGCCACCGCGTCCGGGAGACGTTCGCCGGGGTCGGTGGTCGACTGGGTGGTCACTGCGATCTGCTCGACCCGGGCGTTCGATCCGGCGTCACGCTGGAAGGCCGCCCACGAACCGACCAGGCGGTTCACCCGGTCCTGATCGAGCAACCCCAGACCGGAGGAGTTGGTGGAGAAGAACACAGTTCCGGTTTTCAACCGTGGGTGCCACAGCATGACGCCCTCCTTGCCGAAAAGGTCCTGAAAGTCGATCAGCTCCGCCGCGGCCAGCAGGCCCGGAGCGCGGAACGAACCGTCCGGGATCTGCGACACCGGCCCTGCCTTGTAGGTAGTGGCTCCTGCTTTCTTGCCCTTGGTGTGCATGCTGCGGGCAATCCACCGCTCCGGCTTAGAACGGCCGTACCGATCCTTCGACCCGAGCACCGCGGCCACGGCTAACGCGAGAACGGCGAGCCCGATCGCCACCCAGATCTGCGACATCATGATCGCGATGAATACGCCCACCGCTCCGACACCCAGGACAGCGGTCGAGGCCATGGTGAACCCCATTAACCCCGCCGTCTTGTCCTCGGCGATGTTGCCGTACTGCCGGACAATCTGCTGCTCAGTGCTCATACGTCATTCCCGCTTTCCATCCCGCGTTCCATGTCCTTTGCCGCGTCCCGCAATGCGAACTCGATGCGCTGTTGGGCAAGCAACGATCTCTCTGCCGACTTCTCCGCCCCACCAGGGGCTCCATCCCGGTACCCCTGTGCCGTCGGAGACTCGCTGTTCGCACCCGTAGGTGCCTGTGGTCCGCCACCGGCGTCACCATCCGGCACGGCAGACCCCGTCGAAGGAGCATTTGACCCAGATGACGGCTCAGCGCCCGCTGGACCGCCCCCTGACCCGTTGGGCCCTCCATCACCTGAACCGGGCCCAGTGCGTCCCTCCGTCTGAGCAGGTGCCCCCGAGCTAGCTGTCTGCCGCTCCGCACCTGTCGGTCCGCCTGCGCCACCACCAGACTCGGCACCAGCACCTCCACCAGCTCCTCCACTGTTGTTGCTGTCCGCTCCGGTCTCCGTGGCCCCCGGTGCGCCGGATCGCTGAGCTTGCTGCTCTGCACCCGTCGGTCCACCAGTGAAACCACCAGAATCACCAGCACTTCCGGATCCACCAGTGCCGCCACCAGAACCAGCACCACCATCAGCTCCGGCCCCACCGCTCGAGGCAGCACCACCGCTGACTCCGTCACCGCCGCCGGGACCAGCACCACCAGGTCCACCACCAAAACCAGTGCCTCCGGTCAGGGCAGGTGTGCCGCTCGTCCCGTCAGCACTAGCGGCTCCCGCCGTTCCGGCAGTGCCCGCCGCGTCGGTTGCCGCTGCGGTGCCTGCGGTCCCAGCGCCTCCTGCGCTCCCGGCCGCGGCCATGCCCGCCGCCCCGACGCCAGCAGTGACCGCACCGAGCGCGAGTGCTCCACCGAGCATCGCGAGCCCTGACGCGCCCATCCCCTGCGGTCCAGCGCTGATCGCCGGAACGAGGACCTTCGCCAGGGCAGGCATCGCAACGGAGGCGCTGAGGATCACGACGAGGCCAGTGATCAGGCTGATCATCGTGTTCCCCAGCTCGTTCTCGGCCGTGCCCTCGATACCTCTGAGCAACGCGAGTCCAGCCCCGTAGAGAATCGCCGCAGCAGGTTTGAACAGCACCACGGCAGCGAGCCATGCCACAGCCTTGTCGAAGGACTTCCGGCCGCGCTCGGTTTGCGAGGCAGCGGCGAAAATCGGTAGGACACCGCACAGGGCGATCGCCATGCCGTAGGAGAAAATGACGATCAGCGCGTTCAGGATCGCCCCCAACAGGGCCAAAGGAATGATGAACAAGATGATGCCGGCGAGTTGCATCGTCATCGTCCCGCCCGCGATAGCGTCCAGCCCCATAGCTTGCCCAAGTCCGTCCTCCTGCGCGGACCCGGAGATGGTTGTGACCAACCACGGTGCGAGCTCATCAGTCGCAGCGAACAGCAGCGCCACCATGGGGACCGCGATCGCCGTTGTCAGAATGGTGCGGACCATTCCCATCACCAGGTTCTCCGCCGAGTTGCGGTCCTGATCGCGGGCGATCTTGATCAGCGCGAAGGCAGTACCGAAGACACCGGCCACACCGACGAAAAGCACCGTCGACGTCTGAATCCGCTCAGTCGCGGAGCCCTCCCCCATTGAAGGCGCCCCGATCTTCAACCACCACGTCCCGACGAAGTTCAGTATCTCCGTCAATATCTGGACTACCCACCCTGCGAGAAAAGTAATGAGCTTCTCAATCGCGTTCCCGGCGGCGGTCGACAGTATGTTTTCGGCCCACTCCATCAGCTCCGTGGCCCCCAGGCGATGTACGGCTGTCCTTGGTGCTGGCCGCCGGTGATGAACTCAGTTCCCGAGGCTGGGTCAAGCTTCCAATCCCCGGCCTCCCACACCACGTCCACCTGCGCTGCGAGAGTTTGTTCCAGTCCGCTCGCATCTGTCGTGGAATAGATGAGCTGATAGGAAGCAGCGTCTTCCCGATAGCTGTTCTGGATGTAGCCAAGGAGCGTCAATCGAGCTGTTGCCGAACCATCGGAGCCTTGTTCTAGCCCGTCACGGATGCGCTGCGCGCGCTCTCCCAGCAGGTCGCGGTTTGTTCCTGCGGCTACGGCCGCCTCGAGGTCCTGTGTGGCTTCTTCGCTCACGGATGGGTCGAGAGCTACCGAGTAGGTGGCCGCTGCCATCAAAGCGCCGGCTTCGGTGTGTGAGTATCCGACCCGGAGGGTTGAAGGCTGTTTCTGGCAGCCTCCGAACTCCGAGAACGGGACGACGTTGTAGCCGGCGGTTACCCACTCTTCAACTACAGGAGCGGAATCCGCGACGGAGGTGTCGTCATCGCTGAGGTCCGCCTGGCAGTCCCACGCGGTATCAGCCTCCACCACGGCGGATCCTTGTGTGGTGGAAGATGTGGGCTCCGCCGCACCGGGAGCCTGACTGGTCGGGCTCGTCGGTGCGGCAGAGTCATCAGCGTTGTTATCGAAGAAGAAGGTTCGTATGCCCCAGGCCGCGAGGCCCACCACTACGAGGATCAGAAGCATGACAGCAGCACCGAACCATGCGGGTCGGCCGGTGGGTCGGTCGGTAGTGTCCTGTGTGCTCATCGTCTGTCCTTGTCTTGAGGGAAGTGAAGTGATCAGGGCTCAATCAGGCGGCGGTGACAGCGGCCCAGATCGCCCCGGACGAGCCGATCAGGAGTGCTCCGATCATCGGCCAGAGCGGTGCCTCGACCGACTCCCCGTTGCGGCGTGCTTTACCAGCCTGTACCAGACCGAAGATGAAGTAGACAAACAGCAACGCGGTGGCGCCCCAGAGGATCCATCCCATGACCGTGGTGAGACCTTCGGTGCCGGGAGGCTGCGTCGGGGTGTACTGCTGCGCCGTGATCACTCCCTCCGTGGAGGGAGTGAAGGCGTTGATGGTGGTGATGGTGTGTGCTGCCAGTGTGTTTCCGAACATAGTGTTTTCCTTCTCTCAGTGCCCGGTGTGGGCGATCTTTTCGATTTTCCGAAGCACGCTCTTGAGCCGAGTGCCGGAAGCTTGTGGGGTTGCGCCGACTTCACGCCAGGACGCCTCATAAGGGAGGGTCATGGCGACCGGGAACATGCGGGCGACACCGCGCGCGAAGTCCAGGGTCGGCTTCGTCAGCCGGTTTTTTGGCCGGTCGTGGACGATAACCAGGCCGACCAGCTCGTAAGCGAGCTGCCCAGACGCCGATTTACGGGCGAGCTGCTGCGCCGCCTCGAGAGAGGATCCGCTGGTCGAACACACCAGCAAGGCCCGCCCCGCCCACGTCGGGCGCTGATCGGACTCGTCCACGACGTTGTCCGAGCACATGCCCGCAAGGGTGGTGGTCCCGACTCCACCGGAGGCACCAACCAGCCACAACGTCGCCGTGGTCACCGTGACTGATGCGGCAGGTTCGGTTTCCTTCACCGGTTCCTCGGCCAGGGTCTGCTGAATGTTCTGCGGACCGCGCAGCGACTCACGGTGCCCCAGGATCGGGTCATCGTCAATCGGGTCCTCTGCCGGTGCTACTTCCGGTTCAGTGATGAACGGGTTGCCCTTGGTCGTCACGCTCACAGCTCCCCCGCGATCAGAGCGGCAGCACGGAGCCAGGCACGCCGGGTCCGCGGGAGCATCGAGGAGAACCGGATACGGCCCTCGACCAGGGACGGGTCATAGGGCACCGTGGCGACAGCCTTCACGAACGGCCGGAAGGACTCAGCCAGCGCGTCCAGTTTTGCCTTGCCATGCGCCGGAGTGCAGCCCAGCACGATCACAACGGCGCGGTCCGCGAGGGACTGCGCGTGCTCGTCCCCGGCCCGTAGTGCGCTGAGAATCCTCGACGCACCCTCGGCTGCGTCATCGACTGACTTCACCGGGATCACCACCTGATCGGTGTGGCTGATCATCGCTTCCCAGTTGTCGCCGCGCTCGGTGTTGCCGGAGTCCTTGACGATCAGTCGGTAATACTTCGCGGCCACCGCGTACAGGCGGTGAACCTCGGCGCCGGTGACCTCATGACGGGCCTTGGCGCCGGAACGGTCATCAGAGCGGAGCACGTCGTACTGGTCGGAGGGCTGGTGGTGAACGTAGGACGCAAGGTCTCCCGCCCGGGCACCGGCGGTCATGAAATAGTCCGTCTGCCCGAGGAGGTCGACCACCGTTGCTTCGTGGCCGGCATCGTAGGTCCGCCACCCCAGCGAGCCCAGCGAGTTGTTGTTGTCCCACGCCAAAACGCCGGACCCGCCCATACGGGCGAACACCGCCGACAGGCAGATGACCGTCGGGGTCTTGCCTGCGCCGCCCTTGGGGTTCAGGACCGTGATCGTCCGCGGTCCCTCCCAGTGCTGAGAGACGGCTTTCTCGTCTTCCCGCTGCGCCAGCTCATCGGCGGACGGAGCGATTTTCATCCCGAAGTGGTTCAGCAGTCCACGCATCCCGAGCTGCGCCGGAGACGCCGCATCGGGTCTGTCCACGAACGATGGCATCGAGGACCGGCGCGTCGGCAGGACCTCCACAGTCGTGACCTCATCCTGCTCGGCCGGTGCTGCCACCGCTGCTGTCACTGGTGCCTGCTCCACGACGTCCGCAGGAGCCTGCGCCGTGTCCGCCTCAGTGTCCGTATCCGGTTCAAGGACCGCCACCGCTGTCTTCGGTGCAGGGGATTCCGTCACCGGCTCGGTGGGTGCCGGGGCCACCGTGGACTCTCGCCGGGATGCCCGAAGAGGTGCCGCAGGAGCAGGTGCTGGTGTCGGCTCAGCCGGCGCCGACGACATAGCCGGCGCTGCCGGTGCTGCCTCGGTCGTGAGGGTTTGCTGCTCATTCGGCGTTGTGGTGGCGGCCTGCTCGATAACGGCTCCATCGGCCTGCACGAGAACCGTCCGAGCCCCGGCCGGGTCCTCGATGTGGAGTTCAACGCTGGTAGTCGCGTCTGCGGCAAGGCCAGTCGCGGTCGTCATCACTGAGCGCCGCGCTTCCATCACCGTGGAGTAATCCGCGTGGGTCTTGTGTCCTTCCACGTCCAGGTCGAGGGCTCCGGTCTGGTCGATCACAGCGGTCATTCTCATCAGGGGTTCTCCTTCGGGGAAACGGCGGAAGTGGAGGCAGGATCAGGGGTATTTGTCGCCGCAGGAGTCGGCGCGATGGTTGACGTTGGTGAGGCTGTGGGCCGGGGTCCGGTGTCCGCCAGCGCGTACAGGGAGTTCGGTGAGTCTCCGGTGGGTGATCCAGTGGCACGGGTGATGGCCTTTCCGTCCGCCGTGATGAGGTCCGGGACGGACGCCTGTAGGGAATCGGTGGTGTCCTCGACCTCGCCCTGGGGATTGATGCGCGACTGTTCGCCGTCGGTGTTGATCCAGGCGTATCCGGCCGAGAGCTTGCCTGCGCCGGATAACCGGTGAGCTTCCATGGAGGAGACGTCGATGAGGACGGACCCGGCCAGCATCAGAGCGTTCTCACGGTCCAGCTGGAGCCCGGAGGCTGAGACGTCCCCGCCCTCGAGAGTCACGAGTCCGGCCTGCGTCACCTCAGTGGCATCCGGGGCGTCCCGAGGTCGTAGAAACCGATGCTCACCCCATCACTTGCCCCGCCGCTTGCCCCGTCACTGTTCTTCCATGCGGCCACCACGCGACCGTCGATGGATCCGAGGACGCTTATCAGTTCCGCACCCTCTGCCGGGGACGGCAGTGTTGCCGGGGAGGGCAGGGCGGCAGAGTCCGTGGTGATCCGCCAGATTCGGCCGGCTTGCAGGTCCGCGGTCACCAGGTCCGCGCCGAGGGCTTCGATCGGTTCGGCGGCCGCGGGGACCACCCGGGACACGGTGCTACCGTCAGCGGCGACGATCAGAGTCTGCTTGGTCGGAAGGTCCACCCGGGGCGCTGTACCCCCGTCGAGAACGATCGTGCCGTTCTGCGGGACGTCGACGCGGATTGGATCAGGCCCGTCCCCGAACATGACCAGCTCACGCGCGGTCGACGCTGCGACCCGGGACTTCCCGTCGAGAGTGAACAAGGCCACCTGGCTGACGGTGAACGGTGCCGTGCGGGTCCACCGCTCCACCCCCGTTTCCGGGTCGTGTGCGGTCAGGGTCGAACCGTCCACACTCACCGGGTGACCAGAGGGATCCAGGATCGCTCGGACCGTGGAGGACTGCATTGGCGCAGTCCACGTCGCGTAGGTGTCCCACCCGGCAGGAGCCGGGACCGGGAGCTGCGCCGGGGGCGGCGTGTAGATGGCGGCGGCAGGTGTCGCTTGGGGATCCTGCAGGACGTAGACCCCGCACACCCCGACGGTCACGACGAAGACTCCGGCGCTGCCCCACATCATCAGTTTCCGGCGGCGTGCCTGCGGACGCCGCACGCCACCACGGGCGGCGGTCGCTCCGCTCGAGGTCCGGCGACGTCCAAGACGCCCGCTCCTGCGGGCACTGGTCTGTCCGTGGACGGTTCCATTACCGCTGGTGAGCGTAGTGGCGGGATCGGTGGAACGCTCCTCGAGGGTGCCGAACTCGGTGTCGACGATCATCTCGTACACCTCACCGTCCTCGGTGTGGCCCTGCACTCGGCAGGCTTTCAAGCCCAGGCGGCGGCATGCTTCCGACGCGGCGTCGGCCGCGACGTCGGCAGGGGATGCGTCCTCGAGCACCGGGTAGGTAAGCACGTCACCGTTGGCGTCGGCGACGATTTCGCCCTCACCGATGGTCAGGACGATCACCGGCCAAGGGTGCACGGCGTGGCTCATGGCTGACCCCCAACCGCTGCGGTCAGGTCCCGGGTCTGGTGCCCGACGACGTCCCACCGGCCGTCCACCTTCTCGAGGTAGAGAGTCACCTGCCGCTGGCCGGTGCCCTCGAGTAGTGTCTCGTCCCGGGCGACCCATCGCCAGGTCACGTCGAGGACCCGTATCGCCTTGTCCGGGGCGACGTCCTGCGCGGCGTCACCGATCGCGGGAACCGCCCGGGGAACGCTGTAGGCGCGGTGTTCGGCTGGTTCCAGCCAGTCACCGTTGCTCGCGTTCCGTTCCGGTTCGATCTGGTTCGCTGCCCACGCCTCGCTCATCAACGGCTTCGCGCGGACCGCGGCCGCCGTCTCCGTGCGGTCCACCGTCGTGTCCCAGGAGTGCAGGATCAGGGCAGCGACCCGGGCGGTCGACTCGACGTCGGAACGGTCAGCGTCCTCCGGGGATACAAACGTGTCACCACCCAGGACCGCCTCGGCCGCAGCGGAGGTGGAGGAGCCTTCGGAGATGGTCGTCGGCGCGGAGATAGGCGCGACGTCGTCCTCAGCTGCCGGAGCATCAACGCCGCAGCTAGTCAGGGCAACCATCGAGACCGCGAGAGCTGCTGTGCGGTACAGGTGTGCGCGTGAGCGGTGGGTCATTGCACCCACGCTCCTTTCTCTTTCAGGATCGGCTCGGGGTCGAGGTTGAAGTTGTTATAGGGGTAGGCCGCGTCCGGGGATTCAGGACTGTAAATCTCGAAGTGCAGGTGCGTGGCCACGCGGCCGAGACCGGCCCTGTTGCCCTCGATGCCGACGATGTCCCCGCGTTCCAGAACGTCACCCATTTGCACGTCGTAGCGGTTCAGGTGGCAGAAGCCGAACTTGAACGCCGGTTCTCCTTCTTCGATGACCTTGGCGATGACGCAGCCGTCAACGGGCAGGAAGCTTGTGACCTGGATCTTGGTCGGGGCGATGACCTGGCCACCGTCGCCGTAGCCGGCACCCGGGGTCGAGATGTCGACGCCGACGTGTTCCTGCGCCCAGGCGGGAAGGCCCGCAATGTCCCGGTGCCCGTAGCCGGAGGTAAACACGCCGCCCGGCAAGGGGGTCGTCCACTCGCCGTCTCCGAGGTCCCCGTCCCACGCCACTCCCCCGGCCGGGGCGGCACAGTCGGTCGTGAACTCGTTCTGCCCGGTGTTCAGGATCTTCTCGATGTACTGCTGGGTCTCCGTGAACGGCGGGACGCCCTTCGCGTTCTGCACGGCACCGGGGCCCGCGTTGTAGGCAGCAAGGGTGAGCTTCACCAGAAGGTCGGCGTCGTCACCGGCCAGGGACTGCACCTGCTCTTTCAGCGCAGCCATGTAGCGGCCGTAGGCAGGGATCGCGTCCTCAGCCGAGAACGGGTCTCCGCCGTCCCCGTACATCGCCCACGTACCAGGCATGAACTGAGCGACGCCCTGAGCACCCACAGGGCTCCGAGCGCCTTCGTTCCAGCCCGACTCCTGCTTCAACTGCGCCGCGACGACACTGACCGGCAGGCCAGCGGTTTCCGCCGCGGCCTCCACCAAAGGACCCCAGCCATTCGGGATCGTCGGGGTCGACGCCAGCGTTCCGGTGTCCGTGATCGAACACGTACCGGTACGTTCCTCGGTCTGCGTCAGCACGGCCACCGCGCCAACCCCGGCGACCGGAAGGCCGGCGAGCACCAGCCCCACAACAGCAAGGACGGCCACCATCGCTCCTGAGCTCTTGGTGTCCTCGTCTGCCATGGCGACCTCCCTTCAGGCGGTGATCCGGGCGGCAGGGCTGGTTAGGCCGTGGCCGGTAAAATCTGGAAGACTACAGATGCAGCCTGCTGTCACTCTCTTAGAATTAAGAATAACTCAAGAAAGTGACAACAGGGGCGTCTTCCTGTCCGTGTTCACCGATTGGTCCCACCGAAGGGCATCCCATGGCCGTCTCCGGCGCCGAGTTCACGCAGTGGCTCGAAAGAAGCGGCCTCTCAACGTCCGGCAGCGAGCTGAGTCGCATGATCGGGGTGCACCGTCTCACGGTGGGAAACCAGATACGCCGAGGAAACGTGCCGGAGACGACGATCGTCAGAGTCGCACGCGCCTATGACATTGACCCGATCACCGCACTAACGCACTTCTCCGGGTACATGGACCTCGATACGCGGCCGCGGTCACCTTCGTCGGTGGAAGCGGTGAGCCAGATTCACATCGCGAACCTCATGACCGAGGTTCAAGTGCGGACAAATTCGAGTTTCAGTAGGGATGTATACGAACCCCCGGCTTTGACGGGATTCCCCCATACCGGTTCTCATCGCGCATGGATTGACAGCATCGACGAGGGTGACATCCGTCATGATGTGGCGGAGCAAACCGGCATCGCCATCACTTATCTCTATGCCCAGCTGTCAGAGAACAAGCTCACCCCACTACAGGCAGTGACAGCCTCGAGGATCAGCGGAACCTCAATGGTGTCCGGGCTCGTCGTGGTCGGGCTTCTGACCATGGAGGAGGGAGGGTGGGCTGATGATGTCCGGGAAACGGCACTGAGTGCCATGGAGGATGACCCGCTGATGGAGCTCGTTCAGCAGCGTATTACCCTCTTGCGTCGGCGAATCAAGCAACGCAAGGAAGCACTCGAATATGCAGAGAAGCTTGCGGAGGCGATTGGATGACCGACAGCACCCACGTTATTTCGATCAGCTTCATGCTGATTATTCTTGGTAGTGCTACCTTCCATCGCCTGACCGCTAAAAATACACCGGAGGGGGCGAGGTCGCTTCTACATCCCAGCGGTCGTCTCGCGCTCATGGGAATTCTTCTCACTGTTGGCAACGTCATGACGATCCAACCGATCTACGAATTCATCGACTCCTACATACCTGTGTCGAATGGGACCTCGGCGATCGCACAAATTTTCGCTATGGCTGCCGTTTCTCAGCTGGGAGTACATCTAGCGACTTCCTATAAATCTGACTTCGCGCTTCGCTGGCTTGTCGGCATCCGTGGTTCCCTCGCACTCCTGGCTGCTTCTCTTGGCGCTTTTGGCGCCCTAGTCTCCTCCCAAGCGCCCAACCCCTCCCCGCGGCTGGTGGACTATCTAAACCAGCCTCCGGTGCACGTCATGCATTGGATCGCTCTCGCGTACATCGCCTACGTGATGGGGATCCTGTTCAGGCCAGTCCTCCACGACAGCCATGTGAATCCATTACGCCTCACCCGTGCAGGGTCCAGGCTCATCCTGCTCGGCTTTGTACTATCCATCGGTCGCGCCCTCGCGTTCCCTTGGGAACTAGAGGCTTGGCCCCAGGCGTTCTATCTGTTTGAGGTGATTTCACAGGCATCGGCCGTCTGCGTGGTGATCGGTCTGTGGATGTTCGCCTACACGCGAACGCACGGAGTTGCTGGCCGGAAGATTGACGCCAACCTACCTATGGACTGAGGAGAGGTACATGGATCAAACACCCGAAGCAGCCAAACGCGCTGTAGGACGCATCCTGACCAAGGCCAACCCGGAGAATGAGGTCGCCTACGCGGTCATCTTCCGGGCCGTCAAAATTTGCATCGCCGCTGGTATGAGTCGCCGGCAGTCTGCCAAGTACCTCGGCGTCCCCGCCCGCCGCATCGACCGACACGGCCAATACTTTCGAACCGCCCGATCGGTACGGACTCTGTTCGGCGAAGCCTTCGCTTCGACGTCTATCCCGGTTCATGAAGAGAACGCCAAGAGGAAGCTCATCGAGTGGGCCTGGAAGCCCTAACACCTGCTGTCATTTACTAACGGACGAAGGACTGTGACATATTAGTTGCAGTCCTTCGGTCGTTAAGGAAGCCATGCAGCCCTTGAGTTCACTCCCCAAAGTGTCGCGCGACACGCCGTCTCCGGGTGCGGCTTTAAATAAAAATCCTTGGCAGAGTGAGCCCATGACTGCTCAGCGGAAGCTTGGACGACCCAGCAAGGGCTACGGCCCACGTCATACCGTCGCGGTTCAGCTCAGCCCAGAGGAGTTCCAGGTCCTCCAGCAGATCACCGCTGAGATGGGCATGAAGCCAGGACCGTTCCTCACTGAGAAGGCGCAAGCCATCATCGCTGCGCTGCGCACAGAACACTTCGCCAACCAGGAGGCACTGCCCCTCGAAAAGGCCAGTTAAACGAGGAAGGCCCGCCTAGCCGGCGGGCCTTCGTATCAAGTTATTCAAGCTCTCCACCACCGTATCCGCCAAGATTCCAGGTGAGGAGCTCAATACCGCTACGCCTCTCGGCGTACCTGTGTACGAAAGTGAGTTTACACCAGGTGCTAGAAGCTCCTCTAGTTGTTTGTGCCGCGCCGCGCCGTAGCGATTCTGCAGATGATGCATGGGTCTTGGCGCCCCTCATCGCTGGCCAGCCGACGTACCGCATTGGGCGGTGGAAGGACGGCCGGTTCCAGTACCCGCAGCCCACCACTCCCCTGCCGATCACCAAGACGGTGCCTGCGCGACCGGCGGCCGTAATGCTGCACGACGTCGACGGCTCTGTCCGCACACTGGCCCTCGACCTCGACACCTCGAAGGCTCGGAAGACGGTCGTCGACGACGACGCCCGACGCCTCGGAGAAATCCTGCGTTCAGCCGACCTCGCCTACGTCGAGGACGAGTCCCCCAGTGGTGGCCGCCACCTGTACGTACCCCTGCAGGAACCCCTCACCGCGGCCGAGGCCCGGCAGTTGGTCGAAGCTCTGGGCCGTCGCGCTGTCAGCCTTGACCCGAGCCCGCACCAGAACGTCGTCCATGGCTGCATCCGTGTCCCAGGTTCCGCACACAAGGCCGGTGGCCACCAGAGGCTCGTCACGCCGCTCACGGACGCTTACGGCATCCTCACCCGTCGTAACCCCGCCAGCGCGGTAGCTGGCCTCCGCAAAGCACTGGCACCGGAGTTGTACCGCCTTGAGCAGCAACGCCGCGCACAGGATCGCGCGACGGCAGCGACAGCAGCCGTTCATGCGATCGCCACGGGCTCCGCCGCACCGTCGGTAGGCAGTGAGCGCCCACTGCGCTCCGTAGCCCGCACAGGGCTCTACAACACCAGCCGATACGCCAGCCACTCAGAAGCCCGCATGGCGGTCCTCAACCACTTCTCCGCATGCCACTGGACCCTCGACCAGGTCCGCGCCGGCATGACCGACCAGTTCGCCGGCCTCGCCACCCTCTACGGCACCAAGACCGACCGGCTCCTGCCCGTCGAATGGGCCAAAGCCCAAGCCTTCACCGCCACCACAGCACCAGCAAAAGGGCCCGCCCAGCGAGCAGGGAAGAAGACTGCGCACAAATACGACACAAGCCCTACTTACCTCACGGGGGGCAGCACCGAACCTGCTGTACAGCCGAGCCAGCACTCCATTCACCAGCTCGTGAACGACCTCGAGAATGTCCTCTACGCGACTCTCGACTACAGGCTCATGGAACGAGGCAGGGAAGGCATTCACCTGCGCTTCCTCATCCGCGCAGTCCTGGCCTACATGCGGACCATGGAAACGAACATCCTCGATGTCGGATGCCGCACCCTCGCCCTCGCCCTCGGGAAGAGCCACGCCACTATCGCCCGCCTCCTGCCCATCCTCGAGCGCGCGTCAGCAGGCATCCTGACCCGTATCGACCAGGCACGCGGCCGCAACGCCGACACCTACGCCGTCCAGCTTCCGGACCAGTTCCAGCAGCTCGCCCGCGAGCTCACCTGGCGCAGGGGCAAGATCCATGCCATCCGGTCCGTGTTCCGGGTCCTCGGAGACGTCTCAGCCCTCGCCTACGAGGCCATCGAACGCGGGCGCCACTCCCCCACCACCGCGGACCTCGCCCGCACTACCGGAATCTCGCGCCGTGCCCTGACCGACCACCTGGCCGGCATGGAAGCCCTGCAGATGATCAGCCGGCACCACGGCCGCTGGGAACTTGTGGCCACCACCAACCTCACCCAGCTCGCAGACCGCCTCGGTGCCACCGAGGACCGCGAAGCCCAGCTAACCCGCTACCGCAAGGAACGCGCCGCGTGGCACGCATGGCTCGACCGGCACCTGACCCCCCAGCTGGAAGAGCACGAGCTGTACGACGCCGAAACAGACGAGTACTGGCTACCGCCCCTCGAGGACGAGGACGAGTACCAACGCTCCCTCTGGAACGCCGCGAGGCAAGCGGCTTAACATCGACCACAACACACACCTTGGCCCTTGCAGTCCTCATGGGCTGAGGAAATACGGAGGTTCCACACCCATGTCAGATGTTGCTGGTGACCATCTCGAAGCCCTCATCAACTTCAACGCTCACGGGTGGTTAGGTCGCGGCCTCACATGGTTCAGTGCGTACGCGAAAGCCTTTTTCTTCGGCGATTTCAGCGGCGCCGCGCTTGGCTCCATCGTGGTCAGGTACAAAACCACCGGTGAGGAAGTGCTGCGCGTCGGCAGCGGGACCCGCGACGAGACAGCCGACCTACTGGTTCGCATCGAACAGGACCTGGCCCGGCTGACAGTCAGCGACTTTCTCGCGGAGTGGAACGGGACCACGTCCTGAACAAAAGGGTTGTGACGCCTCCTGTCCACAGGGCACGGCACAAGCTCCCCACGCTCCGCTGCTTGTCCCGCACCCAGGATGGACAGCAGGAACCTGCGTGACCACCTGCACACACCCACCACGTCACCGATAGCGGTAGCTCGCCTCGAGTGAGTGGTGGCCGTGCACAGTCTCCTGGCGCTCAGGTACCGAAACGATTCTTGACTGGGATCTCGCGTCGCCGGCACTGATCCGGACGCACCCACGCTTCACGTGCCCGTGAGAACTCGACCCATTGCGCGTACACCGCATCCGCCGTCCACGCCATTGCGAAGCCCTTCACCGTCTGCTTCCGGCCGTCCGGGTACTCCAGCTCCACCCACAGGGCAGGTGCCTTCTCCGGCTCCGTTGCCGGCTGGCTGGGTGGATCGAGCTGCAGTGGAAGTACATACCGGTCTGCGCTCGGCGGGATGCCATGCCAGCCAGGGCGAGGAGCGGAAGTCACCGGCACCGTACCGACCTCCCCCGACACTCAGCGCCTACGAGTCCCGCTCCGTATGGATCGCGATGAGCCGCTGGCCTTCGGGCACGCGCGAGAGCATCAGATTCTTTGCTTCTTCGTAGGTCGCACCTTCGGCGCTGACCTGGTCTAGCTCGTCCCCTCGGACCACACCTGTAACGATCACCAGTTCAGCTTATGGGTGGGCTGCTCCACACCACGCCTAAACAAGGCTTGTAATACTTGTTTTACAAGCCTTGTTCAGCAATACTTGTTTTGCAAGCCTTGCAATACAAGGCTTGTTTGATCGCAAAGGCAGAGGGAGACGATGACTACCAGCTACGTAGTGAGTAACAACAAGGGCGGAGTCGGCAAGACCGCCGTGGTGACGCAGCTGGCATTTGGCTTGGCGCGTGCAGGGCGAAAAGTTCTTGTCGTCGACCTCGATCCCCAGGCAAACGCCTCGCGCAGGCTCGGCTGGAGCTTCGACCATGCGAACCCCGTTCCCACTATCTCCGAGGCGATCAAAGCGAACGAGAACGGTGTCGGCGAAGACGCCGTGGTCACCTGCGCAGGAACCCACATGGACGGCTCACCACTTTCCATCGACCTGCTGCCATCCCGCCCCGACCTCGAGAACCGGATCAGCGAAGCCGGAGCAGTCGGAGCACAGCGCCGTTTGGTCCGCGCCCTAACCGGATGGACCGATGATCGGTATGACTTCATCCTCATCGACACGCCGCCGTCCCTCGGGCACCTGACTCAACTCGGCCTCGCAGCAGCTAACGGCGTGCTCATCGTCACGGAACCCGAGTTCGATTCCATCGAGGGAGCCGTGCGCGTGCGGGACTTTATTGAAGCCCACGCCATCGACCTCGCTAACCCCTCGCTGTACCTGGCCGGCATCATCGTGTCCCGTCTCCGATCGCAGATCGGGGAACACAAGTTCCAGATCGACGGCCTCGAGGAGATTGCGCCCGGCAAAGTCCTTCAGCCGATCATCCCCGAGCGTTCCGTCTATAAGGACGCCTCCGGTGCAGCTGCATCCATCACTGATTACCGCACGGCTGCAGGACGCGCCATGACGGAGGTCTACGACCAGCTCACCGCCACCATCCAGAACCTCGCAAAGGAAGCCGCACGATGAGCCCAACGCCCGAACGCAGCCGCCCCGCAGGCCGCAGCCCTCTCAAAGCGAACATCGAGAACATCAACACCGGCGCCCAGGCTGCCCCGCCCGTCCAGGTTGCCCCAGCTCCTGAACCGCAGGCGCCCCCGGCTCCGCCAGCCGCCGCGTCTGACGAGACGAAGTCCGTCACCGTGAAGCTGTCGGGAAGCGTTATCGGCAAGGCGAAATCAGCTGTCCTGCAGACCAGCGGCAAGCCTGGAGGGCATCGCAGCTTCGCCGGCCTCGTTCAGGCCGCCGTCGAAAGGGAAGTTCAGCGCCTTGCCGAGGAGTTCAACGACGGCCAGCCCTACGAATCCCACCAAGGCGAGTTCCGCCGCGGACGCCCCTTCTCCTGATCGAGCCCGAACAAGGCTTGTTTTGCAAGGCTTGCAATACAAGGCTTGCAAAACAAGTCTTGTTTCTTTGATTGATAACCAAGCCATTTCTCTAGGGGAGGCTGTGCACAGCCACCACTCGCTCAAGGCGAGCTGGCCACTATCGGTGACGTGGTGGGTGTGTGCAGACGGTCACGCAGGTTCCTGCTGTCCAGGTGTGTGCGGGACAAGCAGCGGAGCGGGGGAGCTTGTGCCGTGCATGGGTGGGCAGGAGGCCACAGCGCGAACCAGCAGCGGGTTCATCCTGCCTATAGAGCTCCGACCTACGCCGGATACTCGTCCTCCTCGTCGGGTGCCGGCGTGACCGCGTTCAGCCACACCCAGCCCTCACGCTGGATCTTGATGAGGGGTTCGAGGAACCTGATCTTCACCGCTGTGCGCGTGTACGTGATCGCGTGCGCCTGGACCCGGATGGCCTTGGAGGGGTAGCGGATCCAGGCGTACACGCGGCGAGGCTCCGGGAAATCGGTGGGTAGGCAGTTTTCGACGTCGAGCTCGGCCGCGGTGAGCATGATCAGCTCTTCGCGCATGACAAACTCCTCGATCCGGTCGTCCATCAGCCTGGCGTAATGCTTGCCGTACCTTTTTGACCCACCCATGGGCCGGCCACGACCTTTCTACCGCCGGTTCAGAGCCCGTCGACGCCGGCGACCCGGCGCAGCCGCCAGTTCTGCCACCGCGGGTCCGTGCTCATATCGAACTCGAGCACTGGGGAGGCCGGTCCGGTCTGTGCCTGGAATCGCCAGAACCTGGTCGTGAGCATGCTGCCTCGACCACCGGAGGGAGTGGTAGCTGGTTCCCACCAGTTGCTCGAGCTGGACCATGACACCGGTTCATCGATGACCTGCCATAGGCAGCCCCGCCGGCGCAGCGCCAGCGGCAACCCGGAGGGGAGGAACCGGACGTCGGCGACCTCATCGAGCACGTGCCAGGCCGGCACGTCGGGCCTTTGCGCGTCCTGCTCGGTAGTCGTGGGGTGTGGTCTGTCGACTGGTTGTGCTGTCATTGTCCGTGCCGTCCTGATCCTCTGCAGTCCCTTGTGCAGGCTTTAAAATAGAACACAGGTTCGATTATTTAGGAAGCCGGACGTGGACTGGTGCAGTGGGGGAGGATGCGCTTTGCTGCTTAGTCCCAGCATCGGATCGTACGCTCGTCGGATGGACGAGCTCGCCGCCTTCATCCTCGCCCGCATCGCGGAAGACCACGACCTCGCCTACCAGGCGCTCCATGACCCAGGAGCCGGCGGAATCCTCGGCGCCCACACCAGGAACTGCCATGCGGCCGACGCCGGCCGGGCCGTCGACGTCGCCGGCCACGAGCTGCTGCTGGATCCGCTGGCCTGCCACAACATGCACCAGAGCCCGGAGAAGGTCATCGCCGACTGCGTCGCGAAACAGCGCCTGGTCGCGCATGTGCAGAGCGTCGACTGGGACTACGAACCGGCAGGGGAGCAGGACTACATGCGCACCATTCTCGAGCTGCTGGCTCTACCCTGGTGGAACCACGCCGACTACTCGCTGCGCTGGGCTGCCTAAACCTTGCTAAACAAGGCTTGTAATACAAGCCTTGTTTAGCAGGGTTTAGGCATGCTCGCAGTGTCAGCCGAAGCGGGCAGACTAACGGGCATGTGTGGACGCTTCGTAATTGCCGGGAACAAAGCCGCCATCCGGGACGCGTTCAGCGTCGATGAGTCCTTTGAGGACGAGCTGAAGCCGTCGTGGAACGTGGTGCCGTTGCAGGGGATCCCGTTCGTGTCCGAGCAGCTGCGCGAGGGTGAGCTGGTGCGCGGCCTCGAGATAGCCCGCTGGGGACTCGTCCCCGTCTGGAGTAAGGACCCCAATGCCGGCGCGAGGATGATCAATGCCCGCAGTGAGACGGTCACTGAGAAGCTGTCGTTTCGTACGGCGGCCGCCAAGCGAGGAGCCCTGGTGCCGGCCGACGGCTATTACGAGTGGCAGAAGAATGGGGACGGGACGAAGACCCCGCACTACCTCCATGGCGAGGACGAGGACCAGTTGATGGGTTCGCCGGCCTGTATGAGTTCTGGCCCGACCCCGCCAAGCCCGAGGATGCCGAGGATAAGTGGCTGGTGACCGCGACGATCCTCACCCGGGCAGCGCACGACGCGCTCGGCCACATTCACGACCGCACGCCGGTCATCATCCCCAAGGACCTGCAGAATCAGTGGCTGGACCCGACCATGACCGAGCGGGAGCAGGTGCAGCACTTCATCGACACCATCCCCGAGCCCAACCTTGTGCCGAGGATCGTCGGCAAGGAGGTCGGAAATAGTCCGCAATAACGGATCCCAGTTAGCCGAGCCTGCTTCAGAAGGCTAGCCAGATGAGTAAATGAGTAACTGAGTAAGAACGAGCGGCCGTGGTGCCAACCCGGTAGTCATGTCAAGCCTAATTAGCCTCGCTAGGACCAGACCTAGCGCACACACCAAGCGGATTCCATAGGGCAGAACCGCATAGCAGCGGTTATCAGGGGCGACCTCAGGCGCATGCGTACTTGCTGTTGGAACGACTCCTACTATGACGTCCAGTCAGGGGGAGTAGCGAAAACGTCCCCCCACAGATTAGGGGCATCGCGAGGAGACTCAGTGGGTTCGGCAGCGCCTGCGTACAGCCATTCGACGAAGCCGTCGTCAGTAAGGCCAACTGCCGCGCCTAGGCACCAACCTGAGGCGGTGATACGCCAGAACCACATGGTGGTGCCATCAGCGGAGGTCTTTCCGTGGATGTTGGGTTCGGACGATAGCCCTGCTCGCACGAAGTCTTGAGCTGTGTAGATTTCACCGACTATGGCGCGGTGGGGGCGGCTCGGCGATGCCAGCTGACTCATCGCCGGCGTGAGGAGCTTTCTCAGCATTGCCCTCGTCTCTTGGAACTCGCGCCGGTCTAGTCGCCGGCCGTGCTCATCAACTCCTTCGGCACCGGCGGCGGCAATTTCTTCTGCGCGACGGCGGCGCTGTGCCTCGACCGCGGCTAAAGGTCGTGCCCATTCAACGAGTGCATCAAGGACGGACCAGTACTTGGCCGAGTTGACGCGGGTGTCATACGCCAGCTCTCGGCCATGAGCTACTCCGTGCCTGGAGAGACTGCCGGTCTGTTGCGTCTCACTGACGCCTTCACCGAGGAGGGTCTGTAGGGCAGCGAGGCACGCTTCTACTGCGACGAGTTGCAGAGGATCAACCAGGTTTGCCTTCTGGCGCGGGTTACTGGTGAAGAACTTACGCCCTCCGGTGATGTCAATGACGAGCCCCTCCATCTGATTCTGGATTATCGGGATCGAGGCTTCGTACCGACCTGCATCATGGTGCTCTTTAGCCTTGAGAATCAGGCGCGCTCGGTCCCTGAACAAAGACTGGTAGACATCCTGTCCCTCCCCAGCTCCGAGCACCTTCATCCGTGCATACACCTGCTGCGTCCTCCGGGCGTTCTCGCCGTCCCACTGGCCGGCAAGTAGTTCATCTGCTTCCGCGCCGCGCTCGGCATCAAGGAGTGAGAGAGCGCTACTCACCACCGAGCTGTCCATTCGCAACGGATTCCACCCGCGAGGCACAAGGGCCTTGAGGATACGTTCCACTGAAGCAAGGTGCTGGCGATACTCCGCGCCGAGTTCGCCCATCCGCGACCACTGTTGAGCGAGGTCCTCACTTAGGGAGGTCAGCCACTCAGGTAATTGAGGAAAAGCTTGAACTGCGTCGATCAACGCGAAACGTTCCCCGGTTGGGTCGACTGCTTGGCGGACTTGCTCCTGAAGTGTTCGGGACTCGTCGTCGCTTGATGAACTACTCATGTTGTTGCGCCTCTCGTATGAGTCGATGCGCCGGGTGCCTGCCCTACTCAGGAAGGTTCAGGTCTGCTAATTCCATGACGGAGAGATCGTGGTTCTCGAGGCTGCGCGTTCTGAGTTGAACCTGGAACTGGTTGAAGACGGTTGAAATGAAGTCAGCGGGGCTCACATCGTGTACGAGGAAGCTCGTCACAGGGATCGAGCCATGGTTCGTGCCGTACTGCTGCAGCGCGTCGTAGTCCTTGATGTTGTACGTCTGGCGATCAACGGCATAGATGTACAGGTGACCGGGTTTGGTTAGATGCTGTCCCTGGAAGTCGTATCCAACGATCCACCACTTGTCGGAATCGAGACCTACGAGCTCGTGTGCGCTCTTGTGTCCGATCGTTCCATGCTGATCCGCAGCCGCCGTTCCAGACCAATCTTTGTAGCTTGAAGAGGCTTCTTTCAGGATGTCGTAGCTCATAGAAGGACTGTAGCTAGCCACATATGCCGAAAAATAGCGAGGCGCGCCGTTGTAAAGTCGCAATTTGCTCGGGTCCGAGATAACCAACGGGGTGTTACGCAAGTACACCCCAACGCAACACATTGGACCTGACTGGAGAGTGTCACGTCAGAAGTGTTCTCGTGCGTGCACAACGGATGTATGCACCAGGTGGGATCTGATGCATCAGTTGAGCGATGAATCAGGTAGTTGAACGGACGGTGTCGACCACCAGCGCGACAGTCACCAGAGCTGACTCATCCTTTGGGGTTGTCCAGCTGGGCACTGTAGAAGGTGCCGCCGTCAGGTCGACGAGGTGGCGGAAGCGTGATCTGGTAACCGATCTCAATGCCTTTGGCGCGGGCTTCAGTTTCCATTTTCTCGCGAGGCATGGAAACGAGGGTTGCAGTTGGGTCGCCGGTCATACTCCGACCAGCGGCGAAGGTGCCTCGCAATTCTTCGAGGGCGTGCTTGCCCCATTGAAGCATCATTAGGGCCCGGTCTTGGTCGAATACGCTGGCGGTGATTGTTCCGCCGCCCTCCATGGTGTGGGTCCTGACCGGAGTGTGGAATAGGGCTGGTGCCCATGCGAGTCCATGGGCGAAACCCGAACACAGCTGCCAGAGCGGAAGAAAGTCTGAATCTCGGGCCTTATCAACTTCACGGAGTGCGTCTGTTCGATTGAGTGTGGCAGTGACCCGCGTTTTCTTCAGGCCAGCCTTGCCTGCGGCATCGGCGAGGTCAGCGGCGGCCTTTTTTTGATCTGCAGCCGATTGCGCCGCGGCATTCTTGTCCTCGTCGGACAGGCCTGGGCGTTGTGAGCGCTCGGTATGGAATTTTGCTTCGTTGATCATCGAGTCATGGCCCACACGAAGTGCTCGCTCTTGGCGCCCTGTCCGCTCGTGGCCGGTAAGTACCCACATGCCGAGGCCCGACAGTTCGATCGTTCCTCGTACGAGTGTCGGAATGCCTATAGGACTCAGGCGGCCGGCCTGGGTCACGAGGTCGAACGCCGCTCCAAGGTTGTCGACCGATGCGTCTAGCAACGTCCTTACAACGGCGGCTGGACCTGGTGTGCCGGGAACGCCGAGCTCATCTCCAGCAAGAAGTGATTCTGGCGCGAGGGGGTAGGCGTAGGTATCGCTGCTGAGCCCTTGAACGTCAGCAAGCCATGCCCCGAGTAGGTCCCACTCGTTGGTATCAGGAGCCGGCTTTTCAGTGGTCATGCAGTAAGTCTGCCAGCCCCGTAGATAGGACTGGGCACGCAACAGCCTCACCGAATCAGCCAGCGACGCAGCTGCTTCCGCACTCGCTTAGGTCTATTAACGAGCGTTTCCGATGAGTAGCGTTATCGGACCCGGTTGTTGACCTCAGTCCTGCTCGCGTTCGGCGATCTTTGACCGCAGGTAGTCGATGTAGCCGGTCCGCACGGTCCGGCTTGTTCTGGGGCGGGAACCTTTGCTGATCGCTGCGATTTATCTCTCCAGGTGCGCGGGGTTACGACCCGTCCACCCGTGAGCAATGGTCCACCCGGCCAAAGCAGGTCCGTCGAGCTTGTAACCCGCGTCGTGCAGCGCCAGCAGGGTTGAAACGACTTCGTCCTTTTCGTAGAGCTAGCTTCGTGGTGAAGCACGGGTTCCCTCCAAGATCGATGGTGTCAGACTCACGGCTAAGGGCATTTGGCTTAGTGGGCAAAAGTCATGCAACGCCTAGACGAAGCGAATCCTAGGGGTCGAAGCCTCGTCTTCACCATGTGCATCGATCGGTTGAAGCTACCGTCACTATGACTGGCACATGTCGGACTGTAGCGTTCCTGCTGGAGATGCCATACTCTGGTAATGCCCTTGGCGTTGAGCCTAGGGAAGTAAACCCGAGACCCGGCCGGACGACTGCGGTGCTCGGGTTTTGCGTTTAAGAAACGGGACGCACCTCGCCTACTACCGGACGTACGCGCTGGCGCCAGCTTCCTCCCTTAGCCCAGCACCATGCAATAGCGTCCGGGATGATCAACAGGAGCTCCTCAGCAGGCTTTTGGTGCTGGTAAGCGAGCGTGTCCTGGCACCCAGCGTCGCGAGAGTACTCCACGAGACATTGCTTGTCGCGCTGAACAAGGGAATCATCTCGATCGATCACCAGGTGCGTGTGACCATCCCTCGCAGCAATGTCGTTGACTAGTTCCCGTAAGCAAGCGGCGCGACGATGGGCTTCGCTACGGAAACCATTGCCTGCGTCGTACACCACCACCTCCACGTTCGATCGAACGATGATGTCTGCGATGGCGCGCTTACGCGGATCCCTTTCATCCTTCATGTGTAGGCTCCTCTGCCCAGGAAGGATGAGTGCTCCTAGTTCCCGGCGAAGATCTGTGAGAGAACCGGAAACGAGGGCGCCGGCAACTAACAGATAGTCAGAACGCTTGCTTTCATCGACGAAAATGTGGTTCCTGGTTACCACCGGCCTCCACTGACCTCACTCATCTGGGTCCTTAGACGCTGCGTCGGGCGAAGTGGAGTCAGTCTTGCGTCGGGTGGAAGCAACTGTCTGCGATGGCTCGTTGAGGTCGACAATCAGCATGCCATCCTCTACTCGAGGAACCCATCGCTTTGCGACCGACGTGTCGATACCTATGTACTTGGTGAACATCGTCCCCGCGATGAGAACGATGCCGCGGTCTGATTCTTTGCCCGGCCCCTGACGACGCGTTGGATAGGCGTTCGGTGAAGTCAAGGGAACGGCCTGTACGGCGATCTGCTTCAATTCTCCATCCCAAAGGAACTGCACGCCTTCCGGCTTTCCGATCAACTGAAACGCAGCATCGTTCAACGAGAACATGCCCCGTTTCTGGATCGTCACCGTGGGGATTGTCGGAGCGGGAGCGCTGCCTTTTTCGAACACCTTGAATGCCATGCTGCCCATAGTACCTCGTGTGGATTACATGGGAAAGTTCACCGGAGCGTTTACGAAGTTTTGTTCGGTTGAACCTGATATCGCAGTCAGCCCAAGTTCCTGCTGAGCATGGAGTTGAACGCATCACGACGAGCAGCCGCCCGACTGGCGAAGTTGTGAACGACGTCGAGACGCATGAGGTCGCTTGCAGGGTTTTTGGTCAGTTCAGGCGTAGAACAGGCGATGAATCCCTTAGCTGATTCGTCGCCTCAGTTGTCCCAATGCTCAGAAGAATGACCGACACGTTCCCGAGCTGTACCGGCACGACTCTGGGTGCCAGAGGTAGAAGCGGCGAAGGGCTGAACATTTTGAGATGATCGGCGGAAGGGGGCGGCGCCGTCAAGACCAGCTAGGAATCACTACTGAGCGCACGCCTTCTATGGTGACGCGACGGCTGACACCTCTCACTCGCCCTCAAAAAGCCCCGCCTGCCAACGAGAGTACATACGAATACGCACGTCGGTTGGTCTATCGATGTGTTGCATCAAGTACACCCCAACGCAACAGTTCCGGACAGCCGAATCAGTGTGGCTTTAGGGTCCTTTTCTGGTTTTCGCAACACTTCTGTGCGAAGGTCTAGACATGACGCCACACAAAGGGCAACGGATCGGGTATGCCCGCGTGTCGAGCGTCGACCAGAATCTAGCCCGTCAGCTGACCAGCCTCGGCAATGTCGATCGGCTGTTCGAGGAGAAGCAATCCGGTGCGCAAAGATCCGGCCGGGCCGCCCTCGCAGAAATGATTAGGTACGCCCGCCACGGTGACACCGTCGCTGTGTCATCCATGGACAGGCTGGCGCGATCGGTCATCGACCTCAACCAGATAGTGGGGGAGCTGACCGCGAAGGGTGTCTCCGTGGAGTTCATCGCCGAACGGGTCACGTTCACCCCGGGCGGAGCGGATCCGTTCGCAGAGTTCCAGCTGAACATCATGGCGTCCTTCGCGCAGCTCGAGCGAGCGATCACCAGGGAACGGCAAGCCGACGGCATCAAGGCTGCAAAGGAACGCGGCGCTTACCAGGGCCGATCCCGCAAGCTCACTGACGGCCAGCTGCTCGAGGCCCGGAACCTGATCGAGGCGCGCGTACCGAAGGCCGAAGTCGCCCGGCGCCTGAATATCGACCGCACCACCCTGTACCGGGCGCTGGATCGGACGGATCCCGCATGACAACGTCCCACGGGACACCCAGGGACGACCTTCTACAGGAAGCCCGCGCCATCGTCGGGCGAGTCACAGCACAGGCAAGTCTGCCAACACCGGTGGTCGCTCTTGCCCCACGGGTAGGTAAACCCAGCGCATCACGGGCGAACGCCGAGTACAAGGCAATCCGCGGAGTACCGACAATCACGATCACTGAGACGGCCATGAGAGAGCTGCCGTCCGACCCCCTTGAGTTCCTGCTGACGCACGAGCTGGGCCACTTAGCAGACGAGGCATGGTGGAAGCGGAAAACTCATCAGTTCCTCGCAGGAATGGGCTTCGCAGCACTCCTAGCAATCGGGGGAGTGGTCGTGGGCCGAATCACGGAAAACTCCGGCGTCGGATACGCCCCTGGCCTGGCCATCTTCGCTATCAGTCTCATCGTCGCAGGCGCACTGTGCCTCACCTACCTAGCGAACAGCCGAACGCATGAGTTGCGAGCTGACTTGTTCGCTGCACGTCAGCACGGGCACCTGTCGAGTGCTCAGGCTCTGTTCGGAGCATGGGACCGGGATGCACCAGAACCCACACAGCACCGACGCCTACGGATTCCCTTCCGAACGCATCCATACCGAGCCACGCGACTTGAAGCCATCGAAGCCGAACTCACCCGGCAAGACCCGCCGGCGACCAGGAGAACATGATGATCAGAATCATTCGCTGGTTGCTCACCTCGAGCATCCGGTACAGCTACCTGTTCGTTCGCGCACTCATCCGACTTCCCCTGCTGTTGCTGCCGGTCCCTCCGCGAATGCGCAACCAGGTTGCTGGCGCGTTGGCCGTCGGCCTTTGGTTCTTCTCATCGTGGTTCGTCGCCACCGCGGCCGGCGCACCGTGGTGGGGACAGCTGATGATCGCTGCTGCAGCTGCCCTTGTCATCGCAGGTGTGGTGCGAATGGAAGGTCGCCGGCCGATCGTCCGCCGGCCGGCGCGGGTCCGATGACGTCCTGCGGAGGTAGCCGGGGATGAGGCAGCGCAGGGGAGAGGCTGACCGGTTCTGGGAGAAAGTCGTCAAGGGCCCGCGGCCGCATGATTGCTGGATCTGGACCGGCGCCGTCGCCGACGACGGCTACGGACGGTTCTGGGTCACCAGGGACGGCGAGCAACGCGCCCTGCGGCCGCAACGATATGCCTAAGAACACCTCACCGGAGAGAGCCTGCACCCCGGAATCGCGCTCATGCATGTCTGCGACGTCCCACTGTGCGTCCATGCCAGTACCGGGGCGGATACGCACCTGCTGCCCGGTACCCAGGCGTTGAACATGCTGGACCGGTCCCAGAAGGGCCGGCACGCCAACGCCTCGACCTTCAAGTGGCGCGGCGTCGGCCGCGCCCAGTTCCGCACCCAGTCCGTCGAGCTGCGCACAGCCCTCCTCGAGCACGGATGGAACGAGCCAATCATTCGGCCCCTGCTCACCGGCGCCGATCCTGCGGCGCCGACTCTCTTCTGACTGAGCAGGTCCCAGCATCTTCCGTCCCCTTGACGGGCGGAATGTATAGGCCGCCGTTGAGGAGCGGTAATGGCGTTCCGTACCAGTGGGGGTTGGTAGCCTCAGACAATAAGCCAGCTGAGTTATGGGCGCGGGAACTAGTCGGTAGGCCTTACAACGACAATCCAACGGCTTGGGCAGGATTGCCGATACAAGGGTTCACGTCATGAGTTCACAAGCAAGCGTCCAGCAGTTCAGAGAGGTCCTGTCAGAGACTGGACTGTCGTTGGAAGGCGTGTGGGTCAACTACTACGCCCTGGGTGGGGCGGTGTCACGCTTTGAGCTTGAGGCCTATTTGGGTGGGTTGCTGGAGCTCGATGAC
>WNZI01000026.1 GCA_009728235.1 Vibrio cholerae | reverse complement strand
CCTCGACGACGGGCGCCTCCACGATCGCGGGGGCCTCGGGCGCCTCGACGACGACGGGCGCCTCGACGACCGGCTCCTCGACGACGACAGGGGCTTCCACGACGGCGGGGGCTTTCTTGACGACGACGGGCGCAGCGTTGACCTTGACCGGCGTCATGTTGAAGGCGACGGCAGTGGTGGTCGACGCGACGACCGCTGTGCGGACCGACGCGACCGTGACCTCGGAGGCGGCGACGTCGCGCTGAGGCTGGAGGTCCGCGGCATTGGCGGCGACACCGCTGGTCAGGACGAGTCCTGAGGCTGCGGCGATGACGGCGGCCTGGCGACCCATCCCGCCGGCATTGGTGGTGACTGCCCTGGCGAGGGCCGAGAAGCTCGCAGTGTTCTGCGTCTCTCCCCGGTGGCGTGCGATCGTGACGCTTGAAGACATGGGTGGTTACTCCGTGTGTGGGGGGGGTTAGCGGACGCGGACGAAGCTGGCGCCGGGAAGGTCGGACAGGTTGTGCAGGCCGGTGTTCATGCCGTTCAGGCCGCCACTGATGACCTGGCCGTTGCCGACGTAGATCGCGACGTGCCCGCCGGTGATGACGAGGTCGCCCGGCGCCGGGGTGCCGACCACATCGCCGAACTGGAAGAACTGCCCGGGAGCGAGGTCGCCGACGGTCTTGCCGACCGAGCGCAGCGCGTTCTCCACCATGGCCGTGCAGTCCTGGGCGACGCCGATCTGGGCGTATGCCGAACCGACCAGGCCGGCGGCGACGCCGGAGGACGGGACAGGAGCCTGTGTCTCGGCTGCGGGAGCAGCAACTGCTACGGGAGCAGCGGTTCCAGGAGCGGCAGCAACAGGAGCAGCGACGGCGGGAGCGGCCTCGACAACGGCCTCGACGGGGGCCGGTACGACGGCCTCGACGGGGGCCGGTACGACGGCGGCGGGCTCCACGACAGCGGCGACCTCGACCTCGACGACGGGGGCGACCTCGACGACGGGGGCTTCAGCCACGGGGGTTTCCGCGACGCCTCCGGGGCTTGCTCGACCTCGACGGCGACGAGCTCGAAGGAAACCTTCGCGGTGGCGGGAACGGTCACCTCGGCGGCGACCACACGGGTCACGGAGAGGGCGGTCGAGGACTGCACTTCCCGCTCGGCCGTCGTGGCTCCGTGAGCCGGCAGACCGGCAGTGAGGACGAGACCGGAGGCGGCGACGATGACGGCTGCCTGCCGCCCGACCGATCCGGCGTTGGATGCTACGGCTGCGGACAGGGTGGTCAGCGGGCTGACGGTCTGGGGCGCGCGGTGGCGGCCCGGCGAAGAGCTATTGGACACGTTGGATTACCTCTCCCAACGCCTGCGAGGTGAGCTGTCGGATTCGGATGGGAGTCACCCGGCCGCTGTCATCCAGCGACTTAACCCCAAGGACTTCTGGAAAGAAGCCCACAAATTGGTTCCCCCGCCTCTGCCATGCGATGGTGCGAACGGACCTCGAGCAATGGCAGAGCTAGGCGATTTGCAGGAGGGTGCCGGATCTAGAGCGAATTTGGCACGAGATGAAGGCTACCGCAGATCCCATGTCATGTCACGTTCCGGTCACGAATCGGTGTGTTCTTGGTGACAACCAGGACGGCGCACAGTCTGCTACAGGTCCTCGAAGGACGTCAGGCAGCGACGGAGACGAAGACGTGCGAAGCAACCTCGGGAGGCAGTTCGAGAGCTCCCTCGACGCCCGGCACCCGGACAGACACGTAGCCCCCCACCGATTCGAGGTTCAGCTGCGCGCCCGGGCGCAGGCCCCCCTCGTCCAGTTGGGTCAGCAGTTCGGGATCGACCTGGATGGGCTCGGCGAGCCGGACCAGTGTCACCCGACGGTCCGGCGAGTAGGTGCCCATGGCGGACAGCAGCGTCACCACTCCGTCGGTGAACAGCTCGGACTCGATGCCGCCGATCGCTGCCAGGCCCGGGATCGGGTTGCCGTAGGGAGATTCGGAGGGCTGGCCGAGCAGTTCGTACAGCCGGCGCTCGACCCGCTCGCTCATCACGTGCTCCCACCGGCAGGCCTCGTCATGCACGTACGCCCAGTCGAGGCCGATGACGTCACTCAGGAGGCGCTCGGCCAGGCGGTGCTTGCGCATGACCTCGGTGGCGCGGCGGCGGCCCACCGGGGTCAGTTCGAGGTGCCGATCGCCCGAGACGACGACGAGTCCGTCACGCTCCATCCGACCGATGGTCTGGGAGACCGTGGGTCCGGAATGGCGCAGGCGCTCCGCGATCCGTGCGCGGAGAGCAACGATGTTCTCCTCCTCGAGCTCAAGGATGGTCCGCAGGTACATCTCGGTGGTGTCGATGAGGTCCGTCATGCGGTTCAGCTCCTTGGTGCGGTGCGGGTGCGCGGCTGGAGTGCCTCACGCCGGTGAAACGGCTCGGCCGCCACAGCCTGATCCGCCCACGCCTCCCAAGGTTAACCCATGGCGCGATTCGCCCGGCAATCCCCCGGGGCCCGCCATGGAGCCGCGGAAGCGTCCGCGTCGGGTGTTAACAAAGAGGGCCACCACCTCGCCCTGGGGCAGAATGAAGGCACAACCCGCCGCTGACCGACTGGAGCACCCATGAGCGAAATGCCCCGCATCCCCGAGGACCTCCTGCCCTCCGACGGCCGGTTCGGCGCCGGACCATCGAAGGTCAGGAGCGGGCAGGTCGACGCCCTCGTCTCCGCCGGCCGCTCCCTGCTCGGCACGTCGCACCGCCAGGCACCCGTGCGCAACCTGGTGGGGCGGGTCCGGGAAGGTCTCGGCACCTTCTTCGGGGCACCGGACGACTACGAGGTCGTCCTCGGCGTCGGTGGATCGACCGCGTTCTGGGACGTCGCCACCTTCGGTCTCGTCGACCACAGGGCACAGCACCTGTCCTTCGGGGAGTTCGGTTCGAAGTTCGCCTCGGCGACCGACAAGGCGCCCTTCCTCGAGCCCTCCAGCATCATCACGAGCACCCCTGGCACGCGCCCCGACGCTCGGGCAGAGGCCGGGATCGACACCTACGCGTGGCCACAGAACGAGACGTCCACCGGGGTGGCAGCCCCGGTACGCAGGGTCGAGGGCGCGGACGAGGGCGCACTGGTCCTGGTCGACGCGACGTCGGCAGCCGGCGGCCTCGACGTGGACGTGTCCCAGGCGGATGTCTACTACTTCGCGCCGCAGAAGAACTTCGCGTCCGACGGCGGACTATGGCTCGGGCTCTTCTCCCCTGCCGCGATCGAACGGGCGGCGAGGATCAGTGCAGGCAGCCGGTGGGTGCCGGACTTCCTCAACGTGCAGACCGCGATCGAGAACTCCCGGCTGAACCAGACCTACAACACGCCGTCGCTGTCGACCCTGGTGACGCTCGACGCCCAGGTGGAGTGGCTCAACGCGCAGGGCGGTCTGCCCTTCGCCGCCGCCCGGACCGCCGATTCCGCCGGCCGGCTGTATGCGTGGGCCGAGGCATCGCCCGTCGCGAGCCCCTACGTCGTCCGGCAGGAGGATCGCTCCAACGTCATCGTCACCATCGATTTCGAAGAGACCGTGGATGCCGCCCGCATCGCCGCGGTCCTCCGAGCGAACGGGATCGTCGACGTCGAGCCCTACCGCAAGCTCGGCCGCAACCAGCTACGCATCGCCACCTTCGTCGCGATCGATCCCGAGGACGTCTCGTCCCTCATCGCCTGCATCGACTACACCATGGAGCATCTGCTCTGACGTCCCGGCACTGCGTCAGTCCCCGGCGCCGCTTCGTGATCCAGCCGGAGCGGCGGGGAGCGGAACGGTCGTAGCGCAGGCGGACCTCGTGGTAGCGCCAGGCCCAGAAGATCCCGACGGCGGCGGCGATGAGGCCTGAGGCTGCGGCCACCCCGAGACTCCAGCGGGGACCGAACATGTCCGAGACCCAGCCGACCACCGGAGCCCCCAGGGGCGTGCCGCCCAGGAAGATCGCGAAGTAGAGCGCCATGACGCGCCCCCGCATCACCGGGTCGGTGGTCGTCTGCACGTAGGCATTGGCGCTCGTCATGAGCGTGAGCGCGAACAGCCCGACGGGCACCAGCGCGAGCCCGAAGAGCCACAGCGTGGGTGCGAGCGCGGCCAGGGCGCAGGCGACTCCGAAGGCCGCCGAGGCTCCGAAGATGAAGCGCAGGCGCGGCCGGTCCCGCCGCGCCGAGAGCAGCGCGCCGGCGACCGACCCGACGGCCATCACGGAGGACAGTATCCCGAAGACACCGGCGTCCTGACCGAACTCGGTACGCGCCATGGCCGCGATGAAGACGGCGAAGTTCAGGCCGAACGTCCCGACGATGAAGATCGCCAGCATGACGATCATGAGATCGGGGCGCCCGCGCACGTACCGGAAGCCGGCGCGGATCCGGCCCTTGCCCGGCGCCGAGCGGGGCTGCTTGTTCAGCTCGGAGGTCCGCATGGCGAGCAGCACGTAGACCATCGCACCGAAGGTCAGCGCATTGATCATGAAGACCCAGCCCGGGCCGACGCCCGCCGTGAGCAGCCCAGCGGCTGCGGGCCCGATGAGGCGGGCCCCGTTGAAGGAAGCGCTGTTGAGGGCGACGGCGTTGGGGAGGTAGTCGTCGCGCACGAGCTCGGAGACGAAAGCCTGGCGCGCCGGGGCGTCGAAGGCCGAGACGACGCCGAGTGCCAGGGCGAAGGCATAGACATGCCAGAGGACGGCGACATCGAGGAGGACCATCAGCCCGAGACCGACGCCCAGGAGCGCCATCGCCACCTGCGTGATCGCCAGGAGCTTGCGCCGATCCACCGTGTCCGCGATGAGGCCGGCCCAGGGTGCGATGACGAGTTGCGGCCCGAGTTGCAGTGCCATGACGATGCCGAGGGCGAGGCGTTCTGTGGCGTCAGGATGTCGTAGACCAGCCAGTCCTGGGCGGTCCTCTGCATCCAGGTACCGATGTTGGAGATCAGGGCTCCGATGAACCAGAGCCTGTAGTTGTGGATCCCGAGGGAGCGGAAGGTGCTCATCGCACGTTCCTCCCGCACGGGCGCCACGGGTCCATCACTCGGCGTCGGGCTGCCCGACGGCGTCGTCGACCGATGGCTCTGATTCGTCCGACCCACGAACGTCCCGGCCCGGTTCGCCCGGTTCGCCCTCGTCCTGGCCCGGAGCCGGTACCGCGGCGGGCACCGGCGTCTCGTCGGACGACGAATCCTCGGGACGCACGCGTTCCGACCAGGGCAGCCACTCGGGCGCCAGCAGCGACGCCGCGGACGGCAGCAGTCCGACCTCGCAGACCGTCACGTCCTTGCTGCGGGCAACCCTGGCGACGCTCGCGTACCACTGCCAGCCTCCGTATCCGGGCAGGAACGCCTCGAACCGGTGGGTGACGAGCCGCTCGCCCTCGATCGTCGCGGACACGTGCCGCCCGACCTGGGACTCGGGGACTACCTCGAGCACACCGGATCGCGCCCGTTCGACGGCTGCTTCCAGCACGGAGTCGGACTTCGGGAGGCGTCGCGGCGCGCGCGGCTTCCGGGGCGCGTCGGGAGTCGGGGCGGCTGCGTCGGGATCGACGGTGCCGTCGCCGGTGTCGGTCGGAGCCGCGCCGTCGGCGGCCTCCAGGTTGCTCGCGGTCATGGTCGAAGCCTACGCGTCGAGGTCGTCGGCAACCGCCCTCAAGACGGCTGCGACCTTGGATGCGTGCCCCTTCTCCGGGTAACGGCCCTTGCGCAGACCGTTGGACACATCATCGAGGAGCTTGATCAGGTCCTCGGTGATGACGGCCATGTCATCCGCGCTCTTGCGAGTGGCCTTCGCAACGCTGGGCGCCTGCTCGAGGATCCTCGCCGAGAGGGCCTGGAGTCCGCGCCGCCCGTCGGCGACGCCGAACTCGAGCTTGGTGCCCACCTTGACCTCGCTCACGCCCGCGGGCAGGGCCGAGGCATGCAGGAACACTTCCTTGCCGTCATCAGTGGACAGGAAGCCGAAGCCCTTGTCCACGTCGAACCACTTCACTTTGCCGATGGGCACGTCGTCTACCTCTTCATTAGCTGAACCGCGCGGTGTGCGCCTGCCGTCCGGGTCCCTGGTACTCGGGTGCCCGCGGGCGCTGCCACCACCGGGGAAATCTGCGTCTCCTAGGATATCGCTTTTCCGGCCGCTCCCCGGCCGTGGTTCTTGTACTCTGGAACCGCTATGATCCCTGACGAACCCGCGCCGAGCACCCCCATCGATCCCGCTCCGGGCAGCCCCGCGCGCGGTGCCGAGGATTCCTCGCGAGGCCGTCTGGTGGTGATGGTGCTCGCCGTGGCCTTCGCCGCCGCCGGACTCCTGTCACTCGCCGCCATCCTGGTGACCGCGCTCCTGCAGGGTTCGGTCTGGCCCGGCTTCGTGCTGGCCACCTATTTCTGCCTGCCCATCGCGTTCCTGCTGATGGTCACGCTCGTTCTCTGGTCCGTCGTCTCCCGCCGGAGGTCCTGACCCCGGGCAGTACCTCCGGGCAGGAATCGGCCCGGAGGGACTGCGGAGCGGGCATCGGGACCGGCGTGCGTGTCGGAGGCGCCGGGTAACCTTGGAGTGATGTCCGCGATCCGAGTACTGGCCGAGCAACTGGCCCGCCGGAGCGATGACGAACTGCGCCGTCTTCTTGCCGTCCGGCCCGACCTCATCCTTCCCCCGGTGCCCGACTTCGCTGCGCTCGCGGCGAGGGCTTCGACGCGGGTGAGCCTGCAGCGGGCGCTCGACACGGTGAACCGGCCCCAACTCCAGGTCCTCGAGGCCGTCGTGATCCTCAGCGACGAAGGCGGCACGACGGTCGATCTCGGGCGATTGCGTGCAGCCTTCGCGTCTGCCTCCATGGATGCCCTCGAGGCCGTCGTCGTCGAGCTCCGGCTGCGAGCCCTGCTGGTCGATTCCGCCGACGGAGGCCTGCTGCCCGTCGGAGCTCTTGCAGATGCGCTCGGCCCCTACCCTGCCGGCCTCGGTCGGCCCTTCCGATCACTCGCCCGATCCGTCCCGCGGTACGGACAGGCACTCATCGACGCCGTTCCCCTCGTGGGTGCCGGCGGCGACACCGCCTCGATGACCTCCGCCTCCGCCGCGCAGGTCATCGAGGGTCTGGCGGCCGATCCGACCGCATGGAGGCGGGTGCTGGAGGGCGCTCCCGACGGCGCCACCGCCCTGCTCGCCCGGCTGCGCGACACGCCTGTCGGGTCGACGCAGGCGGGAGGGGACGACGGAGTCGCCCCGCCTGTGCGCTGGTTGCTGGACCGATGCCTGCTGGCACCCCTGGATGCGCTGCACGTGGAGCTGCCGCGCAGCGTCGGCATCGCCCTCCGCGGCCAGGTGATCTTCCCGGAATTCGCGCTGGCCCCGCCGATCGACACCGGGCGGAGCACGCGCGCGACCCTGCGGGACAACGCAGCCTTCGGTGCGATAGCCGAGACCCTGCGGCTGATGACCGCCCTGCTCGGTTCCGCCGCGGGCCACCCGATCGCCACTCTCCGTTCCGGTGGAGTGGGTGTACGCGAGCTGCGCCGGGTGCGCGAGGCGCTGGGCAGCACCGACGGTGACGCCGCCTGGTTGCTGGAGCTCGCGGCAGCCGTGGGACTCCTGACGCTGGACCCCGACGACTCGCGCTGGAAGACCTCCCGCCTGGAGTTGTGGGAAGGGCTCGACAGGGACGCACAGTGGCTGCTCCTCGTCGAGGGATGGCTGGTCATCGATCGGGCTCCTGCGCTGGTCGGTTCCCGGCTCCCCGACGGTACGGCGGTCAACGCCCTCGCAGCCGAAGCGTCCCGACCCGACGCTCCGATGGTGCGCCGGAGTCTGCTCTCGGTCGCGCGGGAGCTGTCCGGCGCTCGGAACGAGGCCCCCGTGACCGACAGGACCCGGGGTGGGACCGGTGGTCGCGACGACAGCGCGGTGACCGTACCGGTCCTCACCGGGCCGTCGGTCCTTGCACTGGCGACCTGGCACCAGCCGCGACTGCACCGACGGTTCGAGCGGCTGCTGCCCGGCATGCTCGTCGAGGCGGCGGCACTGGGGCTCACGGGTGGCGGGGCGCTCACCGAGGCCGGGCGGCTCGTGGCGGAGGGCGGTTTCCAGGACGCGGCACTCGTGGTCCGCGCGGCGTTGCCGGAGCCCGTGTCGCTCGTCGTCCTGCAGACGGACCTCACCGCCGTCGCTCCCGGGTACCTGCAGCCCGACGTGGCGCGGGGGCTGCTGCGTATGGCGACCCCCGAGGGGCAGGGGCCCGCCACCACCTATCGGTTCTCCGCCGGATCCATCCGGTCCGCGCTCGACACCGGCGAGGACGCCGCGTCGATCCTGGCCTTTCTGGCCGACCATTCGGCGACAGCCATCCCGCAGGCGCTGCAGTATCTCGTCGAGGACACGGCGTCGCGTTACGGAAGCCTGCGCGTCGGGCGGGCCGGCAGCTACCTCAGGACCGAGGACGACGCCGTCATCGCCACGGTTCTCGCGGATCCGAGGGCCGCCGTGCTCGGCGTCGTCCAGATCGCCCCGACTGTCCTGGTCGCGCCGGCATCCCCGCAGGAACTCACCGTGCTGCTGCGTGACCTCGGGTTCTCGCCCGCATCCGACGTCGGAAGCGGCGGGGTCCGCGTCCACACCGGGAACAGGACGGGCGACGAATCCGGCAGGAGCGATGCCCCGGCCGACCACCTCCGGTCCCGATTGAACCCCTGGTCCGTCGCGGAGTCGGAGATCGCGGCGCAGCTCTCCGTCCTGCGCGCCGAACGGCCAGGATCCACCGACCAGGCAGCCTCGGACAGCGAGACCCTGCTCGGGCTGGAGACGCTGCGCGCCGCCATCCGGTCCCGGAGCCGCATCCGCCTCGGCACCGCGGACAGCGAGGGGAATCACGTACGGCAGGAACTCGTTCCACTGTCCGTATCGGGCGGTCGCCTGCGCGTGTTCGACCCGGACAAGCAGGTGGAGAAAGTCGTGTCCGTCCACCGCGTCATGGACGTGGAAATCATCGAAGGGAGCCCCGCAGATGGTTGACGGGCCACTGATCGTCCAGAGCGACAAGACCATCCTGCTCGAGGTGGACCACGAGCAGGCCACCGAGGCGCGTCATGCCATCGCCGCGTTCGCGGAGCTGGAGCGCGCACCCGAGCACGTGCACAGCTACCGCCTGACCCCGCTGGGGCTGTGGAACGCCCGGGCAGCGGGTCTCGACGCCGAGCGCGTCCTCGACACCCTGCTCACCTACTCCCGCTTCCCCGTGCCGCATGCACTCCTGATCGACATCGAGGACACCATGTCCCGGTACGGCAGGCTCCGGCTGGAGAAGGATCCGCAGCACGGACTGGTCCTGCGCACGTCGGACTACCCCGTCCTGGAGGAGGTTCTGCACGCCAAGAAGATCCAGCCGCTGCTCGGGCCGCGGATCGACGGCGAGACCGTCGTGGTGCACTCCTCGCAGCGCGGCCAACTCAAGCAGTTGCTGCTCAAACTCGGGTGGCCGGCGGAGGACTTCGCCGGTTACGTCGACGGCACGCCGCACCCGATCGCGCTCCGTGAGGACGGCTGGGCCCTGCGCCCTTACCAACAGCTCGCCGTCGAGAACTTCTGGTCGGGCGGCTCGGGTGTCGTCGTCCTGCCGTGCGGGGCCGGGAAGACCCTCGTGGGTGCCGCAGCGATGGCGACGAGCCAGACCACCACGTTGATCCTCGTCACCAACACCGTGTCCGCGCGGCAGTGGAAGGACGAACTGCTCAAGCGCACGTCGCTGACGGAGGACGAGATCGGCGAGTACTCGGGAGCCGTGAAGGAGGTACGGCCGGTCACCATCGCGACGTACCAGGTCCTGACCACGAAGCGCGGCGGGCTCTATCCCCACCTCGAGCTGCTCGACGCGAACGACTGGGGGCTGATCGTGTACGACGAGGTCCACCTCCTTCCGGCTCCCATCTTCAAGATGACCGCCGACCTCCAGGCTCGTCGCCGGTTGGGCCTGACCGCGACCCTCGTGCGCGAGGACGGCCGCGAGGGCGAGGTGTTCTCGCTCATCGGGCCGAAACGGTACGACGCACCGTGGAAGGACATCGAGGCGCAGGGGTACATCGCGCCGGCAGACTGCGTGGAGGTACGGGTGGACCTCCCCCGCGACGAGCGCGTCGCCTATGCGATGGCCGACGACGGCGACAAGTACCGACTGTGCGCCACCTCCGACACCAAGTCGGAGGTGGTCGAGAAGCTCGTGGCAGCGCACCGGGGTGAGCAGCTCCTCGTCATCGGCCAGTACATCGACCAGCTCGACGATCTCGCGGCCCGCCTCGACGCCCCCGTCATCAAGGGCGATACCTCCGTGAAGGAACGGCAACGGCTCTTCGGGGCGTTCCGGGCCGGGGAGATCCACGTCCTCGTGGTGTCCAAGGTGGCGAACTTCTCGATCGACCTGCCGGAAGCGGCCGTCGCGATCCAGGTCTCCGGCTCGTTCGGTTCGCGGCAGGAAGAGGCCCAGCGCCTGGGCCGACTGCTGCGGCCGAAGGCTGACGGCCGTGCCGCCCGGTTCTACACGGTCGTCGCGCGGGACACCCTGGACCAGGATTTCGCAGCCAAGCGGCAGCGCTTCCTCGCCGAGCAGGGCTACGCCTACCGCATCCTCGATTCCTCCGGCGTCGAGGACGTGGAACCCAGGGACCAGTAGTGCGCGTACAGCAATCGTCCAGCGAGCTCCCAGACAACGCGGGGATACTGGCAGCGTGAAGAAAACAGGCCCCGAAGCGAAACTGCTCGTCGTCGACGACGAACCGAACATCCGCGAACTCCTTTCGACCTCACTGCGGTTCGCCGGGTTCGACGTCGTCGCCGCCGCCAACGGACGCGACGCCCTAGCAGCCGCCGAGCTCCACAATCCCGATCTCGCCGTGCTCGACGTCATGCTCCCGGACATGGACGGGTTCACCGTCACGCGCAGGCTGCGCGCAGCGGGCCGCCATTTCCCCGTCGTGTTCCTCACGGCGCGCGACGACACCGACGACAAGGTGACGGGCCTCACGGTCGGGGGTGACGACTACGTGACCAAACCCTTCAGCCTCGACGAGGTGGTCGCACGGATCCGCGCGGTCCTGCGCCGCACCCATCCCCTCGAGGACGACGACGCCGTGATCCGGGTCGACGATCTCGAACTCGACGACGACGCCCACGAGGTCAGGCGCGGCGGAGAGGTGATCGATCTCTCCCCCACGGAGTTCAAGCTGCTCCGCTACCTGATGATGAACCCGAACCGTGTGCTGTCGAAAGCCCAGATCCTGGATCACGTGTGGGAGTACGACTTCAACGGGGACGCGTCGATCGTCGAGTCCTACATCTCCTACCTCCGCCGCAAGATCGACCGGACGACCGACGCCGTCGCGCTGATCCAGACGAAGCGGGGAGTGGGCTACCTGCTCCGCACCGCCGACAAGCGGTAGCGCCGGCCGTTGGTCAAGCGCTGGAACGCGGCGTCGCTCCGCTCGCAGCTCGTCGCGATCATCATGCTCCTCATGATCGTGACGGTGGGAATCACCGGTCTCGCCACGGTGTCGCTGCTGCGCGATGGTCTCGTCGACCGCGTCGACGCCGACCTCAGGACGAACGCCCGCGCCGTGGCGGCCGAGATCTACTCCGCGGAACCGGAAGCGGACGGCACCGTCCTCAGGTACTACGCCGCCCTGCTGGACAGCGACGGCACCAAGCTGATGGCGAACCAGTCCGACGATGCCGTCGACGTACCCGATCTCGACGGCATCACGCAGGAACGTATCGTCGAGCTCGACGGAGCAGGATTCGACGTCGCCAGCAAGGACGGGGACAGCCAGGGCTGGCGGGTACGGATCTTCCGGTTCGCGAACACGGAGGGCTACCTCGCCATCGGTTCCAGGCTGAACACCGTCAACGAGTCCCTGCAGGAAGCCACGGAGATCATCTTCACCTCGGGTCTCGTGACCACCGCCCTGGCCTCCCTCATCGCCTTCGTGACCGTGACACGCCAGTTCGCCCCGTTGGCCCGCGTGGAACGGACGGCAGCAGCGATCGCCACGGGTGACCTCTCGCGCCGCGTCGCCGTCGAGCGCCCGGCCTCGGAGATCGGCCGCCTGTCACGGTCGCTCAATGCCATGCTCGCGCACATCGAACGGGCCTTCGCCGCGCGGACCGCTTCCGAGAACAAGATGCGCCGCTTCGTCGCCGACGCGTCCCACGAACTCCGCACACCCCTGGTGACCATCCGCGGCTACTCCGAGCTGTACAGGCACGGTGCCCTGCAGAAGGACGAGGACGTCGCGGCGGCCATGGGCAGGATCGAGAGCGAAGCCATCCGCATGGGTCAGCTCGTCGAGGACCTGCTCACCCTCGCCCGCATCGACGAGCAGCGCCCGCTCGAGATGAAGCCCCTGGACCTGATGGTGCTGGGACACGACGCGGCGTTCGATGCGACCGCCACGGCTCCGGGGCGTCCCATCACCGTCATCGGACTCGACGGCGGACCACCACGATCAGCGCCGACCCAGGGGGACGAGGCACGCCTGCGCCAGGTGGTTGCGAACCTCATGACCAATGCGCTGCGCTACACGCCCGAGGACTCACCCATCGAGATCGCCGTCGGGGTGGCACCCGTGTTGCACGGCCACAGCGACTCCGTCCTCGAGGTTCGCGACCATGGGCCCGGGATCTCCGATGACGACGCCGCCAAAGTCTTCGAACGCTTCTACCGGGCGGACACCTCCCGGCACCGGGAGACCGGTGGGACGGGTCTCGGCCTCGCCATCGTCGCCGCCCTTGTCGCGCAGCACGACGGCAGCGTTCGGTTGGAGGAGACGCCGGGCGGCGGAGCCACGCTGTCGATCCGGCTGCCGCACGCCCCCCTCGAGGACCCGGCGGGGGACCCGCGGACCGACGAAGAGCCCGACGACGGACCAGACGGGGAATCCGGCCACCCGGTCGACGGACCGCCTGCCACCGGAGGATCCGCTGCCTCCTTCCAGCGGACCCCGCCGGAACGCATCGTTCCTCCACAGGTGCCGCCCACGACGCCGGTTGTCCACAAGAGCCGCGACGACCTCTGAGCGCCGGCCGGCGTGCCCTACCGTCGAAGCGTCAAAAAGGCGCGATCACACACGGGAGCACAGCATGGCATTCTTCAACGTAGACACCGACAGCCTGGCCGCCAAGAGCAGCCAGGTACAGGGCACCATCGCACGGCTGCAGGCGGAAGTGAACTCGATGCAGGCGGGACTGCGCGAACTCGAGGGACTGTGGACAGGTCAGGCGGCCACGAACTTCCAGCAGCTCATCCTCCAATGGAGGGGCACGCAGCAGCAGGTGGAGGAATCGCTCACCGGGATCAACGAGGCCCTGAACGTGGCGACCCAGCAGTACGCCGATGCCGAGCAGAGCAACGCCCGCATGTTCATGAGCTGATCCGGCACCTGCCGAGCAGCTCGACGTGTGCTGCCGCGGTCAGCGCGGCACACGGGAAGGGCGGCACCCCCACGTGGGGGTGCGCCCTTCGTCGTGCTGCGAGCGCGAGGTGGCTCGACCAGCGATGTGGGGACTAGAAGCCGCCCATACCGCCCATGCCACCCATGTCGTCTCCGCCGCCGCCGGCAGGGGCTGCCTTCTCCGGCTTGTCGGCCACGACGGCCTCGGTGGTGAGGAACAGGCCGGCGATCGACGCCGCGTTCTGCAGCGCCGAGCGGGTGACCTTCACGGGATCGTTGACCCCTGCAGCGAGCAGGTCCTCGTACACGCCGGTAGCGGCGTTGAGGCCGTGACCGTCGGGCAGGCCGCGGACCTTGTCGACGACGACGCCGGGCTCGAGGCCCGCGTTGAAGGCGATCTGCTTGAGCGGGGCATCGATGGCGACCCGGACGATGTTCGCACCCGTGGCCTCGTCACCCGTGAGCTCCAGGTTGGCGAAGGCCTTGGCGCCGGCCTGGATGAGGGCCACGCCACCACCGGCGACGATGCCTTCCTCGACAGCTGCCTTGGCGTTGCGGACAGCGTCCTCGATACGGTGCTTGCGCTCCTTGAGCTCGACCTCCGTGGCCGCGCCGGCCTTGATGACTGCAACGCCGCCGGCCAGCTTGGCCAGGCGCTCCTGCAGCTTCTCGCGGTCGTAGTCGGAATCGGAGTTCTCGATCTCGGCGCGGATCTGGGCCACGCGACCGGCGATGGCGTCGGCGTCGCCGGCTCCCTCGACGATGGTCGTCTCGTCCTTCGTGACGACGACCTTGCGGGCGGTACCGAGCAGGTCGAGGGTCGCGGTCTCGAGCTTGAGGCCGACCTCCTCGGCGATGACCTGACCACCGGTGAGGATGGCGATGTCGGCGAGCTGGGCCTTCCGGCGGTCACCGAAGCCCGGCGCCTTGACGGCGACGGACTTGAAGGTGCCGCGGATCTTGTTGACCACGAGAGTCGCGAGGGCTTCACCTTCGATGTCCTCGGCGATGATCAGCAGCGGCTTGCCGGACTGCATGACCTTCTCGAGGACGGCGACGAGGTCCTTCACGTTGCTGATCTTGGAGTTGACGATCAGGATGTACGGATCCTCGAGGACGGTCTCCTGGCGCTCTGCGTCGGTGACGAAGTAGCCCGAGATGTAGCCCTTGTCGAAGCGCATTCCTTCGGTGAGCTCGAGCTCGAGGCCGAAGGTGTTCGACTCCTCGACGGTGATGACGCCTTCCTTGCCCACCTTGTCGAGGGCTTCGGCGATGAGGTCACCGATCTGCTTGTCGCCTGCCGAGATCGAGGCGGTGGCAGCGATCTGCTCCTTGGTCTCGATTTCCTTGGCGGAGGCGATCAGCTCGTCGGTGACGGCCTTGACTGCCTTCTCGATGCCGCGCTTGAGGCTCAGGGGGTCGGCACCGGCCGCGACGTTGCGCAGGCCTTCCTTGACCAGGGCCTGGGCGAGCACGGTTGCGGTGGTGGTTCCGTCGCCGGCGACGTCGTCCGTCTTCTTGGCAACTTCCTTGACGAGCTCGGCACCGATCTTCTCGAACGGGTCGTCGAGTTCGATCTCCTTGGCGATCGAGACGCCGTCATTCGTGATGGTGGGGGCGCCCCACTTCTTCTCGAGCACGACGTTGCGGCCACGGGGGCCGAGCGTTACCTTGACGGCGTCAGCGAGGATGTTCAGACCTCGCTCGAGGCCGCGGCGGGCCTCTTCATCAAAAGAAATGATCTTGGCCATAACGGCGTAGGTCCTTTCGGGGACGGTTGCATTTCAGCACATGAATGCTTGCCTGCGTGTGGTGCCCGCGACGGCCGGGCAGCGCCTGGACGATCTCTTTCACGTCCCGGCTCCACCCCCACCACAGAGGTTTGCCTGCTTCACCCGTGACGCACAGCTTTAGCAGTCTGCGCGCTTGAGTGCTAACTCAACAATTAGCACTCTCACCACGTGAGTGCAACCCGTCGAAGTGGTGCTGCGTCCGGTGATCCACCGCGCTCCCCACCTCCGGCGCAGCCCGCACCGGCGTCACCGGACGAGGCCCGGCACGTCCGGTCCATGGCCGGAGTGCTTGCCCTCCCGCTCCCCAGTCCCAGGACCAGGCCTACTGGAACTCGGGCCCGAGGACGACGGAGATCTCGGCGGAGATGTCGGGGCTGTCGATCAGATTGGTGATGCCCAGATCCTCGGCCACCGCCTCCGCACCGGACCGCTGCGCCTCGCCGTTGTAGAAGACCACCGACGCGTCGAGCGGCGCACCGGCCCAGTTGCCCGGTAGCGCCGATGACCACCCGGCCGAAGCCAGCCGTCCGGCTGCCACCGAAGCCAGGCCCGGGGAGCCCGTGCCGTTCAGGACATTGACGGTCTGTGTCCGGTCCGGACCACCCGCAGCCGCGTCATCAGCGGACGGGGTGGCCTCCGCCTCGCCCGTCGCCCCTGCATCCGGCCCCGCTGTGTCCGTGGCATCGTCGCTCGAGCCGGACGTCGCGGAGGGTTCGGCAGACGTACCGGAAGTCTGCGTCACGGCAGGGGTGGGGGCCGCACCCGACGCTCCGCCGTCGCCCTGTCCGAGTCCCAGCCTGGGGAGGATGAAGTACGCACCGAGACCGATGAGCAGCGCGAGCACCCCGACCGTGATCTTGAGGCCGAGGCCACTCGATCGGGCGGGGTTCACCCGCTCCCGGTGGACACCCTGTCGGGCCGAGGACTCGGGGACCTTGTCGAACTCGTCCCTCGGGTGGTCAGTCATGGGTCGGGGTGGTCCTTCGCTCGTCGAGGAGTGCAATCAGGTCGGTACAGCTAGATGTCCGCGCCGAGCCTGCGGGCGGACCGTGCCCTCTGGCGGGTGGACCTCAGGCGCCGGAGCCGCTTCACCAGCATCGGGTCGTGGGCGAGGGCCGCTTCCGTGTCGATGAGGGCGTTGAGCACCTGGTAGTAGTGGGTGGCGGACATGTTGAAGAGGTCCCGGATCGCCTGTTCCTTGGCGCCGGAGTACTTCCACCACTCCCGCTCGAGCGCCAGCATGCGCTGCTCGCGGTCGGCGAGGACCAGCCTCGCGTCCTGCTCCGGGACCGAGCCGTCCGTACGCCGTGATGGCTCCGTCATTCCTGGCTTCGCCTCCCGTCGACCCGGACAATCGTCACCCCATGGTAGAGCGGAATCACATCGATGTCATTCGCGCCGGTCCGTCGGCGCACGGCGCGAGAATGGGGGTATGACCCACGACGACGGCACACTCTTCGACCTGCCCGATCCTCCTGCCGGGCACCGCGCAGCTGCAGGAGCGGGCAGCCCTCGTCGCGCTGGACCGACGTCGACCGGGCGCCCACCGCTGTCCGGCGCTCCGTTCCCCTTCGCCGCACCCACCAGGGTCGAGGAGCTCCTTCCCCCCGACTGGGCGGCCGTCCTCCGGCCCGTCGAGCCCGACCTCCACCAGCTCGCCGCGTTCCTCGGCGAGGACCTCGACCGGGGCGTCCGAGTACTGCCAGCGGCGCAGCACATCCTCCGGGCCTTCACCGCTCCCCTGGACCGCGTCCGCGTGGTGATCATGGGACAGGACCCCTACCCCACCCCGGGCCACGCCGTCGGGCTGAGCTTCGCCGTCGATCCGGCCACGCGGCCCATTCCACGCAGCCTTGCCAACATCTACCGGGAGCTGTCCTCCGATACCGGGGTCGCGGCGCCGGCGACGGGCGACCTGTCGGGGTGGGCGGAGCAGGGGGTCCTGCTCCTCAACCGGGTCCTGACGGTCAGAGCCGGAGAGACGGCGTCGCACCGGGGCCTCGGCTGGGAACGGGTGACCGACGCCGCGATCCGGGCGCTCGTGGCACGGGGCGGACCTCTCGTGGCCATCCTGTGGGGGAAGGACGCACTCCGCCTCAAACCCCTGCTCGGGAAGACGCCGACGGTCGAATCCGCGCATCCGAGCCCGCTGTCGGCGTCACGCGGCTTCTTCGGTTCACGGCCCTTCAGCCGCACCAACCAGCTTCTGGCGCAGCAGGGCGCAAACCCGATCGACTGGGCCCGGACAGCACCGGCCGACGGTGGCGCATAGCGCCGGTGTCGGGCGATCGAGCTACCGTCGGCGGTTCCGCTGGCGTTCGTTCGAGCTGAGTTTCCTCGTGAAGGGCCGCGCCAGGTTGTCACCGAGCACGACCCCAGCGGCGATCGCCAGCACCACGGTGAGGGCGTTGAACAGCCCGATCGCGCCTCCCGAGACGATCTCGCTGTCGATGGTGAGCATGTACATGGACCGGAAGATCGTCAGTCCGGGGTAGAGGAAGAGCACGGCGGGTACGGCGACGACCAGCTGGGGCGCACCCAGCCGGAGGGCGACGACGCGGGACAGCGCGCCGATCAGGACTGCGGCGAGCGCGGGGGCGAGCCGGTAGCCGACGCCTGCGGTCATCGCACTGATCAGCAGGAGGTAGCCGGCGACGGCGACGAGCGACGTCGGGATCACCAGAGACACGTCCGTCTGCTCGGCGATGCAGATCATGCTGACGGCGATGAAGACCAGCACCGCGACGGCGGGCCAGGGGTACTGCGACCCCGAGGACTCAAGGACCTCGAGTTCCGGTATCCCGAGCGCGACTCCTGCCACCAGGGCGACGGCGATGCCCGACACGAGTGCCGCGAAGACGAGGATGGCGGAGAGGAAACGCCCCGCTGCCGTGACGGGGAAGCCGTTGATGGCGTCCTGCGTGGCGGAGACGAGGCGGCCCGTCGGCAGCAGCAGGAGGATTCCCCCCACCACCACGAGGGCCGGCGAGATCGGCACCTGGAGCCACCAGAACAGCATGGCGATCAGGGTCACGAGCGCAGCCGAGGTGGCCACGGAGAAGAATTCGGGAACGCGCCACTCCCCGAGCTTCCGGCTCACCAGGTCCACGAGGATGCAGCTGAGGAAACCGACGAGGGACCCGAGCAGCGTTCCACCGACGAAGGCGACGATCGCCGCGGAGAAGATGCCGAAGGCTGCCGTCACCATCCAGCGCGGGAACGGCTTGGGCCTGTGGATGATCTCGTCGAGCCGATGGGCTGCCTCGGTCCGCGAGACGCCGCCGTCGGCGATGTCGGAGACGAGACGATGGATGGCGGTGAGCCCGGCGTAGTTGTTCGTCCAGGAGCGCACCACCCGCAGGACGGTCGTGGGGGTCTGGTCCTTCGCCGAGTAGTTGATGACGACGGACTGGTTGGTGATGTCCACTTCGATGTGTTCCAGGCCGTACGCGGCGGTGACGGCGATGATGCTGGTCTCCACCTCCAGTGCGCCGGCTCCGTACCGGAACATCGTCTCGGCCAGGTTGAGCGCGAAGTCGAGGGCCTTGCGGGCACTCGCGTCAGGGCCCCCCGCATGGATCGTCGGGTTGGCATACGGGCTGCCGGCCAGACGCTCGACGATGCTCATGGCCTGGGTGGGTGGGGCCTCCCCCTGCACGAGCCTGCGCAGCACAGAGCGCGCCGCTGCATTGGGACGGCCGGTCGACGGCACGCTCTGGGGCGTGGTCGGCAGTGCATCCGTCGGACGGGAAGCTGAAGGGCGCTGCCGCCCCTGGCGGGGGCCCTTCGGTGCTGCCGCTGGACGCCTGGACGGCGGAGCGGCCCGGCGCGGAGGCGTTCGCCCTGCGTCGCCTGCCGAATCCGGATCCGAGCTCGCGCTTGCCGCCATCCGGATCTTGTCGTCCTCGGTCGGATCGAAGGGCCGCCGGATGACGGGGAGCGCTTCGGCGACAGGAGACGGATTGGTCGCGGGTGAACGGCCTTCCACCGGTTCTCGGTCAGGGTCCGTCATGGAGCACCTCGCATTCATCCCTTCGGAGGTTCAGGCGGCCCGGGGGCCTAGTAGAAAGGCTGGCGGTGGCGGCGCCAATGGATCTGCCGCGCCACGCGTTCGCCCAGCGCGTTCCACACACGATACGTGCGGGGGCGGACCACGGCGTCGTAGCACCCGGCGAAGTCCGTCACAGTCTTGGTGAAGCTCGTCTTGAACATCCCGAGGCCGTACTGCGGGTGGTCCTTGTCCTTGAGCCGGTCCGCGGGAGGGGTCCCGCAGAAGTCGTACTCGCGGGCGCCGAGGCGCTTCATGTCGAGGATCGCCTCCCACTGGACGAGGTGGGAATCGCCGTACTGGTTGCGCTTGGGCAGGGACCCGCCGTCCTTGTAGGTGGCCTTGGTGCCGTAGAGGATCACGAAGGCGCCGACCGACGGTCTCCCGTCCTCGTAGACGAAGTAGAAACGGCCCATCCCGGCATCGACGAACTCCTGCCAGAAGCCTCGGTAGTACTCGTACGGACGGGGAACGGCGGACAGGCGTCCCTGCTGCGCCTGGCCCATGAGCGCATACATGGTCCGGTAGGTGCCCTCCCCGGCCTCGACCCGCTGGGCCTGGACGCCGTCGCGAATGGCTCGGCGCACGGCGTTGCGCCCGCGGGAGGAGAGGTTCCTCAGGAGCTGGTTCTCGTCCGGCGTGAGATCGAGGATCGCGGTGCTGTCATTGGCCTGGATGTTGAAGGTCTTGACGAGGCCCGCGGACGTGAACAGGTCGCGGAGTTCCTCGGTGTCGGGGAAGTCGGGTTCGATCTTCACGGCGAAGACCCGCCCGGGCTGCTGCCGGGCGTAGGCGACGACGGCGGCGACGAACGGGGGCACGTCCTCCGGAACCGCGGTGTCCGGGCCCTTGATCAGGTACCACAGGGACCCGAGCCCCCGGACGGAGCGCTGATAGGCGATCACATAGCTCGTGTAGTCCGCCGATTCGACCGCGAGACGGATCGGCGTCCACCCCTGGCGCTGCTTCACGCGGCTGAACGGCCCCGACTGGAGCAGGTTGCCCCCGAGCGGATTGGCCGGAACGAGCTCGTCCCATCGCGCTGCCTCGTCGGCCGTTGCTGCGCGTGCGGTGAAGGGGGCCATCCTCAGTACCAGCTCTCGTGGTGGCGCATGCGGTGGACTTTCAGCGTCGCCCGCTCGCCGATCCGGAGCCAGGCCCGGTGCTGTATCGGCTTCACCGGGAGATCGAACGTTCCCACGAAGTCAGTGATCGTCGGATTGAAGCCCGTCTTGAACATCCCGATCCCGTAGTGCTCGTGGTCCTTGTTCTTCGCCTCGCTCGACGGCGGCGCACCGCAGAGGTCGTACTCCGTGACCCCCCGCGTCTTGAGCCACTCGATAGCGGCCACTTCGAGGAGCGCGCTCGCTCCTCGGACGGTGCGTTTCCTTGTGCTGGCCGCGTCCTTGCGGCTGGCCTTGGCACCCAGGACCATGATGAAGTCCGCGGAAACCACCTCACCGTCGACGTACGCGAACAGGAACGCGCCGGCCTGGGCGCGCGCGTGCCGCTGCCAGAACTCGGTGTAGTACTGCTCACTGCGGATCGAGAAGCTGCCCTCCGCCGTCTCTGCGAGCAGACGATAGAAGATCGCGCAGTTCCCGGCGTCGGCCTCCACCACCCGGGTCTCGACGCCGGCCTTGCGGGCTGCCCGGATGTTGTAGCGGGTCTTCGAGCCGAAGGACGCTTCGATGTCCCCGAGGTCGCCGGAGATGTCGAGGATCACGGTCGAGACGTTGGGTTGGACGTTGGCCACCCGGATCAGTCCCGCCGCCTCGAGCGCAGCGGACACCGTGGGTCCGGAGTCGAGTTCGGGGTCGATCTTGATCCCGAACACCTTCCGGGCCGCCGCGAAGGTCTTCAGGGCCGGCAGCAGGGTGACAAGCGAAGCGTTGTCGTTCACACCCGGCCCCTTAGGGACGTACCAGTACCGCCCGAGGGGAGCAACGGTCTTCTGGAGCACCGTGATCGCCACGCCGTCCGCGATCAGGTACACCGGCGTCCACCCCGTCGCGCGCTTCTGCTCGGCGAATTCCCGCCCCTGCATCACGTTCCCGCCGTCGGGGTTCCCGCTGATGATGGTGTTCCAGCGGTCGACCTCGTCAGGCGTTGCAAAGCGGGTAGTCATGATGGGCGAGTCTACGGCAGGGCCGGAATCCCCTCCAAAGCCGCCCTAGCACCCCAACCGTCATCCGGTGGTTGCCTGGACGACCTATCGCGGTGGTCCCCTGCACGGCTAGCATCGCGATATGGACTTCAGATACCTCGGAAACAGTGGATTCAAGATCTCGGAAATCACCTACGGCAACTGGCTGACCCACGGTTCGCAGATCGAGAACGACGTGGCGACGCAATGCGTGCGCGCCGCGCTCGACGTCGGGATCACCACTTTCGACACCGCGGACGTGTACGCGAACACGGCGGCGGAGACCGTGCTCGGCGAGGCGTTGAAGGGCGAGCGCCGCCAGTCGCTCGAGATCTTCACGAAGGTCTGGGGGCCCACGGGGCCGAAGGGCCACAACGACGTCGGACTCTCCCGCAAGCACATCATGGAGTCGATCGACGGATCGCTCCAGCGTCTCCAGACCGACTACGTGGACCTGTACCAGGCGCACCGCTACGACTACGAGACGCCCCTCGAGGAGACGATGCAGGCCTTCGCCGACGTCGTCCGCCAGGGCAAGGCCCTCTACATCGGCGTGAGTGAGTGGACGGCGCAGCAGATCAGGGACGGGCACGCGCTGGCCAAGGACCTCGGTTTCCAGCTCATCTCGAACCAGCCCCAGTACTCGATGCTGTGGCGCGTCATCGAGGGCGACGTCGTCCCCGCCTCGGAGGAACTCGGGCTGTCCCAGATCGTGTGGTCGCCCGTGGCCCAGGGCGTGCTGACGGGCAAGTACAAGCCGGGCCAGCAGCCGGAGCAGGGCACCCGAGCGTCGGACGACAAGGGCGGGGCGGACATGATCAAGCGGTGGATGGACGACGACGTCCTCACCGGCGTGCAGAAGCTGGCGCCCATCGCCGACGGGGTCGGCCTCACGATGGCGCAGCTGGCGATCGCCTGGGTACTGCAGAATCCGAACGTCGCCTCGGCGATCATCGGGGCGTCCGGCCGGAGCAGGTGGAGTCCAACGCCGTCGCCGCGGGCGTGAAACTCGAGGACGACGTCATGAAGGCGATCGACGAGGCGGTGGGCGATCTCGCGGAGACTGACGTGGCGAAGACCGTCTCACCGGAGACCCGGCCCGTCTGATGGCGCCACTCACGGTCGCCGTCACCGGATCCAACGGGAAGCTCGGGCGCAGCGTGGTCCTGGGGCTTCGTGCCTCGGGCTACACGGTCTTCGAACTGGACCAGCACGGCGAGCGCAGCCCGTCCTTCCTCCGGATCGATCTGCGCGACTACGGCCAGGTGGCCGATGCCTTCCTAGGGGTCGACGACAAGTACGCCGGGCTCGATGCCGTGGTGCACCTCGGGGCCATCCCCGCGCCCGGCCTGCAGTCGGACGCTGCGACGTTCCACAACAACATGACGGCCACCTACAACGTCTTCCAGGCGTGCAGGCGGGCCGGCATCAGGAAGATCGTCTACGCGTCCAGCGAGACCGTGCTCGGTCTCCCGTTCGACACTCCGCCGCCGTACCTCCCGGTCGACGAGGAGTATGCTGCCCGACCCGAGAGCACGTACTCCCTCGTCAAGCACCTCGAGGAGCAACTCGCCATCGAGCTGACGCGGTGGGACCCGGAGCTGAGCATCACGGCCCTCCGCTTCTCGAACGTGATGGACCCGGAGGACTACGCCGCATTCCCGTCCTTCGACACGGACGCCACGGCGCGCAAGTGGAACCTGTGGGGCTATATCGACGGACGCGACGGCGCGCAGGCGGTGGAGCGCGCCCTGCAGAACGCAGGGCCGGGCTTCGACCGCTTCATCATCGCCGCCGCCGACACCGTCATGAGCCGGGCGAGTGCTGAGCTCGCGGGAGAGGTGTTCCCCGGCGTCGAGCTCACGCGCGAGGTGGGCCGGCACGAGACGCTCCTCTCGATCGAGAAGGCGCGCCGCGTTCTCGGGTACGAGCCCGAACACAGCTGGCGCGACCACGCCTGACGTCTTCCCGGGACGAGGTCCGGGTGGCGGTGCCCGCCGGCGCCCGGACCAATTCATCAGCAGGCTGATGAATTGGGTAGGCTGATGATCGAAGAATGCAGCACCGACGAAAGGCAGAGAAGATGACCGAGAACCTTCCCGACGAGGAACTGACCATCGTGGGCGAAGAGCCCGAGGTGCCCAACGATTCGCTCGCTCCCGAGGCGTTCGATCCGGTGCTCGAGGGCCAGCCGGACGCTTACGCCGACGCGGCGGAGCTCAACCCCGACCGCTGGCAGGAGGATCCCCTGCTGCAGGACGAGCCGGGCGTCAACGAGAGCGGCGACGACGAGAACGGCGTCACGGCCATCGGCGAGGAGGGCGTCCTCAGCGATCAGACCCTCCGCGACGAGACCGCCGAGGCGAGGTTCGAGCACGGCGAGGAGCAGATTCCTCCGGGTGAGCCCATGCTCGGTGAGGCTGCCGCGGACGTCGACTTCGGCATGATGGAGGACGACGACGTCGACGCGAGCGACGACCCCGCGAACCGCGGCGGATCCCCGCTCAACGCGATGGACCAGGAAGACATCCGGTAGCGGCCGGTTCCGCATGACCACGTAGCCCCGGGCACGGCACCATCGTCCGGGGCTACGTCGTTCCCGGGGTACGGGCCGAGCCGGGCGCGACCCGCGCCCGGGCCCGTCAGCCGCGTCCGAGCGATGGTGAGCCGCGCCACAGAAGGAATAGCGCCCGCGAGCGGCCGGTTGTCGCCGGATAGGAATCATCACCGACCCGGAAAGCCACCTTTCATGAAGCTCTTCTCCCCCCTCACGCTCGGCACGCTCGAGCTTCCGAACCGTGTCGTCATGGCACCGCTAACGCGCGTGCGCTCGGGCGACGCCGGCGTCCCCGGTGACATGGTCGTCGAGCACTACCGCCAGCGGGCGTCCCTCGGCCTCATCGTCAGTGAAGGCACCTACCCCAGCCACGCCGGCCAGGGGTTCCCGGGCCAGCCGGGCCTGGTCGAGGACGAGCAGCTCGCGGGGTGGAAGCGCGTGACCGATGCCGTCCATGCGGACGGCGGGCGCATCGTCGCCCAGGTCATGCACGCCGGACGCGTCACGCACCCGGACACCAACGGCGGCTACGAGGTGGTCGCCCCCAGCGCGATCGCCATCGCGGGCACCACCCGCACCAGTACCGGGAAGCAGCAGTACCCGGTCCCCCACGCCCTCACGACGGACGAGCTCCCGGGGATCATCGAGGAGTTCGTCACGGCCTCGCGCAGGGCGATCGACGTCGGAGGATTCGACGGCGTCGAACTGCATGGAGCCAACGGTTACCTGCTGCACGAGTTCCTCTCCCCCGAGTCGAATCACCGCGAGGACGCCTACGGAGGATCACCGGAGAAGCGGGCACAGTTCGTGATCGACCTCGTCACTGCCGTCGCGGCCGAGGTCGGCGCCGAGAAGGTGGGGCTCCGGATCTCTCCCGCACACAACATCCAGGACGCCCTCGAGACCGACGAAGCCGACCTGCACGCGACGTACGGCGCGCTCGTCGACGGCATCGCTCCCCTGAAGCTCGCCTACCTCAGCATCCTGCACGCAGAGCCCACCGGCGAACTCGTCCAGGATCTCCGAGCACGCTTCGGGGGCCCGTTCCTGATCAACAGCGGGTTCGGTGTGATCACCAATCGCGAGGAGGCCATCGCCATCCTCGAGGACGGCGTCGGGGATGCGGTCGTCGTGGGACGTCCCGCCATCGCGAACCCGGATCTGGCGCGCCGCTGGCGCGAGAACCTGCCGGAGAACGAACCGAATCCGGCGACCTTCTACGGCTCCGGCCCGGAGGGCTACACGGACTACCCGTTCTACGACGGCTCGGCCGACAGCAACTGACGCACGCTGTTCCCGATCGACCCGGAGGCGCTCCTGTCATGCGATGGGGGCGCCTTCGTCCGTCCCGTAGGACGGCTTCCGTCCGAGGATGCGCCTGGCCCGGTCCGTGATGAACTCGTGGCGAGCCACGCCCCAACCGACCAGGAGGGCGACGGCGAGGTGTGTGTGCAGCATCAGCATGACCTCGGGCGAGTGACCCGCCCCTGCGGCCGATCCTGCGGACGGCACTCCTTCGCCGTGGTGTCCGACTCCCGCGGAGACCGACGACGCCGCACCACCCAATCCGCCGAGAACCCAGTGCAGCACCTGCTGACCCGCCCCGAGGAGCAGCATCACGCACCAGATGGGCGGGTGCCATTGCGCCACGATGGTCGAGGCCAGGACGGTGAATGCGGCCACCGCCAGGAGGATGGGCGCACTGGGAAGCGCCCCTCCGGACGCCGCGTGTGCGATCAGACCCAGCGCGAGCGCGAGCAGGCCCGTCAGGGCGGCACAGGCGATCATGCGCCCACGCCGATGCGACGACGAGACGTCCTCCAGGTCGACACGGGCGCCTGCGTAAGTCTCCATGGACCGATCCTAAGCACGCCGAGAACCAGCCGTCACGGGAAAGATCCCGTGGTTCCGCTGACGGCGCCCGGTCCGTAGACTGAAGCTAAGGGAGCTTACTTTCCCTCCGATCGAGAGGACCGACGCATGTCAGACAACGTCAGCGACAATGACAGGATCCACAACGAGGCCCCGGCCGAAGGGGACACGGACGCCAACCCGGAGGACATCCGGGTGCACCCCCAGGACCCGGCGGAGGGTGCGGACCCCGAGGACGAGGACAGCGACGGCGCGTAACCCGGCCGCCTGCCGAACGGCGATCGACGGGCCTCCCGACACACGAGAGCGCCGACCTCCTGGTCGGCGCTCTTCTGTGTCGGAGTGAGACCCGAGGGCGTCAGCGAGTCCCTTCGACGACTTCGCCGAACGGCACTTCCTGCGAGAGTTCGGCCTGCCGATCGAGCGCGTGGCTGCTGACGAGGATGCCGTACTTGCCCTCGGCCATGGACTGCTTCATGACCATCAGGACCGTCTCGGCGAAGCCTTCGTCCTGGGCCTCGAGGAAGCTGATGTACCTGGGCGGGAAATTCTCGGGAACTGTGAGCATGGCTTCACGCTACCCGCTGCCTCCCACACCTGCCGAACCTTTTTCAAGGCCCCGGGAGGCTCGACCCATCCTTCTCAGTCCGGGCTGTCCGGTGGTAGACCATAAGGGTCCTTAGTGTCTTCCGGGGCGGGCTGCCGCCTCCGAGGACGACCACCATCGACACGACAGGGGATCTTCCGTGACGCACCTACTCAAAGACCACGCCCGACTGTTCGAACTGCCCGGGCCATGGACGACCATCTACGTCGAGGGCAGCACCGGGACCGTGGACGGCCTGGCCAATGACGAGATCCTGCCCCGCTCCGTCGCTCAGGAGATGAGGGACGCGGGCGCTCCTGAGCAGGACGTCGACGCAGCAGTGGCCGCGCTGGGCGCCACTGCCAAAGGCCTGCCCGATCCGGTGACCCGCTTCCTCCTGATCAATGACGGGGCGGCCGTGGTCGATGAGTTCCTGCCGGGAAACCTGGTGGGGCTGGCCGTCACGGCCACGGGGCCCGTCCCCGACCTGACTCCCCTGATCCGGCACACGCCCGAGGACTTCGCCTACATCGTGGCCGAGGTGGGACATCACGGCGGCGAGGTGTACCTGCGCTACGCCGACGGCGACGAGGCGCACGCGACCTCAGGAGGCCCTGACGCCACCATCGAGGGTGACACCATGCACACCAGGAAGCTCGGCAGCGGCGGATGGGGCCACCGACGCATGCAACAGCACGCCGAGAAGGTGTGGAAGATGAATTCACGCGAGGTCGCCTCGGAGATCGACCGGATCTCGGCCGAGCACGATGCCCAGCTCATCATCGTCGCCGGTGACATCCGTGCGCGGCAGCTGGTCGCTGACGAGGTGTCCCAGGAATCCCGTGCGAAGCTCAGCATCATCGAGAGCAACACGCGCGCAGCCGGAGCGGACGAGGAGACCTTCCTCGAGGAGGTGCAGTTGCTCGTGGCCCGCACGATGGCCGACCGGCAGCACGACCTGCTGGAACGCCTCGCCGAGAAGGAGGGCCAGGGGACACGCACCTCCGCCGTCGGACGGGGGCCGGTCATCACCGCCCTGCAGCAGGCCCAGGTCGAGTCCCTCCTCCTCGAGACGACGGCCTGGCAGGACGAGAGTCTCCTCGCGCTCGATGCCGCTCCCTGGGTGGCGACGTCGGAGGCGGAGACCGCAGGGGCCGGCGTGCTCGGACCCGTCCGGCCGTGGCAGCGCTACTCCGCGCAGCCGCGCTGACCGATGCCCAGGTCACGATGTACCCGTCCGGGGCGCTCGAGGAGAAGCCGATCGCCGCCCTCCTGCGCTGGCCTACGGGCCCCGACGTGCCGGCAGCGGTGTAGGCCGTGGCCGAGGGCACGGTCGCCGATTTCGTCGTCCGCCGTCTCACCACCTGGCGCGTGGACAGGATCTTCGGATACAGCGGAGACGGCATCAATCCCCTGCTCGGCGCCCTGCGCCGGGCAGGGAGCCCTGCCTTCGTCCAGGCCCGGCACGAGGAGGCGGCCGCCTTCATGGCGGTCGCCCACGCGAAGTACACCGGCGGTGTCGGGGTGGTGACGGCCACTCAGGGCCCGGGCGCGGTCCACCTGCTGAACGGCCTGTACGACGCCCGGATGGACAGCGTGCCCGTCGTCGCCATCATCGGTCAGCAGAGCCAGACGGTCCTCGGATCCGGCTACCAGCAGGAGATCGACCTCCTCAGCCTGTTCAAGGACGTCGCCTCGGAGTTCAGGCAGCAGGTTGCGAGCCCCGAACAGCTTCCCCTGGTCCTCGACCGCGCCTTCAAGGCGGCGCTCGCGACGCGATCGCCCGCCGTCGTGATCCTTCCGCACGACGTCCAACAGGCACCCGCACCCGAGACCCCACACGAGCACGCAGTGGTGCCGTCCTCGCCCGTGTGGTCCATGGGATGCGTCTCCCCGCGCGAGGCGGACCTGCACGACGCCGCAGCTCTCCTCAACGCCGGCACCAGGGTCGCCATCCTCGTGGGGCAGGGTGCTGCGCACGCGCAGCAGGAAGTGCTTGCCGTCGCGGACCGGCTGGGAGCGGGCATCACGACGAGCCTGCTCGGCAAGCCGTTCGTCGATGAATCGCTACCCCACGCCACGGGGACCATGGGACACCTGGGCACCACGGCGAGCGCCTTTCTGATGGACAACTGCGACACCCTGCTCATCGTCGGCTCCAACGACCCGTGGACCGAGTACTACCCGGCCCCGGGCCAGGCGCGAGCCGTGCAGATCGACATCGACCCGAAGGCCATCGGTAACCGCTACCCCGTCGAGGTGGCCCTTCACGGGGACGCCACGGCCACGCTCGAGGCCCTGCTGGTCCTGCTGCGCGGGCAGAAGGACCACAGCTGGCGACGGGACGTCGAGGAGCAGGTGCAGCAGTGGCACCGGGTCGCGGAGGAACGGGCCATGACACCGGCCGAGCCGATCAACCCCGAGCGGGTGGTGCACGAACTCAACGCCGTCCTGCCGCAGGACGCCCAGGTCGCCGTCGACGTCGGAAGCTGTGTGTACTGGTACGCGCGCCAGCTCCGGCTGCCCAGGGGCGTGCCGGCCCACCTCTCCAGCACTCTGGGCTGCATGGGCGCCGGCGTGCCGTACGGCATCGCGGCGAAGCTCGCCCGCCCCGATCGACCGGTCGTCGTGCTCGCCGGTGACGGTGCGATGCAGATGGCGGGGCTCGCCGAGCTCGTGACCGTCGCCTCACTGTGGCAGACCTGGTCGGATCCGCGCTTCGTGGTGTGCATCTTCTCCAATCATGACCTCGCGGAGGTGTCCTGGGAGCAGCGGGAGATGGAGGGTGAGCCCCGATTCCAGGACAGCCAGGCATTGCCTGACGTCGACTTCGCCGCTCACGCCCGACTGCTCGGCCTCGACGGCCTGCGGGTGGAGGATCCCGCCGATCTCGAGCGGGCCTGGCAGCGCGCGTTCGCCGCCGACCGGCCCTTCGTGCTCGACGTCGTGACGGATCCGAACGTGCCACTGCTGCCGCCCTTCCCTGCAGGGGCCGCGAAACTGGAAGCGATACGCGGGGCACTGGAGGAGGAACCGGACAGCAGCGCGCCCGGTCTCCTGCAGCGCTATGCGGACATCGAGGAGGGCACGAACCCCCGGTCGTAGTCCAGCAGACGGGGCCATCGCGCCGAGCTGCTCCCGAGGTTGCTGTCCATCTGAGCCTTGGGTAGCGTCGAACGTGGACGCCGGGCCGCTGCCCCGCGGGCCGTAGGACCAGATCCCCCTGTGAGGAGAACTCCATGACCGATGTCGCCAGCCAGCCACCCGCCGAGGACGATGACCGGGCCGTCCTGACCAATCGCCAGGGCCACCAGGTCTACGACAACCAGAACTCCCGGACCGTGGGGGCGCGGGGACCGGCCACCCTGGAGAACTACCAGTTCCTCGAGAAGATCAGCCACTTCGACCGCGAGCGCATTCCGGAGCGTGTGGTGCATGCGCGCGGATTCGTCGCCTTCGGTGACTTCGAAGCGACGGGCACATGGGGAGATAAGCCGATCGGCCGCTATACCCGGGCGAAGCTGTTCTCCGAGCCCGGCAAGAAGACCGACGTCGCCATCCGCTTCTCGACCGTCATCGGCGGCAGGGATTCGTCCGAAGCTGCGCGCGACCCCCGCGGCTTCGCGGTGAAGTTCTACACCGAGGACGGCAACTGGGACATGGTGGGCAACAACCTCGCGGTGTTCTTCATCCGCGACGCCATCAAGTTCCCCGACGTCATCCACTCGCTCAAACCCGATCCGATCACGTTCCGGCAGGAGCCGGCCCGCATCTTCGACTTCATGTCGCAGACACCCGAGTCGATGCACATGCTCGTGAACCTCTTCAGCCCGCGCGGCATCCCCGCCGACTACCGCTACATGCAGGGCTTCGGCGTCAACACCTACAAGTGGGTCAACGCCGACGGTGACACGAAGCTCGTCAAGTACTCGTGGCAGCCCCGCCAGGGCGTGAAGAGCCTCACCGAGGAGGACGCCGCGAACATCCAGGCGACGGACCTCGGGCATGCCTCGAAGGACCTCTACGAGGCCATCGAGAACGGCGACTACCCGCAGTGGGACCTGTACGTGCAGCTCATGGAGGACCGCGACCACCCGGAGCTCGACTTCGACCCGCTCGACGACACCAAGACGTGGCCCGAGCAGGACTTCGAGCCGAAGCTCGTCGGCACCATGACCCTGAACCGCAACGTCAGCGACCACCACAACGAGAACGAGCAGATCTCCTTCGGTACGGGCGTGCTCGTCGACGGGCTCGACTTCTCCGACGACAAGATGCTCGTCGGCCGGACGTTCAGCTACAGCGACACGCAGCGCTACCGGGTGGGCCCCAACTACCTCCAGCTACCCGTGAACTCGGCGAAGAACGCTCCTGTCCACACCAATCAGCGGGGCGGGCAGATGTCCTACGGCACCGACCTGGCGCCGGGGCAGAACCCCCATGTGAACTACGAGCCCTCGATCACCGGTGGGCTGCGGGAAGGGCAGTACCCCACGCATGACGAGCAGGGCCCGGAGATCGACGGACGCCTGACGCGCAAGCGCATCCCGCTCACCAACGACTACCTCCAGGCGGGCCAGCGATACCAGTTGCTCGAACAGTGGGAGAAGGACGACCTCGTGGGCAACTTCGTCACCCTGATCGGGCAGGCGGCGCGCGAGGTGCAGGAGCGCATGGTGTGGCACTTCTACCTGGTCGACGACGAGCTCGGTGCTCGCGTCGGAGAGGGACTCGGCATCGGGCTCGACGAGGTGAAGGACCTTCCTCCGCTCGCCAGCCAGACCCTGTCCGACGACGAGCTGGAGCGGTTGAAGAACCTGGGCAACAACGGTCCCCGGAACGTCGAGGGCCTCACGATGACGCACTGCGTGCCCAACGAGCACGTCGTCGTGACCCGCTAGCCACGTCCGTCCACAGAGGCGCCGGCGCTCAGCGCCGGCGCCTCTGCACTGTCTGACGTCCGAGTTCCGCTATCGCTGCCGCGGCGATCACGAGGGACAGGGCGACGACGGCGAGCATGACGTACAGCAGCACGAGAGTCGTCATCGGTGACGAGGCGCTGTGAAGGATCCGCAGGCCACCGAACAGTCCTGCGGCCCAGAAGATCCCTACTCCCGCGAGTGCATAGGCTGCACGCCTCCGCCCGCGGTCCAAGCCCATACTCCGGGCGCACTGCGCGAGGAGCCCCTGCCATTGGTTCATGACCCAACTATGGTGCGAGGACCAGGGGCATGCGCCAGCCCCCGCTACCGTGTCCGTATCATTGACAGTGCGTTCTCCGACGTGATGCGCAGCAGAGGCCCGAGGTTCACCGGCGGAGGGTACTCCGCAGTCCGGGAAGGATCCGCCACCCACCGGTCACCCCGGTCTCCTGCTGGTCCGCTTCGAAGACGTTGCCCGACGACTGCGGGATGGAGCCCTTCTTCAGGGCCAGAGCACGATAGGCGCGTGCGACGACCGGTTCGTAGACGGCGGGGGCGAGCGCCCGGGCATGCACGAACAGGGACTGGACGCGCCCGACCTGCGTCAGTCTGCGTGGCCGGTGAGACACGCGGACGATCGCCCGGGCGACACGGACCGGGTCGGTGACCGGCGGCAACGGCCGGACAGGCCGCCCCGTGTAGTTCGCCGCGTGCTGATGGATGGGGGTGTCGATGGTCGCCGGCAGGACGGCGCAGACGTGGATGCCGGGTGCTTCCCGCAGTTCCATCCGGAGCACCTCGAGGAATCCGAGGAGCCCGAACTTGCTGGTCACGTACGGACCCACGAGAGGCGAGGTAACCCTCGAGTAGATCGACGCCACGGACACGAGGACTCCCGTGCCCTGCCTGCGGAACACGCGGAGCGCGGCACGGGCACCGTATACCTGACCCAGCAGGTTCACGGCGATGAGACGGTCGAAGACGTCCGAGGGCGTCTGTTCGAAGGTTCCGAAGCTGTAGAGCGATGCGTTCCCGACCCAGACGTCGATGCCTCCGAAACGCTCGACGGCGGCGTCCGCGAGGCGGTCGACCTCGGTCTCCGAGGAGACGTCCGTGGGGACGGTGATCACCAGCGCCCCCCTCTCCCTGCACTCTGCTGCCACGGGCCCGAGCGTCCGGTCGTCCCGTCCGGAGAGCACCAGTTGTGAGCCCTCCTCGGCGAACAACCGTGCCGTCGCTCGGCCTATGCCGCTCGATGCCCCCGTGATGACCACGGTTCGCGTCCTGTCCATGTCCTCACCTCCTGGCCGGTCGTCGGTCACGGACGGAGGGAGCCCCGGCAGGAGCCCCCTCGGTCGACGGCTGTCGTGGTCACCGGCCCCGATCCCGGTCCGTGCCGTTCGCGACGTCCGGGTCCACCTTGTCGGCCTCCTGGTGGTGGTGCGTCACCTTCTCACGCAGGCCCTGGGCATCATTCTGCCGCTGCTGGGCCTGCTGACGGAGCCTTTCCGCCTCAACCTCGGCGCGCTGCGCCTCGGCGTCCGCCATGGACGCCTTGGCCTCGCGCTCGCGCGCCTCGAGTTCCGTCGATTTCGCCTGTTTCCGCATCTCGGCCGCCCGGTGGCGATCCTGCTCCTGCTGACGCGTCCGCTGCGCGGTACTTCGCTTGCGGACCAGCAATGCCACGACGGCGATGACGACCACGAGGACGATGATGCCGACGACGATCCACACCACGTTGCTTGTATCCATTGCTGACTCCTCGTTGACGTGTGCCTGAACGGTTATTACTAAGCGTGCTGACGGAAGCATCGCATACGGCCTCTTCCTTGTCACGGGCGGTCCACGGCAGCGGACAATGGCTGCATGTCCCTCACCCTCACCCTCCTCGCCGACACCCACCTGCCGAAGCGGGCGAAGGAGCTTCCGCACGACGTGTGGTCCGCCGTCGAGTCCGCCGACGTCGTCATCCATGCGGGCGACTGGACGGAAGCGCCCCTCCTGGATGAACTGGAATCCCGAAGCAAGCGACTGATCGCCTGTTACGGGAACAACGACGGCCCGGAGCTCCGGGCGCGCCTTCCCTTCATCGCACGGGCGGAACTCGAGGGCGTGCGCTTCGCCGTCGTGCACGAGACAGGCCAGAAGCAGGGGCGCGAGGCAAGGATGTCAGCGCTCTACCCCGACATCGACGTCCTTGTCTTCGGTCACAGCCACATCCCGTGGGACACGCACACCGGCACGGGTCTGCGCCTGCTCAACCCCGGGTCTCCCACGGATCGCCGCCGCCAGCCGCACTGCACGTTCATGACCGTCCTCCTCTCCCCCGACGGGATCGAGGTCACGACCCACCTGCTTCCTCCCCGGTAGGTCCGGACACCCGCCGCCTGGAAGCCGCGCAAGATGTAAATGCGTTGCGTAATAACTGTTCGGTCGGTCAACGGTTTGCCTAGGGTTCTAGGGTGAGCACACCGAAGGCAACCCGCGGGACATCCGCCACCCGCCGCTCGAGCATCAAGTGGATCCTGATGCTCGGCGCCCTCGCCGCACTGCCCGCGGTCACGACCGACATGTATCTGCCCTCGCTGCCCGCGGTGGCCGAGGATCTGGAGACGACACAGGCCGCGGCGCAGTTCACGATGTCCGGCATGCTCATCGGCGCCGGGGTGGGGCAGCTGGTCATCGGACCGTTCTCCGACCGGTTCGGCCGGCGCCTGCCTCTCCTCATCGGGATCTCGCTGCATGTGGTGACGTCCATCCTCTGCTCGATGACCCCGGACATCGGCACCCTGATCGGGCTCCGCGTCTGCCAGGGATTCTTCAACGCGGCAGCGTCCGTCGTGGCCATCGCCGTCATCCGCGACCGGTTCGTCGGTTCCGACGCGGCGCGGCTGCTGTCCCGGCTGATGCTGGTGATCGGCGTGGCACCACTCTTCGCGCCGACCATCGGGCAGGCCATCGCCGGGGCCTGGCAGTGGCGCGCCGTGTTCTACGCGCTCGCGCTCATCGGCCTCGCCCTCGTGCTCATCGTCTGGCGCTTCATGCCTGAATCGCTGCCCGAGGATCGACGCCGCCCGGGTAACCCCCGGCAGGTCGCCGGAGGCTACCTCACGCTGCTCCGGGACCGGCACTTCATGGCCCTCGCCGTGATCCCCGGCCTCGGACTGGCCGTCATCATGAGTTACGTGGTCGGCAGCCCCTTCGTGTTTCAGGAGGAGTTCGGCCTCAGCCAGGCACAGTTCGCTGCGGTGTTCGCACTCAACGGAGCGGCGATCGTCGGCTCCGCGCAGCTCAACGCTGCGCTGGTGCGCCGGGCCGCCCCCATCCGCGTTCTCAGAGTGGCCGTCGTCGTCCAGATGGGCTGCGCCCTGGTTCTGCTCACGATCGTGCTGACCGGGTTCGGAGGCATCGTGGGTCTGGTCGCGGGATTGTGGCTCGTGCTCGGGACCCAGGGGATGATCCCCGCCAACGCCTCGGTACTCGCCCTGCACAACTACGGATCCATGGCGGGTACCGCGGCCGCCGTGATCGGTGCCCTGCAGTCGGGTGTCGCCGGGCTCGTCAGCCCGTTCGTCGGACTCCTCGGTGGGGGTTCGGTGGCCATGGTGTGCGTTATGCTCGCCGCGGTCTCGCTGACCCTGCTGGTTCTCGCAACGGCGACCCCGGCCTACCGCAAGGGCGGCTGGCGCGAGCGGGACGGCCTCGACGAGGAGCCGACCACCACGGCGGAGGAGACCGAGGAGCGCGAGGCCGAGCAGGTCGAGGCGCAGGGGCCGGATCAACGCGCCTGACGTACGGCGGCTCTACCGCGGCGCGATCGTCCGTGCAAACAGGGCGCAATCCGGCGGGGGCTCGGGTGACACCCTGCACAGACGGTAGGATCGCCGACTGGGGATCCAGCCTGCAAAGAATTCGGGAGTCACGTGAGCAAGCACTTCAGTCGGGCAGCGTCCGCGTCGGTCGCCGTCGTCCTGCTCGGAGGACTGACGGTCGGCGCACTGCCCGCATCGGCGGACGAACTCACACCCGCCCCGGAGGTGACCACTTTCGTCACCGAGTCTCCAGCGCCCATCGATCCGCCGGAGGAGGAGCCGGTACCGGTACCGGTACCGACACCTACGACGACCCCACCGCCGGCTCCCGCGCCCCTTCCGACGCCCGCGCCGGTCCCGACTCAGGCGCCGGTCCCGACTCAGGCGCCGGTCCCGACTGAGGCTCCGGAACCTCCCACTCCCGCACCGGCTCCCGAGCCAGTCGTACCCGCTCCTGCCCCGGTCCCGGAGCAGGGCCCGCCCCAGCAGTCCGTCCCGGACGTCCCTCTCCCGCAGGCCCCGGCCATCATCCCCGATGCTGTCGAGGAGGAGGTGCCTGTGGAGGAGACCACCGTCGCCCCACGGCCCACGAGGACGTCGGCGACACCGACGCCGACCCCCAGCGCGACGACGTCGCCCGCGGCGTCCGCTTCAGCGGACCCTGCCGACGACGCCGCGTCGATCGACAGCACCCGGACGGGGGAGACAGCGAACTTCCCGCTCCTCGCCCTGCTCCTGGTCGTCATCGTGGGTTGTGTCGCCGGCCTCGTGAAGGTCATCGGCTTCCCGGGCGGCAATCGCGCGCACTAGGGACGGCGGTCCGCACCCCTGGGATTCGTCCTGTCTCCGGCTCGGAGCGGGTACCTCGTGGAGCCTCCTGTCGGATTCGAACCGACGACCCCCGCTTTACAAGAGCGGTGCTCTGGCCAACTGAGCTAAGGAGGCGTGCCGGCCGAACCGGCTGGCGCCGTCGTCAGCTCCGACCGTGAGCGGTGGATGACGTCAGCGCTCAATAAGGGTAGCCCAGCCGCAGCACGGCCGGAAATCAGCTGCGCGCGTCCAGGTGTGCCTGAACGAGGGTCCCGAAATCGGCGACACCGTTGGGGACCTCTTCCCCGTGGACGTAGACGGTGGGCGTCCCTCCGACAGGTGCTGCCTGTGCGGCTGCCGTCGTGTAGTCCACCCAGGGGCGGAACGTGCCCTCGTCGACGCATGAGGAGACGTCGCCGGCGCCGACCTCCGCTGCGAGCGCGGTGAGCCCGTCATCATCGAGTTCGCCTTCTTCGTAGTGGGCGAAGATCCGTCGGGTGAAGTCGAGATAGGCCTCCGGTGCGGTGTCGGCGACGCATGCCGCGGCGTTCGCCCCACGCGACGAGTAGTCGGTGCTGCTGTTCCTGTCCAGATAGGCGACCGTCCGGTATTCGAACGTGATGTCACCGCCGTCGAGCCAGGAGCGGATCTGCTCCGAATGCCGGGCCTCGAAGTCCGCGCAATGCACGCAGTTGACGTCGACATAGGCGACGACCTGGAGCGGCCCGTCCTCGTCCGCCGATACGCCCTCGGGAACCGACCCCTTCGGTGCCGGATCCGAGGGAAGGGTCGAGGAGTCGACGTCCTGCACAAGCGCAGGCGCCAGTTCGGTCCCCGAGACGAGGGTGATGCCACCCTCGGCATTGCCCCCCTGCGGTGCCGGTCCGGCATCGGGTACCCGGCTGCGTGCACCGTTCACCACGACGACGGCGATCACGACGATGACCACGAGCACGGCCGCCACCACGCCCCACTTGGCGAGGAGCCCGTTGCGCCGCGCTGTCCGTTGCTGCTCCTCGCGCGCCAGCCGCTCGCGTTCGCGGGCTGCTGCGGTGCGTTCGGCCTTGCTCGGCTTGCGTGCGGGTGCTGGCGTCATCGGTCCTCTTCGTCGCCCGGGTCGGGGCTCCAGCCTAACGAGCCATCAGCAGCACTGCCCGGGCGCGCTACCCGGACCGCACGACGGCGCGACCCGATAGAGTCGTCGACGAGACCAAACTATTGCGATGGAGCCCGTTTTGAGCGCAGCACAACCTTCCACCACGCCAGGTGTCGACCCGTCGTTCTCCACCGAGGGGCAGTTCGGGAACTTCGACTTCATCGTCGTCTCCAACCGCTTAGCCGTCGACCGCGTCGTCGACGAGCACGGCGAGAGTTCGTGGCGGCGCTCACCGGGCGGCCTCGTGACAGCGCTCGCTCCCGTGATGGCGAAGGCCGACGGGGCCTGGGTCGGCTGGCACGGGGCGCCGGACGAGACGCTCGAGCCCTTCGACGAGGCGAACATGCGCCTGGTACCCGTGCCACTCAGCGAGGAGGAGGTGGAGCTGTACTACGAGGGCTTCTCCAACGCGACGCTCTGGCCGCTCTACCACGACGTCATCGCCTCTCCCGAGTTCCACCGCACCTGGTGGGACTCCTACCGGAGGGTCAACGAGCGCTTCGCTGCGGCCGCGGCGTCCGTCGCGGCCGAGGGCGCGACCGTGTGGGTGCAGGACTACCAGTTGCAGCTCGTACCGAGGATGCTGCGGCAGGCCCGACCCGACCTGAAGATCGGCTTCTTCAACCACATCCCCTTCCCGCCGCTGGAGATCTACGCGCAGCTCCCCTGGCGCCGGCAGGTCATCGACGGTCTGCTCGGTGCCGACCTGATCGGCTTCCAGCGCCCCAGCGACGCCAGCAACTTCCTGCGGTGCGTGCGCCGGTTCAAGGGCTACACCATCAAGGCGCAGCAGGTACAGGTCCCGGCGGGCGAGGACGGCGCACCGGCGTACGTGTCGCGGGCGGAGGCGTTCCCCATCTCCATCGACACGGCGTCGATCATGGCGCTCGCCCAGGACCCCGCGGTGATCGAGCGGTCGAAGGAGATCCGGCGTGAGCTCGGCGACCCGCAGCACATCCTCCTCGGCGTGGACCGCCTCGACTACACCAAGGGCATCGGACACCGGCTGAAGGCCTACGGGGAGTTGCTCGAGGACGGCGCCATCACGGTCGAGGACGCCGCACTCATCCAGGTGGCGAGCCCGAGCCGCGAGCGCGTCGAGCAGTACCGACTCCTCCGCGAGGACATCGAGGGTGCCGTGGGCCGCATCAACGGCACACACGACACCATGAAGAACACGGCCATCCGCTACCTGCACCACAGCTATCCGGTGGAGGAGATGGTCGCGCTGTACCTGGCGGCCGACGTCATGCTCGTCACGGCTCTCCGGGACGGCATGAACCTCGTCGCGAAGGAGTACGTCGCGGCCCGCACGGGCAACACCGGCATGCTTGTCCTGAGTGAATTCGCGGGTGCGGCCGACACCCTGCGGCAGGCGATCCTGGTGAATCCACACGACATCGACGGCCTCAAGAGCGCCATCGTCTCGGCCATCTCGATGCCGAAGGCGGAGGCCATGCGCCGCATGAGGCTCATGCGGCGGCAGGTGGTGCACAACGACGTCGAGCGGTGGTCGCAGGCCTTCCTGAGCGCCCTGCAGTCGGGAACCTCCGATCATGGCGCTTGAGCCGGGCCTGCTGGCGGCCCTCCGGTCCGTCGCGTCGACACCACAGCTGCTCGTCGCGCTCGACTTCGACGGGACTCTCGCCCCGCTGGTGGAGCGGGCCGAGGACGCCCGCGCCCTTCCCGCATCCGCGGAGGCCGTGCGCGTCCTGGCCGCCCTGCCGGGTACGACGACGGCGCTGATCTCGGGACGGGCGCTCGACAGCCTGCGGGCAGTCGCCGACCCGCCCGCGGACACCCTGCTGATCGGTAGCCATGGCGCCGAGACCTGGACCGGACCCGACGGCGCGCCCCTCGCTCTGACGTCGGAACAGGCGGACCTCCTGGCACGCGCCGTCGACGTCGTGGAGCGCATCGCCGCCGGTCACGAGGGCACGCGGGTCGAGTTCAAGCCCGCCGGCGTCGTCCTTCACACCCGGACCGCTGCAGACGACGTGGCGGAGTCCGCCGTGGTGGCCGCTCGGGAGGAACTGGCCTCGCTCGACGGCCTCAGCATCACCGACGGCAAGCGCGTCCTGGAGATCTCCGTGGTCGAGGCGGACAAGGGGCAGGGCCTCGCCCTGCTCCGCAGGACGACAGGAGCGACGGGGGTCCTGTTCGCAGGCGACGACGTCACCGACGAGCACGCCCAGCGGACCCTCGGTCCCGACGACCTCGGTATCCGGATCGGCCAGGGAGACACCGCTGCGTCCTTCACCGTCGCGACACCCGAGGACTTCGCCGAAGTCCTGCAGGAGCTCGTGTCCCTCCGCAGGGCAGGTGCGCCGAACCAGGGATCGTGTCATACTACGGGGGCGTGACCAACGTCACCGGTACTGCTGGCCGGCCACGCACCACAACTGAATACTCTTCCATTCACTACGGATCGTCGGGCACGTACCTGCCCGTGAAAAGGAACCAACACCATGGCAACGGTAACGTTTGACCAGGCCACGCGCCTGTACCCGGGCACAGAGAAGCCCGCTGTCGACGGATTGAACATCGAGATCGCCGACGGCGAATTCCTCGTCCTCGTCGGCCCCTCCGGTTGCGGAAAGTCGACCTCGCTGCGCATGCTCGCCGGCCTCGAGGACGTCAACTCCGGCCGCATCCTCATCGGTGACCGCGACGTCACCGATGTCCCCCCGAAGGATCGCGACATCGCGATGGTCTTCCAGAACTACGCCCTCTACCCGCACATGTCGGTCGCCGACAACATGGGCTTCGCGCTCAAGATCGCCGGCGTATCGAAGGAGGAGCGCGCCGAGCGCGTCCGCGAGGCAGCGAAGCTCCTGGACCTCCAGGACTACCTGGACCGCAAGCCGAAGGCGCTCTCCGGTGGTCAGCGCCAGCGTGTCGCCATGGGCCGTGCCATCGTGCGTAACCCACAGGTGTTCCTGATGGACGAGCCCCTCTCGAACCTGGATGCGAAGCTCCGCGTGCAGACCCGCACGCAGATCGCCTCGCTGACCCGCCGTCTCGGCGTCACCACCGTCTACGTGACCCACGACCAGGTCGAGGCCATGACCATGGGCGATCGCGTCGCAGTGCTCAAGGACGGCATCCTGCAGCAGGTCGACACCCCCCGCAACCTCTACGAGCGCCCCAAGAACGTCTTCGTGGCGGGCTTCATCGGTTCCCCCGCGATGAACCTCCTGGAGCTTCCGGTCACGGACGGCGGCGTCCTCTTCGGAGGCATCGTCTACCCGGTACCGGGGAACGTCCTGCAGGCTGCGGCGGGCAACACCGTCACGCTGGGCGTCCGGCCCGAGGACCTGGTCCTCTCCGCCGCCGGCGAGGGACTGCAGGTCGAGGTCGACGTCGTCGAGGAGCTGGGTGCTGACGCCTACATCTACGGCCACACCACGCTCGACGGCAAGAACCACGACATGGTCGTCCGCGTCGACGGCCGCCGCCCGCCGATGAAGGGCGACAGCGTCTACGTCCGCCCCGAACAGGGCCACGTGCACCTGTTCGACACCACCAACGGTCTCCGCCTCTCAGAGACCGTCTAACTCCTGGGTCAGGCACGACGAACGACGACGGCGGTGGTCTCGCCGGGCATCCGCTGGATGCCCGGCGGACGCCGCCGTTTCGTTTAAGCGCCACTAGGCTTGACGAAGGCCCACTCTCCCGCCCTGACACGAAGGCAGCACCTTGACCGAGACCTCGAACGCCCAGTGGCATGACGAGCCGACCGACTACGACCAGGCGGGAAAACTCCCCCGACAGCGTCCTGCCTCGTCCGAGACGCCGAACCTGGGCTCCCTGAACATCACGGCAGCAGCAACGGATCCGGAGCTGCTGGACCTGCCATGGCACATCGCCCTCGAGCAGTGGCCGGCCGGCGCACTCGCCGCCCTCCCGCGCGGCATCTCACGGCACATCGTCCGCTTCGCGCATCTGGGCGGCTCCGTCATCGCCGTCAAGGAGACCAGTGAGCACATCGCCCGGCACGAGTACCACATGCTCAGGAAGCTCCAGCGGCTCGATGTGCCGTGCGTCGAACCCGTCGCCGTCATCTCGGGACGCACCACACCTGAGGGAGATCCCCTCGACCCGGTCCTGGTGACCCGGCACCTCAAGTTCTCCCTCCCCTACCGGGCACTGTTCTCACAGACACTGCGCCGCGACACCCTGACGCGGCTCATCGACGCCCAGGCCCTGCTCCTGGTGCGGCTGCACCTGATCGGCTTCTACTGGGGCGACGTCTCGCTCTCCAACACCCTGTTCCGTCGTGATGCGGGTTCCTTCGCGGCGTACCTCGTCGATGCCGAGACCGGCGAGCTGTACCCCGAGTTGTCGACGGGCCAACGGGAGTACGACCTCGAGATCGCCCGCGTGAACATCGCGGGTGAACTGATGGACCTTGCGGAGGGAGGGCTCATCGAGGAGAAGGTGGATCCTCTGGCCACGAGCGAACTCATCATGGACAGCTACCGTCGCCTGTGGAGCGAACTGACGGAGAAGGAGTCCTTCGAGCTCGGGGAACGCTGGCGAGTGGGAGCACGTATCCGCCGGTTGAACGAGCTCGGCTTCGACGTCGAGGAGTACGCCATCAAGACGGCCGCGAACGGCACGCAGATCCAGCTGCAGCCCAAGGTCGTCGACGCCGGGCATCACAGCCGCCGCCTCCTCCGGCTCACGGGTCTCGACGCCCAGGAGAACCAGGCGCGGCGCCTCCTCAACGACATGGACGCGTACCGGGCCGACAACAACCCGACGCTCGACGAGGAGTTCAGCGCTCATCTGTGGGTGAACGAGGTGTTCGAACCCATCGTCCGCGCTGTGCCGCGCGAACTGGGCGGGAAGCTCGAGCCCGCCGAGGTGGTCCACGAGGTGCTGGAGCACCGCTGGTACATGTCGGAGCGGGAGGATCGGAACGTCCCGATGGCTGAGGCCGTCCAGTCCTACCTCGACGACGAACTGAGGCACCGCCGCGACGAGGCCGAGATCATGCTGACCGCGGATGCGCAGACCATAGGTATCGACGAGGACTCCGAGTACCCCGACAACTAGTGCCATGAAAAAGGACCGGCAGCCGCAAGGGCTGCCGGTCCTCAGTCCTGGGCCGGTACTACGGGCACTGGCTGGGCTGGCCCTCGATCGTCACCGGGGTGCCGGAGGGAAGACCCTCGCACGCCTGGATCAACTGCTGCGTGATGTCCGCGAAGAACGCGATCAACGCGAACATGATCAGCCCGCCGATGATCGAGAACAGCACACCGATGATGATGCCGGCCAGGGCCAGGCCATTGCCCATTCCCGCCTTCCGTGACTTCACGAGGGCGACGATGCTGATGACCAGACCCACAGGAGCGATCAGGATCGCGAGGATGAAGCCGACGATCCCGAGTGTCCGGCCCGGGTTCTCGGCAGGCTGGCCCTGATAGCCCTGATAGCCCTGCTGGCCCGGATAGTTCCCGGCGGCAGAACCGTACTGACCCTGCTGGCCGTAAGGCGAGGTGCTCTGCTGGCCGTACTGCGCCTGACCCTGCCCGTACTGGGGGGCACTCTGCCCGTACTGCGGCGCGTTCTGCCCGTACTGCGGCGGATTCTGCCCGGACTGGGGCTGGTTCTGCTGGCCGTAGGGCGAGTCGCCCTGCGATCCCGGATTGTTGTCAGACATGCTGCCCCCGTGGGAAGTCGTGGAAGTACCGGAGATCACCGGCAATTTCCTGAACATTATCATTCGGGCAGGGCCCTTTCCTGGAACGAAAGGGCACAGTCAGGAGACGATCGCCTTGCCCGGATTGAGGATTCCCAGCGGATCGAAGACGTCCTTGATGCGGGACTGCAGGTCCAGGACCTCCGTCGACTGCTCCCACGGGAGCCAACGGCGTTTGTACTGCCCCACTCCGTGCTCTCCGGTGATGGTGCCTCCGAAGTCCAGGGCTTGTCGCACCGACTCGTCGAGTGCGTGCTGAAGTCGCTCCTGCGCCTGCTCCCCTTCACTGCGCTCGACCCAGAACGTGGGATGCAGGTTGCCGTCGCCCGCGTGCGCGACCACCTTCAGGTTCACCCGGTGGCGCGTCGCCATGTCCTCCAGAGCGGCTACGTAGTGCACCAGTTGCGATTTGGGGACAGCGACGTCCTCCCCCACCCGGTAGAGATCGTCGACGTCGTCACCACGGCTGTGCCGTCTGAGGTCGAGCAGCCGCTCCGCCTCCTCCGACCCCTCGTCGCTCACCGTTGCTCCGAGGCCTACCAGCACGTCCCTGATCGCGGCGGCCTCCGTGGCAGCGCCGTACCCGTCGGTCCTGACCAGAAGCAAGCTACCGCCGCGCTGCCTGAGGTCCGACCCGTGGGCGCCGTCCAGTGCCTCGAGGGTCCGTCCGTCGAGGAGTTCGAGGATGGCAGGTTGGATGCGTGCTCGGCCGATGCCCAGAACACCCGCCGCGGCCAGCGCGAAGTCGTCGAAGAACGCCGCGAGCGTGTGCTCCGCTCTCGGCAGGTAGCGCAGACGGACAGTGATGCCGACGATCACGCCGAGCGTACCTTCCGATCCCGTCATCAGGGCGGTCAGATCGTAGCCCGCGACCCCCTTGAACGTTCGATGCCCGGTCGAGACCAGCGTCCCATCGGCAAGCACGACGTCGAGGGCGAGGACGGAGTCCCGCGTCACCCCGTACTTCGCACAACGAAGGCCACCGGCATTGGTCGCCACGTTCCCGCCGATCGTCGACCAGCGGTAGCTGGCGGGGTCCGGCGCGTACATGAGGCCGTGCTCAGCGACCGCGTCATTGAGGTCGGCATTGATGACGCCCGGCTCGACGACGGCAATCTCGTCGTCCTGATCGATCTCCAGGATCCTGTTCATCGCGGTCAGCGCCAGGACGACACAGCCCGCCGTGGCATGCGCTCCGCCCGACACCCCGGAACCTGCCCCTCGACTCACGACCGGCACGCGGTGCTTCGACGCCCAGGTCATCAGGGCCTGCACCTCGCCGACAGAACGGGGATGCACGACAGCAATGGGAAGCATCGGGGAGATGACCGGCCCTTTGTCCCGCGAGTGAAGGGACAGGTCCTCCGGGGCGGTCGATACGCAGCCCGGCAGGAGGGCCAGAAGCTCAGGAAGGATCTCGTCGCGGCTCATGATCCCCCCATGAAGCGGCGGTAACGGGCAAGCGCTAAGGGCCAGAACTCCTGGTAGAAGTCGTAGATCTCCTGACCGTCGGATCCCGTCCAGCCACTGTGGGTGACGGAGAGCGTCGCCCGATCATCCTGGTCGGAGTAGCCCCCTGACATCTCCTCGGCTGCGGACCCGGCGGAAGGTCCGTGCTCACCTGCCACCACTTCCATCCGCACCAGCGTCGAGGAGTCGGAACCGGTGGAACGCCACCGCAGCTCCAGCCATCGGCCGGGCTCGCCGTCCACCACCTCGCCCCAGACGTTCTCGTCGTCCTGCGCAGAGGTCTCGACGAGGGCGTTGTCCTCGAGGTCGAAGAAGCTGGTAACACCCCACCTGCTCAGTTCGTCAGCCGGCCACCACAGATGAAGGTGCTCCATCAGGCCGGCCCAGGCGTGGTCGGTGGTGGCAGGAACCTCCACCGACACCCGGAGGTTCGGCCGATCCGTTGATACTTCCCCGTTCGCGGGGGTGTGCGAGAACAGTCCACTCATGCACCGACCCTACCGCTGGACCTGGAGGTAGCCGGATCCGACGACCATCCCGGGCCCCTGTCGGGCTCTACCGATGGATGGAGTGCACTCATGGTGCTGTG
>WNZI01000025.1 GCA_009728235.1 Vibrio cholerae | reverse complement strand
GTCGGAGTCACCGCCTCCTACAGCGCCGTCGTCTCCTACCTCAACCGGGTAGGACTCGCAGCCCGCGACCCCTTCGACTGCCCCATGATCAACCGCTACCGCCGCCCCTGACACCCGAACGGGGAAGCGTCACAGCGCCGCGGTGGGCGTCCGGAGGATGTGCGCCAGGACCGGACGCGTCGCCCGCAGCCCCAGGAGCACCAACCCGACTCCACCCACCAGGCAGGCGATGATCACCGCCACGGAGAGTGGCGCGAAGATCAGCGCCAACCCTGCGAGGGGGAGCACGACGACGACGGCGGTCAACGCACTACCCAGCGAGACGACGATCAACGGGAACATCACCGCCCTGGTTCGAGCGGCGTTCATGGTCTCGGCCGGCATGCCGAGGCGATCGAGGCTCACGTAGAGCTCGCGGCGATCGAGCAGCAACGAGGACTGGTTGACTCCCACGGAGCAGGCGACCATCAGGAATGACGCCACGATCGTGATGAGCAGTCCGGTGCGTACGTCGTCGCCGAGGAACCTCTCGCTTCCTTCGAGCGGTCCCGTGGCGTTCATCAGTGCAGCACCCGTCCCACCGAAGACGGCCACGAAGCAGGTCATCGCCACACCACTGACCTGGCGCCAGGCACCCTTCGGCGAATCCAGGATCTGGCGGGCGGCCAGGAGCCGCTCAGGTGTCCGGGCTGTCCGCGCCTGACGACGGGCGAGTATCCCGATGACCCACGGACCGATCAGGTTGAGGATGCCCAGTGCCCCGGCGAAGCCCAGTGCCATCACGATCACCAGTGTGGCGAAGTCCTGGATACCGCTGAGGTTGCCCATGACCAGTGCCACGAGGGCGACGACGGCAACCGCGACCACGGCTCGCAACCAGTGCAGCTTCGGCGCCTGCGCGCGCGTCCGTACGCCCAGTGGTGAGATGACGATCTTGCGCAGACCGAGCATCGCACTCACGGCCGCGAGCACCACGACACCTGCTGCCACCAGTGTGATGGGGCCGGGCCCCATCCACACCGCGCCTCCGAGTGGTTCGCCTCTGAACGGGATCAGCTGCACCAGTGGCAGGAGCAGCAGATGACCGATGATGCCCGCCAGTGTCCCGACCGCAGCGAGCAGCATCGACTCCGCCACCGTCATGATCGCCACGCTCGACGGCGGAGCCCCGAGCAGGCGCAGGGTAGCGAGCCGTTCGTCGCGGCGTCGTGCCGACAACCGGGCAGCGGACCCTCCGAGCGTCATGAGGGGGACCACGAGCAGCGCCGTCGCGATGGCGGCGAGCCCCAGGTACAGCTCCCCCGTCCCGTCCTGCCACTGGAAGAAGGACAGGCCGCCTGCGACCACTGTCAGCAGGAGGGTCGTCACGAGCGCGAAAGCCGTGACGGGAAGAACGACGGCGGAGAGTCCGTTGGCTGACGGGCGTGCCAGCATCCAGGCGAGCCGCAGTGGAACACGCACGGGAACGTTCGAGGTCGCCGGAAGCGCCGGCGCCGGGGGCAGGACCAGCGCGTTCATGCCGCAGCGCCGGTGCGAAGAGAATCGCTGACTATTCGGCCGTCGCGCAGACGGACGGTGCGTGCGCAGCGGCGGGCGACGTCGTCGTCGTGCGTGACGACCACCAGCGTCTTGCCCGTGCCGGTGGTCGAGTGGAGGAGGATGTCCATGACCTCCTCCGAGGTACCCGAGTCGAGTGCACCGGTGGGCTCGTCCGCGAAGATGACGCTCGCCCCCGACACCTGCGCGCGGGCGATGGCGACGCGCTGGGCCTGGCCGCCGGAGAGCTGCCCCACCCGCCGGTCCTCCATTCCTCCGAGTCCCAGGGCGGCCAGCCACTGCGCTGCTGAGTGCTCGGCGGAGGAGCGGTCGACGCCGAGCAGCATGAGGGCGACGGCCACGTTCTCTAGGGCCGTGAGTTCGGGGATGAGCAGTCCCTGCTGGAAGACGAAGCCGAAGGTCGAGCGGCGCAGGGCGGAGCGCTCACTGTCGGACAGTCGGGCCACGTCCGTCGTCCTGCCATCGAGGTGGAGCAGAACCTGACCGGAGTCCGGCGTGATGATTCCGGCGAGGCAGTGCAGCAGCGTGGTCTTGCCGCCGCCCGAGGGACCCATCACGGCGACGGACTCACCGGGCCGGATGTCGAGGCTCAGCTCCGCGAGGGCCCGGGTGGAGTCGTAGCTCTTGCTGAGCGACCGGGCGCTCAGGACGGCAGAAGGGAGCGAACCCGGATGGGCGGACAGGGGGTCGGACGATGGTGAAGAAGTCATGCTTCCATGCTTCCCGAGAGCCCGGGCCCGCACATCGGACCGCGGGCCGAGCCCTGGGGAGAAGCACTCATACCGTGGTGGCACAAGATAGTAAGCGGGCTGTCTAATTTCCACACGCCCCGTTACGGTAGGACCATGTTCTTCCTCTTCGGCCTGACCACGCGCGAGCAGCTGCAGTTCACGCGCTCCGCCACCTGCCGGTACTGCGGTATGCACGCCCCGCAGCAGATCGTCCAGCGGAAGACGAAGCTGTCGGTCTTCTTCATCCCGCTGCTGACCCTCAGGAAGACGCGACTGCAGGTCTGCACCAACTGCGGCGGGACGTCCAGGATCAGTGGCGCGGAGCAGCGCTCCCTCGCCTACTGACCCCGGCTAGGCGTTCCAGAGACCGTAGGAGTCCGCCAGCGAGGAGATCTTCTGCGCGCGGGCGAGTCGCGGCAGATACGAGCCGTCGCCCACCACGGCTCCCGCTGCGTGCTCCCGCAGGAGTTCCGCCGCCCAGTTGATCTCGGAATCGCTCGGGGACAGTCCCCGGTTGATGGTGTCGGTGGCGTCCGTCAGCAGGCACAGCTTGCCCGTCATGCCCATCGATGCGGTGACCTTGCAGGCCTCGAACAGCTCGTCGCCGAGCGCACCGACCGTAGGACCGTCGATCGGACCCGGGAGCTGCCCCACACGGGACGCCACCACGAGCTTCGACCGGGCGTAGGCGAGCGCCATCGGATCGTCCGAGGCACCGGTGTCACGGCGGAAGTCTCCCACGCCGAATGCGAGGCGGAAAGTGCCGGGGGCACTGGCGATCGCCGTCGCGTTCTCGATACCGAGGGCGGATTCCACCAGGGCGAGGACCGGGGTCCCGGCCTGCAGTCGCATCGCGGTGTGCGTGACCTGCTCGGGCTTCTCGGTCATCGCGAGCATGACCCCGCGCAGGCCGGGCGCCTTCGACAGCGCGGCGAGGTCCTCTGCCCAGTAGTCGGTCTCGATGCCGTTGACCCGGACCCATGCCGTCATGCCCGTGGACAGCGCCTCGACCACGCGCTCGCGCGCTTCCGCCTTCTCCCCTGCCGGAACGGCGTCCTCCATGTCGAAGACCACGGAGTCGGCCTCGGACGTCAGCGCCGGGATGAAGTTGTCCCCGGACGCGGCGGAGGCCAACAGCCAGGATCGGGAGAGCTTCGCGGGGAGTGCAGCGGCGCGGCTGTTTCTGAGGGAGGTGGCCATGGTCAAACAGTACTGAGGACTGCAGCGCATTAGCCACCGGAGACAGCTCCGGCGTCGTGAACACTACGACCAAAAGCGGCGCGGTCGCCGCCCACGGGAGTCCCACGATGACGCCGCGACCCCCCGGCCTCCAGTTCCCGGGGTGCCGCGGTGTCGTCGATGTGGAATCCCGCGCCCCTCCAGCGGGCTCCTGAGACCACGATCCTCCCGCGGAGGTGCCCGGCCTGGCTGAGAGCGAGCGCTCCGCCCACGTCCTGCATAGCCCAGGGTGGGAGGCGGCGCGACCCTACCACCGGGGTCCTCGGGCGCCCCGGCATCGCTTCCCACCAGGCCTCGGAAAACCCCCTTGACCACCCCCCGGGGGAGGCCTAGCATTCGTATACGATTTGGTGCTCTACGCCGGGCGGGCCAAAGGGTCCGCCTCCTGCTCCGCCCGGCCGACGTACCCACCGAAAAACAAGGGAGTTTTTCATGGCATTGGCATCTGAACGCCCGGACGCGCAGACCGCGACCCGCATGAGCGCCGGGGACCGCAAGGTCCTCGCCGGGACCATGGTCGGAACCACGATCGAGTGGTACGACTTCTTCATCTTCGCCCAGGCGGCCGGCATCGTCTTCGCGACGCTCTACTTCGGACCTCTGGAGGGTGAGAGCCCCGGGCTTGCGCAGCTGGTCGCCTGGGCCACCATCGGCATCAGTTTCTTCTTCCGCCCTCTCGGCGCCGTGGTCGCCGGACGGCTCGGCGACAAGATCGGCCGCAAGAAGATGCTCGTCTTCACGCTGATCATGATGGGTTCCGCCACCGCGCTGATCGGCCTCCTGCCGACCTACGCCCAGATCGGTATCTGGGCGCCGATCCTCCTGATGCTGCTGCGCATCCTGCAGGGTTTCTCGGCCGGCGGAGAGTGGGGCGGGGCGGCGCTGATGGCCGTCGAGCACGCTCCGGTCACCAAGCGAGGCTTCTGGGGCGCCTACCCTCAGATCGGTGTACCGGTCGGCATGATCCTGGCGACCCTGGTGCTGTTCCTCCTGCGCAGCTCCATGTCCCCCGAGGCCTTCCTCGCCTGGGGCTGGCGCATCCCGTTCCTGCTCTCCGTCATCCTGATCGTCGTGGGGTACTTCATCCGAGCGATGGTCGCCGAGAGCCCTGTCTTCAAGCGCATGATCGAGCGCAAGCGTGACACCGCGACCCCCCTGCGCAATCTGCTGAGGACCAACAAGAAGCAGGTCATCCTGGCCGCGGTGATCTTCATCGGCAACAATGCCGCCGGATACCTCGTCATCGCCTACCTCTCCTCCTATGCCCAGAGGACGCTCGGCATGCCGGCCGCTCCGGTCCTCCTGGCCACCCTGCTCGCGTCCTTCGGCTGGCTCATCTTCACCCTGTACGGCGGCATCCTGTCCGACCGCATCGGCCGCGTACGCACCTTCCAGATCGGTTACGCCCTGATCTTCGTCTGGATGATCCCGCTCTTCCTGCTGATCGACACCGGGAACGTCTGGGCCTACGGGATCGCGGTCTTCGTGCTGACGATCGGTCTCGGGCTCTCCTACGGGCCGATGTCCGCGATGTACGCGGAGATGTTCCCCGCCAACGTCCGCTACTCCGGGATCGGGATCGGTTACGCCCTGGGGGCCATCCTCGGTGGTGCGTTCGCCGCCCTCATCTCCGAGGCGCTGCTCATCGCCACGGGCTGGTCCGGCTCCATCAGCCTCTACATCATGGCGCTGTGTGCCATCTCCTTCATCGGGGTCACCCTGGTCAAGGAGACCAAGGGCGCACCGCTGGAGGCAGCGGACGAGGACGGCGCCGTCGTCGACGGCGGTGCACGCCGTTCCTGAGCCGGCACCGCCTCTGCCTGCCTGCCGTCCCACCTTCCACCCGCACGGACCCCGGCGCTGTGCGTAGGCTGCGAGGAGTGGGCATGGTCGACCATGCCCACTCCTCGCCCTCGGCAGGACGCCGGACCGCAGGGCCCGTACGATGCCTGCCGCGTAGGGCCGCTATAGTGACTGACGTCGGGCGCCACGAGCGCCGTGCCTGAAAAAGGGGCAATAAGGGCATCGCCGCCCGAGGCACATACGGAACTCACCCACCAAGTCCTCCGGGTTGACCGTGTGCCTGCGCTACCGACACCGGGGACTTCGCCCTGAAGGATTCCTGATGCCCACCGTCTCCGCCCGCATCGCCTCTGCCCTGCACCCCTCCGTCTCCGAGGTGTTCGGTGTCATGGGCAACGGGAACGCCCACTTCCTCGACGCCGTCATGGGGCAGCCCGCCCTGCGCTACACCGCCGTCAGGCACGAGGCGGGGGCCGTCGCCGCCGCCGATGCCTACTACCGGGCGAGCGGGCGACTCGCCGTCGCCACCACGACGTACGGTGCCGGGTTCACGAATGCCCTGACGCCGCTCGCCGAGCCGTCCAGGCGGGCATCCCGCTCCTGCTCGTCGTCGGCGACGCTCCCACCACGGGCATGCGTCCGTGGGACGTCGACCAGATCCGCATGGCCGAAGCCCTCGGAGCACCGACCTTCACCGTCACCCGGTCGGCTCCCCTCAGTGCAACCGCTGCTGCGATCGCGCACGCTGTGAACCACCGCCAGGCCGTGGTCCTCGCGATCCCCTACGACATCGCGGGATCGGAGGCCGACGACGAGGTGCGCCTCGCCCCTTCGTCGGCACCCGACGTCGTCGTCCCCGATCCCGGCGCCCTGGAGGCTGCGGCTCGCCTGCTGGGCGGAGCAGAAAGGCCGCTCGTCCTCGCAGGGCGCGGAGCCTGGCTCGCGGACGCCGGTGCTGCGGCGACCGGTCTCGCCGAGAGGCTCGGCGCGCTCATGGCGACGTCGGCCCTGGCCGCGAACCTGTTCGGCAACCGGGATGGCAACCTCGGCGTCGCCGGAGGGTTCGCATCGACGGTCACGGCCGGGCTGATCGCCGAGGCCGACGTCGTCCTGGTGCTGGGCGCCCGGCTCAACCAGTTCACGGTGCGCTTCGGCCACGCGTTCTCGCCGGCCGCCCGGATCGTCCAGGTCGATGTGGCCGACGGACCCACCTCGGAAGCGGTGACCGACTACGTTCGTGGCGACGCACGGCTCGCTGCCGAGGCGCTGTCGCTCCTGGTGACGGACAGGAACAGCCCCCGCTGGTCCGACACCGCCCGCGACCGGACGTCGGGCGCCCATGACGCACGCGAGGACGGCGAGCCCGTGGCGGACGACGGGCGCCTCGACCCCCGGAGCCTGTGCCGGTCGCTCGATCGCCTGCTGCCCGCCGACCGGACCGTGGTGCAGGACGGCGGGCATTTCATCGGTTGGGCGCCCGGCTACCTGCACGTCGCAGCACCGAACCGGATGATCATGGTCGGCACCGCCTACCAGACCATCGGACTGGGCTTCCCGAGCGCCGTGGGCGCAGCCCGGGCCCTGCCGGAGACGACGATCGTGCTCTGCACGGGCGACGGTGGCGGGCTGATGGCGCTCGCGGACCTCGACAGCCTCATCCGCACGGCCCGCCGCGCCGTCATCGTGGTCTTCAACGACGCCGCCTACGGGGCGGAGATCCACCAGTACGCGGTGCGCGGCATAGATTCAGGGCCCATGCTGATCGACGAGGTCGATTTCGCCGCCCTCGCCGCTGCGCTCGGGGCCAAGGGAACGACGGTCAGGACGCTGGGCGACCTCGACGGGGTAGCGGACTGGCTCGCATCCGACGACGACGGCGTCCTCCTGCTGGACTGCAGGATCTCACAGCAGGTCGTGGCACCGTACATGCAGGAGATCGTCGCGGTCGCCACGGCGGCGGCCCACTGACGATCGGACGCAGCGCCGGCCTGCCCCTCGCTTCCCCGCGGACATCGGCGGGGACCGACTCACGCGGACGGAAGCGGCCGCGTCGGCAGGGTGAGGATCTCGGCTCCGTCAGGGGTGATGGCGATGGTGTGTTCGCTGTGCGCGGTCCGGCAACCCGTCGCGCTGCGGAGCGTCCAGCCGTCGGGATTGGTGACCAGTTCCGCCGTGTCGACCATGATCCACGGCTCGAGCGCGAGCAGGAGACCGGGCCGCAGCGTGTAGCCCCGGCCCGGCCGCCCGGTGTTCGCGATGTGCGGGTCCTGGTGCATGGTCGAGCCGATGCCGTGACCTCCGAAGTCCGTGTTGATCGGATACCCCGCAGCACTGAGCACCGAACCGATGGCGTAGGAGATGTCGCCGATGCGGGCTCCGGGTCCCGCAGCAGCTATTCCAGCGCTGAGGGCGCGACGGGTCGTGTCGATCAGGGCGACGCTCTCGGGTGGCGCCGAACTGCCCACGATGAAACTGATGGCGGAGTCCGCGGCAACTCCTCCCCGAACGACGGCGAGGTCGAGTGTGAGCAGGTCGCCGTCGGCCAGCGGGTAGTCGTGCGGCAGCCCATGGAGGACGGCATCGTTGACGGCGGTGCAGATGTAGTGGCCGAAGGGCCCCCGGCCGAAGGATGGTGCGTAGTCCACGTAGCAGGACCGGGCCCCTGCTTCGAGGATCAGGGCCTGCGCCCACCGATCCAGCTCCAGGAGATTGGTGCCCACCGTCGTGCGGCTCCTCAACGATTGCAGGATGTCGGCGACCAAACCGCCTGTCTCCCGTGCACGGACCAACTCGGCGGACGTGAGGATCTCGATCATGCGGCACCTTCCGTGCGGGTTCCCTGGAGAACGAATAACTATACCGGTAAGACTATCCCGATATAGTCGGGGCATGGTCAGACTGCCGCTCAACCCCGCCGAGCTCGAGCGTGGGCGCGCCTCGGCGCCCTCCTCCGACGGGCGAGAGGGGAGAACTCGATGCTCACCACCGCTCTCGATGCGGGAGTCTCTCCCGAGACGCTGCGCAAGATCGAGTCGGGGCGGGTGGCCACTCCTGCCTTCCCCACCATCGCCGCGATCGCCGACGTCCTCGGCTTGTCGCTCGATGCGCTGTGGGCGGAGATCAACTGCGGGGACGGTGCCATCGAGCCCGGGCAGGCCGATGGCGACGCAGAGCAGCTGGCCTCCTAGCAGCACGGCCGGTGTCAGCGAGGCGGGGAGAGGAACTCGGCGAGGGTCTGCGGGCGCCTGCCGGTGATGGTTTCGACGTCGGTCGACGTAGCGCACATTTCGCCGGCGGCGATCGCGGTGTAGGTGCTCACCCAGGCATCGACCTGCCACGGTGGCGCGTGCCACGGCGCCCGTGAGGCATAGGCCTCCCCGAGGGTCTCGTCGTGGAAGGTGACCGTTCTGCCGTCTGCGACCGAGAGGACTGCGGCGATGTCGGCCATGGAGAGCGCTTCGGGGCCGGTGAGGTGGTACGTGGCGTCGAGGTGCTCGTCGGGGCGCTGCAGAACGACGGCGGCGACAGCGGCGATGTCCGCGCGGCTGACCGCAGCCACGCGCCCCACTCCCGCGGGACCGCGGAGAACGCCGTCGTCCCCCACGAGGGCAGGCATGAGGTCGAGGTAGAAGTTGTTCCGGAGGAAGGTCCAGGTCATGCCGGAGGCCCGGATGTGCTCCTCGGTCCGGAAATGGTCACGAGCCAGGGTGAAGGTCGCGTCCGCCGCTGCTCCGAAGAACGACGTGTAGACGACGTGGCGCACTCCTGCGGCAGCTGCTGCGTCGACGAACGAACGGTGCTGGTCCAGTCGATGCTCGCTCTCACTCGCGGAGACCATGAACACGGTCCGCATCCCGCGGAGGGCAGCCGTCGACGCGTCGACATCCTCGTAGTCGGCGAACCGGACGGCGCAGCCCGGTAGCGACGGCGCCCGGGCGGGCGTGCGCGCCAGGAGGAGCAGTGGTAGACCAGCGGCGACCAGGGCGTCAGCGACGGCCCGGCCGAGAGCACCTGTGACGCCGGTGAGGGCGACCGACGCCTGATGGGGTGTCGTCATGACGGTCATCCTCCTCCCCGAGGGGCTCGTTGGAACTCAGCGGCCACGTTCGGTCACCGCGCGGACGAAGGTCGTAGATGCGTTTGAGCTTCCCGCTGGAACGCACCAGCGAGCCCTGCTCGACGATCGTGACGGCGCAGGTCGAACCGATGTGCGTCTTGATCAACTGCCGCAGCTGTTCCCCCGCTGACACCGCGTCCTCCGCACCGACTCCCTCGCGGGGCTCCACCCTGATCGTGAGCTGATCCATCCGCTGACCCTCGGGGCGCGTGATCTCGAGCTGGAAATGCGGGCTCAGGGCCGGGATCCCGAGTGCGAGCTCCTCCACCTGCGTGGGGAAGAGGTTCACGCCGCGCACGATCACCATGTCATCGCTCCTGCCGGTGATCCGCGCCATCCGTCGCATGCAGGGACGGGCCGTACCCGGCAGCAGGCGGGTGAGGTCGTGCGTCCGGTACCGGATGATCGGCAGTGCCTCCTTGGTCAGGGACGTGAAGACGAGCTCGCCCGCGACGCCGTCGTCGAGCACCTTCTCCGTGAACGGGTCGATGATCTCCGGCCGGAAGTGGTCCTCCCACACGTGGGAGCCGTCCTTCGACTCGACACACTCCCCCGCGACGCCCGGCCCCATGACCTCGGACAGTCCGTAGATGTCGCACGCGTCGAAGCCCATGCGACCCTCCAGTTCCTGCCTCATGCCCTCCGTCCATGGTTCGGCACCGAGCACCGCGGTCTTCAGCGACGTCGAGCGCGGGTCGACGCCCGCCGCGGCCATCGTGTCGAGGATCGTCAGCAGGTACGTGGGTGTTGCGAGGATGGCATCCGGTTCGAAGTCCCGGATCAGCTGGACCTGACGCTCCGTCTGCCCGCCCGATATCGGAATCACGGTGCAGCCGAGCCGCTCGGCCCCGGCGTGGGCTCCGAGTCCGCCGGTGAACAGCCCGTAGCCGTAGGCGTTGTGCACTTTCCACCCGGCCCTGACGCCTGAGGCGCGCAGTGACCGTGCCACGAGGCGGGCCCAGCGGTCGAGGTCACCCGAGGTGTAACCGACGACGGTGGGCTGACCGGTGGTACCCGATGACGCGTGGACGCGGGCTACGCGGTCCTGCGGCACGGCGAACATCCCGAAGGGGTATGTGCTCCGGAGATCCTCCTTCGTCGTGAAGGGGAACATCGACAGATCAGCGAGCTCGCGAAGATCCTCCGGCCGGACGCCGGCGTCGTCGAACTTCCGCCGGTACAGGGGGACGTTCGCGTAGGCGTGCGCGAGGGTGGCCTGCAACCGCTCGAGTTGGACGGACTCGAGCTGGTCCCGCGACCAGGTCTCCTCCACATCCAGGGTGGAGGGCTCCGCGGCCGAGGCTCGCAGGGGAAGCGGTGGCATGGAAGCTCCTTCGCAGCGCATGTCGTGGGCCCGATGGCCGGTACCCTCACAGTACCGAACGATCGTTCGTCCGATGGTGGTCCGCGCCCGGCGCCTAGCGGAGCCCGCGCTCGATCGCCGCCGCAGAGCGTGCCACGGCCGCGCCGATGCCCGCCGTCGGCAGCTCGCTGCCGAGGTAGACCACGGCGAGCGCGGCCGGCAGCTGATCCGGGACGCGGACTGCTGCCGCCACGGAACTGACGCCCGGAATCACTTCGTCGTGGCTGAAGGCGTAGCCGATCCGGGCAGCGAGCCGCGACTCCTCGCGGTAGGGCTCCCCGGGAGCCAGCCGCTCCCACTCGTCGTCCGCGAGGGTCGACTGGATCGCGATGCCCGGGGCGCCCGCGCTGAAGGAATGGCGCGATCCCGGCCTCTGCACGAGCGTCCCCTCGCCGTGCGGGGGCTCGACGGCGACGAGCGTGACGCATTCCCTGCGGTCCCACACGGCGATGAAAGCGGTCATCTGCAGCATCCCCGCGAGCGAGGTGAGTTCCGGGAGGGCCGCCGACTGGAGGTTCCGGGCCACCCCGCGGGCGAGGCTCGCCATACCGGGACCGATCCGGAAGGCTCCTGCTGCGTCACGCAGTACCAGGGCATGGTCCTCGAGCGTACGGAGGATGCGGTAGGCGATGGACCGGTGGACCCCCAGGGCGCCGGCCAGATCGGCGATGCTCATGCCCCGGGACGTCTCGGCGAGGATCTCCAGGACGCGGATCCCGCGCGAAAGGGTCTGACTCTGCGGTGGAGCCACCCGGGCACCGACCGGGGGCTCCCCCGCCCGCGCATCCATTCCGCCCGTCCTAGGTGGCGGTGCGCGCGGGCACCGAGCCGGACACCGCGGCGAAGAACGCCTCGAGTTCGGCGGTGGCATCGAGCGGCAGGACGGTGGCCACGTACTGGTCGGGGCGCACGACGACGACGACGCCGGAGCGGTGCAGCCCCCGGTCGTCGAAGATGTCGGCGGACGGATCCGCGGCGTACACCTTCTCGTAGTCGGTGAGCCGGAACGGACCGACCGACGGTGTGAACACCGCCGGCACTGCGCCGATGTCCACCGCGGTATGGTCCTGCTGGTACACGACCTTGAGGTCGAACCACGCGTCCGCATCCCTGTCCGACGGCGTCCTGGCCAGGGGTGAGCCGGGCGCCGACGTGACCCAGTCCGCGAACCGTGCCGTTCCTGATCCCGGCCCGGGTTCTGCCGCGTCGGCGAACACGTAGATACGCCACCGCCCGTCCGCCGTCGCGTGATGCCCGAGGTGCATCGGGACGCCGTCGCACACCCGGGTCACCACCGCGGACTTGAATCGTTTGCCCACGGGAAAACCGGTGGCCGACTCCTGGTGTCGGGCGTCGGACACCAGGACCGACGGCTCGTACCGGGTCATGAAGCCTGCGGGGAACTCCGCGGTCCGGACGTAGAAGTCCTCGAGCTCGGACGGGTCGTCGAACTCCTCGGGCCGCTTGGCCATGAGGCTGGACCACTGCTTGTCGAAGTCGATGAGGTTCTGGGCGACCACCTGCCGCTCGGCGGAGTACGTGGCCAGCAGAGTGTCCGGACTGCGGCCCTCGAGGACGTGGCCGAGCTTCCAGCCGATGTTGAACCCGTCCTGCATCGAGACGTTCATGCCCTGGCCGGCCTTGGCGCTGTGCGTGTGACAAGCATCTCCCGTGATGAAGACCCGCGGGGTCCGGGAACCGAGGTCTTCCGGCAGGACGTCGTCGAACCTGTCCGTCAGGCGGTGACCCACCTCGTACACGCTGTGCCACGCGACATTGCGCACGTCGAGGGTGTAGGGGCTGAGGATCGAGTTGGCCTTGGCGATGATCTGTTCGATCGTCGTACTGCGGACCGCGCCCCTGCCACCCGGTTCCGTCTCTCCGAGATCCACGTACATGCGGAAGAGATGACCGCCTTCACGCGGGATCAGCAGGATGCTGCCACCATTGCCGGACTGGATGGCGCACTTCCGCCGGATGTCGGGGAAGTCCGTCACCGCCAGGACGTCCATCACGCCCCAGGCGTGATTCGCCCGGTCACCCTGCATCGTGCAGCCGATCGCCTGGCGGACCTTGCTTCGGGCACCGTCCGCTCCCACGACGTACCTGGCCCGGACGACACGTTCCTGGCCCTCCCGCTCCCCCGCAGTCTCGGTGAGGGTGACCGTCACGGGGTATTCCTGGGTGTCGTCGACCTGCAACCCCTGGAAGTCGAGGCCGAAGTCGGGCTCCATGCGGGTGGGCGCGTTCCTCATGAACTCGGCGAAGTAGTCCAGCACCCGGGCCTGATTGACGATCAGGTGGGGGAACTCGCTGATCCCTGCCGGATCGTCCTCCGGGCGGGCGGTCCGGATGATGCGCGACGGGTCCTCGGGATCCGGTTTCCAGAACGCCATCTCGACGATGCGGTAGGCCTCGTCGGTGATGCGCTGGGCGAAGCCGAAGGCCTGGAAGGTCTCGACGCTGCGGGCCTGGATGCCGTCCGCCTGACCGATGACGAGACGGCCGGGGCGTCGCTCGATGATGCGCGTCGTGATGCCGGGGAACTGCGAGAGTTGCGCCGCAGCGATCATCCCTGCCGGGCCGGTGCCGATGATGAGGACGTCGACCTCGTCGGGAAGGTCCTTCGGGCGATCGATCCCGACTCCGGCTGCCGGTCGGATCGACGGGTCTCCGGACACGTATCCCTGGTGATGGAACTGCACGGGCTCTGCCTCACTTCATCGTGGAGTGGCACGGGTGATCCTGTTCGATATCCGAACAGCTCGTTCTACTATCGTCCGGCGATGCTACTCGTGCCACCGGTGCCGATCAAGGAACCCGGAACCCCGGGACGCTCTGCGCGCTTGACGGACGCGGTAGCCCTCCCTAGCATTCGTATACGATTTCGTACTCGATGAGGAGCGGCGTGGACACAGTAGCTGTAAGCACCCTGCACGCAGCCCGGAAGGTCATCGCGGTGCACATCAACTACCCCAGTCGGGCCGCCCAGCGCGGCAGGACACCCGACCAGCCCTCCTACTTCCTCAAGCCGTCGTCGTCCCTCGCTCTCTCCGGCTCGCGGGTCGAACGCCCGGCCGGCTGCGAGCTCCTCGGCTTCGAAGGGGAGATCGCCCTCGTGATCGGTACGCCCGCGCGCCGCGTCGCCGTCGCTGACGCCTGGAACCACGTCGCCTGGGTGACCGCCGGCAATGATCTCGGCGTCTATGACCTCAGGTACGCGGACAAGGGATCCAACCTCCGATCCAAGGGAGGTGACGGCTTCACCCCCGTCGGCCCGGGGCTCATCCCGGCTACCTCGGTGGACCCCGCGATGCTCCGGATCCGCACGTGGCACAACGGACACCTCGTGCAGGATGACACCACGGAGGACCTCCTCTTCCCCTTCGCCCGGCTCATCGCCGACCTGTCGCAGCTCCTCACCCTCGAGACCGGTGACATCATCCTGACGGGCACGCCGTCCGGCGCAGCGGTCGCGGGTCCCGGCGACGTGCTGGAGGTGGAAGTCACCGCCGGAGCCCTGTCCACCGGACGACTGACCACCTACGTGACGGAAGGCACGACGCCGTTCGCGGACTTCGGTGCCCTGCCGAGGACCGACGACGTGCAACGCGAGGAGGCCTACGGCTCACGGCAGGCCGCCGGCCTGCCGGAACCTGCGCCGGCCCTGCCCGCCGCGTTGAGAGCGAAACTCGAGAGCGTCTCGACGGCCACCCTCTCCTCGCAGTTGCGCAGGCGGGGGCTGAACAACGTGAGCATCGACGGCCTGCACTCCACGCAGCCCGACCGGCGGGTCGTCGGACGTGCCCGGACGCTGCGCTACGTGCCCAACCGCGAGGACCTCTTCGCGTCCCACGGCGCAGGATTCAATGCTCAGAAGCGTGCCATCGACTCGGTCGCGGAGGGCGAGATCCTCGTCATGGAAGCCCGGGGAGAGAAAGGCACGGGCACGATCGGGGACATCCTCGCCCTGCGGGCCCAGGTCCGGGGCGCCGCAGCCATCATCACCGACGGTGGTGTGCGGGACTTCTCGACAGTGGCGGCCATGGAGATCCCCACCTACTACGCGAATCCGCATCCCGCCGTCCTCGGGCGTCGCCACATCCCCTGGGACACCGACATCACCATCGCATGCGGCGGGACCACCGTGCAGCCCGGCGACATTATCGTGGCCGACGCGGACGGAATCCTGGTGATCCCACCCTCCTTGGCCGACGACGTCGCCTCCGATGCGATCGACCAGGAACGGGAGGAGGCGTTCATCGCCGAGATGGTCCGGCAGGGCCACGGCGTGGACGGCCTCTACCCGATGAACGCACAGTGGCGCGCCCGCTACGAGGCGGCCGCCGGGACGGCGCATGAGTAGCATCGGCACCGCCTCCGGCAGCAAGTCCGAGCAGGCATACTCGAGCGTCAAGTCCCGCATCATCGACGGCGCCTACCCGCCCGGGCACCGCCTGGTCCTCGCGAAGCTCGCCGGTGACCTGGGTGTGAGCGTCGTGCCCGTGAGGGAGGCCATCCGCCGGCTCGAAGCGGAGGGCCTGGTGACCTTCGAAAGGAACATCGGCGCCACCGTCGCCGGCATCGATCCCACGGAGTACCTCTACACCATGCAGACGCTCAGCATCGTGGAGGGCGCGGCCACCGCCCTGTCCGCGCCCCTGATCGGGCCTGCCGACCTCGAGCGCGCGCGGGCCGTGAACGACGAGATGCGCGCCTGCCTCGCCCACTTCGACCCCCTCCGTTTCACCCGGCTCAACCAGGACTTCCACACAGTCCTGTTCGAGCACTGCCCCAATCCCCATCTCCTCGACCTCGTGCACCGCGGCTGGAACCGCCTCGCGTCGCTGCGGTCCTCGACCTTCCGCTTCGTCCCCGGGCGGGCGCGCCAGTCCGTCGAGGAACACGACGCCCTGCTCGCACTCATCGAATCAAGCGCGTCTGCAGACACCATCGAAGCCGCCGCGCGGCACCATCGCAGCGCCACCCTCGACGCCTACCTCGCCCAGTCCGGCGCTCACCACAGTTAGGACGCACGCCATGACCACCCCTGCCGACACCACCGCCGCGCACCACGTCCCCGAGGACCTGCCCACCTCCCTGCAGCACTACATCGGCGGTCGGTTCGTCGACTCGATCGGCGGAGCTACCTTCGATGTCCTGGACCCGGTGTCGAATAGGACCTACGCCGCCGCCGCCGCCGGTCAGCAGGAGGACATCGACGCCGCCGTCGCCGCCGCCCGCGAAGCCTTCGCCACCGGCCCCTGGCCCCGGATGAAACCGCGGGAGCGTGCCCGCGTCCTGAACCGGATCGCGGACGCCGTCGAAGCCCAGGAGTCCCGGCTCGCGGAACTCGAGACCTTCGACACCGGTCTGCCGATCACCCAGTCCAAGGGACAGGCGCTGCGGGCGGCGGAGAACTTCCGCTTCTTCGCCGACCTCATCGTGGCGCAGTTCGACGACGCCATGAAGGTTCCCGGCTCGCAGATCAACTACGTGAACCGCAAGCCCATCGGGGTCGCGGGGCTCATCACGCCCTGGAACACCCCCTTCATGCTCGAGTCCTGGAAACTCGCACCCGCCCTGGCCACCGGGAACACGGTGGTCCTCAAACCTGCGGAATTCACCCCCCTCTCCGCCTCGCTGTGGGCGCAGATCTTCAAGGACGCAGGCCTGCCCGACGGCGTGTTCAACCTCGTCAACGGCCTCGGCGAGGAAGCCGGCGACGCCCTGGTGAAGCACCCGGATGTCCCGCTGATCTCCTTCACCGGCGAGACCACCACGGGCCAGACGATCTTCCGCAACGCCGCGGAGAACCTCAAGGGCCTGTCCATGGAGCTCGGCGGGAAATCGCCCTGCGTCGTCTTCGCCGACGCCGACCTCGACGCCGCCATCGACTCGGCCCTGTTCGGGGTGTTCTCCCTCAACGGCGAACGCTGCACCGCCGGCTCCCGCATCCTCGTCGAACGCCCGGTCTACGACGAGTTCTGCGACAGGTTCGCTGCCCGGGCGAAGACCATCGTGGTCGGGGACCCGCACGACCCCGCCACCGAGGTCGGCGCGCTGGTCCACCCCGAGCACTACGACAAGGTCGCCTCCTACGTGGAGATCGGCAAGACCGAGGGCCGCCTCCTCGCCGGCGGCGGTCGGCCTGAGCACCTGCCCGAGGGCAATTACATCGCCCCGACGGTCTTCGCCGACGTCTCCCCCGACGCCCGGATCTTCCAGGAAGAGATCTTCGGCCCCGTCGTCGCCATCACCCCCTTCGACAGCGACGCCGAAGCCCTGGAGCTGGCGAACAACACACGCTACGGGCTCGCCGCTTACATCTGGACCCAGAACCTCACCCGCGCCCACACCTTCTCCAACAACGTCGAAGCCGGGATGGTCTGGCTCAACAGCCACAACGTCCGTGACCTGCGCACCCCCTTTGGTGGGGTCAAGGCCTCAGGCCTCGGACACGAGGGCGGTTACCGGTCCATCGACTTCTACACCGACCAGCAGGCCGTCCACATCACCCTCGGCACCGTCCACACACCCAAGTTCGGCAGCATCGAAGACTCCGCAGCCAACGAGGGCTGACCCACCTGCTCGCTCACCGAAGAGAGAATGCCATGCAGCAACCTGTTCCCACACCATCGGTCCCGGCACCGGACATCGTCCGCTGCGCCTACATGGAGATCGTGGTCACCGACCTCGCTCGCTCCCGCGAGTTCTACGTCGACGTCCTCGGCCTGCACGTCACCGAAGAGGACGACGACGCCATCTACCTGCGCTCACTCGAGGAGTTCATCCACCACAACCTCGTCCTGCGCAAGGGGCCGGTGGCTGCCGTCGCCGCCTTCGCCTACCGCGTCAAGTCCCCCGCCGAGGTCGACGCCGCGGAAACGTACTACAGGGAGCTCGGGTGCCGCACCGAGCGCCGGGCCGGGGGATTCACCAAGGGAGTCGGTGACTCCGTCCGCGTCGAGGATCCACTCGGCTTCCCGTACGAGTTCTTCTACGACGTCGACCACGTGGAGCGCCTCACCCAGCGCTACGATCTCTACTCGGCCGGGGAACTGGTACGCCTGGACCACTTCAACCAGGTCACCCCCGACGTGCCGCGCGGACGCGCGTATCTCGAGGACCTCGGCTTCCGTGTCTCGGAGGACATCCAGGACTCCGACGGCGTCACGTACGCGGTGTGGATGCACCGCAAGCAGACCGTGCACGACACCGCGCTGACCGGCGGCAACGGGCCCCGCATGCACCACGTCGCGTTCGCCACCCACGAGAAGCACAACATCATCCAGATCTGCGACAAGATGGGCGCCCTTCGGATCAGCGACCGGATCGAGCGTGGCCCCGGACGCCACGGCGTCTCGAACGCGTTCTACCTCTACATCCTGGACCCCGACGATCACCGCATCGAGATCTACTGTCAGGACTACTACACAGGCGATCCGGACAACCCGACCATCACCTGGGACGTGCACGACAACCAGCGCCGCGACTGGTGGGGCAACGCCGTCGTCCCGTCCTGGTACTCGGAGGCCTCGCTCGTCCTCGACCTCGACGGGAACCCGCAGCCCGTCGTGGAGCGCGACGAGCGGAGCGAGCAGGCGGTCACCGTCGGGGCGGACGGTTTCTCCTACACGCGCAGGGACGACGGCGGCACGCCGGCCGAGGGTTTCAAGCTCGGCACCCAACTCTGAGCACCCCGCCCCGTTCCCGAAGGAGCCCCATGCTCGATCCGCGAACCATCAGCAGCATTGCCGACGAACTGCTCGAAGCCGCCAGGAGCCGCACACCCGTGCCGCTGTTAACCGCTCGCTACCCGGACATGACCGTGGAGGACTCCTACGCGGTCCAGCGGCTGTGGCGGCAGCGCAACGAGGACGCCGGCCGCACCCTGGTGGGCCGGAAGATCGGGCTCACGAGCAGGGCGATGCAGGCAGCGACAGGCATCACCGAACCCGATTATGGCGCCATCTTCGACGACATGGTGCTCCAGACGGGCTGTTCCATCGAGTGGGAGCGGTACACCAGACCGCGGGTGGAGGTCGAGCTGGCGTTCGTCCTCAAGGCCGACCTCACCGGGCCCGGCTGCACCCTGTTCGACGTCCTGAACGCCACGGACTACGTGGTGCCCGCCCTGGAGATCCTCGACTCGCGGATCGAGATGGAGGGTCGGACCATCGTGGACACCATCTCGGACAACGCTGCGATGGGCGCCATGGTGGTGGGCGGGCGGCCGGTGAGGCCCGACGCCGTCGACCTCCGGTGGGTCGCGGCCATCCTGTACAAGAACCAGGTGGTGGAGGAGACGGGCGTCGCGGCGGGGGTGCTGGACCACCCCGCCGCCGGAGTGCACTGGCTCGCCAACAGGATCGCGGCGCACGGCGACGGGCTGAAGGCCGGGGACATCATCCTCGCGGGCTCCTTCACGCGACCGATGTGGGTGGGCAAGGGCGACACCGTCCACGCCGACTACGGACCGTTGGGAGCCGTGACATGCCGCTTCCACTAGGCCCCACCTTCGCTGAGGCGCTGGCCGCGGCGGATCGACCCCTCGTGGGCATGTGGGTCTGCTCGGGCAGCCCCCTCGTCGCGGAGATCTGCGCAGGTTCAGGTCTGGACTGGCTGCTGATCGACGCAGAACACAGCCCCAACGGGCTCGAGTCCATCCTCGCCCAACTCCAGGCCGTCCACGGCTATCCCGTGCACGCCCTCGTCCGGCCACCGGTCAACGACACCGTCATCATCAAGCAGTACCTCGACCTCGGCGTCCAGAACCTGCTCATCCCCATGGTGAACTCCGTGGTCGACGCCGAAGCAGCGGTCGCCGCTACCCGCTATCCGCCCGACGGTGTCCGGGGGGTCGGGTCCGCCCTCGCCCGTGCTGCACGCTGGAACCGCGTCCCCGACTACCTGGCGGAGGCTTCCTCGACGATCAGCGTGAGTGTCCAGATCGAATCGACGGCCTCGGTCGACGCGGTGGAGCAGATCCTCGCCGTCGACGGGGTGGACTCGATCTTCGTCGGTCCGTCGGATCTCGCGGCGTCCATGGGCCTGCTCGGCCGGCAGGAGCACCCCGACGTGCGTGCCGCCGTCGAGCACTGCCTCGCAGCAGCCCAGCGCGCCGGTAAGCCCGCGGGTGTCAACGCCTTCAACCCCACCACGGCGCGCGGCTACCTCGACGCCGGCGCCCGGTTCATCCTCGTCGGGGCCGACGTGGCCATGCTCGCCCGCGGATCGGAGGCTCTGGTCACGGAGTTCCTTCCGGCGTCCGAGGTCGAGCCGCCGGCCGGCTACTGACGGCAGTCCGTGGGACTGCACGACGGTGCCCGTCGCGGACGCCGGCGTCGAGCCATGCATCACGGACTGCAGCGGAGGAGGGGCACAGCATGACCGATCCCGGTACTCGCCCCCGTCGAGGGCCGGCAGTTGCCGGAGCGATCGCCTCCACCCTCTTCGTCGCGGCCGCCGTCGTCGCCGCCTGGCTGCTCATCGGTCCCACGGGCTTCGTCTTCGCCTGGGTCGCCCACTTCCTGCTGATGTTCTGGGCATCGACGGCGGTCGCCTGCCTCACCACCCCGCTGAACGGCGCCTGGTTCCGGGTACGGGACGGGGAACCACAGATGTATCGCCGGGTGGGCGTCCACCTGTTCGCGAAGGGGCTCGATATCGTCGGGTGGAACCGCATGATTGCCCGGAGTCGCTCCTTCGACGGAACAAGGGGCGGGCTGGTGGCACTGGATCAGGACACGCGCCGTTCCGAACTCGGGCATCTGGCCGGCCTGGCGGTGTCGCTGCCCCTTGCGATCCTGGCGGCAGGAACGGGCTCGGCCGCTGGTGCTCTCTGGCTGACCGGCCTTGCCATCCTGCTGCATGCCTATCCCGTGGCGTTGCAGCGAGCAGTGCGGGCACGCATCCAGCGGCTCGTCCCGGGTTGACCGCCGACCCCGACCGTCGGAGAGGTCACCGGCCCCCGGCGGAGCCCGCCGCGCCCGGACGGGCTTCGGTCACGTCCCTGCCGGCAGGAGGGCCTCTTCGACCGCCCGGGTCAGGGAATGGATCAGCTCGACCTGATCGGCTTCGGCGTTCTCGCCCTGGCTCTCGGTGTAGATCACCAGCGCGAAGGTCGACCCGTGGAGGGTCAGGAGCGCGGCGTCGTGGAGCTCCCCCTCCACCTGGCCGTACTTGTGATGCACCGTCACGTCCGGCCGCGACGCTGCCGGGATGAGCTCCTCGTTGTTCGTCTCCTGCATGAAGCCGAGCAGCTGCGCGGTGTTGTCCTGGTCGAGGAGTTCGCCTGCGTAGAGCCGGCTGAGGACACTGGCCATGTCACCGGCCGTGAGGAGATTCTCCTCGGGGTCGTAGGCGAAACCGAGCGATGCGGCGTAGTCGATGAGACGCGGGTAGCCGACGGCTTCCATGAGCAGCAGCCAGGAGTCATTGCTGCTGTTGTTGACCATGGCCTCCAGCTGGAAGGCGGCGTCGTAGTCCCCCACCTCCTCGTCGAGGCTCGCCTCCCCGGTCTCGACGAGGTGGTAGTACGCCGCTGCGGTGATGATCTTGGCCGTACTGGCAGCGAAGAAGGGTGCTTCGTCCCCGAAGGTCCGAGCAGCGCCGCCCGAGACATCGGCCAGGGCGACGGCGACCCGGCAGTCGCATGCCCCGTCGAGAACCGCGGCGATATCATCGTCCAGTCGCGCCGGTGCCGCCGCCACGGGAGTATCGGTGAGCCCTTCCGGAAGGGCGGTCTCCGAGGGAGGGGGCTGCAGGGGGCGGGTCAGCACCAGGATCACGATCACGAGGATTCCCAGGACGACGGCCCAGACCGCCCGCATCCGCCGCACCCTGGGCGAAGCAGGACGACGTTCGCGCTCCGGCCGCGGCGCGCCGGTCACGCGACGCTCCGGAACCGTGAGAGGTGAAGCGCCATGCGCCCGGCGTCCACGGCGGAAGGCGTGGACACACGTTGCTCGACGATGCCGCTCCTCCTGCAGGTTCGGAAGGGGAACCGCGCTGTGCGGCCCCGACTCCCAGCATACGGGCGGCCCCGACCCATTCGCCGGACGGTGCTCCCGACCCCACCCCGCGGGACGTCGGGGCCAGGATCACGGCGTCGGCCGGACGCTGACCTGCGGCTAGAATGGGAGTCTCAGGGTTGCACTCCTCCAGGCTGCTGCCCGCAGGATCACCACCCACGACGGTCCCTCGAAGCCGCCTTCGGTCGATGACGACTCCGCTCGACCCATCAGCTCGCGCGGGCGGGATGGCGTCCTGATACTCCTTCCGGAAAGCTGCTGCCCCATGCCCGACACGACTGCCGCTCCCCTGCCCCCACTCCAGGCCTTCCTGTTCGATCTCGACGGCGTGCTGACGCCGACCGCCGAGGTGCACATGCGCGCCTGGTCGCTGTTGTTCACCTCGTACCTGGACGCCAAGGGCATCCCGGAGGCCTACACGGACGAGGACTACTTCACCTACATCGACGGGCGCCCCCGGTACGACGGCGTACGCGCCTTCCTCGCCTCGCGGGGCATTTCGCTGCCGGAGGGAACACCCGAGGACCCAGCGGACCACGAGACCGTCTGCGGACTCGGGAACCGGAAGAACAAGACGTTCAATGACACGCTGCGCGAGCAGGGTGTCAGCCCCTATCCGGGATCCGTCGCACTCCTGGACGCGGTCGAACGCACCGGCATCCGGATGGCGGTCGTCACGAGCTCGCGCAACGGCGTCGCAGTCCTCGCGGCAGCGGGACTGAGCGACCGCTTCGGAACGGTGATCGACGGACTGCTCTCCGCCGAGCGCGGCATCGCCGGCAAGCCCGCACCTGACACCTACCTCTACGCGGCCGAACGTCTCGGGCTCCCCGCGTCGGCGTGTGCCGTCGTCGAGGACGCCCCCTCCGGGGTGGCCGCGGGCCGGGCCGGCGAGTTCGGGCTCGTGATCGGCGTGGACCGGGGTGTGGGAGCAGACGTCCTGCTCGGACGCGGCGCCGACATCGTCGTCGACGACCTCGCAGAACTCATCCCCCGCCTTCCCGTTCCGCCGGTCGCACCCGGTTCGACGACGCCCGCCTCCTAACTCAGGACCTCGCTCCATGAACCTCATCACCTCCGATCCGATCGACCGCAGCAACATGCCCATCGACGAATGGGCACTGGTCGAGACGGAGTTCGACGCCGCCCTCCAGGGCCGGAACGAGACCCTGTTCGCCGTCGGTAACGGCTACCTCGGATTGCGCGGCAACCTGGACGAGGGCCGTGATGCCCATGCCTACGGGACCTTCATCAATGGCTTCCACGAGACCTGGCCCATCCAGCACGCGGAGGAGGCCTTCGGTTTCGCGCGCGTAGGGCAGACGATCGTCGATGTCCCGGATGCCAAGATCATCCGCGTGTACGTCGACGACGAGGCATTCGTCCTGACCGAGGCCGACATCCTGAGCCACTCCCGCCGCCTCGACTTCACCGAAGGCATCCTCCTGCGCGAGCTCGAGTGGCGGACTCCCTCGGGGAAGCGCGTCCGTATCCGGTCCCGCCGCATGGTGTCCTTCACCGACCGCCACCTCGCCGTCATCGACTACGAGGTCGAGATGCTCGACGCCGAGGCGTCCATCCTCATCTCCAGCCAGATCCTGAACCGGCAGGACGGGGTCGACGAGTACCAGGTGAAGACCGAGTCCGACGACGGCACGTTCGACCCCCGGAAGGCGGAGTCCTTCCGGGACCGCGTCCTCCAGCCACGCCTCAAGCGGTTCGACGGCTCGCGCTACGTCCTGGGCTACAGCACGACCAACTCGTCGATGACGATAGCCTGCGCGGTCGAGCACCAGTTGCTCACGGACAACGAGTGGAACGAGAGCTCCGCCGTCCAGGACGACCTGGCGAAACACGTCTACCGCATCGAGGCGAAGCCCGGGCGCCCCATCCGTCTCCTGAAGAACATCGCCTATCACACCTCCCAGGGCGTCCCCGTGCACGAACTCGCGGATCGGTGCGGACGGACCCTCGACCGTGCCGGGGAGACGTCCCTGGAGGAGCAGTACGGGAAGCAGAGGGATTGGCTTGCCGACTTCTGGTCCCGATCGGACGTCGAGGTGGAGAACCAGCCCGCCATCCAGCAGGCCATCCGGTGGAACCTCTTCCAGCTCGCCCAGTCCACGGCCCGCACCGACGGCGGGGGTATCGCCGCGAAGGGCGTCTCCGGCTCCGGGTACGGAGGGCACTACTTCTGGGACGCGGAGGTCTACGTCCTCCCCTTCCTGAGCTACACGGCCCCCGTGGTCGCGCGGAACGCGCTGCGCTTCCGTCAGACCATGCTCGAACCTGCCCGCGCCCGCGCGGCGGAGCTCAACCAGCGCGGAGCCCTGTTCCCCTGGCGCACCATCAACGGGCAGGAATCGTCGGCGTACTACGCGGCGAGTACCGCGCAGTACCACATCGATGCAGACATCTCCTATGCACTGATGCAGTACGTCGCCGCGACGGGCGACGAGGATTTCCTGACGCGCGGAGCGATCGACATCCTCGTCGAGACCGCCCGGCTGTGGGCGGACCTCGGCTTCTGGCGCAGCAACGGTGACGACAATTTCCACATCCACGGTGTCACCGGCCCCGACGAGTACACGACCGTCGTGAACGACAACCTGTACACGAACGTCATGGCTCGGGCCAACCTGCGGTCCGCCGTCCGCGCCGTCGAGCGGCTCAGGTCCGTCGAGCCGGGAGCACACGCACGCATGGTCTCCCGGCTGCACTTGCGTGAGGAGGAGCTCACCGACTGGGCGCTGGCCGCCGAGAAGATGCACATACCCTTCGACGAACGCGCCGGCATCCATCCCCAGGACGCCGCGTTCCTCGAGAAGGAGCTGTGGGACCTCGAGAACACTCCGGCCGACAAGCGACCCCTCCTGCTGCACTACCATCCGCTCGTGATCTACAGGTTCCAGGTGCTCAAGCAGGCCGACGTCGTCCTTGCCCTCCACCTGCAGGGCAACGACTTCACCGACGAGCAGAAACGCTCGGACTTCGAGTACTACGAGGCACTCACCACCGGCGACTCGACGCTGTCCGCCGTCGTGCAGTCGATCATCGCTGCACAGGTCGGCTACCACGACCTGGCCCTGCGCTACTTCCTGTCCTCCCTGTACGTGGACCTCGCCGATCTCCACCGGAACACCGCGGACGGTATCCACGTCGCGTCGACCGGTGGGATCTGGAGCGCCGTGGTCTACGGGTTCGGCGGTATGCGCGACCACGGCGGCAACATCACGTTCGAACCGAGACTGCCCGAGTCCTGGACCCGGGTGAGCTTCCGCATCTCGCTGCGCGGCACCAGGGTGCGGATCGACCTGCGGCAGGATGCCCTCACGCTGACGGTGGAGTCGGGCGAGAGCGCCACTGTCTCGGTCCATGGTCGTTCCGTCGACGTTCGCGCCGGTACTCCCGTCGTCGTGCCGCTCGAGGACCACGGCCCCCGCCTCACCGGCGTGCCCAGCATCAGTGACATCGAGGGGAGCCGTCGCGCCGACGGCTCCCTGGTCACTGCATCGATCCCGAGGATCAGCGTCGACCCCAAGCCCTGAACGGTGCGCAGGAGCCCCTGGCGAGGTCTCGTCCGCGACCACCATCACGGCCGCCCACGCTGCCCGGTCCAGGTACTGCCTCTTCCGACACACCGCGCGATCCCTTGATGGGATGGCCAGGAATGGGCCACCCTCGCGGCAGAGGGGTCAATCGGGATCAGCAGTGTCTGGCCGTCGACCGCTTCGAGCCCGATGGCAAGGGCTTCGTGCGCGGTCTGGAGCATCTCCGGCACCGCACCCAGGGTCGACCACGGCAGACTGCTGGTGAACGGGATGACCTGGGGTCGCGGGCACCGTCATGTACTCGGCATAGCCTCCATCAGGATGCGCGATCGTCGGTTCATCACTCGGGCTCGTAGCCGATGAGCCAGTGGAGGCCGTGCCGGTCGATGACCTGACCATCGCAGGCACCCCACGGCTTGGGCGATAGGGGGTCGCGCACCGACCCTCCCACGGAGAGTTCCTCGAACCATCGACGGAGAACGACCGGTTCAGCCGTTCCCAGCAGGGACAGCATGAGTCCTTCGACGGAGACAGGCGCCTCCCCTGCTGATGCATCCGCCCCCGCCAGCGAGACGACGCCGTCGAGCACGCCGTGAGCCACCGCGTCGGGGGCGCCGTCCGTCCGGCTGAAATCGGCGTAGGAGTGCAGCGCCAGTTCGCCCCCGAAGATGCCGGCGTAGAAGCCCAGCGCTTCCCTCGCGTTCCCGGGAAAGGTGATGTAGATCAGCGGTGCGGACATGATCGTTGCTCCTCGGAAGTCATCCTGCGCGTCGGGTAGGACGCCACTCTTCTCGTCACTTCCCCGATGTTCAAGGCCCTGACACCGGCCACATCATGTCAGGGCTTCGCGGCAGCACCGGGCAACTCGGCTGCATAGGCGGTGAGGGCTCGCTGGTAACCGCCGAGGGTCGGGATGAGCGCCAGCAGAGCTGTCCTCAGGGCCTCCCCGTGTAGGCCTTCGTCGTGCAAGGCGAGAGCGAGGAATGCTCGGCGTGCGCCTTCGTCCGCGCCGGCATCGGGCATCGATTCGAGGATCGATACCGCTTCGGCGGAGTGACCGATGGTGCGGAGCGTGCTCGCGAGTTGGATCGATCCCCTCAGTGCGCTCGTGCCCGCAAGACCCGCCTCGAAGGCGTATCGGTACAGCGAGACTGCTTCGACCTCGAGACCGAGAGCGTCATGGACACCGGCCAGTTCGAACAGCGCCTCCGAATCACCCTCCGGGCGTTCCGAGATGAGGCGGCGCATCGCGCTGATGGAACCGTCCGGATCGGTGTCGTCGAAATCCTGCTCGTAGAACCGATCGATCCTTCTGCGCCACGTCTCCTCAGTCATCCCGCCAGCTTGCCACCTGCGCGCAGCCCGTGGAGCACCTGCTGCTCCCATGACCTACCGGGTCGAGCGATGGACGGCCCCTGCTGACCGAGCCCTGCCGTTGTCGTCCTCGCGGCGCTCAGCGGCGACCGTCGACAAGACACTGCGTCGACGCGCCATTTCGCCCGTCGAGGACGGTCATTGTCTGCTTGACTTGGTTCCGTGCCGTCCACACGGGACTGCACGGAGGGGGATAACCGTGAATATCAGTTCTGCTCTTACCGGGTGCGCTCTGGCAGCCGCCATACTCGTCGGCGTGTCGACAGCTGCTGTAGCCGCACCGGAACACACAGATCTCGTTCCGCTGGATCAGGCGACAATCGTCGATCCCGACAGCGTCACTCCTGCACGTGGCGGCCTACTGACCGCGGATGGGACGAATCTCTGCGCCACAGCTCCGGAAACCATCGCCTACCCGAACGGGACATACCCCTGCTTCATCGGGTTCGAAGCGATTCCCGGGGGGACGTATCCAGTGACGCCCATCAGCCTCGTTCCTTTCGAGGAGGCCACCGTCATCGATCCGAACACCGTGACCATCGTCCCTGGCGGCGTGATCACCACCGATGGAACCGATGTGTGTGCTCAGGCCCCGGGCAGCATCGTGTTCCCTGACGGCCGCTATCCCTGCTACATCAATTTCGTCCAGACCTACGGCACGTTCCCGCCGGCGGGGAGTGGAACCGATGATGCGCCTCAGGTGTCGCAGCTCCCTGTAGGCGGTGCCGACACCGGCGTTCCCAGAGTCACCAGCAACGACACGGCGACCGGGACGACCCTTGCCGCGGGCTTGCTCGGCCTGGGGATCCTCGCTGCCGGCGGCGCGCTGGCAGTGCGGTCCCGGCCCGGCACGTAGGCCGACTTCCTCGTGGGATCCCGGGCTGTTGCCACCCTCCGTCCTGGTGGCAACAGTCCGGGATCCTGGGGCAGCTGTGCTCCTGGGGCAGCGTCGACGAGGAACGTCAGCCCGGTTCGAGGAGCCACCCACAGGCAGCCGCCTCGTCGGTGAAGAACTGGGTGGGTGTTGCGGAGGTATAGGCGAAGGCCGTGATGACCATGCTGACCAGGTCCATGCCCAGCACCGCGGTCCGCGTCGAACACGTGTCCTCGATCAGCAGTTCGCGAGCAGTCGGGGTGATTCGTTCGACGGAACCGATGTGGACCAGAAGGGGCCGTTTGCCCGCTGCGGACACCGCCTCGACAGCCCCGATGGTCGCTCGGACATCCCGACCGAACATCGTCACTCCCGGAGCCCACCTGATGCGGTTGAAGTCTGCTTCGACCGTCAGGACGAATCGCGCGCTGGCCCCCTTTACCATTCGGACAGCGTTGCACAGGACGACCGCGACCGGAACCCTGTCCGGCACCTGTCACGTCGACACCACCCACCTTCGCGCCGAACGGTGCCCGATCCGCCTCGGACGAGCGCCTGTATCCCGACGGTCGCGTCACCCCGCCGCTGTGGCCGCGTTGCGAACGGCCAGCTGTGCGAAGGCGTCGGTGAGTTGCGGCGGGCCGACGACGTGTATGTCGGTGTCGAATCGATTGAGGGATGCGGCGAGGGCGATCCAGGACCACGAGCCCACCTCCAGGCTGCACCGGTCGGGCCCGAGGTCCTCGACGGTGCCGTCCCCGGCGAAGGGGAGCACATGGCGGGCCGGTAGGTCGAGGATCACCGTTCCGCTGCACGGCCACCGGTTCGGGCGCTCAGACCCTTTGAAGCGCGCTGACACGTACTCACCGACGTGGCCGCCGGGTATCTCCCGGGGTACGAATCGAGGCCCGGTCGGCTGACGAGGTGCTGTGCGGTCGGCCCGGAAGATGCGCCAGTCGTCGTGTTCGAGGTCCCAGGCGACGAGGTACCAGCGCCCGCGGGAGGTCACGAGGTGGTGCGGCTCGACCCTGCGCGGTCGTGACGAGTCCGATGGGGCACCTTCGTGCGGAACGCCGGCGTAGTCGAAGCGCAGCACCGCGCGGGCGCGCACCGCGGTCGAGAGCGCAACCAGTACCGCCGGGGATACCGAGTCGGGCGACGGCTGCCCAGGGTGGCCGGTGATCGCGGTGAACTCGACCGCGCTCAGGCGGTGGCGTAACCGTGCGGGCATCACCTGCCGCACGGTCGTCAACGCCCGCACTGCTGCTTCTTCGATCCCTACCCCGGTGACGGCCGCTGCCTGCAGGGCGACCGCCAGCGCGATGACCTGGTCGTCGTCGAACAGCAGTGGGGGGAGCTCGCTGCCGGCATCAAGGCGGTATCCACCCTCGGGGCCTCTGGTCGCCTGGATGCTGTAACCCATCTCGCGAAGGCGATCGACGTCGCGACGCACGGTACGGCGGCTGATGTGCAACCGTTCGGCGAGCGTCGAACCCGGCCAGTCCCGACGCGTCTGCAGGAGCGAGAGCAGGGCCAGCAATCGTGAGGTCGTCGTCGCCATCCCTCGAGCCTACGGTTCGTATAGGACGAAACCGGACCTATACGGGCGCAAGAGTGAACGTGAGCCAGGAGAACCTTGGCCACCCGACCACCAGGAGCAGCAATGAGCGTCAGGACCACAACCCATCTCAACTTCCGCGGCGACGCCCGTGCAGCGCTCGAGTTCTACCGGTCCGTCTTCGGGGGTCAGGTCACGATCGCGACCTACGGGGACTTCGGTATGCCGAAGGGCGTTCCCGGTGCCGATGAGGTCGTCTTCGGTCAGGTGGAGAATGCCGACGGATTCCGCATCATGGCCTATGACATCCCCGGCCGGACCGGCGGCTCGGCCGTGGCAGCCGGCTCCACCCACCGCGAGAACGGCACGACCATCACGGACCAATCATTCTTCGTCTCGGTACGCGGGGAGACCCTCGGCGAAGTCGAGGACTACTGGACCGCGTTGTCGGTCGGCGCAACCGTCGTCGAACCACTGGTCGCATCCGCCTGGAGCCCTGGCTTCGGCATGCTCACGGACAGTTTCGGGGTGACCTGGGTACTGGACGTCGCCTCTGCCCCCTCCCCGCAGTAGCAGTCACCAGGGTGCCGATCAGTTCACGCGCTCCGTGATGTGAACCTCGACGTCGTCGCCCAGCTCCTTGCCGAGCTTCTTCCGCAGCTTGGCACTGATCGACACCATGTGACCGCCCTTTCCCGTCGGCATCAGGGCCAGAGCCAGCGGGACACCATCGACACTTCCGGTCACTTTCACTGCTCTGCCCGTGCCGAAGACAACCCTGGACGCGGGAACCTCGACGCACGACCAGATGTCACCCTTCACCTCGACCCCGATCGGAGCGGTGAATCGAAGGTCCATGGGACCGGGACCGGTACTCATCGCTGGTGCCTTCCGTCGTCGCAGCGTGCTCGGACCAGCGTGCCTCAACGAGTCGGTGGTGTCCATGGAGCTCGGACCGCGATCCGGCACGTACCCGTGCTGACCCGACCGGAACCGCGAGCGCTACGATGCGACCATGACCAACAGGTTCCGTGATCACTCGGGCGCCGCCGAGGGTCCATCGCCCTCGCGACCCTCCTCCTCGGCATCGTCACCGGGTTCCAGGCCGCGCTCGCAGCGGGGGCACCCTGGGCGGCAGCATCCTACGGTGGAGCGCTTCGGGGCTCCCTTCCCGCCCGGTATCGGGCGGTAAGTGCGGCATCCTCGCTGGCCTACGGCGCCCTCGCCGCCATCACGGTCGGCGGCGCGGGCACGACGTCGAGGCGCCGGCTCCTCTCCGGGGCTTCGGGCCTGATGGCGGTGGGCGCCCTGATGAACCTCGCCTCGCGGTCCCGCGTCGAACGGCTGATCTGGACCCCGGTGGCGGGGACGCTCGCCGTCACCCTGCTGCGGATCGCCCGACAGCCCGCGACACCCAGCAGGATCCGCACGCCGTCCTAGAGCTGGTCCTCGAGGTGGAAGACCTCGTCGAGCCGGACGAACCCTTCGTCCGGGCGGCCCTCCAGCGCCTCGAAGAAGGGAGCCATCTCCGCCTGCCACCGAGCATTCACCTCAGTGTCCGCCATGGCAGCCTGGGTCGCGGCGAAGTCGTCGCATTCCACGTACCCGATCAGCAAACCGTCCGGGCGAAGGAACAACGAGTAGTTGTTCCAGCCGGTGTCCTTGAGTGCCCGGGCCATGTCGGGCCAGATGGCCGCATGGCGCCGCCTGTACTCGGGAATCCGTTCCGGCCGGACCTGCAAGTGAAAACACACGCGCTCCATGGATCCTCATCTCTCCCTCGTTCCGTCAACCGGTGCATCCGGCTGAGTACCCACTGATCGTGCGGCCCGCCATCACCCGGCAGCACGGATACGGGCCTGTGAACTGCCTCTTTCCACGAGCTCCGGATCGAAGACGACCTGACGTCGTTCGGCGTCCGGTACCTCGATCTCCTCGAGCAACAGTTCGACGGCGGTGCGCCCCATGAGCTCGGTGGGCTTGCGGACACTCGTCAGCGGAACGACCGTCGACGCCGAGAAGTCGATGTCGTCGTAGCCGATGAGCGCGACATCCTCAGGAATCCGCAGTCCCCGGATCAGGAGGACGGCCTGCATGACACCGATGGCGAGGAGGTCATTGGCGCAGAAGATGCCGTCCGGCAGCCTCTCCTGGCCCCGCTGCGCAATCTCCTCACCGATGTCACGGCCCGCCAGGACGGTCATCGCGTCCGCCTCGAGGACCTCGAGCACCGCGTCGTCGTGCTCCCCGACAGCCTGACGGGCACCGGCCAGCCGGTCCGCCACCTGGCGGTAGCCGGCCCTGGTTCCCACGAAGACGATGCGACGTCGACCCGCGTCCAGCAGGTGGCGAACGGCGAGGTATCCCCCGGCGACGTCGTCGACCGAGACCGAGCTGCAGCGTCGCCGCGGATCGATGCGGTCGACGAGCACGACGGGCATCCCCCGCGATCGGAGCGCTTCCACGCGCGGCCCGACGTCCCCCACGGGAGAGATCATCATGCCCTGGACACGCTGCTGCTCGAAGACGTCGATGTACCGCGCCTCCCGCTCGCTGTCCTGGCCGCTGTCCCCGAGCACCACGGTGCTTCCCTTCTCCGCCGCGCAGTCCTCCGCTGCCCGGGCGAGGGACGAGAAGAACGGGTTCCCGACGTCGAGGACGATCAGCCCTATCGTCCGGCTCTGCCCTGCCCGCAGCTGCCTGGCGGCGTCGTTACGGACGAATCCGAGCTCGTCGATCGCGCTCTGCACCCGCTCTCGGGTCGGGACGGAGACCCGCGCGGGGTGGTTCAGCACGTTGGACACCGTACCGACGGCCACACCCGCCCGGTCCGCGACGTCCTTGATACTGACCGGTCGGACATCCATGGGTTCCTCCGGACTCGTGTCCGGCCCGATGCGGAACCATCGGGCGGACTGTTGACACTTCCTCGGAACCAACGATAGCTTTGAAACGTGCCAATGAAACGATTCAAACGGCACGGGTCCCACGGCGGATTCCTCGAGATCCTTTCGGAACCGGAACAACCCCAGAACCAGCTGCACGGCGAGGACCAGCCCGCGGCTTCCACGCAGGAGAGAGTACATGACCGTCATCGACGACATCGCGGCGAAGCTCGACCAGCTCGCCATCGAAGTGCCCTCCTGGGCCTACGGGAATTCCGGCACGCGCTTCAAGGTGTTCGCCACCCCGGGCACCCCCCGGACGGTGGAGGAGAAGATCGCTGACGCCGGCGTGGTCAACGAACTGACCGGCCTCGCCCCGAGCGTCGCTCTCCACATCCCGTGGGACAGGGTGGACGACTACGGCGTCCTCGCGGCCTTCGCCGCGGACCATGGCATGAAGCTCGGTACCATCAACAGCAACACCTTCCAGGATGACGACTACAAGTTCGGCAGCCTGACGCACAGCGACGCCGCAGTGCGGAACAAGGCGATCGACCACATGTACGAGTGCATCGAGGTCATGAACGTCACCGGATCTCGCGACCTCAAGATCTGGCTGGCCGATGGCTCCAACTATCCGGGCCAGGCTGACATGCGCTCCCGCCAGGACTGGCTGCAGGACTCCCTCCGGAAGGTGTACGACCGCCTCGGCGAGGACCAGCGGCTGGTCCTGGAGTACAAGTTCTTCGAGCCGGCGTTCTATCACACGGACGTCCCGGACTGGGGCACCTCCTACGCCCACTGCCTGCAGCTCGGGGAGAAGGCACTCGTCTGCCTCGATACCGGGCACCATGCCCCCGGGACCAATATCGAGTTCATCGTGGCTCAGCTCATCCGGCTCGGGAAGCTCGGGTCCTTCGACTTCAACTCCCGCTTCTACGCGGACGACGACCTGATCGTGGGGGCAGCGGACCCCTTCCAACTCTTCCGGATCATGTCGGAGGTCGTCCGTGGCGGCGGGCTCGATCCTTCCAGCGGCATCGCGCTGATGCTGGATCAGTGCCACAACCTCGAGGAGAAGATCCCGGGGCAGATCCGCTCGGTGCTGAACGTGCAGGAGATGACGGCACGCGCCCTGCTCATCGACCGCCCGGCGCTGGCCGCGGCGCAGGAGTCCGGCGATGTCCTGGCTGCCAATGCGATCATGATGGACGCGTTCTACACCGACGTCCGTCCTGGTCTGGCGCAGTGGCGCGTATCGAAGGGACTCCCCGCGGATCCCCTGGCGGCTTACCGGGCCAGCGGCTACCAGGACCGGATCAACGGCGAACGGCTTGGCGGCCAGCAGGCCGGATGGGGAGCATGACCGTGACGACGACGACAGGAATGATCAACCCGACGGTCGAGGACCTGATCGCGCGCTCGAACAGGCTCGGCGCCGACAAGCGGAACACCAATTACGCCGGCGGCAACACCTCCGCGAAGGGCATGGGCTTCGACCCCGCCACCGGTGAGGACGTGGAGCTCCTCTGGGTCAAGGGCTCGGGAGGTGACCTCGGCACGCTCACGGAATCGGGGCTCGCGGTCCTGCGGCTCGACCGCATGCGCGCGCTGCGAGGCGTATACCCCGGCGTCGAGCGTGAGGACGAGATGGTCGCGGCGTTCGACTACACCCTGCACGGCAAGGGCGGTGCGGCACCGTCCATCGACACCGCGATGCACGGACTGGTCGATGCAGCGCACGTGGACCACCTGCATCCCGACTCGGGAATCGCGATCGCCACCGCAACCGATGGCGAGGCACTGACGTCGACGATCTTCGGACCGAAAGTGGTCTGGGTACCCTGGCGCCGGCCCGGGTTCCAGCTCGGCCTCGACATCGCCGCCATCAAGGAAGCGAACCCGGAGGCCATCGGAACCATCCTCGGAGGGCACGGCATCACGGCCTGGGGTGACACCTCGGCCGAAGCCGAGGCCAACTCGCTGTGGATCATCGAGACGGCCGAGCGCTACATCGAGGAGCACGGCGCTGCGGAGCCGTTCGGCCCCGCCCTCGAGGGTTACGCGGCCCTGCCCGAGGACGAGCGGCGGGCGAAGGCGGCAGCCCTCGCGCCGACCATCCGTGGTCTCGCATCCACGGACAAGGCGCAGGTGGGCCACTTCACCGACGACCCCCGCGTCCTCGAGTTCCTCGCCTCGACGGCACATCCCCGCCTCGGGGCGCTGGGCACGAGCTGCCCCGACCATTTCCTCCGCACGAAGGTGAAGCCGCTCGTCCTCGACCTCCCGGCGGATGCCGACGTCGAGAGCTGCCTGCTGCGCCTGCGCGAACTGCACGCGGAGTACCGGACCGACTACGCCGCGTACTACCAGCGCCACGCGTCACCGGATTCCCCTCCGATGCGCGGGGCGGACCCTGCGATTGTGCTCGTGCCCGGCGTCGGGATGTTCTCCTTCGGTGCCAACAAGCAGACCGCCCGGGTGGCCGGTGAGTTCTATCTCAACGCGATCACCGTGATGCGCGGAGCCGAGGCGATCTCGGCCTACTCCCCCATCGAGGAGAGCGAGAAGTTCCGCATCGAGTACTGGGCGCTCGAGGAGGCGAAGCTCGCCCGCCTGCCCAAGCCGAAGTCCCATGCCGGGCGCGTCGCCCTGGTCACCGGGGCTGCGTCGGGCATCGGCAAGGCGATCGCAACGCGGCTGGCCGCCGAAGGTGCCTGCGTGGTCATCGCGGACCTGACGATCGACGGCGCGAACACCGTGGCCGAGGAACTCGGCGGCCCCGACGTCGCCGTCGGCGTGCAGGCCGACGTCACAGACCCGGCGCAGGTGCAGGAAGCCGTGAAGGCTGCCGTGCTGGCCTTCGGCGGGCTCGACCTGGTGGTCAACAACGCGGGACTGTCCATCTCGAAGCCGCTCCTCGAGACGACGGAGAAGGACTGGGACCTGCAGCACAACGTGATGGCGAAGGGTTCGTTCCTGGTGTCGCAGGCAGCCGCGAAGGTGCTGATCGAACAGGACATGGGCGGGGACATCATCTACATCTCCTCGAAGAACTCCGTGTTCGCCGGTCCGAACAACATCGCCTACAGCGCCACGAAGGCGGACCAGGCGCACCAGGTGCGCCTCCTCGCCGCCGAACTGGGCGGCTACGGGGTGCGGGTCAACGGCATCAACCCCGACGGTGTGGTGCGCGGCTCCGGTATCTTCGCCGGCGGGTGGGGCGCCAAGCGAGCCGCCGTCTACGGCGTCGAGGAGGAGAAGCTGGGTGAGTACTACGCACAGCGCACGCTCCTGAAGCGCGAGGTACTGCCGGAGAACGTGGCAAACGCCGTCGCCGTCCTGACGTCCGACGAACTCTCGCACACCACGGGTCTGCACATCCCCGTGGATGCGGGAGTCGCGGCAGCGTTCCTGCGCTGACGTGGCCGAGGATCGGAGGGCGGTGTTCGCCGCCGTCGACATCGGGGCCTCGTCCGGACGGGTGATCCTCGGCGCGCTGACCGATGCGGGTCCGGAGCTGGTGACCGTGCACCGTTTCCCGAACGGTGCGCAGTTCCTGTCCGGCGCGCTGCGCTGGGACATCAATGCCCTGTTCGCGGAGGTCCTCGTGGGGCTCCGCCTCGCTGCGGAAGCCGCGGCACTCGACGGCGCCACCGTGGCGAGTATCGGGATCGACACCTGGGCGGTCGACTATGGATTGGTCGACGACTCAGGAGCTCTCCGCCACCTGCCGTTCAGCTACCGGGATCCGCGGACCGAAGCGACCATCGACGCCGTCCACGGGTCGGTGTCCCCGGAGCGGCTCTACGCCCGGACGGGCCTGCAGTTCCTGCCCTTCAATACGGTGTACCAACTGACGGCCGAGCGGTCACTCGACGATGTCCAGGCACTGCTCATTCCCGACCTGCTCGCCTACCGCCTGACCGGAGTGCGCCGGACCGAGACCACGAACGCCTCCACGACGGGACTGCTCGACGCCGCAACCGGCACCTGGGCGACGGATGTCCTCGAGCCACTCGGCCTGCCTCCGGATCTCTTCCCTCCCCTGGTGGCACCCGGATCGGTCGTCGGTCATCTGCTACCGGCGATCGCGGCACTGACAGGGCTTCCCGACGCCACCTCGGTCCTGGCCGTGGGTTCCCATGACACCGCTTCCGCCGTGGCCGCCATTCCCGCCGAATCGGCCCACTTCGCCTACATCTCGTCGGGCACCTGGTCACTGGTCGGCGTCGAACTCGATGCCCCGATCCTGACCGAGGAAAGCCGCGCCGCGAACTTCACCAACGAGCGCGCGTCGACGGCACCATCCGCTACCTCCGCAACACCGGAGGGCTCTGGCTCCTGCAGGAGTGCCTTCGGGAATGGAGCATCGAGGGCCCGGAGCCGGACCTCGGACGACTGCTCGCATCCGCTGCCGCGCTGCCCGCCGGTGGCCCCCGGATCGACGCCGACAGCAACGACTTCCTGGTCCCGGACGGAATGCCGGGACGCATCCGCCGCGCCGCGGAAGCGGCAGGACACCCGGTTCCCGTGTCGCGGGAGGCCGTCGTGCGATGCGTCCTGGACAGCCTCGCCGATGCCTATGCGCGGACCCTCGACGATGCCGCGCGGTTGTCCGGGCAACGCATCGACGTCATCCACGTGGTGGGCGGCGGTTCCCTGAACACCCTGCTGTGCCAGTTGACGGCTGACCGGACGGGCCTGCCGGTCCTCGCCGGACCCGTGGAAGCGACGGCGCTCGGTAACATCCTCGTGCAGGCACGGGCTGCCGGGCTGCTCCCGGCGGTGGAAGAACCCGCTCTCCTCCACCTCGCCGACATCAGGGCAACAGTCCGCCGGTCGGCCCGACCCACCCGTTTCGAACCGGCATTGCGGGCCGGGACGGAACCGGGGCAGCTCTCCTCAGCGGGGTAGCCGGAGAAGGACAGGGCCCTTCGCCGTCGACGCATCCACGACAACACCGTGCTGCACCATCTCGGCAAGGCCACGACCGACGAGGCGACGAGCCGCATTGCGCGCCGGCTCCGCGAGTGCGGAGCGCCGTGGAGCGCGAGGTCGCGGGCTGCAGCAGCCGGATCCACGCCCTGTCCCCGCGGCACCCTTCCGAGGCGGGCGAGGAGCAGGTCCTCCAGCTCGGTGTCGATCGGCTTCACCTTGCGTGAGCGGCAGGAGTCACTGCAGCAGAGCACCGACTCCCAGGTCCGCTCCCACTTCTTCCTCCACTCCATGCGGCGTCCGCACGATCTGCAGGACTTCGGTCCCGGCACCGAGGCAGCATTGCTCAATCGCCGGTGGCCGCCTCCGCTCTTCTTCACAGGAGCATTCTCCCCCGGGCCGGGGAACCGCGTGTTCTCATCGTGTTCTCATCACCGGCCGTTAAACTCGACGAGGCGGCAACGGCGCCGGCAGGAGGAGGACCCCATGGAGCACGGAACGACGCAGACAGTGGCATCCAGCGACGCTCCCCTGCAGTGGCGCCGGATGCGGCTGCTGAAAACCTTCGCCATCCTGCTGATCCCGGTGGCCGTTCTGAGCCTGGCGAGCTACCTTCTCTGGCGCGCCATCGCCCAGTCGACGCCCGAGAACTTCGACGACATCCACTTCTGGTTCTACTTCTTCGACGTCGGACGCGAGATCAACGTACCGACGTGGTTCAGCGCAGGGTTGTGGTCGGTCATCGGGCTGATCACCGGGTACTGCGCCCGCACAGCAGCCCGCTTCCGCATCTCCTGGGGGTTCTTCTCGTTCATCGCCTTCTTCCTGTCGCTGGACGAGACGCTCGAACTGCACGAACGACTCGACGTCATGGGTGCTGAGATGGCCACCTACCTACCCTTCGACCTCGGCTTCACCTGGGTACTGCCGGGCGTCCTGATCGCCGCCGTCCTGTGTGCCTTCCTGGTCCGGCTGATGCTCTCCCTGCCGGGCACCGTCAAGCTGGGATTGCTCGCGTCGGGGGTGGTCTTCGTCAGCGGAGCCGTGGGCGTGGAGACGCTGTCCGGACTGGTGCTGGCGGAACAGGGCTTCGCTCCATCGTTCTTCGTCCTCACCCTGATCGAGGAGACCCTGGAGGTGGCCGGCCTCGCCCTGGCCGTCGCGTCACTGCTCCACGTCCTGGAATACCGGAGGGTCGACGGCGGCACAGCGTACCGGCCGGCTTCGGAACGGCTGCCGCCGAGCCCTCCGCTGGTACCGCCGGCGCCCACGAAGGACACGTCGGCGTACCCCGACAGCGCGAAGGACCGTCCGCAGTCCCACGCCGAGGCGAGAGAACCGACGTCGACGATCAGCTGATCAGCTGTACCAGAACCAGTGCGGCGGCCGCCACGACTCGGGGACCGCGTGGGCGTTGAACGTCCCGCATTCCGAACAGGTGTAGCTGGCGCTGGCCGGAAGCAGCCGCGTGGCGTGGTCGGCCTGACGTGCAGGGACGAACTCCTCGAAGATGAGGTACTCGTCGGTGCCGCAGCGGGGGCAGAAGGGCGCTTCGCCCATGTCCTTGGCGGTGAGGGAGGAACTGTTGGTGCGCAGGCTCCGCCCGTGATCGATTGTTGTCATGAGAATCACCGTTTCCGTCGTGCAACCGACGCTGGGTGCACGTAGTAAGGGTACTTATACCCCGAATATAGACTCCTGTCGGCCGTTACGAAAGCGAACTCTCGAGGCCGTCGGGTCGCGGCTCCCCCTCCGCCGTCGTGCTGACAGAATGTCCCCATGACGGCCAGGCCTCCCCGATCCAGCGCGGCACTCCCTCCCGAACAGGCGGGCGCCCTCCGGCGCGCGATCAGCGCCAGCGCCGACGTGACGGTGTTCGTGGACGGCACGGCCCACCGCCTGCCCTCGGACGCCCAGGCCGCCGTCGTCGATCTCCTTGCCCGGCTGTCCGACGGTGACGCCGTGCAGGTGACCTCCGTGGCCGAGTTGCTGACCACGTCGCAGGCTGCGGAGCTCGCCGGGATCTCCAACAGCTATCTGCGCAAGCTCACCGATGCCGGCACGCTGCCGGTCGAGTACCGGGGGTCCCATCGCCGCCTCCGCCGGTCCGACGTCGAGGAGTGGCTGCGCAGCCAGCTACGCCGCGGGGACGCTGCCACTCCCGTTGCGGAGGACGGGAACGTCAGCTCGTAGTTCTGCCTCCCCGCGATCCTAGGACGGTTCGAAGCGGGGACGCCGCCGCCAGCGGCGGGCCTTGAGTGCCAGATGGAGCTCCAGCCTCACCGAACCTGCGAGTGGATCGGCGCCTATGGCAGACCGGATCCGCGCCAGCCGGTTGTACACGCTGCTGCGGTGGAGGTGGAGTTGGCCGGCGACGTCCTGGACCGACCCGTTCTTGTCGTAGAGCAGCTCGAGGACCGGCAACAATTCGTCCACGCGGTCCGCCTCGCTCAACTCTCCGAAGTGGATACTGCCGGGAGAGGGAGCCTGCCAGCCCAACGCACCGAGGAACTGGTAGACCCCGATCTCCGCGTACCACGGGATGTCGCCGAGTTGGGGATCGACGCGGCCGCCTGGACCGCGTGCTGCGCCTGGAGCAGCCCGGCCTCGAAGTCCCGCGGGTCGACCACGGGCTCGCTCAGACCCAGGATGAAGCGAGCCGCCGGCCGTCCGGCCCGTTTGCCCACCTCGACCGGTACCGGTCGATGACCTGCTGCAGCGCGCTCTTCCCGATGTCGGGGGCGCACAGGAGGACGGAATGGCCGGAGGCACCTGCGCTGAAGAGGACGGGGCCGACGCCGACCGTCGCCTGCAGCGCGAGGGTCCGCTGGAACAGCGCGGCTTCGTGCGGATCCGCTCCGTGTCCGTCCGGCCTCGACCGACCGCGCGCTGCACCGCCGTCGTCGTCGTGCAGTTCGTGGACCAACGCCAGGCGCCAGGGGCCGTGCGCGCCGAGCTCGCGCCACCCGCGCAACTCCTCGACAGCCGCCGCCACTCCCCGACAGGCGGCGAGGAATGCCGCCTCCCGCTGCGTCCTGCGCTCGGAGGAGGCCGTGTCCGTCTCCAGAAGCAGTTCGGCAAGGCGGTCGATCGTCGACCGGACCGCGGGCAGGGCCGCCAGGATCTCGGCCGGGGGATCCCCGCTGTCGTGCTGCTGAACCCACAGGTACCCGACGCGGAAACCACGGACGAGCAGCGGAACGCATACCCGGCCCAGCATGCCCAGCTCGTCGTTCGCCGGAACGGCGACGGCCCGGACGGCCCGATCGATCCCATGCCGCAGCTGCCATTCGCTGACGTCGGCCGGAACCCTCTTGCTGAGCAGGAAATTGACGCGCACCCGGTCCGCCGAAGTCTGATGACTGCTGTAGGCCAGGAGGGCTCCGTCAGGATCCTCGAGGGACAGTCCTCGCCCGAGCTCGCGCGCGATCGACTCGACGACGTCCTCGATGGCCTGGTTCTGCACAGCCCAACAGTAAGCGGGCCGCGCACCGAGGGCGACATCTGCCGCCCTCGTACTCGACACCTGTCGATGGCGGGATCGCTCGCCGCCTGCTAGTGGCCCAGCTCACAGTGGACGAATTCCGCGAGTTCGCCGGTCGGGCGCCCGTCGGCTCCGTGTTCATGCCGGACCCGACGGCCGGCACCACGGAAACCCGGGACCACGCCGAGGCGGAGCGTCCCTATTCTGGACCTATCCCCGTCCGCCCGATCGCACCCGTGGAGAACCCAATGATCATCGGCGTCCCCAAAGAAGTGAAGAACAACGAGTTCCGCGTGGCGATCACCGCCTCCGGCGTCCACGAGTTCCTGGCACACGGTCACACCGTCCTCGTGGAACGGAACGCGGGAACCGGATCCGGCATCACGGACGCCGAGTACCAGGCGGCGGGCGCCGAACTGGTGGATTCGGCCGATGACGTCTGGGCGAGAGCCGACATGGTCCTGAAGGTCAAGGAGCCCGTAGCCGCCGAGTACCACCGATTCCGCCCGGGTCTCATCCTCTTCACCTACCTCCACCTCGCCGCCGAGCCCGACCTCACGAAGGCGCTGCTCGAGGCCGGCGTCATCGCGATCGCCTACGAGACCGTCCAGGACGGCCGGATGCTCCCACTGCTCGCCCCCATGTCCGAGGTCGCCGGCCGACTCTCCGTCCAGGTCGGGGCGCAGGTCATGACCGCTCCGGCGGGGGGACCGGGGCTGCTCCTGGGTGGAGTCGCGGGGGTTCGACCCGCCAAGGTCGTGGTGCTCGGCGCGGGCGTCGCCGGCACCAACGCGACCGCGATGGCCGTGGGAACAGGTGCCGACGTCACGATCCTCGACATCAACATCGCGCGGCTGCGTGAACTGGATGCCCTGTACGCAGGACGCATCAAGACCGTCGCCTCGAACGCGCTCGAGATCGAGAAGTCGGTGCTCGAAGCCGACCTCGTCATCGGATCGGTCCTCATCCCGGGCGCCCGCGCACCGAAGCTCGTCACCAATGCGCTCGTGTCCCGGATGAGACCCGGTAGCGTACTCGTGGACATCGCCGTGGATCAGGGCGGCTGTTTCGAGGACTCGCACGTCACCACGCACGAGGACCCGACCTTCACCGTCCACGGATCACTGTTCTACTGCGTGGGCAACATGCCGGGAGCGGTGCCCTCCACCTCGACCTACGCACTGACGAACGTGACCCTGCGCTACGCCGTCGCCCTCGCGGACAAGGGTGTCCGGGCGGCCCTGGAGACCGACGCCGCGCTGGCTCGCGGGCTCAACATCGCGGGCGGGCGGGTAGCCCACCACTCGGTCTCGGAAGCGCACGGCCTGGAGTTGGCGGACGACTGGACCGCACTGGTGTAGGGCCGTCGGTTCACGCCGGACGCATCGGGCCAGGCGGTCACCGGCTCCCTCCCGACGCGGAGAGGCACCGAGCGGCAGCGAGGTCCGCGCTCAACGCCAGAGGCTGTCCGCCCAGGCTGCATCCCGCAGGTACTCGCGGGCCGGTCCGATCTCCCAGAGCTGTCCCTGGGATGCGAGGACGCCGTCGTTCTGCATCGATTCGACGTCCTCGGAGGAACACCCGAGAGCGGCGGAGAGATCGGCATCATCGACGGCCAACACGATCGTGTTCCTTGTACTCATGGTGTGCTCCTCTGCTCGACCGCGCTCTTGGGGACGCTCGCTTCCCACGACTTCCGGCCGCCTGGAAGCGGATCGACCGGGAACTTCCAGGACCGTGCGTACAGCCCCAGGGCAGCCTCTTCGCGCGGCACGAACCCCAGGCGATTGAGGGTCATGTGCGCCTGGTACACGGTGAGGTGCTGGGCACTGCGGCTGACGCGGACCTTGTCCGCCCGGTAGAGGTAGGTGTCGAGCGCCCGGAACCACCGGCGTCGCCAGTTGTGCACCGCGGATTCCGACGCGGTTGCCGCCATGAGGGCATGGAAACCGGTCGATTTAGCGGCGACCTGAGCCGCCATGGCTTCCCTGACGCTTCCGGCACGTGGGCCGACGTCGGCAGTGCAGGTGCGCAGGTGGCTGTCCCAGTAGAAGTCCCACGAGAGCCGTCGGCGGTCGGGCCACCCGCCGGAGCGCGGACCGCGCATCATGCTCCTCGCGGAGTCGAAGAGGACGAGCGCGCCGAGCGCGGAGCGACTCTGCATACGCGGGAAACGCTGGTTCGCCCAGACGGCCAGTTCGGAGCTCAGTTCGAACACTTCCTCCGCGAGATCGAGCCCTTCGACTCCGCCGTACTTGACGAGATTCGCCTCGAGCTGGGGGTCGGCCATCTCCGGGCCGCCGGAGTAGTAGGTGTTGTTCGCAGGTGCTGTCAGCTGCTGGCGCACCGAGAGGAGGGGCAAGTTCCGCGCGCCGCGCGTCTGCAGCACCCGCACGAAGGAACGGAGCCGGTCCAGCACCCGAGGATGGGCATGGATGCTCACCTTGATCTGACTCACTACTCCCGTCGACGGTCCTCGGATCGGGTGAAGTACCAGCGCTTGGCGCCGAGCGCCTGAGCTTGCGCCACCAGCGGGGTAACCAGCTCTTCAATGATGCCGTCCGCTACATCGAAGCCACCCGTCGAGAGGGAGAGGTGCCACCACTGAGTGCTGACGACCGTTCGTGAGGCGGTTCGAACGGCGGTCACCTGGCTCATGGCTCTCTCCTTCAGGGTCTGTGGTTACCCCCGCTGGGGCGGGCTCTGGGTGAGGCCTCCGGGCTCTAGTCCGGTGGCCTCCGGTTACTTCGGCCAGTCCCAGCTGCCTGCGGTGGGCTGGCTCTTCGGCCAATCCCAGCTCGCGGCACTGATCGACTGACCGGCCGGCGCGACCGCTCCTACCAGGATCAACAGGCCTGCAGTAGCGCCGAGTACCTTCTTCATGACGATCCTTCCTTGCCCGTTTCACCGGAGGTAGAGCTGCGCGACACTGCTGTTCCGCAGTGCCCCGACCCGAGGGCCGCCCTCCTGGGCTTCCCGGCGGACCGGCTCAACCAGAATGTCCGGCGTCAGCAGGTAGTGTCCAGCAGTAGCGGTGGCCGTTTGTGGACATGGCGTGATCAGGACGCCGCCTCCGTCCTCTTCGGCCCTGTTGCCCGATTCGAGTCCCGACGATCCGCGGAACGACGGCGAATCGAGCCGGTCCCGCCGACTCGTGATTGCTAGTGGCCTCGTTCTGTCATTAACTGGACATGTCATGTTTTTCATCGTGCATCGTCGGTGCTGAGGCGCCGGCGGACGAGGCAAGGACCACTCATGCTGGACGCGACATCGCTCGAGGTCTACAGGTACGCCGTCGGCCATCCGGGGTGGACCAGGGGCGAGGCGTCGGATGCGCTGGGCCTGACGCTGCGTCGCATCGACCAGGCCATCGAGCAGTTGTCATCCCGACGCCTGCTCAGCCCTCAGGCCGGACGTGCTGACGGGCTGGTCGCGGTGTCCCCCGATGTCGCCCTCGCGGACCTGGTGGACGCCGATGAACGTGCCATGCAGGACCTCAAGGCGCGCATCAGCGGGCAGCGTCGGGAGCTCTCGACGCTCCTTCCCACCTTCCTCGAGGCACGCAAGAGCGTCCTGGCCAGCACGTCCGTGGAGACACTGGAGGATCCCCACCTCATCCACAGGGTCCTGATCGACTACGGACGGGACGTGACGGAGAAGGTGTACATCGCGCAGCCGGGGCAGGGCTCGACGGCGGATGTCCACGAGGAGAGCATCCGGAAGGACCTCGACCTGCTGGCGAACGGGGTACGACGGCGCACCCTCTACGACACCAGCACCCGCGACCACGTCCCTACCCGCAAGGCCGTCGAAGCCATCGTGGCAGGCGGCGGAGAATTCGGCGTCCTGCCCTTCATCCCCCTGCGCGTGCTCATCTTCGACGAGAAACTGGCCCTCGTGGGCCGGCAGCTCACTCGCGACGACAAAGCGGCCCTGGTGGTCCGTGACTCCAGCCTGATCAGCATCTTCACCCGTCTGTTCGAGATCGCCTGGGAGATCAGCGAGTCCTTCCTCGCTCCCGGTCAGGTCGAGTCGCCGCTGAGCAGCATGCAGCGTTCGATCATCCAGGGCCTGGCCAACGGGCTGTCCGACGAGTCGATCGCCCGGCGCCTGGACATCAACGTCAGGACCTGCCGCCGCCACATCGCCTGGATGCTGGAGACCCTGCGCGCGGACAGCCGTTTCCAGGCTGCCCTGAAGGCGCGCGACGCCGGCTGGATCTAGGGACGAAGCAGACCCCAGGTGGTCAACACCTGTTGCCTGATGGTCAACCCACGCCTAGACTCCGGGGGTGACGTCCTCCAGCGAAGCTCCCGCCGACCTCCTGCCTGCCGAGACCGAAGCCGCCCTGGAGCGCGCGGTGGGCTCCGCCACCCGGCACGACGCCCTGTTCTCGCTGCGCGCCGCCAATATCAAGCAGTCCGCGGTGCGCGACGTCTTCGACATCTCGATCCGCCCCGGCCTGGTGTCCCTCGCCGGCGGCAGCCCCTACCTGAAGTCCCTT
>WNZI01000024.1 GCA_009728235.1 Vibrio cholerae | reverse complement strand
CCGGTCGAGCCGACGCCGGTTCCCCCGAAGCAGGGTGGCGAGCCCGGGAAGATGCCACCGGTCGAGCCGGTGCCGGTTCCCCCGACTCCTGAGCCGGGTGTTGTACCGGGCCCGGTCACCCCGACTCCGGAGCCGGACCCCTCCTGCGACACGGATCCTTCACCGGATGATCCCACCACCTCCGATCCCGCCGTGCCCGAAACGGGTGACACGGCGGCAGAACCGCAGGTGGACACTGCCGCACCGGTGGCCGGCACGGCCGGTCCGAACGCCGTGTCGGCCAGCCCCGCTGACGGCGACAAGGCCGAACGCCAGACGGAGGGCGATGGCGAGACCCCTGAAGGCGCTCCGGCTTCGGGCCCGACAGCAGGCGAGGACGCCGGGGTTACTCCGTGTGGGGAGCCGAACGATCCGGAGGATTCCACTGCATCGAAGGACGCGAGCGCTCCGAAGGATTCGAACGGAGCAGTAAGCCTGCGGGGCCGGCGTCCGGCACTGATCCTGCGTCCGTCCCGGCGGCGTCGAAGGGCTGAGGTCACACTCCTGCATCGACATTCCGAGGCCAGGGCTCGCTCCGGCAGGATGGGGATCCGTTGCCCGATGCAACGTCGGTGCAACGCTTCCACTCCTACGCTGTGAACCAGGGACGACGACGTCCTGCACTCACAGTTGAAGGAGTCTGACGATGACTGTTTACGCCCAGCCCGGCCAGGACGGATCGAAGGTCAGTTTCAAGCCGAGGTACGAGAACTGGATCGGCGGCGAGTGGGCTCCGCCGATCAAGGGCCAGTACTTCGAGAACATCTCCCCCGTCACGGGTAAGGCGTTCTGCGAGGTGGCCCGCGGCACCGCCGAGGACATCGAACTGGCCCTGGACGCCGCGCACAAGGCAGCTCCGGCCTGGGGCAGGACATCGGTGGCCGAGCGGGCCTCGGTGCTGAACCGCGTCGCGGATCGTATCGAGAAGAACCTCGAGATGCTCGCGGTCGCGGAGACCTGGGACAACGGCAAGCCGGTGCGTGAGACCCTGGCGGCGGACCTGCCGCTGGCCGCGGACCATTTCCGCTACTTCGCCAGCGCCATTCGCGCGCAGGAGGGCGGGATCTCCCAGCTCGACGACGACACGACGGCCTACCATTACCACGAGCCGCTCGGCGTCGTGGGGCAGATCATCCCCTGGAATTTCCCCATCCTCATGGCCGTGTGGAAACTGGCGCCAGCCCTGGCCGCGGGCAACGCCGTCGTGCTGAAGCCGGCGGAGCAGACGCCGACGTCGATCCTGGTGCTGATGGAGCTCCTCAGCGACATCCTTCCCGCCGGCGTCATCAACGTGGTCAACGGTTTCGGTGTGGAGGCGGGCAAGCCGCTGGCTTCCAGCAAGCGCATCCGGAAGATCGCCTTCACCGGGGAGACGACCACGGGTCGGCTGATCAGTCAGTACGCGAGCCAGAACCTCATTCCGGTCACGCTGGAGCTGGGCGGCAAGAGCCCGAACATCTTCTTCTCCGACGTCGCCGACAGCAATGACTCGTTCTACGACAAGGCACTCGAGGGCTTCGCGCTCTTCGCCCTGAACCAGGGCGAGGTCTGCACCTGCCCGTCCCGTGCGCTCGTCCAGGGGTCCATCTACGATTCCTTCATGGCCGACGCCATCGCACGGGTGGAGAAGATGGTGCAGGGAAATCCCCTCGACACGGACACACAGGTGGGCGCACAGGCGTCCAACGACCAGCTCGAGAAGATCCTGTCCTACATGGACATCGGCACCCAGGAGGGCGCGAAGGTACTGATCGGCGGGGAGCGGAACATGCTCGACGGCGACCTCGCCGGGGGCTACTACGTGAAGCCCACCGTCTTCGAGGGGACCAACAGCATGAGGGTCTTCCAGGAGGAGATCTTCGGCCCGGTGGTGTCCGTGACCCGTTTCGACGACTACGCGGAGGCCATGGAGATCGCCAATGACACCCTCTACGGACTGGGTGCCGGCGTCTGGTCGAGGAACGGCAATGTCGCATACCGCGCGGGACGTGAGATCCAGGCCGGTCGTGTCTGGGTGAACAACTACCATGCGTATCCTGCAGGAGCGGCCTTCGGTGGGTACAAGTCCTCGGGCATCGGTCGCGAGAACCATGCGATGATGCTCGACCACTACCAGCAGACGAAGAACCTGCTGGTCAGCTACTCGGAATCGAAGCTCGGTTTCTTCTAGGAGATGCGATGACCGTCGAAGCATCGGTGACCATCCCCGGGGAGACGTTCTCCCGGGTGGCCCTTACGGACAGTGCGGTGGAACTGCTGGACACGCTGTGGCTCATCCACGGGCCGCTCATGTTCCACCAGTCCGGGGGGTGCTGTGACGGCTCGTCGCCGATGTGCTACCCGGCGGGAGAGTTCATCACCGCCGAGGCCGACGTGCTGCTCGGTGTTCTGGACATCACGGTGGGCGCCACGGGCAGGTCCGGCACGCCTCCGGCGGATGACGATGATGCGCCTCGCCTGATCGAGTTCTGGATGTCGCGGGAGCAGTTCGGCTACTGGCGCCACACCCACCTGACCGTCGACGTCGTCCCCGGACGGGGAAGCGGGTTCTCCGTCGAGGCTCCGGAGGGGAAGAGGTTCCTGATCCGCTCACGCCTCATGGGGTAGCACCTGCTGGAAGGCCCGCCGTGTCTCGGACTCGGCGGGCCTTCTACGTCGGTGCACGGATGCGTCAGGCGTGCTCGTGGTGCTCCGGGTCCACCGCGAGGACGATCCCGAGGAGATCCGTCAAGGCATGGCCCAGCTTCGGATCGACGAGTTCGTAGCGCGAGCGTCGTCCTTCGGGAACCGACACGACGAGTCCGCAGCCGCGCAGGCAGGACAGATGGTTCGACAGGCTCTGGCGGCTGACGCCCAGCAGCAGTGCGAGTTCGCTGGGGTACGCCGGCGCATCCCGCAGCGCCACGAGGATCCGCACCCGCGTCGGGTCCGAGAGGGCGGTGCCCACGCGTTCCAGGACCGAGGTAGAGGTCAGTGGTTCCAGCATCAGTGCGTCAGCTCCCTCTCGTGGGAGACGTGACCGAGCGGTTCGATCTGGAAGGTGCAGTGATGGATGCTGACGTCGAAGTGGCGGGCCACGCATTCCTGGAGCCGGTCGAGGACGGCGTGGGCCGAGCCGTCACGGTAGCAGTCGTCGTCCACCACGATGTGCGCGGTGAGCACGGGAAGTCCGGTGGCTATCTGACTGATGTGCAGGTCGTGGACGTCGCGGACGTGTGGCAGCCGGGCGATATGGGCGCGTACTTCCTCGAGGTCGATGCCCACCGGCGTTGATTCGAGCAGCACGTCGATGGTCTCCCGCAGCAGTCGGAGTGTGCGCGGGATAATGAGGGCTCCGATGAGGAGGGCGACCACGGCGTCAGCCCTCATCCATCCGGTCAGCAGGATGACGACGGCAGCCACGATGACCGCCACGGAACCGAGAGCATCGTTGAGGACCTCGAGGAAGGCTGCCCGCAGGTTGAAGTTCGCGGTCCTGTGCCGGGCGAGGAGTCCCAGGGCCGCGAGGTTGCCCGCGAGTCCGACAGCACCGAAGACCACCATCCCCTCGGCCGCGACGTCCTCGGGCGTGATCACGCGCCTCACGCCCTCGACGAGCACGTAGGCCCCGACGGCGAGCAGGAACGCGGCCTGCAGCAGGGCGGCGATGACCTCGGCCCGCCGGAATCCCCAGGAGCGACGAGCGGTGGCAGGCCGTGCCCCGAGGGTCGCCGCACCCAGCGCCATGGCAAGGCCTGCGGCGTCGGTGAGGACATGGACGGAGTCGAAGAGGAGTGCGAGGCTGCCTGTCCACAGCGCTCCGATGAGCTGGAGGACGAACACTCCGAGCGTGATCGCGAGCGCGCCGGCGAGTGGCCGCCGACCACCGGCGCCGACCGTCTCATGGTGATGGGATTCCATGCCCCGATGGTACAGCTTGCACTGAACTACGCCCCTCGGCTCCTGGCGGCGAGCGGGAGCATACGGGTTCCGGGCCGTGGATCGATGCTGGTGCGGCGCTGTTAGGGTGGGGGTCCGCAGCCTGCGAGCCGCTGGGCCGGTGCCCGGCCGGAACGTGCCGGGCATGGTGGTGCGGACGGAAGCGAGGAGGCCCACCGATGGCGAACGACGACGAATGGCTTGCTTCGGAACAGGATCTCGCAGGAAGGCTCGGTGAGCTCGCCCGTTCCCTCCAGCAGGAGGTCTCCGAGGATGCCGTGCTGGAGAGGCTGGTACGCGCCGCCGTCCAGCTCGTGCCGGGTGCCGACGAAGCCTCCATCACCCTGGTCCTCGGGCGCCGGAGGGTGGAGTCCCGTGCGCCGTCGGGCGAACTGGCCCGCACGTTGGACCTGCTGCAGGAACGCACGGGCGAGGGTCCCTGCCTGAGCGCCGTGTACGAGGAACAGACGGTACGCGTGCCGGACATGCGGACCGAGGATCGCTGGCCCGAGTTCTCCTCGAAGGCGGCCGACGCCGGAGCGGGCAGCATGCTCTCCTTCCAGCTCTTCGTGCAGGGCGACAACCTCGGAGCCCTCAACCTCGTGAGTCGGCGGCCGGCAGCCTTCACCGAGGAGTCCGACTACGTGGGACTCCTCGTCGCATCCCATGCCGCCATCGCCTTCGCGGACGCCCAGAAACTGCACCAGTTCAAGGACGCGATCGCGACCCGCGACCTGATCGGCCAGGCGAAGGGGATCCTGATGGAACGCTACGGCCTCACCGCAGGGCAGGCCTTCATCCTGCTGGCCGATGTGTCCGCCGAGACGAACGTCAAGCTCCTCACCGTCGCCGATCAGCTCGCGACGACGGGGAGCCTTCCCCGTCGGGATGGGCAACGCAGTCCCGGTTGACCACCCCTTCGAGGCCGGCAGCTAGCGGTCGACCCCGGACATGTCCGCGTAGCGGTCGCCTACGGGCGGGGCCACGGCATCGAGCCGGGCGAGCTGGAACTCGGAGAGGACCAGGACGTCCGCCCCGACATTCTCCTCGAGGTAGCGGACCTGCTTGGTGCCGGGTATCGGCACGATGTCCTCTCCCTGTGCAAGGAGCCAGGCCAGGGCGACCTGCCCCGGCGTCGCATCCGCTTCCTGCGCCACATCGTCCACCTGCTCCACGATCCGGATGTTGGTCTGCAGGTTCTCGCCCGCGAAGCGCGGATTGTTGCGGCGGAAATCGGCCTCGTCGAGCTGATCCACCGATCGGATCGTGCCGGTCAGGAAGCCGCGACCGAGGGGTGAGTAGGGCACGAAACCGATGCCGAGCTTCCGGATGGTGGGCAGGATCTCGCGCTCCGGTTCCCGGCTCCACAGGGAGTACTCGGTCTGCAGGGCGGTGACGGGATGAACCGCGTGAGCGCGCCGGATGGTGTCGGGAGCGGCTTCGGAAAGCCCGATGTGCAGGATCTTTCCCTCCTGCACCAGCTCGGCGAGGGCGCCCATGGTGTCCTCGACAGGCACGGAAGGGTCCATGCGGTGCTGGTAGTAGAGGTCGACATGGTCGGTGCCGAGCCGCCGCAGGGATCCTTCGACGGACAGGCGCACGTTCTCCGGGCTCCCGTCGAGACCCATGGCGTCACCCGCCGTATGGCGGATCGTCCCGAACTTGGTGGCGATCACGACGTCCTCGCGCCGGCCTGCGAATGCCTTGCCCAGCAGTTCCTCGTTCGCGTAGGGGCCGTACATCTCCGCCGTGTCGAAGAAGGTGACACCGAGTTCCAGTGCTCTGTGCAGCGTCCTGATGGATCCGGCGTCGTCGGTGCCACTGCCTGTGTAGAACGCGGACATGCCCATGCAGCCGAGGCCGAGCCGGGACACGTCGAGCCCCGAGCCGAGTGTGATGGATTTCATGCGTGATGCCTTCTTCCGTGAGTTGATGCCTCCGACAGGCTACTCCCGGCCCCTGATGCGGGTCAGGAGGCAAATAGTTCGTTGCACGGCGTGCAAATTCCCCCTTACGCTTGGTCCGTGCTGAGTTCAACCGACAACACGGAGCCCCTGGGTCGCCGTGAACAGAACAAGATCGACACGCGTCGCGCGATAGCTGACGCCGCGTTCGACCTCGCGCGTTCCGTCGGCCCCGGCGCCTTCACCGTCGACCAGATCGCCGCGAGGGCCGGAGTCTCCCGCCGCACGTTCTTCAACTACTTCCACAGCGCGGAGGACGCCCTGACGGCCCGCACGGACGGGTTCCTCGAGCTGGCGCTGGACGTGTTCGGTCGCATGCCTCACGACGAACCACTCTTCGACTCCATCGTGCTCGCCTTCACCGAGACCACCAGGATGGAAGGGCTGTCCCACCACGGCGAGCTGTTCCGTATGGCGGGCAGCAACCCCGACCTCCTGCGTGCCCAGCTGCACGCGTGGGAACGTGCCGAAGCCCGGATCGTCGAGGGGATGCGCCAGCGCCTCGGTGCCGGCGCCTCGGACCTCTATCTCACTGCTCTCGTCGGTTCCGTGCTCTCCTGCACCAAGGCGGCGATGCGCGACTGGGCAGCGAACACTCCCGACTCGGCTCCGGACTCGGGTCAGCAGCTCGAGGCGCGAATCCTGGCTGCGCTGACGATGCTCCGTGACGGTTTCGCCGACCCCGCAGCCGATTCCCCCGGTGATCCGGCACCCGACGGCGCCCCTCGTGCCGCGACCCCCGATGCGCACTCCGAGCTGCCCGGCTCCTGACCTTCCGTCCGCCCCCACAGTCCGCACCACCTCTCGCAAGGACATCCCATGGCTTTTCTGCTCTACCGGCTCGGCTCGTTCGCGTTCAGGAGGCGGTGGTGGGTCATCTCGGCGTGGCTCGCCATCATGCTGGCCGTCGGCGGGGCCGCGGTCGCCTTCTCCGGCACGCTGACCAACAACTTCACGATCCCCGGAACCGAGTCCCAGCGCATCTCCGACCGTCTGCGGGACGAGCTCCCGGAGGCCGTCGGCGGCACCGGAACCGTGGTGTTCACCACGGACGACGGATCCGCGTTCTCCACGGAACAGCGCGAGGGCGTGCAGACCGCGCTCGCTGACATCGCCGAGCTCGACGGGGTCCGGGGAGTCGTCGATCCTTTCGACGTCGCCGATCAGGTGGCGTCCGGTGGACAGGAGATCGAATCGGGGCGCGCCGAGCTCGAAGCCAGCGAACAGGAGCTGACCTCGGGCGAGGAGCAACTGGAGCAGGGCCAGGCACAGCTCGACCAGCAGCGCACGCAGTTCGAGCAGGCTCGAGGGCAGTTGCCCCGGGCCCAAGCCGCTGCCACCGAGCAGCAGCTCACGCAGGGACAGGCGCAGCTGGACGCCAGCAGGACCGAACTGGAGTCGGGCCGGGCGCAGCTCGAGTCCGGCAGGACCGAACTGGACCTCGCCCAGCGGCAGCTCGAGGCCACCTCCGGGGTGAGCCTGCTGTCCGAGGACGGTTCCACGGGCGTCGCGAGCGTGCAGTTCGAAGAGCAGATCAACGGCGTCACGCCCGAGTTGCGCGAAGCGGTGCAGGAGCAGGCTGCAGAGGCAGAGGCTGCTGGAGTGACGGTCGACTACAGCAAGGAGATCGTCGAGGACGTCTCCGGCATCGTCGGCGCGACGGAGGCCATCGGCCTCGCTGTCGCCGCCATCGTGCTCATCCTCATGCTCGGCACCCTGGTCGCCGCCGGGTTGCCGCTCCTGATGGCGGTGATCGGCGTCGGCGTCGGTGTCGGGCTCACCTTCGCCCTCTCGGGCATCATCGAGATGAACAGCATCTCGCCGGTCCTCGCGCTCATGCTCGGCCTCGCCGTGGGTATCGACTATTCACTCTTCATCGTGAACCGGCACCGCACGCAGCTGTTGCGCGGCATGGAACTCCAGGAATCGATCGCGCGGGCCACCGGGACTGCCGGCAACGCCGTCCTGTTCGCGGGCATCACCGTGGTCGTCGCCCTGGCGGCGCTCGCCGTTCCCGGACTGCCGTTCCTGACGGTCATGGGGCTCTCTGCCGCCGGGACCGTCGCGGTGGCCGTGATCGTGGCCCTGACGCTCACGCCCGCACTCCTTGCGCTGATGGGCCGGCGGGTCGTGTCGAAGCGCCGGTGGGCGAAGAATCACGGCAGCAAGCATTCCGCCACCGCCCTCGACGCGGCGGAGAACGGGAACTCCGTGGCGGACCAGCGTGCAGCGAAGGGTGCGGGGTGGGGCGGCTTCGTCACCAGGAAGCCCGTCCTGACGGTCCTGGCCGGGGTCGTCCTGCTCGGTGTGATCGCCGTGCCCGCCGCGCAACTCCGGGTGGGCCTGCCCGACGGCGGTACCGAACCGGCCGATTCGACGGCGTTCCAGGCGTACAGCACCATCGGCGACAAGTTCGGTGCGGGGACCAACGGGCCGCTCATCGTCGTCGGCTCGCTCCCCGAGACATCCGACGAGACCGAAGCCACCGAGCTCCGCCTCGACGTCAACGACCGCCTCCTCGAGGTGCCCGACGTCGCCGCCTCCGTCCCTGCGACGGTCAGCGAGGATGGACGCACCGCGATCTTCCAGGTCATCCCGGAGGAGGGCCCCGCGAGTGAGACCACGGAGAACCTCGTGCGGGACCTACGGGCGGCGACGGACGAGTTCGAGGAGGAGACGGGCGTAGCGATCGCCGTGACCGGGCAGACCGCGGCCAACATCGACGTATCCGCCAAGCTCATGGAGGCCCTGCCGCTCTACCTCGGCATCGTCGTCGGGCTGTCGCTGATCCTGCTGCTGCTCGTCTTCCGCTCGATCCTCGTACCGATCATCGCCACGGCGGGCTTCCTGCTCTCCCTGCTCGCGAGTTTCGGAGCGACGGTGGCCATCTACCAGTGGGGTTGGCTCGGGGACTTCTTCGGGGTGACGAACCCGGGGCCCATCCTGAGCTTCCTGCCGATCATCCTGATCGGAGTGCTCTTCGGCCTCGCGATGGACTACCAGATGTTCCTGGTGTCCGGCATGCGGGAGGCCTTCGTCCACGGCGACGACCCGAGGGCGGCGGTGAGGATCGGCTTCAGCCACGGAGCGCGGGTGGTGACTGCTGCGGCGATCATCATGGTGTCCGTCTTCGCGGGGTTCGTGTTCTCGCACCTGGCCATGGTGCGGCCGATCGGGTTCGGGCTCGCGTTCGGTGTGCTGCTCGATGCCTTCGTGGTGCGCATGACGCTGGTTCCTGCGGCCATGTACCTGCTGGGGAAGCATGCCTGGTGGCTTCCGGCGTGGCTCGAGCGGATCCTGCCCGACGTCGATGTCGAGGGCGCCAAGCTCGTCCGCGCGGACAGCGACGACACGCAGCAGGAGAAGGAAGCGGTTCCGGCCTGATGAGGGGGGGCGTTGCCCCGGGGATCACGCCCCGAGGTAGCGCCCCGGCCTGTGGTTGAGGGCCACGACGAGGTTCAGCAGTACCGCACCGACGGCGGACAGCAGGACGCCGGCCGGCTCGACGACGGCGAAGGCGGCGAGCACGATCGATGTGTCCAGTGCCATCTGCACGTACCCTGCGCGCCAGTTCAGGCGCTCCTGGAGGATCAGCGCCAGGATGTTGAAGCCGCCGAGGCTGGCTCGGTGCCGGAAGAGGATCAGGAGTCCGACGCCGGCGAGCAGGTTCCCGCCGAGGGCCGCGTAAAGCGGGTCCAGCGTGAGTCCGCCGAGTGCCAGGGGATGAAGGTAGGACAGCCCCGATACGAGCGCCACAGCAACCATGGTCCGCAGCGTGAAGTCCCAGCCCTTCTTCCGGACCGCGAGCACGAAGAACGGCACGTTGACGGTGAAGAACAGGACGCTGAAGGGCAGCCCGCCCAGATAGCTCAGGAGCAGGGCAAGCCCGGCGGTACCACCGGTGACGGCGCCGCTGGTGGTGAGCAGGAACAGTCCGAGCGAGACCGTGAACGTCCCGGTCACGATACCCAGGACGTCCTCGAGCAGGGAGTGCCTGACGATCGGATCTGTCCGAGCGAGGTCAGGGGATGCGGAATCGGTCCTCATGGCGGCAAGTTATCACCGGAACCGGGACCCGGAGTGCCACAAACCGGCGGATGTGAACGAGAGCACAGACACCCGTTCCTGGAACCCTCCGGGCTAGGGCCGGTCCGAGCCCTGCACGCTCCAGCTGGCGAGGAAGGGCAGTTTCCGCGCCGTCCCCGAGTCGGGCTGGGCCGTATAGGCGACGAGCACCTGATCGGTGTTGTGCGGCAGCATGACCGTTTCGATGTCGAAGGACAACTCGCCCACCACCGGATGCATCATCCGCTTGGCGGCTGACGCGTAGTCCTGTACGCCGTGGTGGTTCCACCACGTTGCGGCGTCCTGATCACCGGTTCTGATTTCGTCGATCAACGCGACCAGCAGACCGTCGTGCGGGTGCCGGCCCAGTTCGCCCCGCAGCGCTGCGACGGATGCCGCTGCGAAATGCTCCCAGTTGACGATCCGTTCGCGAGCGAGAGGGTCGAAGAACATGAACCTGACGAACGAGGAGCCTGGCGGCAGTTCTCCGAGGACGGCGGTCAGGAGGGCGTTCGTGGCGAGGACCTCGCCACGGCGGCCGAGCACGAGCGCGGGGATGTGATCCAGGGCAGTCATCAACCGCAGCAGTCCCGGATCAGCCTGCTGCGGGGCACCGACACCCGATCGGGTGCGCACCGACGGATGTGCTAGCGCGAACAGGTGCTTGCGCTCAACGTCGTCGAGGTGCAACGCCCGGGCAAGGGCATCGAGGACGCTCTGCGAGATGTTCGCCTGCCGCCCCTGTTCCAATCGGCTGTAGTAGTCGGCACTGACGCCGGCCAGCACGGCGAGCTCCTCCTTGCGCAACCCCGGAACACGTCGTGCACCGGGAAAGGCCTGTATGCCGGCCTCGACCGGGCTCATGCCGTCACGGCGGGAACGGAGGAAGGCCCCAAGCTGCAGGCGGTCGGCGGGCATGCTCCAACTCTAGAACCTGAGGCGTGGAGCAACATGGCCCTGACATGCCCAGGTCCACCACGATCTGGCTCATCCGTCCGTAGCGCCGTAGACATGGAGCATGACGACGAACAGCACCACCAGCCGCCCTTCGCCGTTCGACGCGGCTTCCATCAGCAGGCCGCTCGAGGGACGGACGGCCCTCGTGACCGGTTCCACCAGCGGGATCGGCGAGGCCGTGGCACTCACCCTCGCGAGCGCAGGAGCCACCGTGGTGGTCAGTGGCCGCGACAGGACCCGTGGAGCGGATGTGGTCGGCAGGATCAAGGCCGGTGGGGGCGCGGCCGAGTTCCTCCCCGTCGATCTGGCCGGCAGCTACGCCGGGCTCCGACAGTTCTCCGCCGACGCGACGGGATTGCTGAGGGGCCGTATCGACATCCTCGTGAACAACGCCGGTATCTACCCCGCTACAGCCACCGCTGAGCTGGAGGACGATGAGCTCGATGCGATGCTGGCCGTCAATGTCCGCGCCCCGCATGTCCTCGCCGCCTCGATCCTGCCGGGTATGGCGGTGGCCGGAGGCGGGGCCGTGATCAATGTCGGTTCCTGGATGGCGTCAGTGGGCAGTCCGTTCGCGGCGATGTACACGGCGACCAAGGCAGCCGTCGAGCAGCTGAGCAGGTCCTGGGCGGCGGAGTTCGGGCCTCACGGCGTGCGTGTGAACACCGTGTCCCCGGGCGCGACGCTCACGCCCGGCAACGAAGCGGCCCGTGCGGTCCTCGATGCGATGACGGCGTCGACGCCGGCGGGCGTGGTGGTGAGGCCCGAGGACATCGCACAGGGCGTGCTCTTCCTCGCTTCGGACGCGTCGCGCATGATGCACGGGAGCGTCCTTGCGATCGACGGCGGTATCTCATCGACGAGACTCGGCTGATGGCTCACTTCACCTCGCCCTTCACGGCGGACAGCACGGCCCACGACGTCGTCGAGGGCGTCGATCTCTCCGGCAGGAGGGCCATCGTCACCGGGGCGTCCTCCGGAATCGGCATCGAGACCGCACGCGCACTGGCCGGAGCCGGTGCCGAGGTGACCTTGGCCGTGCGGGACGTGAAGGCGGGGGAGCGGACGGCGATAGACATTCGCCGTTCCAGCCCCGGCGCCACCGTGAGCGTCCGACGGCTGGACCTTGCGGACGCGGAGTCGGTGCGACGATTCACCGAGGAATGGAGTGCGCCATTGCATCTGCTCGTCAACAATGCCGGAGTGATGCTCACGCCGGAGATGCGGACGCCGCAGGGCTGGGAATTGCAGTTCGCGACGAACCACCTCGGGCACTTCGCTCTCGCCACGGGGTTGCACCCGGCGCTCGCTGCCGCCGGCGGGGCGCGTATCGTCTCCGTGAGTTCCAGTGGCCATGGCAATTCCGACATCCGCTATGACGACCCGTTCTTCGATCACCGTCCGTACGACGCCGGGCAGGCATACGGTCAGTCGAAGACGGCCAACGTCCTCCTCGCTGTGGAGGCGACGCGCCGATGGAGGAACGACGGCATCACCGCCAACGCCGTGATGCCGGGCGGGGTCTGGACCAATCTGCAGCGCTACTGGGATCCTGAGGTGCTGGCCGCCACGAAGGCGCAGGTGGTTGCGGCGGGGTTCTCTGCGAAGACACCGGAACAAGGCGCAGCGACGTCGGTTCTCGCGTCGACGTCGCCGTTGCTCGAGGGGATCGGAGGACTGTACCTGGAGGACTGCCGGCAGGCCGAGGTCGTCGCGGAGATCGTCGACGGGGTGTCCGGCGTCCGCGGCTACGCACTCGATCCGGAGAACGCCCGGCGGCTGTGGGACGTCTCTGTCGACCTGCTTGCGGGATAGGGCCCGTTCGTAGCCGGAGGATCCGGATCAGGACGACAAGAGAGGGCGGAGCCTTCCGGGTCCGCCCTCTCGTTGATGTTGCTCCCGCGCTGCCTGCCCTAGTAGAGCGCGGCCTCCGATTCGGTGGCAGGGGTGACGCCGTGGCCGAGGTTGGCGGCCAGTTTCGCGCCGAGCTCGCGTCGACGTTCGCCCAGTACTGGACGGCACGGGCGCGGATCTCGTCGCTCGTCACGCCGCCGACCGCGCCGGTGATGGTCTCCAGGAAGCGAGCCCGCTGCGCGTCGTCGAACACGTCGCGGTAGAGCGTTCCGGCCTGACCGAAATCGTCGTCCTCCGCGTGCAGCGAGTGCGCCGCGTGCACGAGGTCACCGTCGTTCTCCCAGCCGCCGTGCGCACCGTACCGAGCGGGATCCGCGGCGGGTCCGCCGACCGAGTTCGGCGCATAGACGGGCGTCGCCGCGGAGTTGAAGTGGTACCGCGCGGCGCCGTCCTTGGAGTAGTTGCGCACCTCGTTCTTCGGCATGTTCACCGGCAGCTGCGCGTGGTTGGTGCCGACGCGGTAGCGGTGCGCATCCGCATAGGAGAAGATGCGGGCCTGCAGCATGCGGTCGGGGCTCGCTGCGATGCCGGGCACGAAGTTCGACGGCGCGAAGGTGGCCTGCTCGATCTGCGCGAAATAGTTCTCCGGATTGCGGTTCAGCGTGAGCTTGCCGACCGGGATCAGCGGGTAATCGCCCTGGGGCCACACCTTGGTGAGGTCGAACGGGTTGAAGCGGTACGTCTTCGCGTCGTCATAGGGCATGATCTGGACCTTGAGATCCCAGCTCGGGTGATTGCCCTTGGCGATGTTCTCGGAGAGGTCGCGCAGGTGGTGGTCCGCGTCCGAGCCGGCGAGCGCCTCGGCCTCGTCGACAGTGAGTACCTCGTGGCCCTGGTTGGACTTGAAGTGGTACTTGACCCAGAACTTCTCGTCGGACTCGTTGATCCACATGTAGGTGTGCGACCCGTAGCCGTTCATGGTGCGCCAGGAGTTCGGCAGGCCGCGGTCACCCATCAACCAGGTCACCTGGTGGGCGGACTCCGGGCTGAGGGTCCAGAAGTCCCACTGCATGTCGGCGTCGCGCAGGTTGGTGCCGGGAAGCCGCTTCTGCGAGTGGATGAAGTCGGGGAACTTGATGCCGTCACGGATGAAGAACACCGGTGTGTTGTTGCCCACGAGGTCGTAGTTGCCTTCGGAGGTGTAGAACTTCAGGGCGAAGCCGCGGGGATCCCGCCAGGTGTCGGGCGAACCCTGCTCGCCGGCCACGGACGAGAACCGCAGGAGCGTCTCCGTGGTGGCGCCCTGCTGGAACAGTGCTGCGCGGGTGTACATGCTGACGTCCTCGGTGGTCTCGAAGACACCGAAGGCTCCGCCACCCTTGGCGTGGACCACGCGCTCGGGGACGCGCTCGCGGTTGAACTGCGCCAGCTTCTCGATGAGGTAGTGGTCGGTCAGCGGGATGGCGCCGTCGCGGCCGAGGACGGACGAATTGCTGTCGTCGATGACGGGGGCACCGGACTGGGTCGTGCTGAAGTTCGCGGACATAGGGTTCCTGTTCCTGTAGGGGGTCATGGGTGGCTCGGGGCTGCCGAGCGGCAGTCGTCGCAGAGGCCCTGGTAGAGGACCTCTGCGATCTGAATGGTCATGCGGGAGGCTCCGGGCGACCACTCAGGGGTGAGGCATGGCGCGTGCCCGACCGCGCAGTCGACGTCCTCGATCCGGCCGCAGCCCGTGCAGACGGCGTGGTGGTGGTTGTCCCCCACGCGGGTCTCATAGCGCGCGGGGGAATGTGGTGTGTCGATGCGGCGGAGCAGGCCGATCTCGGTGAGGTCGGCGAGGATGACGTACACGGACTGCACGGTGATCTGCGGCAGGGCCGCGCTCACCGCGGTCGCTGCATCGTCGGCTGTCGCATGGGGGTGGCGCTCGACGGCGTCGAGCACGGCAAGTCGCTGACGCGTCACCCGACGGTTGCGGTCGCGCAGTGCTGCGGTCCAGCGCGCCTCGCGGGCCTCCTGTGCCCCTACCGTCTGCGTCATGGGTTCATTCAACCAGTAATTCTGAGTTAGTCGTAACAAGGCCCGTCAACTCGCGCACCACAGGACGATGCTGATCGGTACCGTGGACAGGGTGAACCTCATCAAGCGCGGCTGGGCCTGGGCGCTCGACTATGCCTACGTGGGCTTCTGGCAGGCCCACGGCTTCATCTTCCGGGTGGATCCGGCACAGTACCTCACCCCGCCCGAGGATGCACCGCACGGCAAGGCCCCCGTGCTGCTGATCCCCGGGATCTACGAGACGTGGCAGTTCATGAGGCCGGTCGCCGAACACCTGCACCGTGCCGGCCACCCTGTCCACGTGGTGCAGAAGCTCGGCTACAACCGCGGCACCGTCGAAGCGATGGCGCAGTTGGCAGCGGGCTACCTCGAGGAGCACGAGCTCACCGACGTCGTCGTCGTCGCGCACAGCAAAGGTGGCCTGATCGGCAAGTTCCTCATGACCAATACCAGCGCTGCCCCGCGGGTCACCCGCCTCGTCGCCGTGAACACGCCGTTCTCCGGGTCCATCTACGCCACCTTCTTCCTCCTCCCGAGCATCCGTGCCTTCTCGCCGCACAACCGCACCCTGCAGGCCCTCCGCGCCAATCTGGAACTCAACGCCCACATCACCTCGATCTACGGGCGGTTCGACCCGCACATCCCGGGCGGCAGCTTCGTCGAGGGCGCGCGGAACGTGCAGCTCGAGACCATGGGCCATTTCCGCCCGATCGCGGACAGACGGGTCCTCCAGGAGATCGACCGGGCTATCGAGGCCGGGGAGCGCGACGCCGCCTGAGCGAAAACCGTTGCCGGAGCGAATCAAGGCGCGGCTAGACTCTCTCCGTGCCCAGACTCCTCGCCGACATCACTCCGCTCAGGGAGTCCCCGGCATTCCGGAGGCTCTACGTCGGGACGGCGCTCTCCGCTATCGGTACGCAACTCACCATCGTCGCTGTCAGCCTGCAGATCTACGCGTTGACGCAGTCCACGCTGAGTGTCGGACTCCTCAGCCTGTTCGCGCTCGTTCCGCTGGTCGTCGCGGGCCTCTACGGGGGTGCGATCGCCGATGCCCAGGATCGCCGCACGGTGGCGCTGTACTCGTCCATCGCGCTCTGGGTCACCACCGGTGCCATCGCTGCTCAGGCCTGGCTCGGAGCGGACAGCGTCTGGCTGCTGTACATCCTCATAGCCATCCAGTCCGGCGCGGCGGGCATCAACCAGCCCACGCGCAGCTCCATCATCCCGCGCCTCGTCCGACCCGAACTGCTGCCGGCCGCGAACGCCCTCAGCATGATCACCTTCGGCCTCGCGTTCACCATCGGCCCGCTGCTCGCCGGCGTCCTGGTAGCGCAGGTGGGCTACGCCTGGACCTACACGGTCGACGTCGTCACGTTCACCTTCGCGCTCTGGGCGGTCTACCGCCTCCCGCCCCTGCCGCCGGAGGGCCCCACCCGGAGGGCAGGGCTCGCGACCGTCCTCGAGGGGTTCCGCTTCCTCGGCACCCGGCCGAACATCCGGATGACCTTCATCGTGGACCTCATCGCGATGATCACCGCCCAGCCTCGGGCGCTGCTACCCGCCGTCGGTGCGGTACTGATCGGGGGAGGCGAGCTGACCGTCGGCATCCTGCTCGCATCCGGTGCCTTCGGTTCGGTACTCGCAGGTCTCTTCTCCGGTCCCCTCGGACACATCCACAAGCACGGCCGGGCGGTGATCTGGTCGATCGTCGGGTGGGGTGCCTCGGTGGCGGGCTTCGGGATCGTGGTCGTCATGGCGAGCTCCTCCTCCCTGCCGGCCCCAGGGGAGGGGGAACTGTCGGTATGGGTGCTGCCGGCGTCCGCCTGTCTCGTCCTCGCGGGCATCGCGGATTCGATCAGCAGCGTGTTCCGAAACACCATCCTCCAGTCCGCCACGCCGGACGCGATGCGCGGCCGGCTCCAGGGGGTGTTCATCGTCGTCGTCGCCGGTGGCCCGAGGCTCGGGGACATCGCGGCCGGCGGGCAGGCCGCATGGCTCGGCGAGGGCTGGACTGCCGTCGTCGGGGGGTTGGCCTGCGCGGTTCTGGTGCTCGTCGTCGCCCGGTGGCAGCCCCGCTTTCTGCAGTACGACTCGCGGCATCCCGAACCGTGAGCTCTGACTTCTCCCCAGCAAGCCCCCAGCGCGTCGCCGTACGATGAAGGGACCAGGCTGATCCGGCCCTCCCTCCTCCGCGCGGGCCGGATGGTCTCCACACTGCAAGGAGTGAGACGTGCACAACCATTTCAACGGTGCCAAGACGGCGTTGTTGTTCGGCGCCCTCATGGGGATCTTCCTCGTCTTCGGCGCGGTCATCGCCGCCGCGACGGGCAGTTCGATGTTCATCTGGCTGTTCGCCCTGTTCGGTGTCGGTTCGATCGCCTACAGCTACTGGAACAGCGACAAGATCGCGATCCGCAGCATGGGGGCGGTCGAGGTCACCGAGCAGCAGGCACCGGCGATGTACCGGATCGTCCGGGAGCTGAGCACGCGGGCCGACAAGCCGATGCCGAGGCTCTACGTCTCGCCGACCATGGCGCCCAACGCGTTCGCGACGGGCCGCAACCCGGAGAACTCCGCGGTCTGCTGCACCCAGGGCATCCTGCACCTCCTCGACGAGCGCGAACTGCGCGGCGTCCTCGGGCACGAGCTCATGCACGTCTACAACCGCGACATCCTCACGGGATCCATCGCGGCGGCGGTGGCGGGCGTCATCACGTCCGTGGCGCAGATGTTCGCCTTCACCGGAATGATGGGCGGCAACCGGAACCAGGGCGGCGGCAACGCCATCGGTGCGCTGCTGCTGGCGTTCCTCGCACCCCTCGCCGCGGGCCTGATCCAGACGGCCATCGGCCGCACCAGGGAGTTCGACGCCGACGAGGACGGCGCCATCCTCACCGACGATCCGCTGGCCCTCGCGTCGGCGCTCCGGAAGCTCGCGAGCGGGACGCAGCGCGCTCCACTGCCGCAGGACCAGCGCCTCGTGAACACCTCGCACCTCATGATCGCCAACCCCTTCAAGGGCGGCGGGGTGGGCAAGCTGTTCGCGACCCATCCGCCCATGGACCAGCGCATCGCGCGCCTCGAGGGCATGGCCGGGCGGCCGCTCGCCTGACAGGTCCTCCACCGACGACGACGGCCCCACCTTCCGCAGGTGGCGCCGCCGTCGTCGTCGTACTGGGATCTACGCGCCTCAGATCAGCGCATGTTCACGAACTGGAGGTCTGCTTCGTCGAAGTTCTTGAGCAGCGCCATGGTGGCCTGCAGGTCGTCACGCGACTTCGAGCTGACGCGCAGCTCGTCGCCCTGGATCTGCGACTTCACGCCCTTGGGCCCCTCGTCGCGGATGAGCTTGTTGATCTTCTTCGCGAGGTCCTGGGCGATGCCCTCCTTGATGGTGGTCTCCAGGCGGAACTCCTTGCCGGAAGGATAAGGCTCGCCGGTCTCGAGCGACTTCAGCGAGATGCCCCGCTTGATCATCTTCGACTGCAGTACATCGAGCACCGCGAGGACCCGCTCCTCCGAGTTCGCCTTCATGAGGATCTTCTCGCCGCTGAAGTCGACCTCGGCCCCGACCCCCTTGAAGTCGTACCGCTGGACGATCTCCTTCTGCGCCTGGTTCAGCGCATTGGCGACCTCCTGCTTGTCCACTTTGCTGACGACGTCGAACGTGGATTCGCTTGCCACGATGCCTCCTCGGGCTGGTTGGTTTCTTGCCTTCCAGACTATCCGGAACCCGGAGCCGGGGTGGGCGCGGCTTCACAGCGTGCGGTCAGGCAGCATGCGGGCGGCCCTCACGATGGGGTGGAACGGTGGAACCAGCAGCACATCTTCCAAGGAGAGCCCCGCATGCCTGTTCCACGACGCCGCCGCTACCAGATCCGGCTCCGCAAGGCGGTGGCAGGGACCTGCCTCGCAGCTGCCACCGCCGCCTCCATCACGGGGTTCACCGCTGTCCCCGCGCTCGCGGCGTCGTCCCGGACCGTCGCGGCCGCGTCGGACTACGAGGCGGATGACATCATCCTGGGGTTCGGGCCGGTGTCACCGGCCAGCGTCTCGACCCGGGTGTCAGTGGCGACCCTGGCTCCGTCAGCGACGGAACGGCTTGCCGGCGTACGCGCGGACCTCGACACCGCGGTGCTGATGCGGCTGGTCACCCCAGAGCAGGCTGCGGGGTTCTACTCGCAGATCGAGCGCCGGGTGGCCGCTGGGCTGTAGCTCCCCGCGCCGATTCGTCACTCGGCGGGTTTGTCTGTAAAGTTGTCTTGCCCGCGCTTGCTGCGGGTGGTCTTCCTATGAAGACGTTCGGCAGATTACCCGAGCGGCCAAAGGGGGCTGACTGTAAATCAGCTGGCAACGCCTACGGGGGTTCGAATCCCTCATCTGCCACTCGCCCGTCAGGGCGGGGATCTAGGACTACCGGAGCGGCCCCCATGCTCCGGTAGGTCCTTCTTTTTGCCCTGATGATCACGCCGCGCGTGGTGTCCCCAGGAGAATCCGGGAGAGGGGCGTCCGGTGAAGCATCATCGCGACCGCCCAGGGCAGCACCAGCGCTGCGACGAGCACCCAGAACGAACGGTCCGCGTCGGGGACCGCGAGCAGCCAGAGAACGTAGGTGTGGGTGAGGACCACCATCAGGCAACCGGCGGCGAGCTTCGTCGACAGCGAGTGCACCCGGTCGGGCAGCCGGATGAACACCCCTTCGAGGACCAGGAGGAGGCCACTGCTGATCAACACGGCCGCGGCGACGCTGAGCAGAGGTGTGCCGAGCTCGCCGTACTTCAGGTCCAGGGGCGCGGACACCCTCGCGAGAACCAGTGCTGCGCCGGCGACGAGGCAGGTGATCCCGAAGCGGACAGGACGTCGGATGCGACCGCGCACCTGCTGCAGTCCCTGACCGGCAAGCATGAACACGAGTGCCGCACCGGCGACCCCGATCGACAGGGGAAGCGGGGCGAGGGTGTCGCCGAACCGGTGGATGGCGCCGGTGACGCCGGCGATGATCACGACCCGGAGAACGAGGGGAACCGGTTCGAGTGCCCGGAACACGACGGCGGAGAAGAAGAGCGCGGGCATGAACCAGTAGGCACCGAAGGGTCCTGCGTTCAGAGAGCCGCCGACCAGCGGCAGGAGGACGGCCTCGGGTGCCAGTTGCCGGCGAAGGTCCAGCAGGGGGACGTGGACGAGCAGGGTCACCACCAGCCACGCACAGTAGGGCGTCATGATCGTGCCGAAACGCTTTCTCGCTTCCGCCGCGACAGCCCATGAGGCGTCCGGTCCCCTCTTCTTCCAGAGGTACCCGGAGAGCAGGAAGAATGCGGGAACATGCCACGAGTAGAGGCCGGCATCGACCACCGGCCCCGACCAGACGTGACCTGCGACGATCCCGACGACTGCGAGCACGCGGAGGGCATCGATGGCACCGGAGCGGGTTGCCGGTGTGGCTGGTGCTGGTGCCTCCAGGGACGCCACGCTTTCCTGCGAGATGGACAGTGATCAACACCAAGGGTAACGAGCGTTCCTCGACGTTCCGCTTCATGAGCGCTGCACCACAGCCGGTCGCCTTGGGCGGGGAATTATGCACGGAGGACCTCCCGCGGGCAATCCGTCGCCCCGCTTCCGACGAAGATCCAGTGCATGCCTACAGTGGACACCGAAGGCGGGAGGCCAGGATCAGCGGTACGGGGAGCACACGGATCGGATGGCTGGACAGTCTGCGCGGTGTCGCCATCCTGTTGGTCGTCGTGCTGCATGCGGGCGAAGCGCTCCGGATGGCCGTCGGGCCCACGCCCGCGGTCGACCAGTTCAATCTCTTCTTCGAGCCCTTCCGCATGCCCGTCCTCATGTTCCTCTCGGGGGTGCTGCTGCCGCAGTCGGTGGCGAAGCCAGGGCAGGAGTACTTCGCGGGGAAAGTCTCCATGGTCGCGTGGCCGTACCTGCTGTGGTCCCTGATCATCCTGGCGGCGAGCGGTGACCTTCGCCCGGCTGCCCTGGGGCAGATCTTCTACCTCTCGCCGACCTACCTCTGGTATCTCTGGTTCATCCTGGTCTTCTACGCCCTCGCCTACCCGCTGCGGCGCCTCCCGCCGCTGGTCGCGGCGGTGCCGGGCTCCTCGTATCGCTGTTCCTCCCGGACGGCACGCGTCCAGAGACCATGGCCTTCCTCGCAGCCTTCTTCTTCCTCGGCGCCTGGTGCGCCCGGCACTCAGAAGCGGTGGAACGGGCGATCACCAGGCCCTGGGTTCTTACCTGCGCGGGTGCTTCCGCCCTTGCCGTCGGCCTCCTCAATGTCGTGGGCCAGAACGTGCTGTACCGGGCGGAGTATGCCTGGGGCGTTCTCGGGGGACTGGCCGTCGTGTGCTGGCTGTTCCCACGGCTGGGAACCAACAGGGTGACGGCGGCCCTCGAGTTCGTCGGCCGCTACTCGATCGTCTTCTACGTGGCGCACCTCGGACCGATCATGATCACGCTCGCCCTCGCCGACGCCGTCGGGATCTCGGGGCAGTGGTTCATGCTGGCGCTGCTGCTCGTCGTCGGTGTCGGAGCCCCGCTCGGTTTGGCGTGGATGTACTCGACCAGGAAGCACGCCTCGGTCAACGTGCTCTTCGAGCTGCCGGCCCTGAAACGGAGGCCGCGGGAGCGGGCTCGGCCGTCCGCCGGTCGCGGACCTGACCGGGGTATCAGGGAAGCCGGGTGAGCGCCGTCCTCAGCAGGATGTCCTTGTCGGGCCCCGTGACGTCCCACGAGTACTCGATCGTCTCCCGCGTGGTGACCCTGAAGGTCACGCGGTACGTGTCGGGGAAGCAGTCGTGCTCGTCCCGTGCCTCCCCCGTCCGGAGATCCAGACGGCAGAGCAGGCGTCCGTCCGGGAAGTGCAGCGTCATTGCCGGTCCTGCCGCCCTGACCGCGTAGGAGCGGGAGGCCGGGCCCTCGAAGTGCGGCCAGGACACCGTGCCACGCTCCTCCCAGAGGAGGCCTTCGCCGTCGCTCGTGAAGGTGGTGGTTCCGACGAAGCTCCCGGCCGTGCCCGTGGAACGATCCAGCAGGTCGCGACGGGTCCGCCACGATCCCACGAGGAATGCCAGGGGATCGCCGAGGTCCACGGCCTGTGGCGGCGCTGCCTCCTGCATGATGCCCTCCTGGTGTCGATCCCTCGAGATGCTGATTACGCTCGTGCACGGCGCTTCTTGAATCCGCCTGGCACGAATGTTAGGCTGCCTAAGTATGAGCGCTCCCACGGATTCGCAGCTGCTGGCCCTGGCACAGGATTTCCGCACCACGCTCCGCCATGCCGTCTATCTGAGCCGCTCCATGGACGGCGATGGTGAGATCACCACGATGCAGATGAGCACGCTCAGCATGGCTGCGGAAGCACCGCTCCGGGTCAGCCGGGTCGCCGCCAATCTCGGGATCCGCGTGCCGTCGGCGACGGAGCAGATCATCAAGCTCGAACAGGCGGGACTCGTCCGGCGGCAACCCGATCCTACCGACTCCCGCGCCGTGCTCGTCCAGCTCACCGAGAAAGGCAGAGCGGCCTGGGAGGACGCGGGTCGACGGCGGAACGAGCGCGTCGCTGCCCTGCTGCACGAGCTCGACGCCGACGATCGGGCCACCCTCGCCGCAGCCCTGCCGGTCATCGGCAAACTGAACCGGACCGTCTAGGGCTGTCTTCCGGCGTGCAGGATCAGGCCTCGCAGGACGAGGCGGGGAGGCCCCGCAGCGGGACCGACGTCGTCATACCGCCAGGATGGACAGGGTCGCCTCGTCCGGCGAGCCCGCGTAGTAGCGGTCCAGCACCGCCTTGAACCACGGCTCCTGGGGAGCGGCCTGGTCGAAGAGCGTCATCGAGGACTGCAGCTTGCGGGAGTCCACCCCTCCCAGCACGGCGACCGGATCGCTTCCGTCCAGCGAGAGGAGGGCGTGGACGCTCTCCATCAGGCGGGGTCCGAGCACCGGATGCGACAGGTAGGCGCGGGCTTCCTCGAGCGAGGCGACGGCGTACCGGACCGACGTCGGGCTGCTGCCGAGTCCCGCGACCTGCGGGAACACGAACCACATCCAGTGGCCGGCCTTTCGTCCGCTCCGGAGCTCGTCAAGGGCCCGGACATACGTACCGTCAGCGTCCTGCGCCTCCACGAATCGTGCCAGATCGTGCGGGTCGCTCACTCGTACCTCCGTCGTCGATGGAACCCTGCGCTTCATCGGTAGCGAACACACCTGACATGCTGATCTGCGGTCGCTAGCGTTAAGGGATGTCGACAATCAATATCACCGAGGCAAGCTTCCCCGAAACCATCGAGGGCAACGACATCGTGTTCGTTGACTTCTGGGCCGAGTGGTGTGGACCGTGCAAGCAGTTCGCGCCGGTGTACGACGCCGTCTCGCAGCAGCACGATGACGTCACCTTCGCGAAGGTGGACACCGAGGCCGAGCAGTCCCTGGCCGCCGCCGCCGGGATCACCTCGATCCCGACCCTGATGGCGTTCCGCGACAAGGTACTCGTCTTCTCCCAGCCGGGTGCCCTCAATGCGACCCAGTTCGGCGAACTCGTCGAAGCGGTGAAGGGCCTGGACATGAAGGCCGTGCACGAGCAGATCAACCAGCAGGCCGAGGGTGGCAGCCCCGCTGCCCAGTAGGTCCCCTGGACACGACGAAACCCCGCACTCATCGAGTGCGGGGTTTCGTCGTTCTGGAGTCAGGCGGCCTGGTCCGAGCGGACGACGTCGACGGGTTCGGCCAGCAGTGCGCTGAGCGACTCCCCGAGGTCCTGGACGGCGGGCCCGGCCAGGTGCGTGTCGAGGAGCTCGGTGGACTCCCACTGCTCGGTGAGGACGATCCGGTCCTCCTGCTCGTCGGTGATCTCGTACCGGATGCAGCCCGGCTCCTGCACCACCTGTTCGATGGCGATGTCGAGGGCGAGCTTCACACGGAAGAACTCGCCGTCGAGCGGGGTGAATACTGCGGTGACGTCTACGGGTTTGCTCATGCTCCAACCCTAGCGGGGGCGACTGCGTTCCCCGCTCCGTTGCGTCGCAGTCAGCGGCCGCGGTGGTCCTCGGGTGACAGTCTGGGACCGAAGGTGGGCTTGCGGAAACCACTCGAGTAGAGGGAGCGGACCACGCGTTGTCGCTGCCCTTTCCAGGGCTTGAGAAGTTCGATCATGCCGGCGTCGTCGGTGCGCCGTCCCGTCAGGGCGGCGCCGACGTAGGCCGCGAGGTGGTAGTCCCCGACGGACACCGAATCCGGGCAGCCGTGCGTCCGCTGCACCACCTCGGCCACTGTCCATACTCCGATCCCCGGGACGGAGCGCAGTCCGGTGCGGACGTCGTCGCTGCCGGGCAGCGCGGCGAGGCGTTCGAGGCCTGACGCCAGGAGGGCCGCCTTCAGGATCGTCGTCGACCGTTTGGCGTCGACCCCGGCCTTGTGCCAGTCCCACGAGGGGACGCGGCGCCACTGCCCGGCCGTCGGCGGGAGGCGGAGCCCGGCGGGCGCGACGTCACCGGCACCGGGAGCGACGTCCCCGTGGTGCGTCAGCAGGTAGCGCCACGCCCGCTTGGCCTCGATCCCGGTGACCTTCTGCTCGAGGATCACCCGGGCCACGGTGTCCAGCATGCGTCCCGACGCCGGCAGCCGCAGGCCCGGATTGAGATACCTGCCCTTGCGCGCCAGCTCGGGAAGGCTCGCGCGGAAGTCGGCGCTGTCGAAGGCGGACCAGTCGTCCCCGTCGCCGAGGAGCCGGGGTACGGACTCGAGCGCCCGCGCCGCACCGGGCCCCCAGGCGCAGGCCTGGACGCGCGCGTTGTTCAGCGAGCCGCGCTGGCGCAGCAGCAGGGTGGCCGGTCCGTCACCGGTGTGAAAGGCGAGCCAGTGGTCGGGCCCCTGGATCACGAAGGAAGGGTCGTGCGCTCCGCACCGGAGGGTGCCCACGGTCCCCGCGAGGTCGTAGGGGCCGTCCGGAACCCACTCCAGGGCCTCGGCGCCCGAGGGCACGACGGCGGGAGCGATGGTCATGCATCCATGGTGCCACGGGGTGCCCGCCGCCCCGGCTCATCCCCCCGGAAGCCGGTGGCGCGTCCCCGCTGTGGCTCAACCGCTGATGGTGCGGGCGATCGTCCCGCCGAGCGACGCCGTCGTTGCCGTGCCCCCCAGGTCCCGGGTCAGGGCGTCCCCGCCTGCGGCCAGCACCGATTCGATGGCGGAGAGGATCCCGGCAGCCGCGTCAGGCTCGCCGAGGTGCTCCAGCATCATCGACGCGCTCCAGATCTGGCCCACGGGATTCGCGATGCCCTTGCCCGCGATGTCCGGGGCGGATCCGTGGACCGGTTCGAACAGGCTGGGGAAGGTGCGGTCCGGGTTGATGTTGCCGCTCGGCGCGACACCGATGGTCCCGGTGCAGGCCGGGCCGAGGTCGGAGAGGATGTCGCCGAACAGGTTGCTGGCCACGACGACGTCGAACCAGTCGGGGTGCAGCACGAAGTTGGCGCACAGGATGTCGATGTGGAACTTGTCCACGCGGATGTCGTCGTAGTTCGCCGCCATCGCCTCCACGCGTTCGTCCCAGTAGGGCATGGTGATCGAGATGCCGTTGCTCTTCGTCGCCGAGGTCAGATGCTTCCTGTCCCGCTTCTGCGCCAGCTCGAACGCGTACCGCAGGATGCGGTCCACACCGGTGCGCGTCATCACGGTGTCCTGGATGACGGTCTCGCGGTCGGTGCCCTCGAACATCCTGCCGCCTACGCTCGAGTACTCGCCCTCGGTGTTCTCCCGCACCACGTAGAAGTCGACGTCACCCGGCTTCCGTCCGGCGAGGGGGCTCGTGATGCCCGGCAGCAGCCTCACCGGGCGGAGGTTCACGTACTGGTCGAAGTGACGCCGGAACTGCAGGAGGCTGCCCCACAGGGACACATGGTCCGGGACGACGTCGGGCCAGCCCACCGCGCCGAAGAAGATCGCGTCGAACGTCCGTAGCTCCTCGAACCAGCCGTCCGGGAGCATCTGCCCGTGTTCCAGGTAGTACTCGGCGCTGGCGTAGTCGAACTCGACGGCGTCGACCTCGAAGCCGTACCTCACTGCTGCGGCACGCAGCGCCCGGAGTCCCTCGGGCATGACCTCCTTGCCGATGCCGTCACCCGCGATCACGGCGATCCGATAGGTGTTCGTCATGGCAGGTTCTCCTCATCGGCAGGGGGCTTATCGTCCCAGCGTAGGCTCATCGGCCGGATTGCTCACCCAGGAACAGCACGACGACGGCGCCGGGCGTCACCGTGACCAGCTTCCCGGGCGCCAGCCGGTAACTTTGTAGTCATGAAGTACGCCAATTCCATCGTTGACCTGATCGGCAACACCCCGCTGGTCAAGCTCAACTCCGTCACTGACGGCATCGCAGCCACCGTCCTCGCCAAGGTCGAGTACCTCAACCCGGGCGGATCGGTGAAGGACCGCATCGCGGCGAAGATCATCGACGCCGCCGAGGCCGAGGGCAAGATCAAGCCCGGCGGTACCATCGTCGAACCGACCTCGGGCAACACCGGCGTCGGCCTCGCCCTCGTCGCCCAGCAGCGCGGCTACAAGTGCGTCTTCGTGGTGCCCGACAAGGTGGGCGAGGACAAGCGGAACGTGTTGAAGGCGTACGGGGCCGAGGTCGTGGTCACACCGACCGCCGTCGCCCCCGACAGCCCGCAGTCCTACTACGGCGTCTCCGACCGCCTGGTGCGTGAGATCCCCGGCGCCTACAAGCCGGACCAGTTCTCGAACCCCAACGGTCCGCTGAGCCACTACGAGACCACGGGTCCCGAGATCTGGGACGACACCGACGGAACGCTGACCCACTTCGTCACGGGTGTCGGCACCGGCGGCACCATCACCGGCACGGGCCGGTACCTGAAGGAGGTGTCCGCGGAGCGCGAGGGAGGCCCCGTACGCATCATCGGCGCAGATCCTGACGGCTCCATCTATTCCGGGGGGACCGGGCGGCCCTACTTCGTCGAGGGCGTCGGCGAGGACATGTGGCCCGACTCCTACGATCCGTCCGTGCCGGACGAGATCCTCGCCGTGACCGACGCCGAGAGCTTCGAGATGACGCGCCGCCTCGCCCGGGAGGAGGGCCTACTGGTCGGCGGCTCCTGCGGTATGGCCGTCGTCGCGGCCCTGCGGGTCGCGAAGGACCTGACGGCGGACGACGTCGTCGTGGTGCTCCTGCCCGACGGCGGCCGCGGCTACCTCGGCAAGATCTTCAACGACGACTGGATGAAGTCCTACGGGTTCCTGGCCGGCGGCGACGACGCCAGCGTGGGAGAGGTGCTGCGCGCCAAGAACGGGACGCTGCCGGAACTCGTGCACACCCATCCCAGCGAGACCGTCCGCGACGTCATCTCGCTCATGGACGAATACGGCGTCTCCAACGTCCCCGTGCTGTCGCAGGAGCCACCCGTGAAGATGGGCGAGGTGCTGGGCTCCGTGGACGAGCGTTCCCTGACCGAGAAGATCTTCCATGGCGAAGCCAGGCTGACCGACAAGATCTCCGAGCACATGGACGCGAAGCTGCCGCTCATCGGGTCCCTCGAATCCGTCGGCACCGCGCGCGAGCGGCTCCAGGACAGCGACACGCTGATGGTGACGTTCGTCGGGTCACCCGTGGGAATTCTTACGCGCCACGACTTGCTGACATACATGAGCAAGTAAGAACCCCTTCCGAATTCCAGGAGCATCGTGACGCATTCTGACGCCCAGGGCTTCAACACCCGAGCCGTCCACGCAGGCCAGACCCCCGATCCGACCACGGGAGCGGTGATCCCGCCGCTGTACCAGAGCACCACGTTCGCGCAGGACGGGATCGGCAAGCTCCGTAACGGGTACGAGTACGGGCGCGGCACCAATCCCACCCGCGATGCGCTGCAGACGCAGATCGCAGCCCTGGAGGGAGGCAGGCACGCCTTCAGCTTCTCCTCCGGTCTTGCGGCGGAGGACGCCCTGATCCGGGCCGCCCTCCGGCCCGGCGACCACATCGTGCTCGGCAACGACGCGTACGGCGGTACCTATCGCCTGATCGACAGGGTCCTGTCCCAGTGGGGTATCACCAACACCGCCGTCGACATGGCCGACCCCGCAGCCGTCCGGGCGGCCATCGCGGCCGGCAACACGAAGATGGTCTGGGTCGAGACGCCGTCCAACCCGATGATGAAGATCACCGACATCGCGGCGACCGCCCGGCTCGCCCATGACGCCGGCGCCCTGCTCGTCGTCGACAACACCTTCGCGTCGCCGTACCTGCAGCAGCCGTTGGCCTTCGGCGCCGACGTCGTCGTGCACTCGACGACCAAGTACATCGGGGGCCACTCGGACGCCAGCGGCGGCGCCGTCGTCGTGGACGACGACGAGCTGGCCGAGAAGGTCGGATTCATCCAGTTCGCGGTCGGGGCGGTGTCCGCGCCGATGGAAGCCTGGCTCACCACGCGCGGACTCAAGACGCTGGGCGTCCGCATGGACCGGCACTCCGCCAATGCCACGGCGATCGCCCGCTGGCTGCAGGAGCAGGACGAGGTGGAGCGGGTGTACTACCCCGGCCTGCCCGAGCACCCCGGCCACGAGCTGGCAGCGAGGCAGATGAAGGACTTCGGCGGCATGATCTCGGTGACGTTCAAGGGCGGGGCGGAGGCGGCGAAGAAGGTGGCGGAGTCGACGCACGTCTTCCTCCTCGCCGAGTCTCTCGGCGGGATCGAGTCCCTGATGAACTACCCGTCCGACATGACGCACGCCTCCGTGAAGGGTACGGAGCTCGCGGTGCCGGAGAACCTCATCCGGCTCTCCGTCGGCATCGAGGACGTCGAGGACCTGATCGGCGACCTCGAGCAGGCCATCTCAGCGCTGCGCCAGGACCCCTCCGGAACCTAGCGGGACCCCGGCAGCCGGAAGCGCCTCTTCGCTTTCGGCTGGGTCAGCTGGAAGAAGTCACTGCTCTGCGGCAGCCACATGAGGAGCACCGCGACCAGCATCGCCCCGGCGATCAGTGACAGGCCGGGGGTGCCCCGCACGATGATCGGCACCCCCACGATGATGCCGACGGTACTCAGCAGCTCGCGGGCGCTCCTCCTGCCCCGTCGGAGCGGTACCAGGAGGATCAACAGCAGGACGGCGATCGCGCCGAAGAGCGCGCCGAGCCCGATGGACCCGGCGCGCTCGAGGTCCTGGATCGCCGCCGAGGTGATGAAGGCGACGGCCGCGACGAGCAGCAGCACGGCGATCACGAGCCACAGGACGAGCGCGGCACGGAGCGTGAAGGGCCGCGGCGGCAGGGTGTCCTTGCGCGGGCTCACCGGAGAATCGCCTAACCCCGCGGAGCGACGGTGCCGCTGCGCGTTTCCGTGTCGTAGGAGTAGACCTCGGTTCCGCCGATCCAGACCTGCAGGGCGCGCTGCATGACGTCGAGCGGATCACCGCTCCACAGCACGAGATCGGCATCCTTTCCGACGGCCAGGGAGCCGAGCCGGTCAGCCAGACCGAGGACCTTCGCCGGGTTGATCGTGATCGACCGAAGGGCCGTCTCGCGGTCGAGGCCCTCCTTGACGGCCAGCGTCGCCTGATGCACCAGGAAGTTGATCGGGATGACGGGGTGGTCGGTGATGATCGAGATCTCGACCCCGGCCTTCGCGAGTTTGCCCGGGTTCGCGATCGAGCGGCCGCGCAGCTCGACCTTGGACTTCGTGGTGAAGAGCGGGCCGATCAGCACGGGGGTGCCACGCTCGGCGAGCACATCTCCGAGCAGGTGCGCCTCGGTGCCGTGATCGAGGACGAGGTCATAGCCGAACTCGTCCGCCAGACGGATGGCGGTCGCGATGTCGTCCGCGCGGTGCGCGTGCTGGCGCCAGGGGATCTCCCGGCGAAGCACCATGGCGAGGGCCTCGAGGTGCGGATCGCGGGCGTTCTCGTCCGCCTTGCCCATGTAGTTCTGCGCCTTCATGAACGCCTCGCGGATGACGAGCGCGGTGCCGAGGCGCGTGGACGGCGTCTTGCCCTTGGCGCCGTAGACCCGCTTGGGGTTCTCACCGAGCGCCGACTTCAGGCCGCTGGGAGAGCGGAGCACCATTTCCTCCAGGTACCGCCCGTGCGTGTGGATGGCGACGGCGAGACCGCCGATGGGGTTGCCCGAGCCGGGGTTGACGTTCACCGTGGTCACGCCACCGGCAAGGGCGTCGTCGAACCCCGGGTCGTAGGGGTTGATGGCGTCGAGCGCCCGAACTCCGGCCGTGTTCGGATCGGTCATCTCGTTCGTGTCGTCGCCCGCGGTTCCTTCGCCCTCCTCGTGCGTACCCAGGTGCACGTGGGCGTCCACGAAGCCCGGCAGCAGCCACTGGCCGTCGGCATCGAGGACGGTGGCGCCGTCCGGCACGGGCACCGACGCACCCAGCGCGGAGATGCGACCGTCCTCGACGAGGACGGTGCCGTCGAAGGGGTCGCCGTCGATGGGGACCACGTGCGCGTTGACGATCGCGGTGACGGAAGCGGGTGAGGTGGTGCCGCTGGGGGAGGACATGGGGGTCGGCCTTTCGGAGGGAGCGGGGTGATTTCCACCATAACGGCACTCGGTCGGCGCACCGGAGCGTGCCTACACTGGAGAAGCCGTGCCCCGGGTTCCAGGAGCGGCGTCAGGACGCCCCCTTCGGAAGGACAGCATGAGTCAGCGCAGCACCCCGGCAGCCGTCCGGGCGCTGGGCATCATCGCCGCGGTGCTCGTGGCGGCGGGCCTGATGATCTGGGCCTTCGCCTGGGCGGACTTCATCGGGCTCGACTTCCGGGTGTACCGCATGGGGGGCCAGTCCGTGGTCGACGGCGACGGCTCGCTGTACACGCGTTCGTTCGGTGAGGGTGAGGGTTCGCTCCTGTTCACCTATCCGCCGTTCGCCGCCCTCGGCTTCACGATGCTGACGCTCGTGAGCGCCGAGACCGGCGCCGTCCTGTTCGTCGGTCTGTCGATCCTCATCGCGGCGATGACGTCGCTGGTCATCACGCGCTACCTCGGCGGCTTCGCCGGCGTGAAGGACGTGCTGGCGCACCCCAGGGCGTTGCCCCTGGCGATCGCGGGTACCGGCCTCGTGTGCCTGCTCGGACCGTGGCGCGAGACGATGGCCTTCTCCCAGGTCAACATCCTGCTCTTCGCGATGATCGCCGCCGATCTCCTGTCCGGCCCGCACCGCCGGATGCCGACGGGCCTCCTCACCGGGATCGCCGCCGGGATCAAGCTGACCCCGCTGGTCTTCGGGCTGTACTTCCTCGCGCGTGGCGAATGGAAGCAGCTGTTCACCATGGCAGGCGGGTTCTTCGGGACCATAGCGCTCGGGTTCCTGCTCCTGCCGGGCGAATCCGCGACCTACTGGCTGCAGATGCTGCGGGACACGGGCCGGATCGGGGGAGAAGGCTATGTTGACAACCTCTCCGTCCGCGGCGCCATCCTCCACTTCCTGGGCCCGGACTTCCCCTCGACGGTCCCGTGGCTCGTCCTCTCGCTCCTGCTCGTCGCCGCGACGGCCTTCGTCATCAGGTCGGCGAAACGGCGCGGTGACCGGTTCATGCCGATCGCCATGACGGCCCTCCTGATGCTCCTCATCTCCCCGATCTCGTGGTCGCACCACTGGGTCTGGATCGTCGTCGTGCTCGCGGTCCTCGCCGGGCAGGCCGCCTCGTTGCCCGCGGAGCTGAAGGTTCACCGTCTGACGGCGGCGGTACTCTTCGTGGCCACGCTGATCGTCTTCGTCTACTCGCCGAAGACGATCGGCCTGCTCCTCGGTGCCGACGACCTCAACTCGCAACGGACCACCGGATGGCTGATGGCCTCCAGCGCCGGCGTGTTCTGCGCGCTCGCCGTGACGGTCTTCTGGGTCCTGCTGTCCCGGATCCTCCCGAAGCTTCCGCCGGTGCAGCACGCCGCCCTCCCCGCCGACGTCGCGAGCGACGACGCCGTCCATGGGAACCGGTCGCACTGATGGTCACGGCGGCCCGGCCGACCCTCGCGGCTCCGGTCGGCCGTCTGCGGCTCGTCGCCGGCTGCGTCGTCGCGCTGCTCCTTCCGCCCCTGCTCGAGGCTGCGGTCTTCCTGGTGGGAACGTCGCTGCTCGCTGTCGATGTCCTCTTCCAGATCGCGGGGGTGATCGCCGTCGCGCTGATCGGCGGCCTCTGGCCCGCACTGCTCGCAGCTCTGTGGAGCAGCATCATCCTCAACTACACGTCGACGGAACCCTTCGGTTCCCTCGAGATCTCGGACACCGAGAACGTCGTGACGGTGCTGATCTTCATCGCGGTCGCGGTGACGGTCTCGCTGGTCGTCGGGCTGTCGGCGCGCCGGTCGCGCGAAGCGGCGCTCGCCCAGCAGGAGGCGGCCCTCCTCGGCGAACTGGCCCGCGGCGTCCTCGCGGAGGAGGACACGGTGCAGGGATTCCTGCGACACGTCCAGGCCCAGTTCGACGTCGATGCGGTGGCGCTCTTCGAGCACCCCGAAGAGCTGTCACCCGAAGACCTGCCGGACGGAGGCTCCCGGGGCAGCGCGCGGGGAGACGACGTCCTGCTCGGCGAGGGGCGGGGCGGACCGGCGGTGCTCAAGGCCCTGGCCGTGCGTCCCGAGCCCGTCGGCACCGGCGCTTCGAGGATGGGGCGCGCCGAGGACCGACCGGGGCTTCGGGGGAACGGGGCGGACTCCTGGTCGCTCGAGCAGGCGACCGTGGCGGAGCCTGTGGACGGTGACCTCTCCCTGGCGCTCTTCGGGGCTTCCCTCCCGACCCGGGAGCGGGGCCTGCTGACCGCCTTCGCGGGCCAGCTGCGGTCGCTGCTGCAACGCCAGGAGCTGCTCGCCAGCACGCGCACCAACCGCCGGCTCGTCGAGGGCAACGTCATGCGTACCGCCATCCTTCGTTCGGTGTCACACGACCTCCGGACACCGCTTGCCGGGATCAAGCTCGCCGTGAGCAGCCTGCGGCAGCCGGACGTGACGTTCTCCGCTGCCGACGAGGACGAATTGCTGGAGACCATCGAGAGCTACTCCGATCGGCTCGATGCGCTGGTCAGCAACCTGCTCGACATGTCGCGCATCACCGGGGACGCGGTCAATCCCCATCTCCGCGCAGTCGCCTGGGGGGACGTCGTCGGATCGGCCCTGGCGAACGTGCCCGACGACCGGGTACGCGTCCTGATCCCACCCAACCTCCCCGCCATCGAAGCCGATCCCGGTCTGCTCGAACGCGTCCTCGCGAACATCGTCGAGAACGCCGTCAAGTACGCGCCGGACTCGGCGATCGAGATCACCGCCTCGGCAGGCGGCACGGGCCGGGCGCTCATCGACGGATTCCCGGCGAGCGAGCTGCGGGTGATCGACCACGGGGGTGGAGTCTCGCACTCCGATGTCGCCGCCATGTTCCGCCCGTTCCAGCGCCTGGACGACGCGCCGTCAGGTGCGGGGGTCGGTCTGGGGCTGGCGGTGGCCAAGGGCTTCACCGAGGTGATGGGCGGTGTGCTCGACGCCGAGCAGACACCCGGCGGCGGTCTGACCCTCGTGATCCGGCTGCCCATCTCCACAGGAGCGCAGAGGCCGTGAGCCGCGTGCTGGTGGTCGACGACGAACCGCAGCTGCTCCGGGCGCTCGAGATCAACCTCCGTGCCCATGGGTATCAGTGCATCACGGCGGTCGACGGCGAGACGGCGCTGGCCGCCGCCGCGGAGCATCACCCCGACCTCGTGGTGCTGGATCTCGGGCTCCCCGATCTCGACGGCGTGGAGGTCATCCGCCGGATCCGCGGGTGGTCGCAGGTCCACATCATCGTGCTGTCCGCCCGGCACGGGTCCCAGGACAAGGTCGACGCCCTGGACGCCGGCGCGGACGACTACGTCACGAAGCCGTTCGGTCTCGACGAGCTGCTGGCACGCCTGCGGGCTGCCGGGCGGCGCACCGCCATCGAAGCGGATGCCCCCGTCATCGAGACGCCCCACTTCACGCTCGACCCCGGCGCCCGGCGCGCCTCCCGCGGGGGTCAGGACGTCCGCCTGACCCCCACCGAGTGGAAGATCGTCGACCGGCTGATTGCACATCCGGGCAGGCTCGTCTCCCAGCAGCAGCTCCTGCTCGACGTGTGGGGACCGGCCTATGCCAAGGACGTCCAGTACCTCCGCGTGTACCTGGCGCAGTTGCGCAAGAAGCTCGAGCCCGACCCCGGTTCCCCCCGCTACTTCGTCACCGAAACCGGCATGGGCTACCGCTTCGAACCGTGAACCCATTCGGGGTCGGAGCCGCGCATAGGATGGTCGCCATGACCACTGGGACACTCCTCGCCGTCTGCCGCGTGCACGAGCTCCACCCCACGAAGGACTCGACGGGCGTGACCGCCATCGACAAGCGGCCGGTCGACGGCCCGGTGGCCGTTCACGCACTGGGACTGACCGGGGACATCCAGGCCAGCCGCAAGCACCACGGCGGACCGACGAAGGCCGTCTACGCCTACGCGCAGGATGATGCCGAGTTCTGGACGCAGCAGCTCGGACGCCAGATCACGCCCGGCCTCTTCGGTGAGAACCTCCGGGTGGGCGGCATCGACGCTTCGAACGCCGTGATCGGCGAGCGGTGGAGCGTGGGGGAGCAGGTGGTACTCGAGGTGACGATGCCGCGGACCCCCTGCGTGAACTTCGCGCGGTACCTGGGCGAGACCTCGTGGGTGAAGCGCTTCGCCGAGGCCAACCGGGTCGGAACCTACCTCAGCGTCGTGGCGAAGGGCAGCGTCGCGGCGGGCGACGCCGTCCGGGTGCTCACCGTCCCCGAGCACGGCGTCACCTCGGCCCAGGTATATGCGGGCCTCCGCGAGGACCAGGCGCAGGCACTGCTCGATGCCGCTGCCGCCGGTCGCATAGCCCTGACGCCGCAGGTGAGGAAGTCCGCACTGCAGGCCCTCAGGGTCGCCTCGCCCGCCTGACGTGCCGAACGTCACCTCTGCAGGGCCACCCCTGTGGAGCGCACCGGTGCACGAGTGCCGTAGACTATAGCTATCCCCCACACCGGTATTCCCTTTATTTCCGCCCCTCGGGGCCGGATAGGTTGTGTTGGGGCTCGGAGCACAGACTCGCGAGCAGATTCATCAGGGAGCGCCGGCTAAAAGAAAAGTCACACATCACTGCTGAGAGAGCAGAGAAACACGTGTGATGAGGAGTTCGGCCTCGGGATTGAAACAGTGCCGGATTCCTACGTTCATTCGGCACTTCGGGTTCCATCCCGTAGGCCGACCGGCACCTACCTGGAGGATTATTTCCCGTGCCTGAAAACCTGTCCGAGCAGATCACCGACACCACCCCCGTCACCGAGACCAGTGCAGCGGTTCCCGCAGCAGAGTCCGACGACGACGGCGTGACCATCCGCTTCACCGAACTCAACCTCGACGGCCGCATCCTCGCGGCGTTGACCGACCTCGGTTACGAGAAGCCCTCACCGATCCAGGCAGCGACCATCCCCGCGCTGCTCGAAGGCCGCGACGTCGTCGGACTGGCACAGACCGGTACCGGCAAGACCGCCGCGTTCGCCGTCCCCGCGCTCTCGAAGATGGCGGAACTCGCCGACGTCAACGGCGGACCGAGCAAGAACACGCAGGTCCTGGTGCTCGCACCGACCCGCGAGCTCGCGCTGCAGGTGGCCGACGCCTTCACCTCCTACGCCAAGCACATGGCGGGCTTCACCGTCCTCCCCGTCTATGGTGGATCGCCGTACGGCCCCCAACTCAACGGCCTCCGCCGTGGCGCGCAGGTCGTCGTCGGTACCCCCGGCCGCGTGATCGACCACATCGAGAAGGGTTCGCTGGACCTCTCCAACCTCGAGTACGTGGTGCTCGACGAGGCCGACGAGATGCTGCGCATGGGCTTCGCCGAGGACGTCGAGAAGATCCTCTCCTCGACGCCCGCCGAGAAGCAGGTAGCCCTGTTCTCCGCGACGATGCCTCCCGCCATCCGCCGCATCGCCAAGAAGTACCTGAACGATCCGGCCGAGATCTCGGTCAAGGGCAAGACGACGACGGGCACCAACACGCGCCAGCGGTACCTGCAGGTCATGGGCCCGCACAAGCTGGACGCGATGACCCGCATCCTCGAGGTGGAGGACTACGACGGCATCATCGCGTTCGTCCGCACCAAGGCGGCTACCGAAGACCTGGCGGACAAGTTGCGTTCACGGGGCTTCTCGGCAGCAGCCATCAACGGGGACATCCCGCAGCAGCAGCGTGAGCGCACGGTCGAGGCCCTGCGCGACGGCAAGATCGACATCCTGGTCGCCACGGACGTCGCAGCCCGTGGCCTGGACGTCGATCGCATCTCGCTCGTCGTGAACTACGACATCCCGAACGACACCGAGTCCTACGTGCACCGCATCGGCCGCACGGGCCGTGCGGGCCGCTCGGGTGACGCGATCCTCTTCATCACCCCGCGTGAGAAGTACCTGCTCCGTTCGATCGAGAAGGCCACGCGCCAGCCCGTCGAGCAGATGCAGCTCCCCTCCACGGACAAGATCAACGAGCTGCGCCTGAGCAAGTTCGCGGACAAGATCACCCAGACGCTCGCCGGCAAGGACGTCGCACTGTTCCGCGACCTCATCGCCACGTACGAGCGTGACCACGATGTCCCCGCCAGCGAGATCGCTGCTGCCCTTGCCGTCATGGCGCAGGGCGGCCAGCCGATCCTCGTGCAGGACATCCCCGTCGCTCCCGCCGGTCAGCGGGAGCGGGCCGACGGTCGCAAGGATGCCTTCGGCTCACGTGGCCCGACGCGCACGCTCACCGAGGGCAACGCCACCTACCGCATCGCGGTCGGTCGTCGCCAGCGCGTGATGCCCGGTTCGATCGTCGGAGCCATCGCCAACGAGGGTGGCCTGTCCTCCTCGCAGATCGGTGGCATCGACATCCGCGCCGATCACAGCCTGGTGGAGTTGCCGGCCGACCTCTCGACGGACCAGCTGCGTGCCCTGTCCAGGACGCGCATCGGCGGCGAACTCATCCACCTCGAGCTCGACAAGGGCCGCAAGCCTGCGGGTAACCGTGGTGCCGGTGAGTTCAAGAAGCCCTTCAAGAAGGACTTCCCGAAGCGCGACGGCGACACCCGGTTCTCCGGTGACGCCACGCGCAAGCCACGCCAGGCGAAGGGCGCCGGAGCCGGCGCAGGACGCAGCAGCGCGCAGTCCGAGCAGTGGTAGGAATCAGCTAGGCGGAACCGCGTCCGACCCGTGCCCCGCACGGGCCGGACGCGCCTCCGGGGGTCGCCCCGAAGGGCGGTTGCCGCCCTCCGGGGGTCGCCCCGAAGGGCGGTTGCCGATTTCGCGACAGCGGTCGGGAACTGGTAAAGTTTCTTGCTGTTGCCCCCCTAGCTCAGTGGTAGAGCGCGTTCTTGGTAAGAACGAGGTCACCGGATCGATTCCGGTGGGGGGCTCGTCAATGAGAGGCCCGCGGCGATCATCCGATCGGTGCGGGCAGCCTCATTCAGGGCGGTGTAGCTCAGCTGGTTAGAGCGCACGACTCATAATCGTGAGGTCCCGGGATCGAGTCCCGGCACCGCTACAGGACAAGGCCCCGGGACTTCGGTTCCGGGGCTTCGTCGTTCGCCGACCCGGGCACGGGAACGGTGGTGCCGTGGGGTGGCCTGCTCGGCGGGGTTACCGTGGCACGGTGAGGAATCTTCGATGGACGGTCGTCGTGCTGTTCGTGCTGGTGTCGGGGTGCTCGTCGCCCGCGCAGGGGTTTCCCGGCGGAGCCCGGTTCGATTACCAGCTCGGAGGCGGGTACGAGCCGTCCGAGGGGGTGAGCGTCGTGGTGCGGGATGCCACGGATGAACCTGCGGCCGGCATTTACTCGATCTGCTACCTGAACGCGTTCCAGACGCAGCCGGGAGCGGCGGCGCCATGGTTGGCCGATGGCCTGGTCCTCGAGGTGGACGGTGAGCCGCTCGCCGACCCGGAGTGGCCTGACGAGTATCTCCTCGACACCGGGTCCGCCGGCACGAGGGCCGCCATCGCCGCCCGCACCGCCGAGGACATGCGGCGGTGTGCCGAGCGGGGCTTCGACGCCGTCGAACTCGACAACCTGGACTCGTATGCCAGATCGGGCGGCAGGCTGACCCTGGCCGACAACCTGGAGGTTGCAAAGGTACTGGTGGAGCAGGCCCATGACCTCGGCCTCCTCGCAGGCCAGAAGAACGCGGCCGAGGAATCCGGCCGGCTGCGGGACGCCGGCTTCGACTTCGCCGTCGCAGAGCAGTGCGTGGAGTTCGACGAGTGTCCTGCCTACACCGACGTCTACGGCGCGGACGTCCTCGTGATCGAATACCCCGGAGACCCCGACTCCGACGAGCCGTGTGCGGCACCGGACAGACCGTCGTCGACGATCGTGCGGGACTTGGAACTCACGACGCCGGGTGACCCCGGCTACCTGTACCGGGCGTGCTGAAGGTGCAGCCCGCTTCGCCGGGCGCGGTCGTTCGACGGGCGTCAGGGGGTGACTGCCGGCACCCTGGTGCGTGCCATCATGAGCGCCAGCTCCCGGGCGGCCCGGCCCGCGCGCTCGTGCAGGGACTGTGAGGAGTCCTCCGCCGCCCAGTCCGCGGCCGTAGCGAAGACCGAGGTGGGAGCGACGTGCGCACGGAGGTAGGCGAACAGCGGCCGCAGCGCGTACTCGAGCATCAGGGCGTGGCGGAGGCTGCCGCCCGTCGCGGCGATGATCATCGGCTTGTCGACAAGTTCCTGCGGGTCGAGCAGATCGAAGAACGCCTTGAACATCCCGCTGTAGGAGCCGGCGAAGACAGGGCTGACCACGATCAGGGCGTCCGCATCGCCGACCATCCGAAGGGCGGAACGGAGACGCGCCGTCCTGGATCCGCTGAAGGCCGCGGCGATGTCGCCGAAGAGTTCACGCAGTTCGATGACCATCGGCTGTACCGGGGTACCCGTGGAGTTGAGCGCCGCCACGGCCTCCTCGGCGAGCAGGTCGGCCAGCAATCTGCTCGATGACGGCGTGCCGACACCGGCCGCCAGTACGACGAGTCCGCCCCGGCGGAACTCCTGACTGTCCGCAGAATCTTCATACTTTTGCATGTTCCCTGCAACATCGGGGGAGTGCGCCCCATTCCCTCCCCTCGGCGGCGGGGTCAGTCGCCCTTGACGTTCACCATCTGTCGTAGCGTGTGGCGGACGTCCACGAGGTCGGCTGCATCCCTCATGACCACGTCGATGTCCTTGTACGCCGCTGGAATCTCATCGAGGAAGGCTGCGGTATCGCGGAACTCGATACCGCGCATCGCTGTGCGCAACTGGTCCTGCGTGAACGTCTTCCTGGCCGCGTTGCGCGAGTACTCGCGTCCCGCCCCGTGCGGCGCCGAGTCCATGGCCTCCCGGTGTCCCTTGCCGGTGACGACGTACGAGCGGGTGCCCATGGAGCCTGGGATGAGGCCCGGGCGTCCCGGACCCGCGGCGATGGCACCCTTCCGGGATAGCCAGATCTCCTTGCCGTAGTGGGTTTCCCGCTGCGTGTAGTTGTGGTGGCAGTTGATGCGCTCGCGCTCCGCCACGGGGCCGCCCACCCAGTGTCCGAACTGCCGCACGACGCGGTCCATCATCTCCTCGCGGTTGAGCAGGGCGAACTTCTGCGCCCACATCAGCTCGCTGATGTAGCGGTCGAACTCGGGCGTGCCCTCCTCGAGGTACGCGAGATCCTGGTGGGGCAGGGCGATGGAGCGGCGCGCACAGTAGTCCTGGGCCGCCCTGATGTGGCGCTGGGCGATGCGGTTCCCGATCCCCCTGGATCCGGAGTGCAGGAAGAGCCAGACGTCGTCCGCCTCGTCGAGTGACACCTCGATGAAGTGGTTGCCGGACCCCAGCGTCCCGAGCTGCAGGCGCCAGTCCTTGACGTAGCTCGCCGGGTCGAAGCCGGCATGCCGCGCGTCCTGCTCGAGGATCGCGACGCGGGGCTGGGCGGACGCACTCACCCGCTTGTTGTTGTTGCCGGCTGACAGGGGCACGGCCCGTTCGATCGACTCCCGCAGCGGCCGACGATCGAACCGTGCGACGTCCTGCGCCGAGTAGTCGGTGCGCACCGCGACCATGCCGCAGCCGATGTCCACTCCGACGGCGGCCGGGATGATTGCGCCGAGGGTCGGCAGGACCGAGCCGACGGCGCACCCCTTGCCCAGGTGGGCATCCGGCATCGAGGCGAAGTGCGGGTAGACGAACGGCATGGTGCTCGTCATGCGGTTCTGCGCCAGCGTCACGTCGTCGATGATGCTCGCGAAGTTCACGTACGTCTCGGTGATCCATTGCATGCGTCGAGGCTAGCGATCGCACCTCCCGAGCGCACGCGGGCGCAGATCCGCGCAGGGTCATTGCGGTCGTCTCAGCGGATCCGAACGGCCTGCAGCACGGCGTCACTGATGCCGACATCGTGCCCGGCTGCGTTCTGCGCGACGCGCGGACGGGACTCGCACACCTGGATCTCCCAGCGGTCGTCCAGCAGCGCGGCGATCTGCTGTGGTGTGTAGAACAGGTCCACGTTCGGCGGCCGCCCGATCCCGGTGTGCAGGTCGGAGGGGTCGTGGGCGGCGATCAGCAGGGTCCCCCCGACCCGGACGAGGTCGGCAAGGGCCGAGAAGATCCGCGAGCGTTCGGGATCGGGCAGGTGCATGAACTGGATGGAGACGAGGTCCAGCTGATCCGGGAGCTCCGGAGACGCCAACAGGTCCACCTGGCGCCACTCGAGGCGTCGGGCGACCGGTGCCTCGAGTTCCGCTGTGTGGTCGCGGGCGCGGGAGAGGGCAACCTCCGAGACATCGACACCGACGACGGACCAGCCGCGCGACGCAAGCCAGATGGCGTCCGCGCCTTCCCCGCAGCCGACGTCGAGCGCGGTGCCGGGAGGCAGGTCCCGGACCCCGGCGACGAGTTGCACGTTGGGTCTGCCGCTCCAGATCCTGGCCTTCTGCCGGTAGCGGTCGTCCCAGAACTCCTGCGTGTACTCACCCTGCACGATGTACTTCCTTCCGATCGGACAGCGCTGCGGCCGGCTCCACGTCGAGCCCGTGACGGAGCCCGAGGACGCGTTCCGAGACCGCCGCCTCCGATGCCGCCGAGAAGGGGCCGTGGTGGCCCTCGACGGCCCACCCCGTCTCCTCCGTGATGAGGTCGGCGTTGATCGCCGCAGCGGCCATGGTGCCTTCGGCCGCCGCGACGATGACCTGTGCGGCGACATTCGAGATATTACCCGCCGCGTACACGCCCGGTACCGCCGTCGTGCCCATCGGGCCGGCCTCGATGAAGCGTCCCATGCCGGACGGGTGGTCCTGCAGGGTGAGCCCGAGCGGGCCAAGCAGGTCTCCCCGCGCCTCCATCCGGGTGCCCACGGCCAGGGCTGCGAGCCCGAAATCCGTGCCTCCCACCAGCGTGACTCCCGTGAGGACTCCCGCGGTGGAATCGACCGACGCCACCGCGCCATCGACGACGCGGATGGACCGCGCGGCCAACGTGTCCCAGTCCTCGTCCGTGGGGATCACGGTGTCATTGAGGAAGAGCGTGATGTCGTCCGACCACTGGCGGAACAACAGCGTCTGGTGAACGGACAGCGGGCCCGTGCCGAGGATGCCGATGCGCTGCCCGCGGATCTCGTAGCCGTGGCAATAGGGGCAGTGCACCACGCCATGACCCCACTGCTCGCGGAGGCCTGCGATGTCCGGCAGGCCGTCCGCGAGGCCGGTGGTGACCAGCAGGCGGCGCCCGGTCACGCGCCGCCCGTCGGCCAGGACCACCTCGAAGCCGTCGGTGTGCCGTCGGAGCAGCGAAGCCTCACCGACCACTACCTCGGCACCGTAGGAGCGTGCCTCGGACCTCCCTGCGTCGAGGAGGTCGAGGGGGTTCATGCCCTCGCGGCCGAGGAAGCCGTGGACGCCCGCGGCGGGAGCATTGCGGGGGTGGCCGGCGTCGATCACGAGGACGGAGCGGAGAGCGCGGCCCAGTGTGACGGCGGCGCTGAGTCCTGCGGCGCCCCCTCCGACGACGACGACGTCGTACCGGGACTGCAGGGGTCGGGTGATGGATGACATGTTCGTTCTCCTTCGGGTGTGCTGATGCTTCCAGCCTCCACAGTCAGGGCTCGATCGACAATTCTGTTTGCCGATATGGCAACATGGGTCCATGCCCGAACATGTGAACTCCGACGTACCTGCCGAGCTGGCCTCGGTGCTCGACGCCGTGGGACCCCGCCTGCGTGCCCTGCGGGTGCAGCGCAACCTGACGCTCGGCGAGGTGTCCGCCGCCTCGGGCGTCTCGGTCAGCACCCTGTCGCGGCTGGAATCTGGTCGGCGCCGCCCCAATCTGGAGCTCCTGCTGCCCATCGCGCGGCTCTTCGGCGTGCCGCTCGACGATCTCGTGGGCGCTCCCGCGACCGGCGATCCGCGCATCCATCTCCGCCCCATCGAGCACCACGGGATGACGGCCATCCCACTCACACGACGGCCGGGAGGGGTGCAGGCGTTCAAGATGGTGCTCGCGGGGAACGCGCGCGGCTCCGAGCCCGAGCTCCAGATCCATGAGGGCTACGAGTGGCTCTACATCCTCAACGGCTCGCTGCGCCTCGTGCTCGCGGACAACGACTTCGTCCTGGGCCCCGGTGAGGCCGCCGAGTTCGATACCCGCACACCCCACTGGTTCGCCAGTGCCAACGGAAAGGCGGTCGAATTCATCAGCCTCTTCGGTCAGCAGGGGGAGCGGATGCATGTCAGGGCCCGGCCGAAGCGACAATCCTGACGCGGCCGATCGGGCGCCGCCGGACGAATGATCAGCTTGCTTATCACTTGCATGCTTCCTAGGCTGGAGGCGTACGACAGCCACGCTCTACGCAAGGGAGAACAGCATGTCCGAACACGATATCTCAGGCAAGAAGGTCGCCTTCCTGTTGACCGACGGAGTCGAGCAGATCGAGCTCACGAGTCCCTGGAACGCGGTCAAGGAAGCGGGCGGCACGCCCACGCTCGTGTCACCCAAGACTGGTTCGCTGCAGGGGTTCGACGGTCTCGACAAGGCGGACAGCTTCGACGTGGACCTCGCCGTGGCCGAGGCGAAGGCGGACGACTTCGACGCCCTGGTGCTGCCCGGAGGAGTGGTGAACGCCGATTTCCTGCGTGTCGACAAGGATGCCCAGGCCTTCGCGCGGGCATTCTTCGAGCAGCACAAGCCCGTGGCCTCCATCTGCCACGGTCCCTGGCTGCTGATCGAGGCAGGCGTCGTCAGCGGTCGTGATCTGACGTCCTACCACACGCTCGCCACGGACCTGAGGAACGCAGGCGCGAACTGGAGCGACGAGGAAGTGGTGGTCGACCAGGGTCTGGTCACCAGCCGCAGCCCCGGAGACCTGGACGCCTTCAACGACAAGCTCCTCGAGGAGATCGCCGAGGGCCCGCACGAGGGTCAGACGGCGTAGCCAGGCACGGACCGATAGGACAGGATCGGGGGATGACAGACCTGCCGTTTCCCGTCCGACCCATGCTCGCGAAGGCTGTGGCCTCGGTGCCCGATCCCGACAGTGTTCCCGGTGGTCTGCTCTACGAGCCCAAGTGGGACGGCTTCCGGGCGATCGTGAGGATCCAGGACGGCACCTGCGAGATCGGCAGTCGTGGCTCGAAGATGCTCACCCGCTATTTCCCCGAGCTGGTCGACGCCCTGCTGCTGAATCTGCCCGAGCGGTGTGTCGTGGACGGGGAGATCGTGGTGCGGAGGGGCGAGTCCGGAGCCGAGAGGCTCGACTGGGATGCGCTGTCCCAGCGGATCCACCCCGCCGAGAGCAGGGTCCGCCTGCTGTCCGCCCAGACGCCGTCCTCGTTCGTCGCCTTCGACCTCCTCGGCATCGACGGCAACGACCTGACGGGCCTCGCCTTCCGTGATCGCAGGGCGGCGCTGGAGGGCGTCGGGGAATCGTTCTCCGCGCCGCTCCACCTGTCGCAGGTCACGCACGACGTCGACCTCGCGAGGCGCTGGCTCGTCGAGTTCGAGGGGGCAGGCCTCGACGGTATCGTCGCGAAGCCCTTGGCCGCGGTCTACGAGCCGAACAAGCGGCGCATGCTCAAGGTGAAGCATCACCGTACTGCGACGTCGTCGTGCTCGGTTACCGGGTGCACACGTCCGGCCGAGGCGTCGGCTCGCTGCTCCTCGGGCTCTACGACGACGACGGCGAACTGCGCAACGTCGGAGGCATCTCGGCGTTCTCCGACAAGCGGAGGCTCGAACTGTTGGGCGAGCTGGCACCGGATGTCCTCCGGGACGACGACGGGGAGATCGAGCTGGGGGCCACCGAACGCAGCCGTTTCGCGGCGGCGAAGGACGTGTCGTACGTCCGGTTGCAGCCGCGCCGCGTGGTCGAGGTCCGGTACGACCAGATGGAGGGCGACCGTTTCCGGCACACCGTGCAGTTCGAACGGTGGCGCCCGGACCGTGAGGCCCGCTCGTGCACCTTCGACCAGCTGGACCTCCCCGCCGCCTACGACCTCAGCCGCGTACTCGCCTGATGACTCATCCGTACCTCTCCAGCGGGGTGGCCTGGCACCGCTGCGGGCCCGTCCTGTCACTGCGCGAGGTGCCCGCAACCCCGGCGGAAGCCGAGCAGGCGACTGACGGGGACGGCGGGAGGCAGAACGTCGACCTCACGGCCGGCACGAGGCTCGCCTTCGACATCGCCGGCAACACGCGGTACTGCCTGGGGTTCCATCGCGTCCACGGCAGGACCGACCGCACGTGGGTCCCGTGCGCCGGTCAGGCTCCTGCCGAACGCGGGTACCAGTGCGGGCGGTGCTTCGCGCAGGACGACGTCCGGTTCATGCACGATGTCCACCGGTCCGGCATCGCGCCCGCGGGACTGAAGCGCTACCTCGACCAGCCGCACTGGCTGTATGTCGCGACCTTCGCGGACGGCTCGACCAAGGTCGGGACGGCATCGCACCCGAGGAAGCATGCACGCCTCGTGGAGCAGGGGGCAGTCGTCGCCCAGTTCGTCGCGCACGCGGCCGACGGACGGGTGGTGCGCGTGGTCGAGGACGAAGTCACCCGCAGCGTCGGCCTCCCGCAGGCGGTCAGGTCGGGTACGAAGGCCGCATCACTGTGCACACCACTGGCGCCGGCCCGGCTGGAGCGCGTCAACGACGGGTTCGCGCTCGCGGCCCGGGGGCTGCTTGCCGGCGGGATCGGGATCGACGGTTACGAGGTTGTCCACGAGGAGTTCGATCCTCCGCCGTCGTGGGCGTCGGTGCTCGGACAGCGCGGGTTGCAACCGTACCCGGAGCCGCTGGGACACGGCCGTCACGGTTTCACGATCCGGGAGGTCCTCGGCCCGTCGGCGCTGGTCTCCATCGACGGCTCTGATCTGCTGTTCGTCGCGGACCTTGCGCAGCTGAAGGGTAGGAGGCTCCGGTTCGGTACGTTCAGCACTCCGGTCCCCGCGGTGCAGGAAGCGCTCTTCTGACCGCCGGCCGGACTGTCGGCAGTAGAATCGATCCATGCTGAATACGCCCTGGGAGACCGGCTCGGACCTGTACCGGAAGCTCGTGGTCTCCGCGCTCGTGACCACGGCGGTCGGCATCCTGATCGCGCTTCTCGGAGCAGCCACCGACCAGCGTTCGCTCGTGCTTACCGGAATTCCCGTCATCGTGGTCGGCATGGTGTGCCACCTCGCGGGCATGGTGATCCGGTCGCGGGACATCCGACGTCGTCTGAAGGACAGGCGCTGACGCACCCCGGCGATACCGCCCGCACCGAAGACCCGTAGCCGTTCCGATCCCATGCCAGACGCCTTTTCCCACCGGAGGTTCCATGACCATCGATCCAGACCTGCAGGGGCGTAGCTACCCCGCAGGAGAGCCCTATTCCGTCGGCCGTGAGGCCATCCGCGACTTCGCGCGTGCGGTCAAGGCGACCCACCCCGCACACTACGACGTCGACGCGGCGGTGGCCCTCGGACACCGCGATCTCGTGGCGCCACCCACCTTCGCGATCATCGTCGCCCAGCGTGCCGACGCCCAGCTCATCAGCGACCCGAGCGCGGGCATCGACTTCACCCGGGTGGTCCACG
>WNZI01000023.1 GCA_009728235.1 Vibrio cholerae | reverse complement strand
CCGTCCGACCGGCGGCCGATCCCACTGGCGCCCTATGTTACCCGCGGGTAACATGAGGGTCGAGCGTGGAGCGCGCCCGCTGAGCGCTCCGCTCGACCGACTGAGAGTGCCGGTTGCCGACGACCAGAGTGAGGGAACACCAGATGGGCAAGACGTCGATCGATGTCAATGATCTTCCGTATCCAGGCGGCGATTTCTACGCGTTCGAGGAGCTGCTGTCCGACAAGGAACGGGGCCGGCTCGAGGAGATACGCTCCTGGCTCACCCGGGAGGTCCGGCCGAACGCCGTCGACTGGTGGAACCAGGGGACGTTCCCCAAGGAGCTCATCCCCAGGATGGCCGAACTCGACCCGGTGAGCCCGGTCTACCGCCAGGGCTACTCCAACCTCTTCGCCGGGATCACCCACGCCGAGTTCACCCGCGCGGACACCTCGATCGCCACCTTCATGGGCGTGCACGACGGCCTGTTCACCGGTTCGATCGAAGCACTCGCCTCCAAGGAGCAGCAGGAGGAATGGCTGCCCGACATCTACGCCCTGAAGAAGATCGGAGCCTTCGGGTTGACGGAGCCCCTCGGCGGGTCCGACGTCGCGGGGGGAACCCGGACGACGGCGCGGCGCGACGGCAACTCCTGGATCCTCAACGGCGCGAAGCGATGGATCGGCAACGCGACCTTCTCCGACTGGGTCGTGATCTACGCGCGCGACCTCGAGGACAACCAGGTGAAGGGCTTCCTGGTGGACACCACCACGCCGGGCTACTCCGCGACGAAGATCGAGAACAAGATCGCGTTGCGCACCGTCGAGAACGCGGACATCGTCCTCGACAACGTGGTGGTGTCGGACGATTACCACCTCAAGGGCGCGAACAGCTTCCGGGACACCAACAAGGTGCTGAAGGTGACGAGGCTCGCGGTCGGCTGGCAGGCCGTGGGCCAGCAGCTCGCTGCCTTCGACGTGGCGCGGCGCTACGCCGTTGAGCGCGAGCAGTTCGGGCGCCCGATCGCCAGTTTCCAGCTGGTGCAGCAGCAGCTCGTGCAGATCCTCGGCAACGCCATGAGTTCGATGGGCATGATGGTGCGCCTGTCACAGCTCGAGGACGCAGGCACGGCCAGGGACGAGCAGTCCGCCCTGGCCAAGGCCTTCACGACGGCGCGCATGCGCGAGAGCGTTGCTGCCGGTCGCAACATCCTGGGTGGGAACGGCATCGTCACCGACTACGAGATGGCGAAGATCTTCTCCGACGCGGAAGCGATCTACTCCTACGAGGGGACGCAGGAGATCAACACGCTCGTCGTCGGGCGCTCGATCACGGGTATCGCCGCCTTCGTGTAGTCCTCCGCGTGCAGGGGGCCGGGGGACGCCCCGGTGCCGGTCAGTCCTCCATCGGGAGCAGGACCGACGGCCGACGGTCCATCACGAAGGACAGCGGGTCGACGTATTCGCCGTCTACGCGCACTCCCCAGTGGAGGCAGGGATCGCCGCAATGGCCCGGTGTTCCGCCGGCACCGGCCCCCTGGAGGTGTGCGACGACCTCACCCTCGCTCACGCGTGCGCCCTTGCGAAGACGGGTCGTCACCGGTTCGAAGCTGCTGACCCGGCCGCCACCGTGGTCGATCGACAGGACGCCGCGATCGACCACGCGCCCGGCGAAGGAGACGGTACCGTCGGCGGGGCTGAGCACGGATGCCGAGGTGTCGGCGCCGACCGACAGGTCGACACCCCGATGCCCCCGCTCCCACGTCCGGGGTGGCTTCTCGAACGCACGCAGGACGGCCGGCTCCGGTCGGACCGGCCAGGACCACTCAGGCCGGAAGGCCGCTGGTTCGCGCTCGCCCATGGCGGTCGCGGTCGAGACGCCAGGGGGCACCAGAGGGTTCGCGACCTGTGGGCCGTCGCCGCCCACCAGCGTGAGCGGGAGGAGGAGAGCCAGGAGCGCACCGGGAACGGGGAGGACCTTCATGCCCTTCAGTCTTCCCTGCGCTCGGGCCGGCCTCGCGTGCCCCGGCAGCCATGTGGACAATGTCCGGGACGCCTTCGGAACGGGTCCGGCGGGCTACCGTCGCCGCCCTTCGGGACGGGGCCTCTGTAGTACACTGGATCCAGCAGTCTGCTGCTTCCACTCCTACGTGCCCATGGCACTGATGCGGCGTGGGCTTTGCAGGCTGACTACGCGTGTCTGCTGTTCGGAGCCCTCGAAGGGTCCGAGATCCCGCCCCGCGGTCCGGCTGTGTCCGGTGGGGAGGGGTGTCCGCGAGGACAACCAGGCACCAGGATGTTCCGGTCACCCCGGCCGGTACTGAGATAACCGTCAACAAGCTTCAGGCAGCGCACCGCGCCCGAGCCGAAGCTGAAGAAAGGCATGACATGCCAGTAGTAACCATGCGCCAGCTGCTCGACAGCGGCGTCCACTTCGGTCACCAGACCCGCCGTTGGAACCCGAAGATGAAGCGCTTCATCTTCACCGAGCGCAACGGCATCTACATCATCGATCTCCAGCAGTCGCTGGGATACATCGACCGCGCATACGAGTTCGTCAAGGCCACCGTCGCCCACGGCGGAACGGTCCTCTTCGTCGGTACGAAGAAGCAGGCACAGGAAGCGATCGCCGACCAGGCGACGCGCGTCGGCCAGCCCTACGTGAACCAGCGCTGGCTCGGTGGCATGCTCACCAACTTCCAGACGGTGTCCAAGCGCATCCAGCGCATGAAGGAACTCGAAGAGATCGACTTCGACGACGTCGCCGGATCGGGTCACACCAAGAAGGAGCTGCTGCTCCTCCGTCGTGAGCTCACCAAGCTGCAGAGCAACCTCGGTGGTATCCGCAACCTGACGAAGGCGCCTTCCGTCGTGTGGGTCGTCGACACCAAGAAGGAACACCTCGCCATCGACGAGGCCAAGAAGCTCAACATCCCGGTCGTCGCGATCCTCGACACCAACTGCGACCCCGACGAGGTCGACTTCCCGATCCCCGGCAATGACGACGCCATCCGCGCCGTCAACCTGCTGACCCGCGTCATCGCGGATGCAGTGGCAGAGGGTCTCATCGCCCGTCACAACCGCTCCGGCAACAACGAATCCGCGGTCGCGGACGAGCCCATGGCCGAGTGGGAGCGCGAACTGCTCCAGGGTGACACCACCGAGGCTGCTGCCGCTCCGGCCGCCGCCGACGAGGCGCCTGCCGCGGATGCCGCTCCGGCGACCTCGGAGTCACCGGCTGCCGACCAGGCTCCCGCCGAGGCCGAGGCGCTCGCCGCCGAGGCCCCCGCAGCTGCCGACGTCCCCGCCGAGGAAGTCTCGGCCAGCGACACCGAGTAGTTCTCGTTGCGTAAGGGGCGTGGGAGACTCCATGCCCCTTATGCACGTCCCCGCTGCGCGACCCGTACCGCTGACGCGGCGCGCGGTGGCTCTCCGTAGACCCACACCAACTTAGGAGTTCGTATGGCAAATTTCACTGCCGCTGACATCAAGGCCCTGCGCGAGCGCACCGGCGCCGGCATGATGGACGTCAAGAAGGCCCTCGACGAAGCCGATGGCGACGCCGACAAGGCCCTGGAACTGATCCGTATCAAGGGCCTCAAGGGCGCCACGAAGCGTGAAGGCCGATCCACCGCCGAGGGCCTGGTCGCCGCTCGCGTCGACGGCAACGTCGGTGTGATGGTCGAGGTCAACTGCGAGACCGACTTCGTCGCGAAGGCCGGTCCGTTCATCGACTTCTCGAACAAGGTGCTCGCGGCTGCCATCGAGTCCGGCGCCACCGACGTCGCCAGCCTGCTGGCCTACGAGTTCGAGGGCAAGCCGGTCTCCGAGCACATCATCGAGGCAGGTGCCCTGCTCGGTGAGAAGGTCGACGTCCGTCGCATCGCCCGGGTCGAGGGTCAGATCGTGGATGCATACCTGCACAAGACGTCCAAGGACCTCCCGGCCCAGGTCGGCGTGCTCTTCGCCGTCGAGGGTTCCGGCGACGGCGCCGTCGAGGCGACCCACGACATCGCCGTCCACATCGCGGCCTACTCGCCGACCTACCTGACGCGGGACGACGTCCCCGCCGAACTGGTCGAGTCCGAGCGACGCATCGCCGACGAGACCGCGCGCGCCGAGGGCAAGCCCGAGCAGGCGCTCACGAAGATCGTCGAGGGACGCCTGACCGGCTTCTTCAAGGAGGGTGTCCTGGTCGACCAGGCATTCGCCAAGGACGCGAAGAAGTCCGTGGCCACGGTTCTCGCCGAGGCCGATGCCAAGGCGACGGCCTTCGCGCGATTCCGCGTCGGAGCCTGAGCGCCGGCACGGTACCCCCGTTGTAAGGAAAGGGCGGCCGCCACCGGGTGGCCGCCCTTTTCCGCGCCCGGGAGGCGCGCCGTATCCTGTAACGGGTCCGGTATCGTCCCAACCCCCGCACCGACGGCCGTCCGCACCGGAACGGCCGCACCCCTATGCCCGGGAGGCACTTCATGGACACCACTTCCACTGCTCCGACGGGCGGTACCGCCGGCCGCCGTCGGGTCCTCCTCAAGCTCTCCGGCGAGGTCTTCGGCGGAGGCAAGCTCGGCGTCGATCCCGAGACCGTCCGGTCGGTGGCGAAGCAGATCGCAGCGACGGTCGGTGACGTCGAGGTGGCGATCGTGGTCGGGGGAGGCAACTTCTTCCGCGGCGCGGAACTGTCGCAGAGCGGGATGGACCGCTCGCGTGCCGACTACATGGGCATGCTCGGCACCGTCATGAACTGCCTCGCGCTGCAGGACTTCCTCGAGCAGGACGGCGTGGAGACCCGCGTGCAGAGCGCCATCACCATGGGCCAGGTCGCGGAGGCGTACATCCCGCGGCGCGCCATCCGGCACCTCGAGAAGGGACGCGTGGTGATTTTCGGTGCGGGCGCGGGCCTGCCGTACTTCTCCACCGACACCGTCGCAGCCCAGCGGGCGCTCGAGGTGCACGCGGACGAGGTCCTGATGGCCAAGAGCGGCGTCGACGGGGTCTACACGGCCGACCCGCACAAGGACCCGACCGCGGAGAAGCTCGACACCCTCTCCTATGACGAGGCGCTTCGCCGCGACATCCGGGTGATGGACCAGACGGCCATGACGATGTGCAAGGACAACAACCTGACGATGGTGGTCTTCGGCATGGAGGGCGAGGGCAACGTCACCCGGGCCATCCGCGGCGAGAAGCTGGGCACGATCGTGACGGCCTAGCCGCTCGTCACCGCGAGGGCAACGCGGCCGTCCACCGGCCGGGCCCCCCGACAGGCTTGAACTAGGATTGACCACTGGAACGGTTGCCGTGCAGCCGACTGCGGAGCGAAGGAGACATTGTGATCGAAGAGACCTTGCTGGAAGCCACCGACAAGATGGACAAGGCCGTGGAGGTTGCAAAGGACGATTTCGCGACGGTCAGGACCGGACGTGCCAATGCGGCGATGTTCTCGAAGGTCGTGGTCCTGTACTACGGTGCCCCGACACCGCTGCAGCAGTTGGCGTCCTTCCAGAACCCCGAGGCCCGCACGCTGCTCATCACGCCGTTCGACCGCAGTGTCCTCAACGACATCGAGAAGGCGCTGCGCGACTCCGACCTCGGCGCGAACCCCTCCAATGACGGTAACGTCATCCGTGTGGTCCTGCCCGAGCTGACGCAGGAGCGCCGCAAGGAATACGTGAAGCTGGTGCGGACGAAGGCGGAGGACGCCAAGATCTCGATCCGCAACGTCCGCCGCAAGGCCAAGGACGGCATCGACAAGGCCGTCAAGGACGGCGACTCCGGCGAGGACGAGGGTTCACGGGCCGAGAAGGAACTCGATGCCCTCACGAAGTCACGCGTGGACCTCATAGACGAGCTGCTGAAGCGCAAGGAAGCTGAGCTGCTCGAGGTCTGATGGCTGACTCCGATCCTCCCGGCGAGGGTGCCGAGAACAGCTCGGCACCCGCCGTCGGACCAGACAATGCCCGCGCCGTCGTCGTCGCGGGAGACGAGCCCGACGGCACGGATCCCGGTACCGGCGTGACTCCGCCCGGTGCCGCCCGGAGGGCCCCGCGACCGGGCCGGGGGTCCGGGCACGGGCTCTTCCCGCGCCGCCGACCACGGAAGGAGCCGGGTGCGCCGTCACGCGCCGGGCGCAACCTGCCTGCGGCCATCGGCGTCGGCGCCGGGCTCCTGATCCCGGTCCTGGTGGGTCTGCTGTTCTTCCCGATCGTCTTCGTGGGCATCGTCACGCTGTTCTGCGCCGTCGGGGTGTGGGAGATCTCCCGCGCGCTCGAGCTGCGCCGTATCCACGTTCCGCTCGTCCCCACGATGGCCGGCACCCTGGTGCTTCCTTTCTCCGCCTACCTCGGGGGAGCGGAGGGGCTCGCGGTCGCGGCGGTGGCCTCCGTATCGGCGATCTTCCTCTGGCGCTCGGTCGATCCGGCCCCCGACGCGCCAAGAGTCTGATGGCGGGGACGTTCACCGTCCTGTGGGTGCCCTTCATGCTGAGCTTCGCCATGCTGCTGATGCGCGCCGAGGGCGGCTTCCTCGTCATCGCCACGCTCCTGCTCCTGGTGGTCGCGAACGACACCTTCGGGTACCTGATCGGTGCGTTCTTCGGGAAGCACGCGATGGCGCCGAAAATCAGCCCCAAGAAATCGTGGGAGGGCTTCGGCGGATCGATCGGCGGTGCGCTCGTGGTCGGAGGGCTCTGTGCGGTCTTCCTGCTCGATCAGCCGCTCTGGCTCGGTCTCGCGCTGGCGGTGGCGATCGTCGCCTCCGCCACCGCAGGCGACCTCGCCGAATCGATGATCAAGCGCGAACTCGGCGTCAAGGACATGGGCACGATCCTGCCCGGCCACGGAGGCGTGATGGACCGTCTCGATTCCATCGTCTTCGCCTCCCCGATGGCATACCTGCTGTCCGCTACATTGGTACCGGGGTTGCTGTAACCGCAGGTCAGCGGTCGAATCCCGGGGCTGGAAAGCTCCCGAACGGTCTCACGAGGGTTTCGGCAGAAGGACTTCATCCATGGACGTGGCTCGCCCGGGCAGCTCCCCTTTCGCGCGTGTAGGGCGCCGTGAGTTCGGCTACGACACACGGCAGGTCGACCGGTTCCTGACGAAGGCCCGCGGGTACTACAACGCCGAGGACCACGACAGGTCCATCACCAGCAACGATGTCCGTGCCATGGCCTTCGATCCCAGACGTGGCGGGTACGAGCCGAGGGCCGTCGACGCCGCGCTCGACCGGCTGGAGGACGTCTTCGCCCAGCGGGAACGCGACCACCTGATCGCCACCCAGGGCGAGGATGCCTGGCTGCACCAGATCGGTCGCACCGCCGCCGTGCTCCGCCGTCGCCTCCACCGTCCGCCGGGGGAGCGTTTCCGGCGTCCCACGAAGAAGAAGAGCTCCAGCTATTCCATCGGCGACGTCGATCATCTGTGCGATCAGCTCCTGGAATACCTCGAGCACGACGCCCCCATGAGTGTGGACGTCGTCCGCCGGGCCGTCTTCCGCGAGGCGCAGGGAGCCGACGGCTACGAGGAGAACCAGGTGGACGTGTTCCTCGACCGCGTCGTCGAGCTCATGGCGGGTATCGACTGACGCCCGCCCGTCGTGTTCCGGTCACCGCGCCTCGGGTGTGTGCAGCCGGGCCAGGACGCGCGAGGTCGACGCCGGCTTGCGCCCGGCCGTAGCACGCGAGACGAGCACCATGGTGACGAAGGCCGTCGGGACCGTCCAGAGTGCCGGTTGCCCCAGCCACACCCAGCGCTCCCCGGCGTCCGGTCCCAGCAGGGCCGTCGCAGCGATCGCCCCGCCGCACAGTACGGCCCCGGTCAGCATGCCCCCGACGGCGCCGACGTCGGTCAGCCCCCGCCACCAGATGCCGAGCAGCAGCAGCGGGCAGATCGTCGACGCCGTGAAGGCGAAGACGGATCCGACGCTGCCGGCGAGTGCGAGGCTGTCGGTCAGCAGCGCGAAGACGAGCGGAATGAGTGCCGACAGGAGTGCGGCCCGCCGGAAGCCCTTCACGCTCCCCTGGAAGAACTCCTGACTCACCACTCCGGCGAGCGAGACCACGAGTCCGCTCGTGGTCGAGAGGAACGCAGCGAACGCGCCCGCCGTGACGAGTGCGGACAGCAGGTCGCCCGTGGCGCCGTCGAAGATCCGGCCCGGTAGGAGCAGGACCGTGGCGTCCGCGGTCCCCTCCGCAGCGAGTTCGGGCGTGTGGATCCGGCCCAGGATGCCGTACACCGTGGGGAACAGGTAGAACACCGAGAGCAGACCGAGGACGATGAGCGTGGTCCGCCGGGCCGACGCCCCGTCCGGGTTCGTGTAGAAACGCACGAGCACGTGCGGCAGGCCCAGGGTGCCGAACAGCAGGGCGATGACGAGGGAGATGGTGCCGTAGAGGGAAGCGTCCGCCGTCGTGTTGAGGTCGGCGGTGAAGGCGCTGCCACCCGCGGTGATCGGTCCGCCGTCGGCGCTCAGCCGGAACAGGATGAACACCACCGGGACAGCGAGGGCCGTCAGCTTGAGCCAGTACTGGAAAGCCTGCACGAAGGTGATCGACCGCATCCCGCCCGTCATGACGCTGAGGCACACGACGACGACGACGGCCAGCGGCCCCACCCACGACGGCAGGCCCGTGGTGATACGCACGGTCAGGGCGGCGCCGTGCAGCTGCGGCACGATGTAGAGCCAGCCCACGACGACGACGAGCATGCTCGTGACCCGCCGCACCAGGAGCGAATCCAGTCTCGCCTGCGCGAAGTCCGGGATGGTGTATGCCCCCGACCGGCGGAGCGGAGCGGCGACGAACAGCAGGAGCATGAGGTAGCCCGCGGTGTAGCCGATGGGGAACCAGAGGGCGTCGACGCCCGAGATGAGGATGAGGCCCGCGACGCCGAGGAAGCTCGCGGCGGACAGGTACTCGCCGCCGATGGCCGACGCGTTCCACCACGGCCGCACGGTGCGCGAGGCGACATAGAAGTCGCCGGTGGTACGCGAGATACGCAGTCCGTAGATGCCGATGAGCACGGTACTGAGGGCGACGAGCACGAGGGCGGTGAAGCCGACGGCGGGGCTCAGCTGCAGGGCGCCGTCGTGCAGGGCGTCAGTCATCGTGGACGAGGTCCTGGAAGCGCCGTTCGTTGCGGGAGGCACTGCGCACGTAGAGCACGGCGCAGCCGATCACGAGGGGATAGATGCCGAGTCCCAGCAGGAGCCAGGGGATGGGTACGGTCAGGATCGTCACGGTGTTGATGTCGGGGAACAGGGCGAGCAGCACCGGGATCCCGATGAGGATCACCAGGAACCCTCCGGCCACCACGAGCGCCAGGCGCAGCTGCGACCTGATCAGGGAGGCCACGAACAGCTGGCCCACCTCGGACTGCTCGGCCATCTCGCGCGCCACCGGGAAGGACGCACCCGCCCGGCGCGCCGCCGTCCGGGGAGCGGTGACGCGGACGCGTCGGGGAGCGCCGTCCTGATCGGGCGTCACGCTGCTGCCCGCCCGGACGGCAGGGGGTCGGCTGGAAAGGGATGCACGGGCGCGGGATCAGTGGCTCGGACGGAGCCGGGTCGCCTCGAGCTTCTCGCGGACGTCCGGCAGGTGCCGACGGCTGACCGGTAACTCGGCGTCACCAACGAAGAGACTGGCGCGGCCGGCCCCGATGCGGACCTTGCGGACCTGGTCCATGGCCACCAGGTAGGAGCGGTGCGTGCGGAGGAACCCGGCCTCGGCCCACTGGCGCTCGAGGTCGTTGAGCGGGATGCGGATGAGGTAGCTCGCCTCGGAGGTGTGCAGCCGCGCGTAGTCCCCCTGGGCCTGGACGTAGCGGACCTCGTCGCGCCGGATCATGCGGCTCACGCCGCCCTGGTCCACCGTGATGACCTCCGGTGCCGCCGTCGAGCCCTCCATCAGTTCGCAGACCCGGCGCACGGACTCCGCGAGCCGCTCGGTGCGGACGGGCTTGAGGAGGTAGTCGACGGCGCGCAGCTCGAACGCCTCGAGGGCGCGGTCCTCGTCGGCCGTGACGAAGACGACGGCGGGCGGGCGGCTGAAGCGGGAGATCACGCGGGCGATGTCGAGGCCGGACAACGACGGCATGTGGATGTCGAGGAACAGGGCGTCGACACTGTGCTGTTCCAGCGCCCGCAGGGCCTCGGCGCCGCTGGACGCGCGGTGGATGGTGCCGATCCGGGCGTCCTTGCCGAGCAGGAAGGCCAGCTCCTCGACGGCGGGGAGCTCATCATCGGCGATGACAACGTTGACCATGTGTCCTAGGTTACGCGTCTCACGCCTGATGGTCGGGTTGCGACTTCGGGACGCGCATGGTGATGAGGGTGCCCGCACCGGGGGCCGTGTCGATGACGAGCCCGTAGTCGTCGCCGTACACCTGGCGCAGGCGGGAGTCCACGTTCCGCAGGCCCACGTGAACTCCCTCCGTGTGTCCGGCGAGGACCGAGCGCAGGTGGTCGGGCTCGATACCGACGCCGTCGTCCTCGATGGTCACCTCCGCGAAGGGACCGACGTCGTGGGCCGTGATCGTGATGTTCCCGACGCCGTCCTTGGAGTCCAGCCCGTGCCGCACCGCGTTCTCGACGAGGGGCTGGAGGCTGAGGAAGGGGATCACGGTGCTGAGGACCTCCGGCCCGATCTCGAGGCTGACCTTGAGCCGGTCGCCGAAGCGTGCGCGCTCCAGCAGGAGATAGCGGTCGATGCTGCGCAGTTCCTCGGCCACGGTGGTGAAATCACCGTGGCGGCGGAACGAGTAGCGCGTGAAGTCGGCGAACTCGACCACGAGCTCGCGGGCACGCGCCGGGTCCGTGTTGATGAAGGACGCGATGGCGTTCAGCGAGTTGTAGATGAAGTGCGGACTGATCTGTGCGCGCAGCGCCCGCACCTCGGCCTCGGCGAGGAGCCGACGGGAGGAACCGAGCTCCGCGAGTTCGACCTGCGTGGAGACCCAGCCGGCGAGTTCGTTGGTGGCCCTGACGAGACCTGCGTTCACGTCACCCGCGAATGCACCGACGGTGCCGACCACCCTGTCGTCGACGCGGACGGGGGACAGCACGAGCTCGCCGAGGTCCGTCAGGCCCGCGGCGTCGAGGCGCTGGCGTCGCACGATCCGGGTCCGGCCGCTCTCGAGGACCTGCCGGACCAGCGGCATGACGTCGGGGGTCCCGCTGCCGCGCCCGCCGTCCCACGCCAGCACGGCGGCATCGTCACTGATCATCAGGATGTCGCAGCGCAGGAGTCCGCGAAGATGCCGGGCGGCTTTCGCCGCACCCGCCGCAGTGAGTCCTTCGCGCAGGTGTTCGGATGCGAGGGCGGCCGTATGGAGGGTCGCGTAGGTGGCCCGGTCCGCGTCGGATCCGAGGTCGCGGTAGGAGCGGGAGAGACGGAATCCGAGCGAGGCGACGACGGCGAGGGTGATGACGGCGACGGCGCACACCAGGGCGGTGTCGACGGCGGCGCTGAACATGGTTCCAGCGTAACGGCCGCCCGTTCCCGCCGTTCGCCGCCCCGGACGACCGTTCACCGCACCCGGCGGCGCGCTCACCGACCAGCCGCGCGGTGCGGCTGGTGAGCGTAGGGCTCGTCCCGCACAGTGATGGGAGTCACACCGACGTGCCTCCCCTGTGCGGCGACGCTGCCCCACGGCGGCCGGGGTGACGTCCCGAGAAAAAGGAGGAACCATGGGTTCGCACCCAGTAGAGCCGGATCCCGGCTCCGGTGCTGCCGTCGACTTCACCGAAGTCCAGCAGACCGAGCAGTTCAAGGAACTGCGCAAGCGCCACCGCAGCTTCGTCTTCCCCATGGCAGTGTTCTTCCTGCTCTGGTACTTCGCCTACGTCCTGCTGGCGGACTACGCGCACGACTTCATGGCCACGCCGGTGTGGGGCAACATCAACATCGGCATCATCCTGGGGCTGCTGCAGTTCGTCAGCACCTTCGCCATCACCATGTGGTACGTCAGCTATGCCAACAAGCGACTCGACCCCATCGCCGCGAAGATCCGGCATGAGCTCGAGGAAGCCGCCCCCGAAGTATTCATCGATCCAGCAGGTGGCAAGAAATGATCACCATCACCAGTGCGGGCGTCCGCGTGCCGCTCCAGACCGCCGAGGTCACGACCGTCGGCTCTCCGCTGCTCAACATCGCCATCTTCGGCCTGTTCGTCGCGATCACCCTCGTGATCGTGCTGCGGGCCAGCCGCAACAACAAGACCGCTGCGGACTACTACGCGGCAGGGCGTTCCTTCACGGGTGGCCAGAACGGTACCGCCATCGCCGGTGACTACCTGTCGGCGGCGTCCTTCCTCGGCATCGTCGGAGCCATCGCGATCAACGGCTACGACGGATTCCTGTACTCGATCGGCTTCCTCGTCGCCTGGCTCGTGGCTCTCCTGCTGGTCGCGGAACTGCTGAGGAACACCGGCAAGTTCACCATGGCCGACGTCCTGTCCTTCCGCCTCAAGCAGCGCCCCGTGCGCATCGCGGCGGCCATCACCACCCTGGCGGTCTGCTTCTTCTACCTCCTCGCGCAGATGGCCGGAGCCGGCGGACTCGTCTCGCTCCTGCTGGGCATCAACGACCGCCTAGGCCAGTCCCTGGTCATCACGGTGGTCGGCGTCCTGATGATCATGTACGTACTGATCGGCGGGATGAAGGGTACCACCTGGGTCCAGATCATCAAGGCCTGCCTGCTGATCGCGGGCGCGTTCATCATGACCATCTGGGTCCTGGCGCTGCACGGCTTCAACCTCTCGACCCTGCTGGGTGCCGCCATCGAGACCTCGGGCAATGCCGCGATCACGAGCCCGGGCCTGCAGTACGGCCTCAGCGCCATCACGCGACTCGACTTCCTGTCCCTCGCGCTCGCACTGGTGCTGGGTACCGCGGCCCTGCCGCACGTGCTCATGCGCTTCTACACGGTGCCGACGGCGAAGGAAGCCCGACGTTCCGTCGTCTGGGCCATCTGGCTCATCGGTGCGTTCTACCTCTTCACCCTGGTGCTGGGCTACGGCGCCAGTGCGCTGATCGGATCGGAGCGCATCCTGGCCGCACCGGGAGGCGTCAACTCCGCTGCACCGCTGCTGGCCTTCGAGCTGGGCGGGTCCATCCTCCTCGGACTGATCTCCGCCGTCGCGTTCGCCACGATCCTCGCGGTCGTCGCGGGCCTGACCATCACCGCCGCGGCGTCGTTCGCGCACGACATCTACGCGAGCGTCATCCGCAAGGACAGGGTGGACCCCGACGGCGAGGTGAAGGTGGCGCGTCGCACCGTCGTCGTGATCGGTCTGCTGTCGATCGCCGGTGGCATCGGAGCGCAGGGACAGAACGTCGCGTTCCTCGTGGCGCTCGCCTTCGCCGTGGCGGCCAGCGCCAACCTGCCGACCATCCTCTACTCGCTGTTCTGGAAGAAGTTCAACACCCAGGGCGCGGTCTGGAGCATGTACGGCGGGCTCGGTTCGGCCATCCTGCTCATCGCCCTCTCGCCCGTCGTCTCCGGCGGCGAGAAGTCGATGATCCAGGGCGCCGACTTCTCCCTCTTCCCGCTCAGCAACCCGGGTATCGTCTCGATCCCGCTGGCGTTCTTCCTCGGCTGGCTGGGCACGGTGCTCTCCCGCACGCAGGAGGATCCGATGAAGCAGGCCGAGATGGAGGTGCGCTCCCTGACGGGTGTCGGAGCCGAGAAGGCGACCGACCACTGACGGAACCGCACGGAATAGCACGGAGAAGGCCGCTCCACCGCGAGGTGGGGCGGCCTTCGCCGTCGGCGGGCACGCTCAGGGGACCGCCCGCGGCCCGCGTGCGAGCAGGGGCTCGACGCGGAAGGGGATGAGTTCACCCATCGCGAGGGACGTGTCGCAGCGCTCGACGCCATCGCACGCGAGGATCTTGCCGTTGATGCGGAAGAGGTCCTCGGCGTCAACCGCGACCACGCGCACCAGGATGTCCGCCTGGCCCGTGATGCCGAAGGCTTCGATGACCTCGGGCACCGCGGCGATGCTGTGCGTGATGGCCGCCAGTTTCTGCTGCTGCACGTGGACGTGGATGAAGGCGGTCAGCGGGTAGCCGAGCGACACCGTGTTGATGCGCCGCTCGAAGGACAGGAAGACCGACTTCTTCTCGAGTTGCGCCATGCGCGCCTGCACGGTGTTCCGGGAGAGCCCCAGCTTCTGCGCGAGAGCGACGACGGTCCGCCGGGGATCCTTGGCCATGGACTGCAGGAGCCGCGTGTCGGTCAGGTCCAGGGGTTGCATAGTGCGCAACGCTAACACGAGGCACCGAGCCGGAATGGTGCAAGGTGCTCAGTCGAAGACGAAACGGTTGTGCCACCTGTTGCCTGTGAGTAGGGTCACACTCACTTCGGGTAAAGGCGCCCGGAGCTCTCCGGGTCGCGCGGACAGCCGCCGGGGAGTTGTCTGCGAGTGCGAAGGTTGCGTGCGATGGACCAGGACGGCGCCCGGCACCAGTCGGGATCGAACGAAGCGAACGACGGCGCAACGGCCGAGGCCTCCCCGGCCACCGGGACGGTCCTCCCCGGTCCCGCCCGCCCCGGTGCGGATGACCTCGTGCAACTCATCGACCACCTCGGCGCCCGGCACCCCCACGCCCACTACGACGCCCTCGTCGCCGACGTGGACGGTCCAGCGCTGCAGAAGCTGTACGAGGACATGGTCGTGGTCCGGCGGATCGACGCCGAGGCGACGGCGCTGCAGCGCCAGGGTGAGCTCGCCCTGTGGCCTCCGCTGCTCGGGCAGGAGGCAGCGCAGATCGGCTCCGGACGCGCCCTGCGCTCCGACGACTTCGTGTTCTCCAGCTACCGCGAGAACGCCGTCGCGTACTGCCGTGGAGTGGATCTGGCCGACATCCTGCGCGTCTGGCGGGGCAACGCCTCGTCGGGCTGGGACCCCTACACGATCAACATGGCGACACCCCAGGTCATCATCGGCGCCCAGACGCTGCACGCGACCGGGTACGCGATGGGCATCCTCACCGATGGCGCGGACTCGGTGGCCGTGAGCTACTTCGGCGACGGCGCGACGAGCCAGGGCGACGTCAACGAGGCCATGGTGTTCGCCGCGAGCTACCAGGCGCCCGTGGTGTTCTTCTGCCAGAACAACCACTGGGCCATCTCGGAGCCGGTGGGGCTGCAGGCGCACGTGCCCATCGCGCGCCGCGCCCCGGGCTTCGGCATCCCGTCGGTCCGGGTGGACGGCAACGACGTCCTGGCCTGCCTCGCGGTCACCCGGGAGGCCCTTGCCCGGGCACGTGCCGGAGGCGGCCCCACCTTCATCGAGGCCGTCACCTACCGCATGGGGCCGCACACGACGGCGGACGACCCCACGCGGTACCGCGACGCGAACGAGCTCGAGGACTGGGCGGCCCGCGACCCGCTGGCCCGCCTCGCGACCCTGCTCGACTCCCTCGGACTGCTCGAGGCCGCCTACACCGACTCCGTGACGGCGAAGGCCGACGCCGTCGCCGCGGAACTGCGCGAGGGCTGCCTGTCGATGCCGAGCCGGCTCCGTCCGATGTCTTCCGGCACGTGTACAGCGAGCCGAACTCGTGGCTCGAGCGCCAGCAGGACCACTACGAGAGGTACCTCGCCTCCTTCGCCGCTTCCCCTCAGGAAGGACTCCGCTGATGTCCGTCATGACCTTCGGCCGCGCGATCAACGCAGGCCTGCGCCGCGCCATGGACGACGACCCGAAAGTGATCCTCATGGGTGAGGACATCGGGAAGCTCGGCGGCGTCTTCCGGATCACCGACGGGCTGCAGAAGGACTTCGGCCCCCACCGTGTCCTGGACAGCCCGCTCGCCGAGGCCGGCATCATGGGCACCGCCGTCGGCATGGCGTACCGCGGGTACCGCCCCGTCGTGGAGATCCAGTTCGACGGCTTCATCTACCCCGCCTTCGACCAGATCGTCTGCCAGGTGGCCAAGCTGCACTACCGCACGCAGGGAGCCGTGAAGATGCCGATCACCATCCGCGTTCCCTTCGGCGGCGGCATCGGGTCCCCGGAGCACCATTCGGAGTCGCCCGAGGCCTACTTCACCCACACGTCGGGGCTGCGCGTCGTGAGCGTCTCGAACCCGCAGGACGCCTACACGATGATCCAGCAGGCGATCGCCAGCGACGATCCCGTCCTGTACTTCGAGCCCAAGCGCCGCTACCACGTCAAGGGAGAGGTCGACGAGTCCGTGGCGCCGCCGTCGTCGGACATGGGTGCGGCCCGCGTGGTCACCGAGGGCACCGACGTCACGCTCGTGACCTACGGTCCGCTGGTCCCGACCGCGCGGGACGCCGCCGTCGCGGCGTCCGACGACGGCATCTCCCTCGAGGTCATCGACCTTCGCTCCCTCGCCCCGATCGATTTCGCGACCATCGAGGCCTCGGTCCGGAAGACCGGGCGCCTCGTCGTCACGCACGAGGCGGCCCAGTCCGGCGGGCTCGGAGCGGAGATCGCGGCAGCATCACGGAGCGGTGCTTCGACCACCTCGAGCATGCCCCGGTCCGCATCACCGGCTTCGACATCCCGTACCCCTACTCGAAGCTCGAGTTCCACCACCTGCCCGACCTCGACAGGATCCTGGACGGCGTGGACCGGGTCCTGCGACGGCCGAACTCCCTCAGCGGGCTCGAGAACCGGGGAGCGGCACAATGACCGCCGCGCCGGAGTCCACCACCCGCGTCCGGGAATTCCGCCTGCCCGACCTCGGGGAGGGGCTGACCGAATCGGAGATCGTGCGCTGGCATGTTGCCGAGGGCGACACCGTGGAACTGAACCAGGTCATCGCCGACGTCGAGACCGCCAAGGCCGTGGTCGAACTTCCGTCACCGTATGCCGGTACCGTGGTGCGCCTGCACGAGGCAGCCGCGCCGTCGTCGACGTCGGAGCGACGATCGTGTCCTTCGCGGTCGCGCACGACGACGCCGGAGCGGTTCGGCCCGTCCCCTCCGGGGAGGAGTTCCTGCGAAGCGGGAACCGAACCTCGTGGGGTACGGAGCCGCCGTCGAGAAGGGCGGGCGTCCTCAGCGGCGTACCCGTGCGCTCGCGTCCGTTCCGGGAGCGCCCGCGGCGACCCGGGTATCGGTTCCCGCGTCCCTTCCAGCGGTTCGTCCGGCAGTGCCCCTGCCCCAGCACGACGCCGGGCGCCGCACCGAGCGCCCGCGCTCCACGCCGCCGGTCCGCAAACTCGCGCGCGACCTCGGAGTGTCGCTCGACGACCTCACGGGAACGGGCCCGGATCCCTCATCACCCGCACCGATGTCCTCGCCGCCCTCGCTCCCGCGGGTGCTGCTCCCGCGGCCGCCGCTTCCCCGCCGCCGTCGTCCTCGTCGGCACCTGCGTCGCCGGGGGAGACCCGCACACCGATCCGGGGGATGCGGAAGCACACGGCAGCGGCCATGGTCGCGAGCGCGTTCACCGCGCCGCATGTGACCGAGTTCCTCACCATCGACGTCACGCCGACCATGGAACTGCTCGCCGAGCTGAAGGCGGGACGTGCCTTCGACGGCACGAGGGTGACGCCGCTGACGATCGTGTCGAAGGCCGTGTGCATCGCCGTCGCGCGGAATCCGACCCTCAACTCGTCCTGGGACGACGCGGCGCAGGAGATCGTGCAGTACGCGGACGTCAACCTCGGGATCGCCGCGGCGACGCCGAGGGGACTGCTCGTGCCGAACATCAAGGCGGCGCAGTCACTCGCCCTGGTGGACCTCGCACGGGCCCTGGGGACACTGACCGAGACAGCCCGCGCGGGGAAGACGGCTCCCGCCGAGCTGTCGGGCGGCACCATCTCCATCACGAACATCGGGGTCTTCGGCATCGACGCGGGCACCCCGATCCTCAATCCGGGCGAGGCCGCCATCCTCGCCATGGGCGCGGTGCGGAGCATGCCCTGGGAGTACCAGGGCGCCGTCGCCCTGCGGTCCGTCATGACGCTCAGCCTGTCGTTCGACCACCGGCTCGTCGACGGGGAACAGGGTTCCCGCTTCCTGTCCGACGTCGGCACCATCCTGCGGAACCCGGCGATGGTCCTCACGATGGTCTAGCCTGCCACGCGCCGCGCGTCGTCCTTCCAGGGCGGCGGGCGGTCTACGGCAGTTCGAGGATGAGTTCGCGGACCACGGCGCCGCGGGCGGGGGCGAAGCCCTGGGTCTCGCCGACGTGCTGGAAGCCCCAGCGTTCGAGGATCCGGATGGAGCTCGTGTTGTCCGCGACGGCGCGCGCCTGATGGGCCGATCGGTGACCTCGTTCAGGAACTGGCCGACGGCGGCGGTGGTGACGCCCTGGCCCCAGCGGGAGCGGTCGATCCAGTAGCTGATCTCCGGGACGTCACCGTCGTGGTACGCGAGGATGCTGCCGACGACCTCCCCGTCCGAGAGGATGGAGCGCACAGTGATCTTGGCGTCGTTGAGGATGTCCTGCCAGTGGTTGTCGAAGACGCCACGGTCCGCGGGGTTCTTCGCCCCGAACGCCGCCATGTGGTTCGCGCTCGGGTCCAGCTGGTGCGAGAAGAACGCGTCGAGGTCGGAAGCTTCAACGGGACGTAGCGTGATCACGGCGGTACTTTCAGTCGGTGGGGTGGCCGGGCATACGCCCGGCCGGAACATTTCGTGGCTTCAGCGTACTAGGCGGTGCGGGATGCGGGCGGGGGCCGACGTTCCACCGTCAGGGCAGCCCATGCCATGTCCTGCAGCAGTTCCTGGAGGAGGTCCCGGTCGCCAGCGGAGGTGGTGCCGTGCGCGGTGTGGGGCGTCGAGTTGATCAAACCGAACACCGCATGCACCCTGCGCCGGAGGAGTGAGCGCTCGGTGTCGGGGCGGTACGCCGCGAGCTGGTCCACCCACACCTGCACGTAGCTGCGCTGCAGGGAGCGCACGGCGCGTTCGTCGTCGTGCGGGAGCGAGGCGAGGTCCCGGTCCTGGACGCGGATCACGTTGGCGTTGCTGAGGGCGAACTCGACCTGGAACCGGATGAGCTGCCGCAGTGCCTCCTCCGGGGTGGGTGCCTCCGCGGCTACCGCCCTGCCCCCTTCGAGCAGATCCTCGCTGACGCCGGTGAGGAGGGCGGAGAGCACGGACGGCTTGCCCGTGAAGTGGCGGTAGACGGCGGGTCCGCTCACTCCCGCAGCCGCTCCGAGATCCTCGATGGACACCCCGTTGTAGCCGCGGTCGGCGAACAGCTGGGCGGCGGCATCGAGGAGGGCCGCTCGACGGGAGGCCTTGGCGATGCTTCGACCGGTCGCGCGGTAGTGGGCGGGCAGTGCCTCCATGCAGGTCCTTGTCGTGCGCCGGGGGAGTCGTCCTCCTCATTCTGATGGACATTCTGGTTAATGACCACTAACCTGATCCCGGTTAGTGAATGCTAACTGAACCGCGTGCGAGGAAGTAGTCGATGGAGACCCTGACGTCGAAGGTCGATCCGCTCTCAGCGGCGTTCGTTGCCAACAGCGCGGCCCAGACGGAACTCGTCCGGGACCTGCGGCGTCGCCTGGCCACTGCAGCCCTCGGAGGTCCCGAGCGAGCCCGGGAACGGCACCTGGCCCGGGGCAAGCTGCTCCCGCGTGAACGGATAGACCAGCTGCTCGACGACGGCAGCCCCTTCCTGGAGATCGCGCCGCTGGCTGCGAACGGCATGTACGACGACGAATGCCCGGGCGCCGGTGTCATCGCGGGGATCGGGCTGGTCCACGGACGCCACGTGCTCGTGATCTCGAACGACGCCACCGTCAAGGGCGGCACCTACTACCCGATGACGGTGAAGAAGCACCTCCGCGCGCAGGAGATCGCCCTTGAGAACAACCTGCCCTGCGTGTACCTCGTCGATTCCGGTGGAGCCTTCCTCCCGCGGCAGGACGACGTCTTCCCCGACCGCAACCACTTCGGCCGGATCTTCTACAACCAGGCCACCATGTCGGCGCGCAAGATCCCGCAGATCGCGGCGGTCCTGGGCAGCTGTACCGCCGGGGGTGCCTACGTACCCGCCATGAGCGACGAAACCGTCATCGTCCGCAACCAGGGCACCATCTTCCTGGGCGGGCCGCCGCTCGTGAAGGCCGCGATCGGCGAGGTCGTCACGGCTGAGGAGCTCGGCGGCGGAGACGTCCACTCGCGCGTGTCCGGTGTCACGGACCACCTGGCGGAGAACGACCAGCACGCGCTGGAGATCGTCCGTGACATCATCGCCACGCTGGCGCCCGCCGCGGCGATCCCCGCCCTGCCCGGCGCGGGCGTCCGGGTGGCGGAGCCCGTCGCGCGGCAGGACGAGCTCTACGGTGCCGTACCGACGGACGTCAACGCCGCCTACGACGCGCGGGAGATCATCGCCCGGATCGTCGACGGCTCCCTCTTCCACGAGTTCAAGCGGGAGTACGGGACCACTTTGGTGACGGGCTTCGCGACGATCCACGGTCACCGCGTGGGCATCGTCGCCAACAACGGCGTCCTGTTCAGCGAGTCGGCCCTCAAGGGCGCGCACTTCATCGAGCTCTGCGACCAGCGCGGCACCCCGCTGGTGTTCCTGCAGAACCTGTCCGGCTTCATGGTCGGCAAGGACTACGAGGCCGGGGGCATCGCGAAGAACGGCGCCAAGATGGTCACCGCCGTCGCGACCTGCCGGGTACCGAAACTGACCGTCGTCGTCGGCGGTTCCTTCGGTGCCGGCAACTACTCGATGTGCGGGAGGGCGTTCTCCCCGCGCTTCCTCTGGATGTGGCCCGCCAGCCGGATCTCCGTGATGGGCGGCAACCAGGCGTCCTCCGTCCTGGCGACGGTGAAGCGGGACCAGCTCGAGGCGCGCGGCGAGGAGTGGTCCGCCGACGACGAGGAGGCGTTCCGCGCGCCCATCCGGGACCAGTACGAGGCGCAGGGCAACCCCTACTACTCGTCGGCCCGCCTCTGGGACGACGGCGTGATCGATCCGGCCGACACCCGGACCGTGCTCGGTCTGGCACTCGACGTCTGCGCCAACGCGCCACTGCCCGACACCTCCTTCGGCCTCTTCCGGATGTGACCAAATGACCTCCAGCGTGACCCAGCCGATCCCGACCCGGCCCTTCGACACCGTCCTCGTGGCGAACCGCGGCGAGATCGCCGTGCGGGTTCTCCGCTCCGTCCGCGCGCTCGGGCTGCGCTCCGTCGCCGTGTACAGCGACGCCGACGCCGGTGCCCGCCACGTGCTCGAGGCGGACGTCGTCGTCCGCATCGGCGGTGCGGCGCCCACGGACAGCTACCTCTCCATCCCGGCCGTCATCGAGGCGTGCCTCCGGACCGGAGCCGGAGCGGTCCACCCGGGATACGGGTTCCTCAGCGAGAACGCCGGATTCGCCGAGGCACTGAAGGATGCAGGGATCGTCTTCATCGGGCCGTCCGTGCATGCGCTCAACGTGATGGGTGACAAGATCCGCTCGAAGAACCACGTGGCCGGATTCGGCGTACCCGTGGTGCCTGGCATCGCCGAGCCCGGACTGACCGACGACGACCTCCTCCGGGCCGCCGCGGACATCGGCTTCCCCCTCCTGATCAAGCCGTCCGCGGGCGGTGGCGGCAAGGGCATGCACGCCGTCCACGACGCCGATGGGCTGCACGAGACCCTCGCCACGGCCCGGCGGGTCGCCGCCCGCGCCTTCGGCGACGACACCCTGTTCCTCGAGCGCCTCATCGAACGGCCCCGCCATATCGAGGTCCAGGTGCTCGCGGACGGACACGGATCGGTCATCCATCTCGGTGAGCGTGAGTGTTCCCTGCAGCGCCGGCACCAGAAGGTCATCGAGGAGGCGCCGTCCGCCCTGCTCGACGAGGCCACGCGCCGGCGGATCGGCGAGGCGGCCTGTGACGCGGCACGAAGCGTCGACTACACCGGGGCCGGCACGGTCGAGTTCCTCGTCTCCGACACCGCTCCGGACGAGTTCTTCTTCATGGAGATGAACACGCGCCTGCAGGTCGAACACCCGGTCACCGAACTGGTGACAGGTGTGGACCTCGTCGAGTGGCAGATCCGCATCGCCGCCGGGGAGGAGCTCTCGCTGACGCAGGAGGACGTCGTCCTCACGGGTCACGCCGTCGAGGCGCGTGTCTACGCCGAGAACCCGGAGGCCGGGTTCCTCCCGTCGACGGGCAGCATCCTGGCACTCACGGAGCCGGCAGGGGAAGGCATCCGGGTGGACAGCTCGCTGCTGCCCGGCGGGACGGTGTCGTCGTCGTACGATCCGATGGTGGCCAAGGTCATCGCCTGGGGCTCCGACCGCGGGCAGGCCCTCGACCGGCTGGACGCCGCACTCGCGGGGACCGTGGTGCTGGGCGTGGAGACGAACATCGAGTACCTGCGCCTGCTCGTCACCGACGACGACGTCCGCGCCGCGCGGCTCGACACCACGCTGATCGAGCGGAAGCTGCCCGCACTCGCCTTCAGGCACCCCACTGCTGGCGACCTCGCGCTCGCCGCGGTCCTGCTGGTCGAGGCGGAACCATCCGTCGCGGACGGCTCTGCATGGCACCGCGGCGACGGCTTCCGCCTGGCCCGGCCCGGCCCCGCGCCGTGCCGCTCGAACACGAGGGCGGTACCACGACGGTCCACCTGCTGCGCGCGGGTCCCGCGTGGGCGGCGACCGTCGACGGCGTCGCAGTCACCGTTAGCGTCGATACCGGCGGAGCTGCCATCGACGGCCTACGCATGCGCCGGCACCACCACGTCGCCGGGGACACCGTCTGGCTGGGCGACGCGGGCTGGTCGGTCCGGATACGCCGCCCGAGCCGGCGCGAGCTGCTCGACGCTGCGCTGTCCGCCATCTCGCGCGAGGAAGGCGCAGCCGACCCGCTCGTGCGAAGCCCCATGCCGGGCACCGTCGTGTCCGTGTCCGTCGCGGACGGTCAGACCGTCCAGGCCGGTGACGTCCTCGTCGCCGTCGAGGCCATGAAGATGGAGCACCAGCTCACCGCCGCCCTGTCCGGCGTCGTCCGCCTGTCCCTGAGACCCGGCGACCTCGTTCGGGCGCAGCAGGTCGTAGCGACCATCGAGGCACTCCCCACGACCAGCTCAGCATCCAGCCCCACACCCGGTTCCACGGAAGGCAACGCAGCATGAATTTCGAACTCAGCGAGGAATACCAGGACCTCGTCGACACCGTGCGCGAGTTCGCGGACGACGTCGTCGCGCCGGTCTCCGCCAAGCACGACGCCGAGCACAGCTTCCCCTACGAGGTCGTCGAGCAGATGGGCGACATGGGCCTCTTCGGGCTTCCCTTCCCCGAGGAGTACGGGGGAATGGGCGGGGACTACTTCGCCCTGTGCCTCGCGCTCGAACAGCTGGCCCGCGTGGACCAGTCGGTCGCCATCACGCTGGAAGCCGGGGTCTCGCTCGGGGCCATGCCCATCTACCGGTTCGGCACGGAGGAGCAGAAGCAGCAGTGGCTGCCGTCCCTCGCCGCCGGCAGTGCCCTCGGCGGGTTCGGCCTCACGGAGTCCGAGGCCGGGTCCGACGCCTCGGGTACCAGGACGACGGCGAAGCTCGAGCAAGGTGCCGCCGGCACCGAGTGGGTCGTCAACGGGACCAAGGAGTTCATCACGAACTCGGGGACCGACATCACCTCCCTCGTGACAGTCACCGCCGTCACGGGCACGTCGGAACGTCCGGACGGGTCCGTGAAGAAGGAGATCTCCACCATCCTGGTGCCCTCCGACACCCCGGGTTTCACCGCGGAGAAGGCCTACAACAAGGTGGGCTGGAACGCGTCGGACACCCATCCGCTCACGCTCAAGGACGTCCGGGTACCCGAAGCGAACCTGCTCGGCGCGAGGGGCCGCGGCTACGCCAACTTCCTGCAGATCCTCGACGAGGGACGGATCGCCATCGCCGCCCTGGCCACGGGCGCGGCGCAGGGCTGCGTCGAGCAGTCGATCCGCTACGCCGGGGAGCGGAGGGCGTTCGGCAGCACCATCGGTTCCTACCAGTCCATCCAGTTCAAGATCGCGCGCATGCAGGTCCGTGCGCACACCGCCCGGCTGGCCTACTACGACGCCGCATCCCGGATGCTCGCCGGCAAGCCGTTCAAGACGCAGGCCTCGATCGCCAAGCTCGTGGCGGGGGAGGCGGCGATGGACAACGCACGCGATGCGACCCAGATCTTCGGAGGCTACGGTTTCATCAACGAGTTCGTCGTGTCCAGGCACTACCGTGACTCGAAGATCCTCGAGATCGGTGAGGGGACCACGGAGGTCCAGCTCATGCTGATCGCGCGGGAGCTCGGCCTCTAGTCCCATCGGCCCGGCGTGCAGGGCGGGTATCCGCGTCAACGCGAAGGAGAAGCAGTGATCGACAAAGTGGTGGACAGTGCGGCGGAGGCCGTTGCGGACATCCCCGACGGGGCGTCCCTCGCGGTCGGCGGGTTCGGCCTGTGCGGGATCCCGGTGGCGCTGATCGAAGCGCTGCACGCCCAGGGCACGGCGGACCTCGAGACCGTGAGCAACAACTGCGGCGTGGACGACTGGGGGCTCGGCATCCTCCTGTCGGACCACCGCATCCGCCGGACCATCAGTTCCTACGTCGGCGAGAACAGGGAGTTCGCGCGCCAGTACCTCTCCGGTGAACTCGAGGTCGAACTCACACCTCAGGGCACCCTCGCCGAGAAGCTGAGGGCCGGAGGTGCGGGGATCCCGGCCTTCTACACGCCGGCGGGCGTCGGCACCCAGGTCAGCGAGGGCGGCCTGCCGCAGCGCTACGACTCCGAGGGGAATGTGACCGTCGCATCCGCGCCCAAGGAGGTCAGGTCCTTCGACGGTGTCGACTACGTGCTGGAGGAGTCGCTGCGACCGGACTACGCGCTGGTCCATGCCTGGAAGGGGGACCGCCACGGCAACCTCGTCTTCTCCGCGACCGCGATGAACTTCAACCCGCTGTGCGCACAGGCCGGCCGCATCACCATCGCGGAGGTGGAGGAACTCGTGGAACCCGGCGAGCTCGATCCCGGCTCGGTCCACACGCCGGGCATCTTCGTCCAGCGCGTGGTGCTGGCCCCGGGTACCGAGAAGCGCGTCGAGAAGCGAACGGTCTCGCCCTCGGACTCCACTGCACCCGAAGGAGCATGACCATGGCACTCACGCGCACCGAGCTCGCGGCAAGGGTCGCCCGGGAACTCGAGAACGGTCAGTACGTCAACCTCGGTATCGGTATGCCCACCCTCATCCCCAACTACATCCCGGACGGGGTCGAGGTGGTCCTGCACAGCGAGAACGGCATTCTCGGTGTCGGGCCCTACCCCACGGAGGACGCCGTGGATCCGGACCTCATCAATGCAGGGAAGGAGACCGTCACGGCCAACGCCGGGGCGGCCTTCTTCGACTCCGCCTCCTCGTTCGGCATGATCCGCGGCGGACACGTCGACGTCGCCGTCCTCGGAGCCATGGAAGTGGCGCAGAACGGGGACCTCGCCAACTGGATGGTCCCCGGCAAGATGGTCAAGGGTATGGGCGGGGCCATGGACCTGGTCTTCGGAGCCAAGCGGGTGATCGTCATGATGGAGCACGTGGACAGGTCGGGAAGGCCGAAGATCGTCGAGGCCTGCTCCCTGCCCCTCACGGGGAAGGGGTGTGTCGACCGCATCGTGACCGACCTCGCGGTCATCGACGTCGGGCCGGGCGGACTCGTCCTGCGCGAGACCGCCCCGGGCGTCAGTCCCGAGGAGGTCGTCGCGGCCACCGGAGCGCACTGCGCGTGGAGCTCGACGGAGCCGCGCCGTGAACGGGACCATGCCCGAGCGCCACGTCATCGAGCAGCGCGGCCTGTACGCCGACGAACTCACCATCGGCGCGGTCTACGCCCACCGCCCCGGGCGGACGCTCACCGAGGCGGACAACGTCCTGTTCACCACGCTCACCATGAACACGCAGGCGCTGCACCTCGACGCGGCATGGTCCGCGGGCCAGCCGTTCGGACAACGACTGGTCAACTCGATGCTGACGCTCGCCACCCTCGTGGGACAGTCGGTCTCGCAGCTCACGCAGGGCACCATCGTCGCCCAGCTCGGGCTGACCGACGTCGCCTTCCCGAAGCCCCTCTTCCACGGCGACACGCTCTACACCGAGACGGAGATCACCGGCATCCGCCCCTCGGCGTCCCGACCCGGCCAGGGCGTCGTGTCGATGGCCCACACCGGCCGCAACCAGCACGGGGACATCGTGGCGACGGCCACCCGTTCGGTCCTCATGTGGTCGTCCTCGGCGACGAGGAACGGGGAGCAGTGAGCCTCGTCCTCGGCCCGGCACTGCTGTTCTGCCCGGCGGACCGGCCGGAACGCTACGCCAAGGCGGCGGAGCGCTCCGACACCGTCATCCTCGACCTCGAGGACGCCGTCGCGCACGGCGCCAAGCCGGCGGCGCGCGCGGCGCTCGCCGGCTCGGCCCTGGACCCGGACCGCACCGTCGTGCGGCTCAATGCGGTGGGCACCCCGGATTTCGCCCTGGACTGCGAGGCGGTCCTCGGAACGGGGTATCGCGCGGTCATGCTGGCCAAGACGGAATCACCGGACCACGTCGCCGCCGTCCGCTCGGCCCTCGGGGACGTCGAGGTCGTCGCCCTGTGCGAGACGGCCCGCGGTGTCGTGCATGCCGTCGAGATCGCGCGGACCGACGGCGTCTCGGCACTGATGTGGGGTGCGGAGGACCTCGTCGCGTCCCTCGGCGGAACCTCGAGCCGGACACCCGCAGGAACGTACCGGGCCGTGGCGCTCCAGGCGCGCTCGCAGGTGCTCCTCGCTGCCGGTGCCGCGGACCGTGTGGCCATCGACGCCGTCCACGTCGACATCTCCGACCTCCGGGGCCTCGCCGAGGAGACCGACGACGCCGTCGCCTCCGGATTCGCCGCCAAGGCCTGTATCCACCCCAGCCAGGTCGCGACGGTCCGGGCGGCCTTCGCGCCCGACGAGGCCGAGGTGGAGCGCGCACGCGCCCTGCTCACCGCCGCGGAGAACGAGCGGGGCGTCTTCACGTACCAGGGACGCATGGTGGACGAACCCATCCTCCGTCACGCGCGCAGCGTCCTGGCGAGGTTCCGCGGCTGAGGTCCCGGCGCGCGGCGCCCGCTCGACTGCGGGATACTGGGGCCATGGATTTCAGCAACCCCTCCCGGCAGCACCGGCGCGTCTTGATCCTCGGTTCGACGGGTTCCATCGGCACCCAGGCGCTCGACGTCATCGCTGCGGCCCCCGACCGTTTCAGCGTCGCGGGCCTCAGCGCGGGAGGGCGGAACATCGATTTCCTCGCCCGGCAGGCCGTCACCGTCCGCGCGCCCGTCGTCGGGGTCGCGTCCGCGACGGAGGCGGAGCTCGAGGCGGCGATCGGAGCAGCAGCCGATGCCGCAGGCATCACCGGATACGCCCCCCAGATGTTCGCCGGACAGGATGCCGCGACGAGCGTCGCCGCCTGGCCCGAGGCCGACGTCGTGCTCAACGGGATCACCGGATCGATCGGCCTCGCGCCCACCCTCGCAGCGCTCGCGGCGGGGCACCTGCTGGCCCTCGCGAACAAGGAGTCCCTGATCGCCGGCGGTGCCCTCGTGCGTGCCGCAGCGGCCCCCGGCCAGCTCGTGCCGGTCGATTCCGAGCACTCCGCGATCGCGCAGGCGCTGCGCGGAGGAACGCCCGACGAGGTCGACCGGCTGGTGCTCACCGCGTCAGGTGGTCCGTTCCGCGGTCGCACGCGCACCCAGCTCGAGAACGTCACTCCCGCGGAGGCGGTGGCCCACCCCACCTGGGACATGGGGCGCGTCATCAGCACCAACTCCGCCTCCATGGTGAACAAGGCACTGGAGGTCATCGAGGCGCACCTGCTGTTCGACGTCCCGCTGGAGCGGATCGACGTCGTCGTCCACCCCCAGTCCGTCGTGCACTCGATGGTCCAGTTCATCGACGGTTCCACGCTCGCGCAGGCGTCGCCGCCGGACATGCGCCTTCCCATCGCCCTGGGGATGGGGTGGCCGTTCCGCGTCCGGGGATCGGCGCACGCGTGCGACTGGAGCCGGTCGGCGGAATGGACCTTCGAGCCCCTCGACGAGGAGGCCTTTCCTGCCATCGCGCTGGCGAAGCGGGCTGCGGCCGAGGGCGGCACCCGGATGGCCGTGTACAACGCGGCGAACGAGGAGGCGGTCGAGGCATTCCACCGGGGAGCCATAGGTTTCCCTGACATCGTCGACATCGTGGCCGCCGTCGTCGACGAGCAGCGTTCCGGGGAGGGCGGCGGCGGGGCGGGCGTCGAGCTCACCCTCGCGGCGGTGCTCGACGCCGAGCGCTGGGCACGCCGGAGCGCCCAGGTGCGTTGTGGGCTCGGAGAGCCGTCGCCGCCCGAGGCGGCACTCCGTCCCGAGGGCCAGAAGGAAAACCTGTGACCGTACTGCTGTTCATCGCCGGAGTGCTCTCCGTCGTCGTCGCGATCCTGGCGTCGATCGCTCTCCACGAAGTGGGCCACCTGGTGCCCGCGAAACTGTTCCGGGTCCGCGTGACCCAGTACATGGTGGGCTTCGGCCGCACCGTCTGGTCGGTCCGTCGCGGAGAGACGGAGTACGGGATCAAGGCCATCCCGGCCGGCGGCTACGTGTCGATGATCGGTATGTTCCCGCCCGCGACGACCGAGGCCGGAGCCGTCCGGCAGTCCAGTACGGGCGTCTTCCAGCAGCTGAGCGATGATGCGCGTCGTGCCGCGGCGGAGCAACTGCAGCCGGGCGACGAGGACCGGGTGTTCTACAGGCTGCCGATCTGGAAGCGGATCGTCATCATGCTGGGCGGCCCGCTGATGAACCTCCTGATCGGGACGATCCTGTTCGCCGTGCTCATCATGGGATTCGGCACCGCGCAGCCGACCACCGTGCTGTCCTCCGTGTCCGAGTGCGTCGTCCCGGCGAGCCAGCAGGCGGCCACGGGCCAGACGGAGTGCACACCCGAGGACCCCGCAGCACCTGCCTTCCAGGCGGGGCTCCTGCCGGGTGACCGCGTCATCGAGTTCGACGGCCGGGACGTGACGAACTGGGACGAGCTCTCGGGCTGGATCCGGGAAGCCGCCGGTCGCGAGGTGGGCATCAGCGTCGTGCGCGACGGCGGGACCATCGGCACCAGGATCACGCCCCTGCTGACCGAGCGTCCCGTCCTCACCGAGTCCGGAACCGCTGCGGTGGACGATCAGGGCACTGCGCTCATGCAGGAGGTCGGTTTCATCGGCGTCGGGTCGACACAGGAACTCGTCCAGCAGCCGGCGACCGAGGTGCTCCCCACCGTCGGGGATTCGCTGGCCCGCGTTGCCGGTGTCGTGCTGAACCTGCCGCAGCGCCTCGTCGACGTCGGCCAGGCCGCCTTCTCCGATGCTCCCCGTGACCCTGAGGGGCCGATCAGTGTCGTCGGTGTCGGCCGCATCGCCGGAGAGATCTCCGCGATGGAGGAGATCCCGCTGGCGTCCCGTGCCGCGACATTGATCGGGCTGGTGGCAGGCGTCAACCTCGCCCTGTTCGTGTTCAACCTGATACCGCTCCTGCCGCTCGACGGCGGACACGTGGCAGGTGCGCTGTGGGAGGGCCTCCGGCGTGGTGTCGCGCGCCTGTTCAAGCGCCCCGATCCAGGTCCGTTCGACATGGCGAAGCTCCTGCCGCTGACCTATGCCGTGGCGATCCTGCTCCTGGGCATGGGAGCCCTGCTGATCTACGCGGACATCGTGAAGCCGGTCAACCTGTTCGGCTGACCGGTTGTACATCGAATATCAACCACATATGGTTGATAGATGTTCGTCCTCACCATAGACCAGGCGGGAAGCAGGTCCTCGCGCGACCGGATTCCCGAACTGCTCGAGCTCCTGCAGCCCATCATGCCCGTGATGCCGTGGGAGCGGTCGGTCGGTGACGAGGCGCAGGGAGTCGTCGCGGGCGCCGGCGACGTGGTCGACGCCGTCATGCGCTGCCTGCGCGCCGGCGACTGGTACGTCGGCATCGGCATCGGGGAGGTCGAGCAACCCTTCCCGCTCTCTCCCAGGGAGGGACGTGGTTCGGCCTTTATTGCGGCCAGGAGAGCCGTCGAGCGGGCCAAGAAGACGGGCGACCGGGCGCCCCTCGCCGTCGAAGGACCCGTCGGCCTGACCGACCGGGCGGCCGAGGCGGAGGGAGTCCTCGCGCTGCTCGGCCGCCACGTCGCGGGGCGATCGGCAGCCGAATGGCGCATCCTCGATCTCCTGCAGCCCGGGACGCGGGGGACGCAGACCGCTGTCGCGCGACCCTCGGCATCACACCGCAGGCGGTCAGCAAAGCTGCGGCCCGTGCCGCCTGGCACGAGGAACAGGCCGTCCGCCCCGCTGCCGCCCGTTTGCTGGCATGGGCTGACGAGGGCTGAGCCGTGCGCCCGACCCCTGTCGGGCCGAGCAGAGGACGGCCGTCCGGAGAACGACACAGGGCGCCGGTCCGTGGACCAGCGCCCTACGTCCTTCTCCGGGGTCTACGTGGTGAGGAAGCGGAGCAGGATGTCGTTGATCTCGGTGCCGTGGGTCCAGAGCATGCCGTGAGGTGCGTCGGGGATCTCGACGTATTCGGCCGAGGGCAGGTGTTTGGTGAATTCGCGGCCGGTGGCGTCGATGGGCAGGATGCGGTCGTCGGTGCCGTGGACGATGAGGGTGGGAACGGTGACCTTGGTGATGTCGGTGCGGAAGTCGGTGAGCCAGGAGTCGACGACGGCGAAGGACGCGTACCAGGAGGAGCCGGCGGCGACGTTCCAGGCGTTGCGCAGTGCTGCTTCGCTGAGGCGGTTGCCGAGGAAGGCGTCGGTGTTGAAGAAGTCGGCGTAGAAGGCATCGAACCAGGCGTAACGGTCCTCGGTGGCGGCGGTGCGGATACCGTCGAAGACGGTGGCGGGGACGCCGCTGGGGTTGTCGTCGGTCTGCAGGAGGAACGGCTCCAGGGAGGCCAGGAACACGGCTTTGGCGACGCGGGCTTCTCCGTAGGTGCCGATGTAGCGGCCCACCTCTCCGGTGCCCATGGAGAAGCCGACGAGGACGACGTCGGTGAGGTCGAGGGTTTCCAGCACGGTGTTCAGGTCGGCGGCGAACGTGTCGTAGTCGTAGCCGGTGGTGGGTTTGCTGGAGGCGCCGAAGCCGCGGCGGTCATAGGTGATGACGCGGTACCCCGCGCTCAGGAGGGCATGGGTCTGCTTCTCCCAGGAGTTGCCGTCGAGGGGGTAACCGTGGATCAGGACGACCGGTTGCCCCGTGCCGTGGTCCTGGTAGGAGAGCTCGATGTCCGTGCTGTTCTCGGTGCCGACCTTGATGAAGCCCATGCTGTCCGTCCTTCGTGAGTTGGGTGCGTGCGTGTGCTGGAGCGGGGAGATCCCCTACCCGGTGGAACCGTGGGATCCCACCCCTCGATCGTGCCAACCGGAGCGCCGTGCCGCCTCATCCCTGATGGTGGTCTTGCAGGTGGCGGACTGGTACCGGAGTGCTACGGCACGCCGCGGATCCGGTGCCCTGGACGGGCGCGGGCGACGGCTCGGGATGCGTAGTTTCGTACGTGAGCGAAAGGACACGCCATGATTCACGCACGAACACTCACCAAGCGCTTCGGCGCCCGTACCGCCGTCGACGGCATCGACTTCACGGTCCGCCCCGGTCAGGTCACGGGCTTCCTCGGCCCCAACGGAGCCGGGAAGTCCTCCACCATGAGGATGATCGTGGGGCTGGACCGGCCCACGCACGGGGAGGTGGACGTCAACGGTCGCGCGTACCGCCGGCACCGGGCTCCACTCCGGGAGGTCGGCGTGCTCCTGGACGCGAAGGCCGTCCACCCCGGCCGGACGGCACGCAATCATCTGCTCGCCCTCGGCGCGACCCACGGGATCGGTGCCGCCCGCGTGGGTGAGGTGGTGGAGCTCGCCGGGCTCGACTCGGTCGCCGACAGGCGGGTCGGAAGTTTCTCGCTCGGTATGGGACAGCGACTCGGGATCGCGGCGGCCCTGTTGGGGGACCCGGCGACCATCATCCTCGACGAGCCCGTCAACGGGCTCGACCCCGAAGGCGTGCTCTGGGTCAGGACCCTCCTCCGCCAACTCGCAGCAGAGGGCCGCACGGTTCTGCTCTCCTCCCATCTCATGAGTGAGATGGCCCAGACCGCTGACCACCTCATCGTGCTCGGTCGAGGGCGCATCCTCGCCGACGCGCCACTACGGGACCTGATCGACCAGGCCACCGCTTCGGCGGTGCGCGTCCGGACTGCGGACCTCGGAAGGCTCACTGCCGCCATCGCCGGGAGGAACGTCACCGTCACCATGCTCGACGACGGCGCCGCCCTGGTGACGGGACTGAGCCCCGAACAGATCGGGGACGCAGCCGCCGCGGCAGGGGTGGCGCTGTACGAAGTCGCCTCCGTCGAAGGATCGCTCGAGGACGCCTACATGAGCATCACCGCGGACGAGGCCGAGTACCGGTCCCTCCCCACCCCCGAGGAGAACCGATGAGCACGCCCACTCTGCCCGTCCGCCGGAGCATCCCCGCCGACGCGCGGCTCCGCTTCACCGGGGTGCTTCGCTCCGAGTGGATCAAGCTGACCAGCCTGCGCTCGACCTCCTGGTCGCTGCTCACCCTCGTGCTCGGAGGGATGGGCCTGAGCTTCCTCCTTGCCGCGACCATGGAGTCCGCCGGGGTGCCCGACGAGCCGTCGGTCCGGTTCGCGCTCTCGATCGTCGCGATCGGTGCTGCCTTCGGCCAGTACGTGGCCGCCGTCCTGGGAGTCCTGGCCGTCAGCGGTGAGTATTCTACGAAGATGGTTCAATCGACGTTGGCGGCGGTGCCGTCGCGGCTGCCCGTCCTGGCGGCGAAGGCCGTCGTGGTCTTCGGCCTCGTGACGGTCGTCGCCCTGGTGACCCTGTTCGGCGCGTGGGCCACCACCTACGCGATGTTCGACGATCTCGGTCTCGCGGTCGGCCCGGCCGAGCCCGGGTTCGTCGTCGCGCTGGTCGGTGCAGCTGCCTTCCTGGGTCTCACAGCCGTCTTCGCACTGGGAGTCGGGACGATCCTCAGGTCCGCGGCCGGTGGCATCGCGGCAGTCCTGGGAGTGCTTCTCCTCCTGCCGATCGGGCTCTCCCTGCTGGGCAACTCGATCGATTGGATCCCTGCGATCACGCCCTACGGGTTCGCAGCCGCCGGGGAGTCGATGTGGAGCGTCGCCGCGGCCCTGCCCGCAGGGGTGTCACCGGAGCCCGGCGCACCTCTCCCCCCGGGCGCGGGCGGCTCGGTGGTCCTTGCCTGGACCGCCGTATCGCTCCTGCTCGGCGGACTCACCCTCTCCAGGAGGGACGCCTGAAGCACGGTCCAACACCGGTACCCGGCACCCCGCGGGGGTGCCGGGTACGTCGGGGTGCCTCGTCCGCCCGGAGCGGTGCGACGTTTCTTCCGGTCCCGACCCCTGCTCGGTGACGCGCTGACCACCGGTGCGTACCTGCTGTGTGCAGTCGTTCTTGCGGGCGCGTCGGTGGATGTTCCCGGCCTGGCCCCGGTGTGGATCGCGCTCGTGCTCGCGCTTCCCGGAGCAGGCGTCGTGTTCTTCCGCCGACGGTGGCCGGCGCTGATGTTCGCAGCAGCCAATGTGCTGTTCCTGATCTCCGCCGCGACGGGCACGGCAGCCGAGCTCCTGCTGCCGCTGCTGACCGGTTACGCCGTCGGCGCCTACCGCTCCGCCCGTGCCGCCTGGACCTGCTTCGTCCTGGGAATAGGCTGTGCCGTGCTGTGCGGGTACGTCCTCACCGTCCGGTCCAGGACCGGATATCCGCTGCTGGAAGGCACACAGCCACCTGTGACGGGATCCTTCTCCTCGGACTGGCTGAACAACGCGCTCGGACTAGTCGTCCTGTTGGTCATCGTGATGCTCATCGGTATCAACGTGGGTGTCCGTGGGCGCTACATCCTCGCGCTGCTCGACCGGGCCCGCCACCTCGAGCACGAGCGTGATCAGCAGTACGAGATCGCAGGGGCCCGCGAGCGCGAGCGGATAGCCCGCGAGATGCACGACATCATCGCCCACAGCCTGTCCGTCATGATCTTCCTCGCCGATGGTGCCTACGCGGCAGCTCCTAACAGGCCCGAGCACGCCCGCGACGCGATCGGACGTGTCGCGGATACCGGCCGCCGCACCCTCGCAGAGGTCCGGCGACTGCTGGGGACCGTGCGGGTGGAGGATCGTTTGCTTCCCGCCCCGCACGCCCCGCAGCCCGGTGTGTCGGACCTGCCGGATCTCGCGGAGAGCATCCGGCATGCCGGCCTGCCGGTCCGCATGACGCTGACGGGTCCACCGGTCTCGGATCCCGCTCTCGGCCTGACCGTCTACAGGATCGTGCAGGAGGGGCTCACGAACGCCCTGCGGCACGCCACGGGAGCCGGCAGGGTGATGGTGCTCGTGTCCCGGACGGAGGATGCCGTCGATATCCTCGTGGAGGACGACGCGCCCGCGGCCACGGCCGACAAGCAGGGTTCGGAGGCGGGGCGGGGACTGCTCGGGCTCAGGGAGCGGGTCGCGCTCTACGACGGAACGGTCGACGCGGGCCCGCGCGACGGCGGCGGCTGGCGCGTGCGCGCACGGTTGCCCTTGACGGGAGGAACGGCATGAAGGACACCATCCGGATCCTGCTGGCGGACGATCAGGAACTCGTCCGCTACGGCCTTCGACTCGTCCTCGAGGCCGAGACCGGACTCGAGGTCGTCGGTGAGGCGGGGGACGGCGCGGCCGCGGTCCGAGCCGCCGAACGGCTGCAGCCCGACGTCGTACTCATGGACGTGCGGATGCCGACCATGGACGGGCTCGAAGCGACGCGACGCATCACCTTGGCCCTTCCCGAGACCCGTGTCCTCGTGCTGACCACCTACGACCTCGACGACTACGCCTTCGGCGCGCTGGCTGCCGGCGCGTCGGGCTTCCTGCTCAAGGACACCAGGCCGGCCGGACTCGTCGCCGCCATCCACGCGGTCCGGCGGGGTGACGCCGTCGTCGAACCCCGGATCACCGCGAAGCTCATCGCCCTTGCCGCCCCCCGACTCGCCGCAGCCGGCGGCCGGGACGATCCCGACCGGATGCTGTCGGTCCTCACCCGTCGCGAGCTCGACGTCTTCCGCCTCGTCGCCGACGGTGCGACCAATGCGGAGATCGCCGAATCCCTCTACCTGGCCGAATCGACCGTCAAGACGCACATCGGACGAATCCTGCACAAGCTGGGGCTGAGGGACCGGGTCCAGGCAGTCATCCTCGCCTTCAAACTCGGTGTGGCCGGCTGAGCAGGACAACTCGCCGGCCCGGACCCTGTCCCCGGTCGGGGGTGGCGTGCTGTAGACATGAGGACGACGCCGGTCGGACAGCAGGCGGGACGACGGACAGCACGGGGGAGGAGTCGCGGTGGAGGCACTGTGGATCGCGGTGGCACTGCTGGTTGCAGGCGGTATCGGTTCGCCCGTGACCATGCTCGTGCTGCGCCTGGCACGATCGGTGGACACTGCTGAACGACGCCGGGAGCTGCCCGAGCCCGCCGACCAGCCCCAGCTGGAACTGCCCGAACCGCCCTCCGAGCCGCCCCGGGTACCGCTGGACGCACTGCCCGCCGGAGTGCTGCGCGGCGGTCTGGTCATCGGAGTGCTCGAGCGTCTGGCCGTCACCGTGGCGATCCTCGGCGGCCAGCCCGTGGCCATCGCCTATGTCGTCGCTGTGAAGGCCCTGGGCCGGTACGCCGAGCTGAAGGAGACGCCGGCGGCCTCCGAGAGGTTCATCATCGGGACGCTGGCGTCGCTGCTGTGGGCCGCCGGTGTCGCGACGATCGTCAGGGTCTACCTGCTGGATGTCACGTAGGGTGAAGTCCATGAGTATCTTCGCCGTTGAGTACGTGTACAACCCCGACCACGACGACCTCCGCGCCGAGCACCGGCCGGAGCACAGGCAGTGGCTGGAGGAGCTCGTCGGTCACGGGCGGGTCCTCGCCTCCGGCCCCTTCGCCGACGGCACGGGCGCGCTGCTGATCTTCTCCTCGGAGACGGAAGCCGATCTGAACCAGGTGATCAGCGAAGACCCCTTCGCCCGGGCCGGTGCGATCTCGGCCGTCAAGACGACCGCCTGGAATCCCATCATCGGGGCCTTCCGCGACCACGTGTGACGTTGGTCCCCACCGCGCCGCGGACCGCCGGGCGAGGTGGATAATGAAATCAGGAATCTCGTCAGACCCGCGGTCACGGCCGCCAGCATGGAGGATGTTTTGACCTCGGTCAACCTAGGAATGCCAGCAGCACCGCCGCCCGTGCTCGCACCCCGGCGCAAGACCCGCCAGATCAAGGTCGGATCGGTGGGCGTCGGATCGGACTCGCCCATCAGCATCCAGTCGATGACCACCACCCCGACCACGGACATCAACGCGACACTGCAGCAGATCGCGGAACTGACCGCGACGGGCTGCGACATCGTCCGCGTGGCGTGCCCCTCGGCCGACGACGCCGCGGCGCTGCCGATCATCGCCAAGAAGTCGCAGATCCCGGTCATCGCCGACATCCACTTCCAGCCGAAGTACGTGTTCGCCGCCATCGACGCCGGGTGCGCGGCCGTCCGGGTCAACCCGGGCAACATCCGCAAGTTCGATGACCAGGTGAAGGAGATCGCCGCAGCAGCGAAAGCTGCGGGCACCTCCATCCGCATCGGCGTCAACGCAGGATCACTCGATCCCCGGCTCATGGCCAAGTACGGCAAGGCGACACCCGAAGCGCTCGTGGAGTCCGCCGTATGGGAAGCCTCCCTGTTCGAGGAACACGACTTCCACGACTTCAAGATCTCGGTCAAGCACAATGACCCGGTGATCATGGTCCGGGCCTACGAACTCCTGGCCGAGCGCGGCGACTGGCCCCTCCACCTCGGCGTCACCGAGGCCGGGCCCGCCTTCCAGGGCACCATCAAGTCCGCCACGGCATTCGGCGCACTGCTGGCCAAGGGCATCGGCGACACCATCCGTGTCTCCCTCTCGGCTCCGCCGGTCGAGGAGATCAAGGTGGGAAACCAGATCCTGCAGTCGCTCAATCTCCGCCCGCGCAAGCTGGAGATCGTGTCCTGCCCCTCCTGCGGAAGGGCCCAGGTGGACGTCTACACGCTCGCCGAGGAGGTCACCGCCGGCCTCGAGGGCATGGAGGTGCCCCTAAGGGTGGCCGTCATGGGCTGCGTGGTGAACGGCCCCGGTGAAGCACGCGAAGCGGACCTCGGCGTCGCGTCGGGAAATGGCAAGGGCCAGATCTTCGTGCGGGGTGAAGTCATCAAGACTGTCCCCGAGGACCAGATTGTTGAGACACTCATCGAGGAAGCGATGCGGCTCGCAGAGGAGATGGGTGAGGCTGATGGCGAGACTGCTGGCCAGGGTGGCCCCATGGTTACCGTTAGCTAGACCACAGGCCGATCCTGACGGGCCCTGGTCCTTCCGGGTGCTCGGGGATGGGGACACGCGCGGCCTGTGGGCCATCGTCAACGACGATCCCGTGGCCAACGTCTTCGTCGCCTCCCATCTGGAGACCGCCGGAACGGCAGCGCCGTCGCCCTCCGGCGGGGAGATCGTGGGGATGTTCCGGCACGGTGAGCTGCGGGCGGCCTGCTGGGCCGGCGTCAACCTGGTGCCGATCGGGGTGACCGACGAGACGGGGGCCATCTTCGGTGACCACCTCGGCAGGTCCGGGCGGACCTTCTCCTCCATCTTCGGCCTGTCCGAGGGCGTGATGGACCTCTGGTCCACGCTCGAGGACTACAGCGGCGAACCCTTCGACGTGCGGCCGGTCCAGCCGCTCATGACGATCGACACCGATCCCCTCGTCGCTCCCGCTCCCGATCTCCGCTTCACCCGTCCCGACGAACTCGACCGCCTCCTGCCCGCCTGCGCGGCCATGTTCGAGGAGGAGTCGGCTATTCGCCGTTCATCGGCGGGTCCGAGCACTACCTCCGTCGCGTCGCCTCCCTCATCAGCCGGAACCACTCGCTCGCCGCCTTCGACGAGCGCGGTGAGGTCGTCTTCAAGGCAGAACTCGGCACGGTCTCCTCCCAGGCCGTGCAAGTGCAGGGCGTGTGGATGCATCCGGACCGTCGGGGCGAAGGGCTCAGCGCCGCCTACATGGCGGCCGTCGTCGCCGCCGCCCGCTCAGTGGCTCCCACCGTCAGTCTCTATGTGAACTCCTACAACACGCGGGCGATCGCGGCGTACAAGCGCGTCGGGTTCGACCAGGTCGAGACCTTCGCGACGATCCTCTTCTGAGGCCGGCGCCACCCGCGACGCCTGGAGCACAGCGGACCGCCGGCGCGGGGACCCGCTAGATTGGTACCTGTTGTTTCCCGCCGGACGGCGGGGAGATGGATGGCAGTACCGAACCGAACGGACACCCGCGTGGTCTTACGACTCTCGACCCTTTTCCTGCGCACGCTGCGTGAAGATCCCGCCGAGGCCGAAGTGGCCAGTCACCGCCTCCTGGTGCGGGCAGGCTACATCCGACGCGCGGCGCCGGGTATCTACAGCTGGCTGCCGCTGGGACTCAAGGTGCTCGCCAGGGTCGAGGGGATCGTGCGCGAGGAGATGGAGGCGATCGGCGCGCAGGAGGTCCACTTCCCGGCGCTGCTCCCGAAGGAACCGTACGAGGCAACCAATCGATGGCTCGAGTACGGGGACGGGATCTTCCGCCTGAAGGACCGCAAGGGAGCGGACTACCTGCTGGCACCCACGCACGAGGAGATGTTCACGCTACTGGTGAAGGACCTGTACACCTCGTACAAGGACCTCCCGGTCAGCCTGTTCCAGATCCAGACCAAGTACCGCGACGAGGCGCGCCCGCGAGCGGGCCTGCTGCGCGGCCGCGAGTTCATCATGAAGGACTCCTACTCCTTCGATGTCGACGACGAGGGCCTCGAGGTGAGCTACCAGCTCCACCGCGGGGCGTACCTGCGCATCTTCGAGCGGCTCGGGCTCGACGTCGTGCCCGTCACCGCCACCGCCGGCGCGATGGGCGGATCCAAGAGCGAGGAGTTCCTGCACCCGACCCCGATCGGGGAGGACACGTTCGTCCGCTCGGCAGGTGGCTACACGGCGAACGTCGAGGCCGTCACGACGGTCGTGCCCGACGCCGTCGACTTCACCGGCGCACCCGCGGCAGAGGTCCGCGAGACCCCGGACACCCCGACCATCGACACCCTCGTGGAGCACGCCAACGTGTCGGTGCCGCGGCAGGACCGCCGCTGGACCGCCGCCGACACCCTGAAGAACGTCGTGCTCGCCGCGGTGCTGCCGACGGGCGATCGCGAGATCGTCGTCGTCGGCGTCCCGGGCGACCGCACCGTCGACCTCAAGCGCATCGAGGCCACGATCGCGGAGCACCTCGAGACGGGTGGCGAGGTCGCCGTCGAGGCGGCGAACGAGGAGGACCTGAAGAAGCACCAGGGCCTGGTCAAGGGCTACATCGGGCCCGGACTGACTCCGGAGGCCGCAGTCCTGGGTGCCCAGGCCTCCACCGGCCTGCGCTACCTGGTGGATCCGCGCGTGGTCAGCGGAACCTCGTGGATCACGGGAGCGAACGAGCACGGCCGGCATGTCTTCGGCCTCGTGGCCGGTCGGGACTTCTCGTGGGACGGCACCATCGAGGCCGTGGAGGTACGCGAGGGGGATGAAGCCCCCGACGGTTCGGGTCCGCTCGTCGCGGCGCGGGGTATCGAGATGGGTCACATCTTCCAGCTCGGGCGGAAGTACGCCGAAGCCCTCGGCCTGAAGGTCCTCGACCGGAACGGCAAGCTCGCCACGGTGACCATGGGCTCGTACGGCGTCGGCGTGACGCGTGCCCTCGCGGCTCTCGCCGAGGCGAACCACGACGACCGCGGCATCATCTGGCCCCGCAACGTCGCGCCGGCGGACGTCCACCTCGTCGCGACGGGCAAGGGCGCGGAGATCTTCGAGGCCGCGGAGACGTTGGCGGGCGAACTCGAGGCCGCCGGTCTCACCGTCCTCTACGACGACCGGCCCAAGGTCTCGCCCGGTGTGAAGTTCGGGGACGCCGAGCTGATCGGCGTCCCCACCATCGTGGTCGTCGGGCGAGGTCTCGCCGAGGGCGTCCTGGAGGTCAAGGACCGCCGCACCGGGGAGACCCGGAACGTCGCGGTCGACGAAGCGGTCGCGCTGCTGCGCGAACTCACCGCGCTCTAGCCCGAGGTGGGTTCGGGACTGGAGGAACTGCACCTCGCCACCATCCTGCTGGTGCTCGTCGCCGGTTTCGCCGCGGGATGGGTGGACGCGGTGGTCGGCGGGGGCGGGCTGCTGCAGCTGCCGGCGTTGCTCCTGGTACCGGGAATCACCCCCGTGGAGGCCCTGGCCACCAACAAGCTGGGATCGATCTTCGGCACGACGACGAGCGCCATCACCTACTACCGGCGCGCGCACCCCGACCTCCGGACAGCGCTGCCGATGGCCGGCATCGCCCTCGTGGGCAGTTTCGGCGGCGCGATCCTCGCGGCGTCGCTGCCGTCGTCCGTGTTCAAGCCGATCATCGTGGTGGCGCTCGTCGCAGTCGCGGTCTTCACCGCGCTGAAGCCGACGGTCGGCACCCTGACACAGCTGCGGCACCAGGGTGCGCGCCACTACGGGACGGCAGGGGCGATCGGCCTCGTCATCGGCTTCTACGACGGACTGATCGGCCCGGGGACGGGTTCCTTCCTGATCATCGCGATGGTCACGCTGCTCGGGTACAACTTCCTCGGCGCGAGCGCCAAGGCCAAGATCGTGAACATGGCGACCAACTTCGGTGCGCTCATGTTCTTCCTGCCCAACGGATCGATCCTGTGGGGCCTCGGGCTCCTGCTCGGCGTCGCGAACATGGCCGGTGGCTACACCGGATCGCGGATGGCCATCAGCCAGGGCAGCAGGTTCATCCGGGTCGTCTTCCTCGTCGTCGTCGGCGCACTGATCGTCAAGCTGGGCTACGACGTGTGGGTGGAGAACGTGCGTCCGCTCCTCATCGGTCAGGTGGACCTCCCGCCGGGCGGCTAGGTCTCCGGCAGGTCCCCGACCGGCGGCAGTCCGTCCAGCGTGCGGGACAGCACCGAGCTCGCGACCCAGAGGGAGCGCTGAGCCTGGCCCAGCTGTCCGTGCTCCAGGTGGAACAGTGCGTTCCGGACCTCCCGGACGACGGTCCAGCCGATCGCCAACTCCTGGTCGAACCCGGCGCGCCCGCGAGGGCGCCGGCCTGCGCGCGCAGGTGCCCGGCAGGGTCTCCGGAGTCGAGGTCGGGCAGGCGGTTCCACAGCATCGGGGCGAGCGCGTACTCGGCGTCGCCGAGCACCGGCTTCGGGTCGATGGCCGTGAAAGGCGCGAGGTGTCCGGGGTGGACGGGCAGGATGTTCTCGTAGTGCAGGTCCGTGTGCACGAGGACGTCGCGCTCCGACCGGCGGCCGACGATCCCGCGGGACTGGCAGACCTCGAGGGCTGCTTCCATGAGCCAGCGCGGGAAGGGCTCACGGAGGTCGTTCCACCGCGCAGGTAGCGAGTCGGTCCATTGCTCGGCCTGGGCTGCAAGGTGCGGGAAGACCGCCCACAGGGCACCGTCCCCCGCCGGGAGGGACAGTTGCCGTACGATCGGGCCCCAGACAGCCGGGGAGGCGTCGAGCGGGAGGTCCTTCAGGGAGCGATTCCCGTCGAGTCGTTCGAGCAGCAGCGCGTGGTCCGGCCGCGACGCGGCCAGCAGGCGCACGGCGCCGGCTCCGTTCCACAGTTCGAGGGCATCTGGCTCGGGAACGGCCTCCTCGTGGGGGATGGTCAGCTTGAGGGCGGCCTGCTCGCGGTTCCCACCGACGTTCCTGGTCACGGGCACGACGACGGCGCACTGCCCCGCCCATGCAGACTGCCCCGGCTGCAGGTCGAGCTCGAGGTCCCAGTCCTCGAGCCGGTCCACCAGCAGAGCCTGCCATCGACGGATCCATCGGGCGCCGCCGTCGATGGTCCGCGCCGTGAGTGCGAGCCGGGGCGGCAGGTCCGGAAGGCCGGCGTGGTGGGCGGCATCCACCCGGTCGTGGCCTTCGGCCCCCGTGCCCACGTCAGGACCGCTCGGGTGCTGCAGGGCCCGGTTCCGCCGGGGCGTCCTCGCCGAGCCCCGGCAGGGCAGTGAGCCCGGCGCCCGTGTCCATGCTGCGCTGGACGGCGGTGTTGAGCGCGACGACGGCCCAGGCCCGAGTCTCCGGTCCGACCTTGGACACGAGGTCCGCGTACAGCTCGACGTGGTCCTGCTCGAGCTGACGCAGCGCCTCCGAGGGGTCGGCACGGAAGGATTCGTCCAGCAGGAAGCCTGCAGGAGCAGGCGGGGCCGGATCACACAGGGCCGCGAGGTGTTGCGCCGCGGATTCGGCAGCCGCACGGTGCTGTGCTGCGCGCTCGAGGGCCCCGGCGCGATCCTCGACGAGCGCGGCAGCGACCTCGTAGCCGTAGTGGGCGCGGTCCTCGGACTGCTTCGCGTCCAGCAGTGACCGCCGGTCGGCGTCGGGACCGAAAGCCGTGCCGGAGCACTCCTCGTGCCCGCCCTGCCCATCGACGTCCTCCACCAGGGGCAGCGAAGCCGGCGGCGGGAGGCCGGGGTCGGCGTCGAGCACCTCCCCGAGCAGTACGGCGTGCCGCCACTGGTTCGTCCCGGCCGATGCCAGCACGCGTGCCGGTCCGGGATCGGCATCCACGGCGTGCCGCAGGCTCCACAGGGCGCTCTCGCGCAGCAGGGACACCATCCGGGGTCCGTCGACGGGCGGCGCCCCGGCAGCCGTGGGGCCGGCAGTCGCGGCGTTCGCCGCACTGTCGGGCTCCGACGTCGTCCCGTCCCCGGGGTGTTCGGCAACGGCGGAAGCGGGGGAGCGCGGCAGGGCAACGGCAGCCGCCTGCACCTCCAGGTCGCGGCAAGGCGGGTGAGTTCCTCCGCAGCATCGGGGCGGACCGTAGCCAGCGCCCGTGCGTCGTCGGACAGGGTCCGGAACCGTTCCTCGGCGTCGAGCTGGGCCTGTTCGGAGGCCGAGTAGGACGGTTCCTCGGGTTCCGTGCCCCGGATACCCAGACCGATGCCCACCACGAGGACGACGACGATCGCGAGTCCGATGAGCCGCGCGAACCAGCGGAGGACCCGGCGCGCAGTGGACGCGGCACTGCTCCGAGGCACCTGCCGCCCACCTCCCTGCACCCTCGACGTCACAGTTCCCGATGATCCCACGGCGGCCCTGCTTTCGCCCGGCGATACACCCGGTACCGGGGAATGTCGGTACTCTTGAAGGACAACATCATCGAGTGGGAGGCAGCCATGGCGGTCCGGTCCGGGAACGAAAGTCATGCCGCGCCCCGCAGGTCGGGCCTCGAGGCCGAACTGCTGGCGGAAGCGCAGCGCCTGCGGACCAGGCTGCAGCCCGTCGTCGAGCAGCACGACCTGTACCTCGAGGACGTGGACATCAAGGTCGCCGGCTCGCACCGGACCATCTCCATCGTCGTCGACCTGCCCGAGGACCAGACGGGGAGCGTCGGGCTCGACGTGATCTCGGCCATCTCGACCGACCTCTCCGCCGCGATGGACAACGACCCCGACGACGACGACCGCCCCTACAACCTCGAGATCTCCTCGCCCGGCGTGTCCCGTCCCCTGACGGAACCGCGGCACTGGCGCCGCAACGTGGGCCGCCTGGTCGAGGTCAAACCCCTCACCGGCGATGTCGTGCTCGGACGCCTGCAGGACGTCACGGCCACGGGCATCCGGCTCGTGCCGCACCTGACGGTGAAGAAGGGCATGAAGCCCAAGCAGGGCGATCCGCTCGCCCTCGAGTTTTCCAAGATCCGTAAGGGGACCGTCCAGGTCGAATTCACGCATCTTGAGGATGAACACCACGACGACATCGATGGGGCCGATCCGGAGACCTCCGGCGCCGAGCACCACGCGTAAGGAAACCCACATGGACATTGATATGAGCGCATTGAGGTTCCTCGAGCGCGAACGCGAGATTCCGCTGGACAAGCTCGTCCCGACGATCGAGCAGGCACTGCTCATCGCCTACCACCGCACGCCCGGCGCCCACGAGACGGCACGGGCGGAGCTCGACCGCCGCAACGGCCACGTGACGATCTGGGCCACCGAGAAGGACGAGGACGGCCAGCCCGTCGGGGAGTTCGACGACACCCCGGGCGGCTTCGGTCGCATCGCCGCGAGCACGGCGCGCCAGGTCATCCTGCAGCGCCTGCGCGATGCGGAGGACGAGAACATCCTCGGGGAGTTCCGCGGCAAGGAGGGCGAACTCGTCGCAGGCATGATCCAGCAGGGCAACAACCCGCACATGATCCAGGTCAACCTCGGCTCGGTCGAAGCCGTCCTGCCGCCGCCGGAGCAGGTCCCCGGGGAGAAGTACCTGCACGGTACGCGGCTGCGCGCCTTCGTCGTCGACGTGCACCGCGGCATGAAGGGCCCATCGATCACGCTGTCCCGGTCCCACCCCGGACTCGTCCGGAAGCTGTTCGAGCTGGAGGTGCCGGAGATTGCCGACAGGACGGTGGAGATCGTGGCCCTCGCCCGCGAGGCCGGACACAGGACCAAGATCGCCGTGAAGGCCAATGTCCCCGGCGTGAACGCCAAGGGTGCCTGCATCGGTGAGATGGGTTCGCGCGTGCGGGCGGTCATGACGGAGCTGAACGACGAGAAGATCGACATCGTCGACTACAACGACGACGCCGCCGCGTTCATCGCCAGCTCGCTCTCGCCGTCGCGGGTGACCTCCGTCACGATCACCGACGAGGCCACGCGCTCGGCGCGGGTCGTCGTCCCGGACTATCAGCTCTCGCTCGCGATCGGCAAGGAGGGGCAGAACGCCCGCCTCGCCGCGAAGCTCACCGGCTGGCGGATCGACATCGTGTCCGACGCCGCTCAGCAGACCCAGGCCGCCAAGGCCTGAACGGTCGGCCGGAGGGACCGGAAGGGGTAGAATGATAGGGACTGCTGTCGAGTCGCGCCCGGATGCTTCCGGGGATCACCCGGAGGACAACCATCCAGTACGCACCTGCGTGGGATGCCGCCGGCGCGACCGCCAGTCACACGTGATGCGGGTTGTCGCGCGACCGATCGACGGACAGGATGTCGCCGTCATCGATGAGCGGCGCCGGCTGTCCGGACGGGGTGCTTGGGTGCACCCCGACCCGGCATGCGTGGAAACGGCCGTCAAGCGGAAAGCCTTCAACAGGGCGTTCCGCAGGCCGGTGGACGCCGCACAGCTCGCGGCGGACTTCCAGGCGTACCTGGAGCGTCGACATGGACGCTCCGACTCACCACCGTCCTCCCTGAAAGCGGGTCAGTACCCTCATGGAAACCCGATGAGCACCCAGCGATGAGTGCGCAACGATGATCAATCCGTTGCGCTCTGCACTCGATCTACCGGACGCCCTAGCGACCGGGATCAGCAGTAGGAAATAGACGGTTCGTGCCTGACTCGGTGCGGACCGAGACAGGAGAAATGTGGCCAAGGTCCGCGTACACGAGCTCGCCAAAGAGCTCGGTATAACCTCGAAAGACGCAGTTGCCAAACTGCAGGAACTGGGCGAATTCGTCCGGTCAGCCTCATCCACCATCGAGGCCCCCGTCGTGAAGAAACTTCGCGGCGCCTTCCCCGATGCTGCAGGCCCCAAGGCCCCCGCAGCCCCACCCGCACGCCCCGCGGCCCCCGCGCCGTCGGGCCCTAAACCAGGAGCCGCCCAGGCCGCGCCTGAAGCGCCCGCTCCGGCCGCACCTGCGGCACCGGTTGCACCTCCAGCTCACGCAGCAGCCGCTCCGGTACAGGCGTCACCGTTCTCGAACGGTTCCGCCGATGCTCCGGCCGCCGCGTCTGACACCCCGGCTCCTGCCCAGCAGGGCGACCAGGGCGAGTCGACGACGGGAACGCGACCCGCTCCCCGTCCGGCGACTCCTCCCGCCGCTCCGTCTGCGGGTACCACGCGTCCCACGGCGGCCGCCCCGGTGGCGCACCCCGTCCGGGCAACAACCCCTTCGCGCCGTCGCAGGGCATGGGCTCGCGTCGCGGCGACACGGACCGAGGCGCCGACCGCACCTCGGAACGACCACCGCGTCCGGGCAACAACCCGTTCGCTCCCTCCCAGGGAATGCCGCGACCCGGCCGTCGTGACGATGCGCAGCAGCGTCCCGCAGCCGGTGCCGGCGGACCCCGTCCCGCTGCCGGTGCAGGTGGACCCCGTCCCGCCGCCGGTGCAGGTGGACCCCGG
>WNZI01000022.1 GCA_009728235.1 Vibrio cholerae | reverse complement strand
CCCCTCGAGGATCTCGGGCGCACGGCACAGAAGATCATCGCCGAACACGGGCTGGAAGCCCTTCAGTACGGTGGCGGTCAGGGAATGGAAGAGCTTCGTGCGCTCGTCTGCGACGTGATGGCGGCGGAAGGGATCGAGGGTGCCAGCGCCGAGGACATCGTCATCACCACCGGTTCGCAGTCCGCGCAGGACGTCGCAGCGAAGGTCTTCTGCAATCCGGGGGACGTGATCCTCTGCGAGGACCCGACCTACGTGGGGGCCCTGAACACCTTCGAGGCCTACGAGGTCGACGTCGTCACGGTGCCCATGGACGAGGACGGCCTGATCCCCGACGAACTGGAGCGGATCATCGGGGAACTCGAGGCACAGGGCCGCGCCATCAAGCTGCTCTACACCATCCCGAGCTTCAACAACCCGAGCGGCATCACCCTCTCCGCCGACCGCCGCCAGCGGGTCGTCGACATCTGCCGGGCACACACGATCCTCGTGCTCGAGGACAATCCCTACGGCATGCTCCGCTTCGACGGTGAGCCGCTGAAGCCCATGCGGGCGGACAACCCCGACGACGTCATCTACCTCGGTTCCTTCTCGAAGATCTTCGCGCCGGGCGTACGGCTGGGCTGGGCGCTCGTTCCGAAGCACCTGTACCGGCGGTTCTATCTCGCCTGCGAGGCCGTGGTGCTGTGTCCGTCCCCGCTCACCCAGATGCTCGTGACCGCCTACCTCACCGAGTACGACTGGCGTGGACACCTCGTGAGCATGCGCGGCCTGTACCGGGAGCGGTGCGACGCCATGCTCGGCGCCCTCGCCGACGAGTTCCCCGAGGGCGTGCACTGGACCACACCCGACGGCGGATTCTTCGTATGGGTCACCCTGCCGGAGGGCATCGACACCTATCCGCTGCTCTACAGGGCGATCGACGCCGGCGTCGTGTTCATCCCCGGGGCCGCCTTCACGCCGTCGGACGAACCGTCGAACAAACTGCGCCTCGCCTTCAGCGCCGTGGCGCCCGAGGACATCGTCGAGGGTGTCCGACGCCTCGCACCCATCCTGCGCGAGGCCATGGACGGGTGATCAGGTAGAAGGAACGCCGGGCGACGACGTCAGAGGGGCGGCCGCTTCTGCTGGCGCCTCGTGACCACGATCGAGATCAGGGCGGCGATGATCACCAGGATCGAGAGCCGGGCAACGGTCCCGAGCCCCGGGAAGGCGAGTTGCAGCACGCTCGACGCGATGAAGCCGACCACGACCACGAACAGGAGCCTGCTCAGGGGGTAGCGTGGACGCGGCCTTCTGCCGGGGTCACCGCCCGCTTGCTGGTTCATGAGTTTCACCCTAGTCGAGCAGCAGGGCCGGCTCCTCCAGGATGGAGGCGACGTCCGCCATGAAGCGCGCGCTCAGGTCTCCGTCCACGACCCGGTGATCGAACGAACCACCCAGCGTGGTGATCCACCGTGGAATCACCTCGCCGTCGAGCACCCAGGGCTTCTGCTTGATGGTTCCGAACGCCACGATCGCCACCTCGCCCGGGTTGATGATCGGCGTCCCCGTATCGATACCGAGAGCCCCGATATTGGTGATCGTCAGGGTGCCGCCCTGCATCTGGGCGGGCTGCGTCCTGCCGGCCCGTGCCGTCGTCGCGAGCTCGTTCAGTGCCAGGGCGAGCTCCTTCAGCGAGAGGTCCTGGGCATCCTTGATGTTCGGGACCATGAGCCCGCGAGGAGTCGCGGCTGCGATCCCGAGGTTCATGAAGTGCTTGACGAGGATCTCGTCCCCGGCCCAGGTCGCGTTGACGGACGGATTGCGCGCCGCGGCCCAGATCACGGCCTTCGCGAGGATCAGCAATGGCGAGACCCTGATGCCCTCGAAGTCGCGGGAAGCCTTGAGCCGCTTCACGAACTCCATGGTCCGGGAAGCATCGACGTCCACGAAGATGCTCACGTGCGGTGCTGTGAAGGCACTCTGCACCATGGCCTTCGCGGTGGCCTTGCGCACGCCTCTGACCGGGATGCGTTCGACGCGGCCACCGCCACCCAGGAGCTTCCGGTCCGACCAGAAGGAGTCGGCGCCGTCCTGCTCCGCATCACGTTGCGACTGGTAGCTGATGAGGTCCTGCTTGGTGACCTCCCCCGCGGATCCGGTGGCCGGGACGTCGGCGAGGTTGATGCCGAGGTCCCTGGCAGCCTTGCGCACGGGCGGCTTGGCCAGCACGCGATTGATGAGCTGGTTCAGCGGGTTCGGCCGCGGAGCATGCTCCGTCGCCTGGCCGCCACGAGTGGCCGGTTCACCCGCCGGAACTGCCGTCCGGTCCGCCGGCCGGTGATTCTCCTGCTCGGCGGGTGACCGGGCCGCGTCGCCCGCCAGCGGAGGACGGCCCACGTCGGACGCTTCGCCACCCCCAGCGGTACCCGACGCCGGCTGCGGCTTCCGCGGGCGCCGCTTCACGGCATCCGCCTTCGGCCCTGTTCCGACGAGGGGCCCGGGCGTGGACTCCACAGGAGCGGCTCCCGGTGCGGCAGCGTCGGTCGATCCGGCGTCGTCCTCTCCGGACACTGCCCCCGCGATCTCGCCGGGCATCTCGGGTACCGGCACGGGTGCGTCAGCCGCAGGACCGGCCGGATCCTCCTGGTCGGCAGCCTGTCCTGCACCGGTAGCCACCGCGGCTGCCGTCCCGCCCTGGCCACCCTCACGCGCCGAGGCCGCCGAACTGCTGTCCCCGCCGCTGCCCGTCGCACCTGCACCCCCGTCCTCCACGGAGATGATCGGCGTCCCGACCTCGATGGTCTCGCCCTCCGGGACGAGGAGCTCGGAGACGGTGCCGGCGAAGGGCGATGACAGCTCGACGAGCGACTTGGCGGTCTCGATCTCACAGATGACGTCGTTCACGCCACGGGAGCACCCGGGGCGACCTTCCACTGCACGATCTCCGCCTCGGTGAGGCCTTCACCGACGTCGGGCAGGTTGAACGTATTGAGCGTCATCATGGTCCTTCAGTATGCGAAGGCACGGTCGAGTGCCTCGAGGATGCGATCGATGTCCGGCAGGTAGTGCTCTTCCACGCGTGCCACGGGGTAGGGCATATGGAACCCGCCCACGCGGATGACCGGTGCTTCGAGGGACAGGAACGCACGCTCCGAGATCCGGGCCGCGATCTCGCCGCCTATCCCGCCGAAGGTCGGAGCCTCGTGGGCGACGATCAACCGACCCGTGCGGGTCACCGACTCCGTGACGGTGTCGAAGTCGATCGGGGAGATGGAGCGGAGGTCGATGACCTCGACACTCCTGCCGTCCTCCTCCGCGGCGACTGCTGCCGCGAGGGCGACGGGCACCAGGGGCCCGTAGGCGACGACGGTGGCATCCGTGCCGCTGCGCAGGACCTGGGCCGAGAAGGCGTCCTGAGCAGGAGCCGACGTGTCCACCTCGCCCTTGAGCCAGTAGCGGCGTTTCGGCTCGAACACGATGACCGGGTCCTCGCTCGTCACCGCCTGCTGGATCATCCAGTAGGCATCCTGCGGGTTGGACGGGGTGATGATCCTGAGCCCCGCCGTGTGGGCGAAGAGCGCCTCGGGCGACTCCGAGTGGTGCTCGACGCTCCCGATCCCGCCGCCGTAGGGAATGCGGATCACCACGGGCGCGCTCAGCATCCCGTCACTGCGGGTCCGGAGCTTGGCCAGCTGAGTGGTGATCTGGTTGAAGCCCGGGAAGACGAAACCATCGAACTGGATCTCGCAGATGGGACGATACCCCCGCAGTGCCAGACCGATCGCGGTACCGATGATGCCGGACTCCGCCAGTGGCGTGTCCACGACCCTCAGGGCACCGAAATCCTTCTTGAGCCCGTCGGTCACCCGGTAGACGCCGCCGAGCTCGCCGATGTCCTCCCCCATCAGGAGGGTCCTTGGATCGTTCGTGAGCGAGCCCGGAGCCCTTCGTTGATCGCCTTGGCGATGGTCATCGTTGCCATCAGGCCTGCTTCCCTTCATCCGCGAAGCCGGCCTCGTACTGCTCGAAGAACCTCAGCTCCTCCTGGACGAGCGCATGCGGCTCCGCGTACACCGTCGCGAAACGGTCGGCGAGTCGAGGCGGCGTCATCGACAGCACGGCTTTCCGGAGGTCGGCGGCCATCGCCTGGGACTCGGCGCCCAGGTCGTCGAAGAAGGACTGGTCGGCCAGACCGGCGGTCCTCAGGTGGGTCTCCAGCCGCACCAGCGGGTCACGCGGCTGCCATTCCTGCTCGTCGCGCGACAAGCGGTACTTGGTGGGGTCATCGGCGGTGGTATGGGCGCTCATGCGATAGGTGTACGCCTCGATCAGGACCGGCCCCTTGCCGGTGCGCGCGTGCTCGAGCGCCCACCGGGTGACGGCCTCGACGGCGACGACGTCGTTGCCGTCCACCCTCACCCCCGGGAAGCCGTAGCCCTCGGCGCGCTGCGCCAGCGGCACCCTGGTCTGCACCGTCGAGGGAACCGAGATGGCCCACTGGTTGTTCTGGCAGAAGAAGACCACGGGAGCATCGAAGGACGCCGCGAACACCATGGACTCGTGGATGTCCCCTTCGGAGCTCGCGCCGTCGCCGAAAAATGCGATCGACGCTGCCTGCGGCAGGGTGGGATCGGCGAGCTGGTCGCGCTGCATCCCCATGGCGTAACCCACTGCATGAAGGGACTGGGCCGCCAGCACCAGCGTGTACAGGTGGAAATTGCGCTCCCGGGGATCCCAGCCGCCGTTGGTGACTCCCCGGAACAGGCGGAGGATCTCGTGCAGTTCCACGCCGCGGGTGAGGGCGACGCCGTGTTCACGGTAGGTGGGAAAGGCATAGTCCTGGGGTTGGAGTGCCCTGCCGGAACCGATCTGCGCGGCTTCCTGACCGGTGAGCGGAACCCAGAGAGCCAGCTGACCCTGGCGCTGGAGGGCCGTCGACTCCTGGTCGAAACGCCGAACGAGGAACATGTCGCGGTACAGGGAACGCAGGTGGACCGCATCCGTGGAGGCGAGGTACGGCCCGAAGTCCACCGTGCTGCCGGACACCTGTGCGGTCAGACCGCTCGCCATGGTTCCATCGGCGGCCAGGACCTGCAGCATCGCGCCGTCGAGCTCTGCCTCATCGGTCAGGGCGACGGGGTGCACGGCGCGCACGATCTCCTCGGCCTCGAACTCTGCTGCCGGCAGACGGTTACTGTTCATCCCTGCTCCTCACCCGACCCGCACATACCCTCACGGGAATGTATGTCGTAAGTCATACACCGGAGAACATATGTTCCGGGGACATCCTGACCAAGACTAGTCAGCGAGGGCCCGCAGGCCTATTTAAGACGGGATCATCCTTCTCCGGGCCAATGTGCATACCCTTCGCACAATGCCAGGAAACGCGTGTTCGCTGCTTCCTCGCCGATCGACACACGGACACCCTCCGCTCCGAACGCCCGCACGGACAGTGCCTGTTCGGCGGCTCGTGCGGCGAAGTCCTGCGTGTGTTCGCCGAGGGACAACCAGACGAAGTTGCCCTCGGCCTCGGGAACGGCCCAGCCCAGGCCGCGGAGGCCATCGACCACACGTACACGCTCGTCGACGATCGACTGCACCCGCGCCTCCACCTCGTCGATGTGCAGCAGCGACGTCACCGCTGCACGCTCGGCGACCTGCGACACGGCGAACGGTACGGCACTCACCCGCAGATGCTGGGTGAGGGACTGCTGGGCCACGGAGTAGCCCACCCGGAGACCGGCGAGACCATGGGCTTTCGAGAAGGTACGCAGGACGATGACATTCGCATGGTCGCGGTAGAGCTCGATCCCGTTCACGGCGTCGGGACGCCTCACGAACTCCTGGTACGCCTCGTCGATGACGACGACGACGTGCTCGGGTACCTTCGCGAGGAAGCCGACGACCTCGGCCCTCGTGAGGGCGGGGCCGGTCGGGTTGTTCGGCGTGCAGAGCAGAACAACGCGGGTCCGGTCGGTGATCGCGGAGGCCATCCCATCGAGGTCGTGGGTACCGTCCGCACGAACGGGCACCTGGACACCGTTGGCACCGGCGAGGCCGACGCTGATGGGGTACGCCTCGAACGACCGCCAGGCGTAGACCACCTCGTCCGGAGCGTCGAAATCGTTCTGCCCGGCGAAGGTGGCGAGGATCTGGTTGAGGGCTCCCAGACTGCCGGCTCCTGTGACGATGTCAGCGGCAGGGACGCCGAGGTACCCCTCGAGGGCTGTGCGAAGCGCCGTCGTCATCGGATCCGGGTACCTGTTGATCGTCGTCTCCGCGGCGATCGCCGCCAACACGGCGGGCAGGGGTGGAAGCGGGTTCTCGTTGGAGGACAGCTTGAAGCTCTCGAGACCCTCCACCAGGACGGGCGGCTTGCCGGCCGCGTAGCGGGGGAGCTTCCCCAGGACGCCGCGCGGACGGACGGCGGGCGCACTGCCTCCCTCCGGCGAGGGAGCGTCGGAGGGTATTGCCTGCAGGTCATCGATCGACGTCATGGCGATAGCCTAATCGGCGAATCCGGTGCGACCCCCGATCCTGGCCGCCGACCGTCCGCTTCCCGCGGCCGCCGCACTGCCGTGAAGGAGTAGCGCCGGGCAGTGCCGGTGGCACCCGCGGTGGCGAGCAGGGCGGCCGCAGGCGCGAGCGACGGGGCGTCACTGCCGTCCACCGACCGAGCGCCCTCCGCATAGTTCTCCAGCTTGTGCGCCGGACCGAGGCCCCAGGGTTCGGACGTGCCGTCCGTCCGCTGTCCGAGCGGGGGCAACGGATTCTGCAGGGTGACCGTGGTCCGGTTGCGCTCATCGCCGTTGATCGTGGAGTCGAGCCCGGGGACCACGTCCAACCGATGCTCCAGGTGGAGGTACTCGCTCTCACCCGAAGGGTGCCATCCCGTGGGCGAGCCGGCGGTGAGCGCCAGCTGCAGGTCGAACCGCCCGACCACGCGCTCCGAGGCGGCGAGGTTCACCGCGTGGAGTCCGCCCTGGCTGTAGCCCGCCACGATGAGGGCGTCCCCCTCCCGTGCACCTGCCGCGTCGAGTGCTCCGAGCACGGCATCCTCCGTGAACCGGCTGTCCTCGGCGAGCGCCTCCGCGATGCCTGCCACGTCGAAGGGGTTGCTCCCCGCGATGCCGTCGGTCACGCCCACCTGCGTTCCGGGGAGGACGACGACGAACACGGGCCTGCGGTCGGTGCCGGCGCGCAGGACTTCGAAGGTGCCCGGTTCGTCGGACTCCACCTCCGCCAACCGGCCGAGGACGCCCTCCACCGTGCCGTCGAAGGGCACGGTGGTCCCGCTGGCCTGCTCGTGGACGACGATGGGCCCGACGGCGAGGGTGCCGGTGTCGATCGCTGCCCGTGCCGCGGCACGGGCAGACCCGCCGGTGACGGTCCGGACAGCGTCCACAGCCGCGAGTGCTGCACCGTCCGCCACGCGGTACGCGGCGAGGCTCGCCGTGAGCCGTTCCTGGGTGGTCGCCAGAGCCCTCGAGGTGTCTCTCGCCGAGCACACGGCGGCATCGAGCGCGGCGAGCGTCTCCTGGTGGAGCGGGCCGGCCACTGCCGCGACGGCGTGGAGGTGCATGACGCGCCAGGGGAACTCGGCGAGTTCGCGGTTCATGGAGCCGAGCGCGAGGGCCACCTCCCCGGTGTCGGCGGCGAGCACCGCGAGCAGTCGCGAGGCCTCCTCCAGTTCCTCCCACTGGAACCGGACTCCGCCCACTCCTCCGCGGACTCCCAGAGCACGGTCGTCGTTCGGGACCGGCAGGAGGCGGTCCGTCACGGCCCCGCCTGCCGCTCGAGGTGCTCGACCTCGCGGATCAGTCGCCCGTAACCATCCAGCCGGCCTGCCGCGGCGTCCAGCAACTCGATGGTCTGCTGGAGCTCCGCGCAGCGCTCCGCGACATAGGACCGGAAGTTCCGTCCAGCCGGCGACTCCCAGGAGAGCAACCCGGCCGACAGGGCGCGCCGTCTGATGTCTTCGAGCTGCCATGCCTGCCGGCGCACGCCCGCACCCAGAGCGCCGATGCTCTCGCCCGGGTCCGCCCCCTGCGCGGTCCCGCACCACGCTCCCCGCCACCTGTCCATCGGACCTCCCCTTCCGAAGCTCGGGCTTCAACGCTAGGAGGGGTCATGAATGCAGTGCCGCGGCACGCGGCATATGTGGACAGCGGCGCGGAACCACGGGCGTCCCGCGTGAAAGGATGGGGGCATGGCTGACTCCGCGCTCTCCCGGGTTGAATTCGCTGCTCTGTCCCGAGGGGACGGTACGTCGCTGACCCTCGGACCACTGGACGGTCGGTACCGCGAAGCGGTGGCACCGCTTGTCGACTTCCTCTCGGAAGCGGCGCTCAACCGGGACCGCGTGCACGTCGAGGTCGAATGGCTGATCCATCTCACGCGTCGTGGCGTCCTCCCCGGAGCAGAACCCCTCACCACCGAGCAGGAAGACGCCCTGCGGGCGATTGTCCTGTCCTTCGACGCCGATGCGGTGGCCGAGCTCGCCGGGATCGAGGCGGTCACCGTCCATGACGTCAAGGCGGTGGAGTACTACATCGGCCGGCGCCTCGAGGGGATCGGGATCGACCGGCTGAAGCCCATGGTCCACTTCGGCTGCACCTCCGAGGACATCAACAACCTGTCCTACGCGCTCGGCATCAAGGGGGCCGTCATCGACGTGTGGCTCCCCGCAGCCCGGGATCTCGTGGCGTCCATCGCCGAGCTGGCACGCTCGTCCAGGGACACCCCCATGCTCTCGCGGACGCACGGCCAGCCCGCCACGCCCACCACGCTCGGCAAGGAGATGGCCGTCGTCGCCCACCGGCTCACCCGGCAGCTCGACCGCATCGCCGCAACGGAGTTCCTCGGCAAGATCAACGGGGCGACAGGCACCTACGCGGCGCACTACGCCTCCGTTCCGCAGGCGGACTGGCAGGAGGTCTCCCGGTCCTTCGTGGAATGCCTTGGGCTCACCTGGAATCCGCTCACCACGCAGATCGAATCGCACGACTGGCAGGCGGAGCTGTACTCGGACGTAGCCCGCTTCAACCGGATCCTGCACAACTTCTGCACCGATGTATGGAGCTACATCTCGATCGGCTACTTCGCGCAGATCCCGGTCGCCGGCGCCACCGGATCGTCCACCATGCCGCACAAGGTCAACCCGATCCGCTTCGAGAACGCCGAAGCCAACCTCGAGATCTCCTCGGGCCTGCTCGACGTCCTCGCGTCCACCCTCGTGACCTCACGCTGGCAGCGCGACCTCACCGATTCGTCGAGCCAGCGGAACATCGGCGTGGCCCTCGGCCACTCCCTGCTCGCCATCTCGAACGTCGCGAAGGGCCTCGGCCGCCTCGACGTCGCGGAGGAGGTCCTCGCAGCCGATCTCGACGGCAACTGGGAGGTCCTCGGTGAAGCGGTGCAGATGGTGATGCGCGCCGAGGCCATCGCCGGCGTTCCGGGCCTCGACGACCCGTACGAGCGGCTGAAGGAGCTCACCCGCGGCCACCGCGTCGACGCCGCCCGGATGCGTGAGTTCGTGGGTGGCCTCGGACTCAGCCGGGAGGCCGAAGACAGGCTCCTCGCCCTGACTCCCGCGCGGTACACCGGAATCGCGTCGGATCTCGTGGACCACCTGGGCTGATGCCCCTCCAACGGGCGACGCAGGGCAGCAACCGACCAGCGGGTGCCGCACGGGAAGACGACGCGCCACCCTCCGTGCCAGCTCCGCTCATCATGTCCAGCCGGACCTCCCTGCACGTGATGACCTTCAACATCCGTTACGACCGCCCGGCGTCCCGCCCAGGTGACGTCGACTACTGGCCGGACAGGATCGCCCCCCTGCAGGATCTGCTGCGCCGCGAAGTCCCCTCCGTCCTCGGCGTGCAGGAGGCCCTGCACCACCAGTTGGCCACCATCGAGGCTGCCCTCCCTCCGAGGTACAGGAGGATCGGCTCCGGCCGGGAGGGTGGCAGCCGGGGTGAGTACGCCGCGATCTTCTACGACGCCCGCCGACTCCAGCTCATCGAGTGGGACCAGTTCTGGCTCTCCGACACGCCGAAGCTGATCGGTTCCTCCTCCTGGGGGAACGGTGTGACGCGCATCGCCACCTGGGGCCGCTTCCTCGACACCGCGACCGGCGGTGAACTCCTGCTCGTCAACACGCATTTCGACCACGAGTCGGACAATGCGCGGATCCGCAGCGCGGCGGCGGTACTCGATCTCGTCCGCTGCTTCGAACCCCGGTTGCCGGCGATCGTCATGGGTGACTTCAATTCCGACGCCGGATCCTCCTCCGCCTACCGGGACTTCCTCCGGTCGGGCGAACTCGGCGACGCGTGGCGCCTGGCGGATGAACGGGTCACGGCCGACGTCGGCACGTTCACCCGGTACGGCCGACCGGTCGAGGGAGGGCGCCGCATCGACTGGATCCTGACGACGCCCGACGTCCTGGTGCGCCAGGCCGCCGTCAACACCTCGACCCTGGAGGGGCGCCACGCCAGCGACCACGCGCCGGTACAGATCCTCGTGGACCTCCCCCGCCACCGCCCCGGTCCGTCCTGACCCTGTCAACACGCCGAACCTGAGCGTGGAACCGCACCGCGTCCTTGACGATGTCTCGGACCGGGCAGGACGCTGGTCGGATGGAGTGGTTGTCCGGAGTACTGGCGGCGGAGGACTACGAGGTGGCCCGCCAGATCCTGCAGCGCGGGGTCGCGGCCGTGTATCTGGTGGCTTTCCTGTCGGCGGTGGCACAGTTCCCTGCTCTGCTCGGGGAGAAGGGCCTGCTGCCCGTTCCGGTCTTCCTCGAACGCGCGGGCAAGCGGGCCGGACCCTCCCTGTTCCACCGGCACTACTCGGACCGATTCCTGCTCGCCGTCGCATGGTCGGGTGCCGTGGTCGCAGCCCTGCTCGTCCTCGGCCTCCCGCAGGCAGGGCCACCCTGGCTGCCGATGCTGGCCTTCCTCCTGATCTGGTGGCTCTACACCTCGATCGTCAACGTCGGCCAGGTCTTCTACGGCTTCGGGTGGGAGAGCCTGCTCCTCGAAGCCGGATTCATCGTCGCGTTCCTCGGCTCCGACGAGATGGCACCGCCCTTCCTCGTCCTGCTGATGGTCCGCTGGCTCGTCTTCCGCCTCGAGTTCGGCGCCGGCATGATCAAGATGCGTGGTGACCGCTCCTGGCGCGACCTCACGGCCCTGTACTACCACCACGAGACCCAGCCGATGCCGAATCCGGCCAGCCGGTTCTTCCACCTGCTGCCGAAGCCGCTGCACCGCATCGAGGTGGCGGGCAACCATGTGACCCAGTTGGCGGTGCCGTTCCTCCTCTTCGCCCCGCAGCCCGTCGCCGGTCTCGCGGCGCTCGTCATGATCGTGACGCAGGCCTGGCTCGTCGTCTCGGGCAACTTCGCCTGGCTCAATACGCTGACGATCATCCTGGCCTTCGGCGCGGTCCCCGATTCCTTCTACGAGGCGGTGGTGCCCGCCCTCGACCTCTCCGGCACCTACCAGCCGACTCCGCTGTACGTCACGGTCGCCGTCGTCCTGGCGATGCTCGTCCTCGCGTACCTGAGTTGGCCGTCACTCGTGAACCTGTTCGCCCGGCGCCAGCTGATGAATGCGAGTTTCAATCGCTGGCACCTCGGCAACGCCTACGGCGCGTTCGGCAGCGTCACGAAGGTGCGGTACGAGGTGATCGTCGAAGGAACGCTCGACGACGTCGGCCCGGACGCACGGTGGCGGGAGTACGACTTCAAGGGGAAGCCGGGGGATCCCTCGCGGATGCCCCGCCAGTTCGCGCCGTACCACCTGAGGCTGGACTGGATGATGTGGTTCCTCGCGCTCGGTTCGGACGGTGGCTGGTTCACGCCGTTCCTGGTCAGGCTGCTGCGGGCGGATCCGTTGATCCTGAAACTGCTCCGGCGTGATCCGTTCGACGGCGCCCGGCCCCGCTACGTCCGTGCACGGATCTTCCTGTACCGCTTCGCGACACAGGAGGAGAAGAGGAGGACCGGGCTCTGGTGGATCCGGGAACCGCAGGGTTTCCTCGTCCACCCGGCCTCATTGCGCTCCGAGGTCACCTGAGCCGGAGGGCCGCCGCACCCCGCCTCCACCGAGGAGCACGAGCCGTTTCTCCTGAGCGTCCCAGCGCCGGACGATACCGGCGACGAGCTGCTCGGACGGTCGGTTCCTGAGGACACCGAGAGCCGCGGCCAGTTGCTCGGCGGACAAGCCGTGGGCGACCGTGACGTGGGGAGTCCAGGCGCCACTGGCGGTGGTGGGCACCGCGCCCTCGACGCCGTCGAGAGCGCCCCAGACCCGCCGGTGCAGGTCGGTCAATGCGTCTCCGGCCACGATCTGGCGTGCCAGGACGAAGCTCCGCCGGGTCGGGAAGACGAGGAAGCCCGCGGTCACCAGCGGTACCTGGCCGTCGACCACTGCCGCGAGGCGCTCGTCGTACCTGTCATCGATGCGTGTCGCTGCTGCCAGCGTGATGTGCGGGGCGTTGCTCGAGGACTGATGGCGTGACTGGTTGGGCAGGCCCTCGGCCTCCAACGCCTCCCAGTCCTCCCGCAGGAACCGGTCCGACGACGGGTCCAGCAGGAGTTCGACGCTATCCGTCATGCCGCCCGCGCGCTCCTGCCGATCCCGTTGGTTCCATCACCCGATCCACCCGCCGCCGCGACGTCGCCGCGAACCCCGTCCCGCCTCCCGGCGCCATCATCAGCGAGGCGGCCGCCGGAAGTCCCCGACACCGGCGGACCCGTCCACTTCCGTGGCGCCCGTCCGCGGGTTCTGCTGCGGGCGCTGGTAGGAGAGCTCGCCGCCGTTGCGGCCCCCGAACGGTCTCCCGTGGTCCGCGTACTCCTCCCGGAAGAAGGCCAGGGCCCACTGCCCCACCTGGATACGCGCACCGGTACGGAGCGTGGACCGCTCCCGGCCGTTGACGCTGCCCGTGATGGCGCCGTGTGGCACGAGGACGTACTCGTCGTCGGCCGTGTGGATCACCTCGGCGTGCAGGTCGTCGAGTCCGGCCAGCTTGAGCATCGCTCCGTCGCCGCCACCGATCGTGGTGCGGTCCTCCGTCAGTTCGAACTCGCGCGGCACCTGTCCGTTCCACGTCTCCGAATTCTGCACGAGGATCAGTCGCGGGCGACCACCGCCGTGCACATAGTGCGTCGTCGTGATGGTGCGCTTGATCCGACGGTTCACGGTCGGTACCAGCGGAAAGGGAGTGGACGGTGGCAGGAGCGACTGCCCCTCCCCCTTCTCGAGGGCACGCCGGCCCAACCCCAGCAGCGGTGCGAGCGCCGCCGGCGACCCGAGCCGGATGTGTGGCGACCGCGTGAGCAACCGCTGCGCCATGGTGGTGTTGATGGCGCCGATACTGACCAGAAGGCCCTTCGGGCCTGTGATCGACACCGCCAGACCGCGCCGTGCCAGTTCCTTCGCGATGGTCCGCACCTGCCCGACGCCGGGCAGGCTGTTGCCGCGGAAGGCTCCTGGATCATCGACGAAGATGTCGACGTCGGTACCGGCGGCCTTGACGGTGCCGGACAGTCCTGCCTCCGGTTTTCCTCCGACGGCGGGTTCCCCGAGCGTGAAGTCGAGGTCGATGTCGAGCCTGAGAGACGAGGCCATGTCGCTGGCTACGGGATCAGCTGGCGGAGGGGCCGGAGGCGTTGTCACTCGTGGTGACGCGCAGCGTTCCGTTGAACTTCCAGGTGGCGCGGGGCGCGTCGGGGCCGATGTCGCGCGGGACCTCGACGGTCATGTCCTCGAGCGTGTAGTTGATCGCCGCGCCCCGACCGGTCAGGTAGGACCACATCTCCTCTGCGAGGTCGGTCCAGTCGCGGATGGTGTGGGACTCGCCGGAGGGGAGGTTCTCAGTCATGTCGATTCCTTCGTCGGTGATTCAACAATGACAGACGTCCTCTAACTCCGTCTGACTCGGTACTGCCCACCCTAGTCGAGCCCTCGTGCTTCCGGAACCCGCCCGGAGCAGGGCGGGTCCCGGTCACGGAGTCGGACGTCGGACTCACGAGTCGAGACACCGGGTCATCGCGCGACCGGGCTACCGAGTCACCACTTCGCGTGGACCGTGGCCCTGAAGTGGCGGTCGTAGATGTCGGCGACGGCGGCGCTGATCTCGGCACCCAGAGCCACGTGCCCGGCTGCTGCTGCGTTGGAGCGGGCCTGCTCCGGGTTGCGGGCCCCTGGGATGACCGTCGAGACGCCGTCCTGCGCAACGATCCATGCGAGGGCGGCCTGCGCGGTGGAGACGCCCTCGGGGACGAGCGCCGCGAACTCGGCGGCGGCCTGCAGGCCCGTCTCGTAGTCCACCCCGGAGAAGGTCTCGCCGACGTCGAACGCGGCCCCGTTCCGGTTGTAGTTCCGGTGGTCGTTCTCGGCGAACGCGGTGTCCTTGGTGTACTTGCCGGACAGCAGTCCTGATGCCAGGGGCACGCGCGCGATGATGCCGACCCCTGCGGCCTTCGCCGCCGGCAGCACCTCGTCGAGCGGTTTGAGCCGGAAGGCGTTGAGGATGATCTGCACACTGGCGGTGGTGCCACGGGCGATCGCGGCCAGCGCCTCGTCCGTGCGTTCGACGCTGACGCCGTAGTTCCTGATCACTCCGTCGCTGACGAGGGTATCGAGGGCGTCGTAGACCTCCTCGGAACTGTAGACGGACGTCGGGGGGCAATGCAGTTGAACGAGATCGAGGGCGTCCACGCCGAGATTGGTGCGCGAGCGGTCGATCCACTGACGGAAGTTGGACAGCGTGTAGTTCTCGGGCGTCTGGTCGACGCGGCGACCCATCTTCGTTCCGACGAGGATGTCGAGGTCGGGGTTGTCGGCGAGGAACGATCCGATCGTCGCCTCGCTCCGCCCGTCGCCGTAGACGTCCGCGGTGTCGAAGAAGGTCACGCCTGCTTCGACGGCGGCGTCGAGGACGGCGACGGCGTCCTTGTCCTCCACCTCGCCCCAGTCCGCGCCGAGCTGCCAGGTGCCGAGCCCGACGACGGAGACGGGGCGGCCGGTTCTTCCAAGAGTTCTCTGTTCCATGATTCCGACTATAGGCCGGGCAGCGTCGCCTCGGTCACGGACTTGTCCGCCGCCATCCGTTGCTCCGTCCGCGAACGTGCGTCCGACGTCGACCCCTCCTCGAGCGGCGCACGTGCCTCCGTGGGCGTGCGCACCGCGCCCGAGTGCGGAGCGTCGCCGCATGGAATCCACCGCGCTGCCTCGTGCCGCAACGCCGTCCGCCGCTCGGTGTCCATGCGGTCCAGGAGCACGACGCTCATGCGTGACCTCGGGTTGCGCGCGAACAGATCGCGATGGTCCGCCACGAACTCCCAGTACAGCGCGTCCCAGCTGAAGCGCCACGGTCCGTCGCCGAAGTCGCTCATCTTCCTGATGTAGTTGCTGCCGCTCACGTAGGGCTTGGTGGTGATCATGGTCCCGGCCGCGTACTGGCTCATGGCGTAGACATTGGGCACCATCACCCAGTCGTAGGCGTCGATGAACATCTCCATGAACCACTCGTAGACGGAGTCCGGCTTCGCCCGCTTGAGCAGTGCGGCGTTCCCCAGCACCATCAGGCGCTCGATGTGGTGGGCGTAGGCGGTGTCGAGGATGCGGGTGATCACGGAGTCCACGGGCGCGAGGCCGGTCTTCCCGGTCCACCACCGCTCGTCGAGGTCGGCGGTGAAACCGAGCGTGTTGCCGGTCCGCATCTCCCTGCCCCGCAGCACATAGGAGGCCCGCATGTACTCGCGCCAGCCGATCACCTGCCGGATGAACCCCTCGACGCTGGCGATGGGCGTGCCATGGCGCTCGGCGAAATCGAGGGCGAGGTCGACGACCTCGGCCGGACTCAGCAGGCCGGTGTTCATGCTGGAGCTCAGGGCCGAGTGGAACAGGTAGGTCTGACCCTCGGCGATCGAGTCCTCGTAGGGTCCGAACAGTTCGAAACGCTCCGTGAGGAAGGCCTCCAGCGCGTCGAACGCCTGACGGTGGGTGACCGGCCAGTTGAAGGAAGCAGCGTTGCCGGGGTTGTCGGGGAAGGCCTCCTGCACCCAGGCGATGGCGTCCTCCACCTCCGGCGGCCGCCCGAACCGCGGCAGGTCCGGCAGCGGGAGCTTCTTCGGCAGTTTCCTGCGGTTCTCGGTGTCGAAGCTCCACTTGCCGCCGACCGGCGAACCATCGCGCTCCACGAGGACGCCGAGCCGCTTGCGCTGCCACTCGTAGAAGGTCTGCATGCGCCAGGTGTGCGAGGAGAAGTAGGTGGAGATGAGGTCCCGGGACGTGAGGAACTGCGGCGTCTCGAGCACCCGGGCCTCCACACCGGCGTCGGCGAGCGTGCGGGTGAGCCGTCGATCGAGCCAGTCGTCGACGACGTCGTAGTAGCTGACGCTGGTCGCATCGCCCTCGACGAGCACCTCGAGCAGTCGCTCCTGGCTCGTGCGGTCCGCCGACGTCTCCACATAGTCCACCTGGTAGCCCGCGCCTTCGACCCTCCGCGCGAAGACGGTCATCGCCGAGCGGTGCAGAACCAGTTTCTGCTGGTGGAACCGGAGGCTGCGGAACAGCAGATCGTCCTCGAGGAACACGAACCTGGTGTCCGGCGAGGCATCGAGGTGCTCCTCGAACAACTGGTGGGGGAGGACGAGTTGGACGTGCACGGAGGGTGCCTTCCTGAAGGTGACAAGCGTCGATTGTCACCCTAGCGTTCGCCTCCGACAGCGGCGCAGGAGCTTGACTGTAAGCATGCTTAGTGGTTCCGTGGGGAGCACCGATCGGCTCCGAAGGGACCTCCATGAAATCGCTCTGGCTCGACACCGCACCGCCCATCCCTTCCGACACGCTGCAGGGTGACGCGTTCGACTCCGTCGTCGTCGGAGCCGGGCTCACAGGCCTGACGACGGCGTTACTGCTGGCTCGTGCCGGGCACCGGGTCGCGGTCCTGGAGTCCCGGACCGTAGGAGCCGTCACCACCGGTAACACGACGGCGAAGCTCTCGCTCCTCCAGGGCACGAGCCTGTCGACGATCCTCAAGCACCATGACGCCGAACTCGCCCGGGCATACGTCACCGGGAACCGTGAGGGGCAGAGCTGGCTGCTGCGGTTCTGCGACGAGAACGGGATCGGTTACGAAGTGCGTGACGCCGTCGACTACGCGACGACCGACACGGGTGCACGAAAGCTCGTGTCCGAGCACGAGGCCTGCACGGAAGCAGGGCTCGACACCGAGCTCGGTACCGCGGCATCCCTGCCGTTCCCGGTCAGGAAGACGCTGCGCCTGAAGGACCAGGCGCAGTTCCACCCACTCGAGGTCCTCGCCGGACTCGCTGCCGAAGTACGGCGGCACGGCGGGGTCATCGTGGAGGGCATCCGGGTCGAGGGCGTCGCGAAGACCGGCGGCGACGGCGTCGAGCTCAGGACCAGCGCGGGTCCGGTGACGGCGTCGAACGTGGTGCTCGCCACGGGGATCCCCATCCTCGACCGCGGCGGCTACTTCGCCGTCCTGCAGCCCATGCGTTCCTACTGCGTCGCCCTCACGGTCGAGGACGACGTACCCGAGGACATGTACCTCAGCGCGGACTCTCCCACCCGGTCGCTGCGCACCGCCGTCGTCGACGGGACGAAGTACCTGATCGTCGGCGGCAACGGGCACAAGGTCGGCCACAGCTCCAACACGCAGGCCAAGGTGGACGACCTCACGCGCTGGGCCCAGGAGTACTTCCCGACGCCCGGCCCGCCTACGCCTGGTCCGCCCAGGACTACACCCCGGCGGCGGCCGTGCCGTACGTCGGCAAGGTCCCCGCGGGTGGAGGCCACATCTTCGCGGCGACGGGCTACAACAAGTGGGGTATGACCAATGCAGTCGCCGCATCCCTGGCGTTGTCGGCGGAGATCCTCGGCGGCAACATGCCCTGGGCCGAGACCCTCTACCGCACCAAGGTCAGTCCGGTGGACGCCCTGCAGACAGCGCAGGCGAACGCCGTCGTGGGGATGGAGATGGTCACCGGGTGGCTGACAGGGCTCGCGAAGACGGGCACGTCCGCGCCGGGCGAGGGCGAGGGCCGTGTCATCCGGGAGGGCGCCCGGCCGGTCGGCATCTGTACGGTCGACGGGATGCAGCATCGCGTCTCGGCCGTCTGCCCCCACCTGAAGGGAATCCTCACCTGGAACGACGCGGAGCGTTCATGGGACTGCCCGCTCCACGGCTCGCGCTTCACGGCAGACGGCAGACTGCTCGAGGGCCCGTCGACGTCGGACCTCTCGGACACCCGACGCTAGTGCCCCCGCGGATCCTTGCGACCCGCGGACACCGCCCGCGTGCCGGTCATGGCCTGGGGTCCTTCGCCGCCAGCTCCTTCAGCAGGTCACGTATCTCGACCAGAAGGGCGGTGTCCACGGGCGTGGGGGCAGCCGCCGGCTCCGGGGAATCGGCGAGCGACCGCAGGCGCGCGTTGGCACGGTTCATCGGGACCACGAACAGGAAGTAGACGACGGCGGCCGTGATCAAAAAGGTGACGGCCGCTGTGATGACCGCGCCGACGTCGACGAAGGTCGCGTCATTGCCCGGACGGATCAGGAACCCGAGTCCGGCCGCGTCCACTCCTCCTGCGGACGCGATGACCGGATCGATGATGTTCGCGGTGAAGGCACTGACGAGAGCCGTGAACGCGCTGCCGATGACGACGGCGATCGCGAGCTCGATGACGTTGCCCCGGAGGATGAAGTCCCTGAAACCCCGGATCATCCACGCGCCTCCTGATCGGTGGGTGAGCGGGCGGAGACGATCAGGTCGACGACGTCGAGCAGTTCGTCGATGTCCCGGCGGCCCGTGCGCCCCGATCCGGCCGAGGCGAAGAACGCTGCGTCGTAGTACAGACCGTCGCCGAGCAGCTTCACCGCTCGGGCGGTCGTGCGGTCACCGAGCTGGACCTCGAGAGCATCGAGCCAGCGTTCCTGGATCTCAGCGAGCGAATCCTTGGCCGTCGGATGGCCCTGCTGTGCGAGGCGCGCCATGGACACGAGCGCCCGGTCGAGGGAGCTGTCCTCGAAGACCGACGTCCGGACGTAGTAGCGGGCCGCTCCGTCCGGAGCGGACATCATGGCTTCACGATCCCTTGCCGCCAGGAGGCGGAGGCGATCTGCGAGGCCCTCGACGAGGGCCTCCTTCGAGGGGAAGTGGTACAGCAGCCCCCCCTTGGAGACGTCGGCGGCGGCGGCGACCGCTTCCATGGTGGCGGCTCTCTCGCCGGCTTCGATCAGTGCATTCTCGAAGCTGTCGAGGATGCGTTCGCGGGAGGAGGACACCCCTTGATGATACGCATCACCTTTTCCCTACTGTACCGGCTGGACGGTATACCCTGATCGTATGACCACGCAGCCCTCCTTCTCCTCACCCGTGGCCGGGGTGACCGCGCGCGCCACGGAACTCCCCGTCCCTCCGGCCCGTCGCCGCGAATGGTTCTCCCTCGCCGTGCTGATGCTGCCGGTGCTCCTGGTCTCGATCGACAACACCGTCCTGAGCTTCGCCCTCCCGGAGATCTCCCGCCATTTCGCCACGAGCGGCACGACCCTGCTCTGGATCGTTGACAGCTATCCCCTGGTCCTGGCCGGGCTCCTGGTCGCGATGGGTAGCTTCGGTGACCGTTTCGGGCGTCGTCGCCTCCTCATGATCGGCGCGGCCGGTTTCGCGGTCGTCTCGGTGGTGGCGGCGTTCGCCCCCACCGCAGCCTTCCTCGTCGGCGCCCGCGTGGGCCTCGGTGTCTTCGGCGCCATGCTCATGCCCTCGACGCTCTCCCTGATCCGCAACATCTTCCTGGACCGCAACCAGCGGCGCATCGCCATCGCGGTCTGGGCCGCGGGCTTCTCGGCGGGAGCGGCGATGGGACCCCTGCTCGGCGGGGTCCTGCTCGAACACTTCTGGTGGGGTTCGGTGTTCCTCCTCGCCGTCCCGGTCCTGGTGCTGATGCTGGTGCTGACCCCCGCCGTCGTTCCCGAATCGAAGGACGCCAGACCGGGTCGCGTGGACTACGCGAGCATCGTCCTGTCCATCTCGACGATGCTGCCGATCGTGTACGCGATCAAGAACCTCGCGAAGGGCGGACCGCTGCTCGTCTCGGTCACGGTGGCGTTCATCGGACTGGCGGCCGGCGCGGCGTTCGTGCTGCGCCAACTCCGGCGGCGCAATCCGATGCTCGACGTCAGGCTGTTCACCGTCCGGGCCTTCACCGGAGCCGTCCTGGTGAACCTCCTGGCGATCTTCTCCCTCGTCGGTTTCCTGTTCTTCGTCTCCCAGCACCTGCAGCTGGTCCTCGGGCATTCCCCTCTCGACGCCGGGCTCGTGTTGCTGCCCGGGCTCCTCATGACGATCCTGGCCGGACTCGGCGTCGTACCACTCGCCCGCCGACTGCGCCGCACGCCGTCGTCTCCGTGGCGCTGCTCTTCTCCGCGGGCGCCTACGCCATGATCGCGCTCCTGGGAGACGGTGGGTCCGCGGGCTTCATGATGGTCGCGTTCGCCGTCCTCGGGATCGGCGTCGGCGCGTCGGAGACCGTCTCGAACGACCTGATCCTGTCCGCCGTGCCGGCGGCCAAGGCCGGCGCCGCCTCCGCCGTCTCGGAGACCGCGTACGAGGTGGGTTCCGTCCTCGGTACGGCGGTACTCGGCAGCATCCTCCTCGCCTCCTACCAGCGGAACCTGATCGTTCCGGCGGGCCTGAGCCAGGCGCAGGCCGAGACCTCGGCGGAGACGCTCGGGGGTGCCGTCGAGGTAGCGGGAGACCTCGGCCCGACCAGCGCAGCGCTCCTCCGGGAGTCGGCGTTCCACGCCTTCGACAGTGGCATCACGACGACGTCCGGCATCGCGGCCCTGCTGATGGTCGGGGCCTCGATCCTCGCGGCATGGAGCCTGCGCCGGGAGTCCGGGCGGCGCGCGCGGCCCGAACAGATCAGCTGCCCGGCGGCCGGAAGGTCCTCCCGATCCCTCGTCAGGCGCCGGTGAGGACGGCCTGCTCCGAGCCGGCACGCACCCTGCAGAGGGCGTCCGCCAGGTCCTCCTGCAGGTCCGCCAGGTCCTCGATCCCCACCGAGAGCCGCACCAGATCGGTCGGTACCGCCAGCGCTGTCCCGCGCACCGAGGCGTGCGTCATCTCGGAGCAGTAGCAGATCAGGGACTCGACGCCGCCGAGGCTCACAGAGAGCGCGAACAGTCGCGTCGATTCGGCGAAGGCCCGGGCGGCGGCGGTACCACCACTGAAACGCAGCGAGACGATTCCGCCGAACCCGGACATCTGCCGCGCCGCGAGAGCGTGTCCCGGGTGTTCGGGAAGGCCGGGATACAGCACCTCCGCGATGCCGGGTTGATCCCGGAGCCACTCGGCGAGAGCCTGCGCATTCGACGTGTGCCGCTCCATGCGCAGGCCGAGTGTCTTGAGCCCGCGAGCGGCCAGGAAGCAGTCCTGGGGCCCTGCCACCGCGCCGCCCGCGAACTGCTGGTAGCCCACGGCCTCGGCGAGGGTCCTGTCGCGGAACAAGCGGTCCGTGACGACGACCGCTCCGCCCAGCACGTCCGAGTGGCCTCCGATGTACTTGGTGGTCGAGTGCACCACGACGTGCGCTCCGAGGTCCAGGGGTCGTTGCAGATAGGGCGAGGCGAAGGTGTTGTCGACCACCAGGAGGGCGCCCGCGCCGTCCGCTATCTTTGCCCAGCCCGCAAGATCGGCGATGCCGAGGAGCGGGTTCGACGGCGTCTCCACCCACAGCACCGCGGTGGCACCCGGCCTGACCGCCGCGGCGACCGCAGCCAGATCCGTGATGTCGACGGCCGTGTTCTCCACGCCCCACGGTCCGAGGAGATCATTGATCAGCCGGTTGGTTCCGCCGTAACCGTCCGCGCCGAGCACGATGTGGTCGCCGGGCTTCAGCAGCGCCCTCAGCAGGGCGTCCTCGGCGGCCAGGCCCGAAGCGAAGGCGAAACCCGCCGACCCGCGCTCCAGTGCCGCGAGCTGTGCCTCGAATCCGTTCCGGGTCGGGTTCGAACCCCTGCTGTACTCATGGCCCGCCCGCAGCACGTTGATCCCGTCCTGGACGAAGGTGGAGGTCTGGTAGATCGGTGGGATCACCGCACCGGTCAGCGGATCCGGCTCCTGCCCGGCGTGGACCGCCGTCGTGTTGAATCCCCGGTACGGGGCCACGTCAGCTACCTCCTACCGGAACGGCACCGACAGCACGTGCCTGGGTGTGGCCCGCCCCGGCCAGCGGGGCCAGCGCCTGCGCCAGGTCGGCGACGAGGTCCACCGCCGCCTCCAGACCGACCGAGAGCCTGATCGTGGCGTCGGCGATCCCCGCCGTGGCACGTTGCTCACGGGTGAGCCGACAATGCGTCATCGCCGCCGGGTGGGCGACCAGGGAACGGGTGTCCCCCACGTTGGCGACCAGTTTGAAGAGCCGCAGCCGGTCGATGAAGGGCCCCACCTCCGCCGGATCGGCGGCGAGGTCGAAGGAGAACACGCTGCCGGCCCCCAGCGGGAAGTCCCTCGCCACCAGCCCTGCCTGTGGATGTCCCGGCACCGACGGGTGGTGGACCACGGCGACGGCGGGATGGCCCGACAGGAACAGGATCACGTCCCGGGCGTTCTCCCTGTGGCGGGCGATCCGGATGTCCAGGGTCTCCAGTCCCTGCAGGATCTGGGCCGCGCTGGTGGGCGCGAGGGAAGGGCCGAGATCGTGCAGGTACTTGCTGCGGGCCAGGGCGAGGTAGGCGCCATGGCCATGGCGTTCCCACAGGACCTCCCCACCGTAGCGGCGCTTCGGCCGGGTGAGCTGCGGCCACCGCTCGGGGTAGGCTGCGAAGTCGAACCGCCCGCCGTCGACCACGGCACCCGCAAGGGTGGTTCCGTGCCCTCCGAGGAACTTGGTGGCCGAATACACCACGATGTCGGCGCCATGATCCAGCGGTCGGTACAGCACGGGGGTGGCCAGGGTGTTGTCGACCACCAGCGGGATGCCTGCGGCGTGGGCGACGCCGAGATCGCGGGAAGATCCTGCACCGTGGCCAACGGATTACCGATGGACTCCGTCAGGAAGGCCCGCGTCTGCGGGCGCACCGCCGACTCCCAGTCGCCGATGGACTCCGGATCGACGAAGCTGACCCCGATCCCGAAATCCTCGAAGGTGTCCGTTAGCAGATCCACGGTTCCTCCGTACAGCTTCGAGGAAGCGACGATGTGCTGGCCACCGCGGACCAGCGACAACAGGGCGACGGCTACGGCGGCCTGCCCGGTCGCCGTCGCCAGGGCGCCCACTCCGCCGTCGAGGGCGGCGATGCGTTGCTCGAGCACGGCGACGGTCGGATTGCCGGTGCGCGTGTAGGTGAAACCCGGTTGCTTCAGCGCGAACATGCGTCGGGCGGATGCGTAGTCGGGGAACTCGTACGCCGCGGTCTGGTAGATGGGTACGGCCACCGGATGGTGGGGCGGTTGCGGTTCGTAGCCTGCGTGGATCTGGGAGGTGGCCGTACGGCCAGCGTCGCCGGTGCTCATGGGGTTGCTCCTTCGTCGACGGTCGTTCGGTGGTCGGAACGGACGCTCCGGGCAGCACCACCGGAGTGGCACTGCCCGGGACCGCGGGTCCTGCAGGACGGGTCGCGCCGCGCCTCAGGAGCGGACGAGAACCGTCTCCGCTTCCTGCACCGCACTGCTCGCGCGCGCGGCCCTGGTCGCGGCAACGAGGTTGCGCAGGGACTCGACGGTCTCCCCGTACCCGCGGGTCTTCAGGCCGCAGTCCGGGTTGATCCACAGCTGCGGTGCAGGAAGCGCCGCCAGGGCCGTGCCGATGAGACCGCTGATCTCGCCCTCCGACGGGACGCGCGGCGAGTGGATGTCGTACACTCCGGGACCGATCCCACGCGAGTAACCGAACTCCGCCAGATCCGCCACCACCTCGAGTCGCGATCGGGCTGCCTCGATGCTGGTGACGTCGGCGTCCAGCCCGTCGATGGCCGAGATGACCTCGCCGAACTCCGAGTAGCAGAGGTGGGTGTGGATCTGGGTCCCGTCGGCGGCACCGGCGGTCGCCAGTCGGAACGCGCGCACCGACCAGTCCAGGTAGGCTGCCTGATCCTTCGAACGCAACGGCAGCAGTTCCCGCAACGCCGGCTCGTCCACCTGCACGATCGCGGTGCCGGCGGCCTCCAGGTCGGCGATCTCGTCCCGCAGGGCGAGAGCGACCTGCTGGGCTGTGCTGCTCAGCGGCTGGTCGTCCCGGACGAAGGACCAGGCGAGGATCGTGACCGGGCCCGTCAGCATGCCCTTGAGCGGCCGGTCGGTCAGTGACTGCGCGAAGCTGATCCAGGGGACGGTGAACGCCCTCGGACGCGAGACGTCGCCCCACAGGATGGACGGGCGGGTGCAACGCGAGCCGTAGGACTGAACCCAGCCCTGATCCGTGACCGCGAACCCGTCCAGGTTCTCCGCGAAGTACTGGACCATGTCGTTGCGTTCCGGCTCCCCATGCACCAGCACATCGAGTCCGAGGTCCTCCTGGAGGCGGACCACCCGGGTGATCTCCTGCTGCAGGAACAGCTCGTACTCGGGCCGGGAGATGCTGCCGCTGCGGGCCGCGGCCCGGGCGGCCCGTACCTCCCCCGTCTGCGGGAACGAGCCGATGGTGGTGGTCGGCAGCAAGGGCAGACCCAGCCGTTGCTGCTGAACCTCGGCACGCTGCTGCGCGGGACCGCGGGTGAACGCCTGCTCGCTCAGGCCGTCGATACGCGAGCGGACACCGGGCACCGCCACGCCGTCGAACAGTGCCCGGTCCCGCAGCACGGCGTCGGAGGCGTCGAGTTCCGCGGCCACTGCCGCACGCCCCTCGGCCAGCCCACGCGCGAGGACCACTGCTTCCTCCACCTTCTGGTCGGCGAAGGACAGCCAGGCCGGCAGGTGCTCGGGCAACGCCGTCTCGGCCCGCACGTCATGCGGCACGTGGAGCAGTGACGTCGAGGTCGCCGTCGTGACCTGCGCGGCCGTGGTCGATCGCAGTTCCTCCAGCACGTCCAGCGAATCCCGGAGGTGATTGCGCCATACGTTGCGGCCGTCCACGACGCCGGCTACCAGCCGAGTGCCGGCCAGTGCCCGAAGTGCCTCGACGGAGGGGCGGTTTCCTCGGACCAGGTCCGCGTGAACCGCTTCCACTCCAGCACGGGCGAGCACCGACAGGGCCTCGCCGGGCTTCGTCGGGTCACCTGCGGTGCCGTAACCGGTGGTGACCAGCAGGGCCGGGCGCCCTGCCACGGCAGCCAGTTCCCGGTACACCCTCGCCACCAGCCCACCCGGTGCGGCCAGCTTCCCGCCGCGATCACCCACGAGGCCCGGTTCGTCGAGCTGGACCCATTCGGCGCCGGCCTCCCTCAGCGACACGATGATGCCGGCGTACGCCGCCACGGCGTCGTCGATCCTCGACAACGGGTCGAACCCCGCGGGAGCCCCCTCCTCGGCCTTCGCCAGCAGGAGGTAGGTCACGGGGCCGACGAGCACGGGACGCAGCACTGCACCGCGCCCCCGCTGGCGTCGGACGATCGCCGTGAGGCGGTGAGCCACCGCGGCGAAGGTCGTGCCCTCGCCGATCTCCGGGACGAGGTAGTGGTAGTTGGTGTCGAACCATTTGGTCAACTCCAGTGGCGGACGGTCGCCATCACCCCGCGCGAGCGTGAAATAGGCGGCGTCATCCACGGAACCGTCAGCACGGGCCAGGTCCTCGAACCGGGACGGCAGTGCGCCGAGCGCCGCCGTGGCGTCCAGGACCTGATCGTAGAGCGCGAAATCCGCCGGGATCGAGGAATCGGCCGCGCCCAGGCCCAGGTCGACCAGGCGTTCGACCGTGCGATCCTGCAGCTGCTCGGCCACGCCCCGCAGGCCTGCCTCGTCCAGAGTGCCGGCCCAATGCGCTTCCAGGGCCTTCTTCAGCTCCCGGCCGGGTCCGATGCGCGGGTAACCGAGGATCGTGGCGGCTGGGAAGGTGGTGTCGGTGGTCATGGGGTTCTCCTTCGGAAGAGGTGTCGGGTTTCGGTGCAGTGGGTCCGGGCTCATGCCGGCACGGCGCCGGCGAGCGTGCGGACAGCGGGTAGGTCGAGTGTCTCGACGACCTCGATGGATGCCCGGTAGTCGTTGAAGGTGTACAGGTGGAGGCCGGGCGCGCCGGCCTCGAGTGCCTCCCGGGCCAGCATCGCGGCCGCCTGCACCCCGATACGCCGACGCTCGGTGTCGCCGGACGCCGTTTCCAGGCGATGCAGCAGATCCGCGTCGGGGCGTACCCCCGTCATCACGGCGAGCCGCTGCAGGCGCCCGACACTGCCCATGGGCATGATGCCCGGGATGATGGGGATCGTGACCCCGGCCGCTCGGGCCGCCGTCACGAGACGGACGTAGTGGAGATGGTCGAAGTAGACCTGGGTGATGGCGAAATCCGCGCCGCAGCGCTGCTTCGACACGAGTACCTCGACGTCGTGCAGGAACGACGGCGACTCGGGGTGCCTGTTCGGGTAGGCGGCGACGCCGACCGCCAGCCTGCCGCCGGCCAGGGACGCCCCGTGCCGCGCCTCGACCTCGCGGATGAGTCCGACCAGATCCTGCGCGAACGGCAGTTCGCCCAGGGCCGGCTCGGGTCTCTGCGGCAGGTCCCCGCGCAGGGCGAGCATGCCGCGGACTCCGAGGCCGACGAACTGCCGCACCAGGAGGTCCAGGCTCTCGCGGCTCTCTCCGACGCACGTCAGGTGGGCCAGCGGACGCAGCCGTGTGTTGAGGATGAGGTGCTCGATCAGTTCGACCGAAGCCCTGCGACGCGCCGGAGTGCCGCTGTAGGTCACCGAGACGTAGTCGGGTCTCGTCGTCTCCAGTTCGGCGACCGTGCGCAGCACCGCCTCACCGCTTGCCGGGGTGGCCGGCGGGTACAGCTCGTAGGACAGCGACGGCGGTACCACCGCTCGTTCGTACACAGTCATTTCCACTCCTCGGACGGTCGAGGGAGCATCAGTGGGAACCGGGAGACCGGCGGCGCTCGAACAGGAAGCGCGCCGGGACGCCGGTGACAACTGAGGTGTCTCCATCGGTTCTGGCAGTAGCACCGCTTCCGCTGCGCCCCGGAGGAGGCTTGGAATGGTTGCTGCGGCGTCAACAAGCCAGATCTCTCGGCCGCTCTTGATGGTTGTGGCTTCACCGTACGCAGCGGCACGCTTCCCGGGACAGAACGTGCACCTTCAAGGCGCCGGATGACGTTTCCGTACGCGCATGGCGTCACATTCCGGCGGCCGGACGTCATGCAACGACGCCACGACGCCGGTTCCCGTTGCGTCTCCCGTCGGTCCGTGAAGCGGTGTGACCGGGAACTGTTGATGTGCCCCGGACGCTCGTGGTTATATGTCAACAGCTTCAAGAACTGTGACCGCGAAGCTCCGACTTGGTCACATACCAACCCCGCGCTCAGAGGGTGGTTCGGATGACGAAGCGGTCCGCATTCGCTCCTCGGGGTACCTGGTGCGGGCAAGAGCTCGCGAAAGGACCACGGCCAGGCGCCGTCCACCCATGAACACCATCTCCGACGCAGGGGCCCGGCCCCAGATCCCCATGGTCGCCCTCAGCATCCAGGACTACGAGGTGCTGACCGCCCCGCGGGAGGCCTTCGTGGCGTTCCTCCTCGGCCCCGGTGCGGGCGGAGGAGCGTCAGCGGGAGAAGGCCTGCGCTCGTCGGGAACCTGAGGCATGACGCCTGCGAGCGGTCTCCTCCTCGATACCGACGTCGTCGCGGAGCTGCGTGGCCCCAGTCCTCATCCCACCGTCGCCGAGTTCCTGCGTCGGCGCCGGCACTTCCGCATCTTCGTGTCGGCGCTGACCATCGGGGAGTTGCATCTGCTGAGCCGGCAGAACGAGCACTTCCAGGAGATGGACGCCTGGCTCGACGAATTCAAGGAGCGGTTCCGCCCCAACATCCTGCCCGTCGACGTCGACGTCGCAGCTGCCTGGGGCTCTCTGTCCGGCGACCCCGCAGTCGCTGCCATCGACTCGCTGATCGCCGCGACCGCCCTTCACAAGGGGCTCTGCGTCATCTCGGGGAACGCCGACGCCTACCGCAGGCTCGCGGTGCCGGCCCTGAATCCCTGGTCGGAGGGAACCACCTCCTCGACACCCGCCGAGTAGCCCGATCTCGGTAGCCCCACGCGCACAGCGAACAGTTTCAGCCTCCGCTGAACCGGGCCGCGCGATCGGGGACAATGGAGATGTGGCCCTGTTAACCGAATCCCCCGTCCTCGACGCCGACGCCGTCCGCCGTGAGGCCGGACGCCGTCGTACCTTCGCCGTCATCTCCCACCCCGACGCCGGGAAGTCGACCCTCACCGAAGCACTCGCCCTCCTCGCCCGGGCCATCCAGGACGCCGGCGTCACACACGGCAAGTCGAGCCGCCACGCCACCGTCTCCGACTGGATGGGTATCGAGCAGGAGCGCGGCATCTCCATCAGTTCGGCCGCCCTGCAGCTGACCTACCGCGACACCGTCCTGAACGTCGTCGACACCCCGGGCCACGCCGACTTCTCCGAGGACACGTACCGGGTCCTCGCGGCCGTCGACTCCGCCGTCATGCTCATCGACGCCGCCAAGGGTTTCGAACCGCAGACCGTGAAGCTGCTGGCCGTGTGCAAGGCGCGCAACATCCCGATCATCACCGTGATCAACAAGTGGGACCGGCCGGGCCTGGACGCCCTCGGTCTGATCGACGACGTGGGCGAGCGAACCGGGATGACGCCGGTCCCGCTGACCTGGCCGGCGGGTATCGCCGGAGATTTCCGGGGACTGCTGGACCTGCGGGCGGAGCGGGCCATCGCACTGCAGGCCGTCGAGGCGGGTGCGCAGGCCGCGGAGGAGACCGACATCGACATCGACGCCCTCGATCCCCGTGATGCCGGAGCGTGGCTCGAGGCACGGGAGGAGTCCGGGCTGGTGGAGTCCTCCAACGGCTCCTTCGACCGCGGGGAGTTCGAGGCCGCGCGGCAGACGCCCGTGCTGTTCGCCGCGGCCGCCAAGAACTTCGGTGTCTCCCAGCTCCTCGACATCCTCGTGGACGTGGCGCCGTCGCCGTCGCCCCGGCCCTCGAAGGAGGACGAGCCGAGGCCCATCGAGGCGCCCATGTCAGGTTTCGTCTTCAAGGTCCAGGCAGGCCAGGACAGCGCCCACCGCGACCACATCGCCTACCTGCGGATCTGCTCCGGCACCTTCGAGCGCGGCATGGTCATCACGAACCAGCGCACCGGGAAGCCTTTCGCGACCAAGTACGCCCACCGCGTCCTCGGTCGGAGCCGCGAAGTGGTGGACACCGCCTGGCCGGGCGACGTCGTCGGCCTGGTGAACGCCACGAGCCTCCGGGTCGGCGACAGCCTCTTCTCCGAGGGACCCGTCCAGTTCCCCGACATCCCGCGGTTCTCGCCCGAGCTGTTCGTCGTCGCCCGCGCGAAGGATCCGGGCCGCTACAAGCAGTTCCGCCGCGGCATCGAGCAGCTCGAACACGAGGGCGTGGTGCAGGTGCTGCGCTCCGACCTCCGAGGTGACCAGGCCCCCGTCCTGGCTGCCGTGGGAGCCCTGCAGTTCGAGGTGGCCGCGCAGCGGCTCGGCACGGAGTTCAACGCCCCGACGTCGCTCGACCACCTCTCCTACACGCTCGCCATGAGGGTTGCGCCGGAGAGCTCGGGCGTGCCTGAGTCCTTCCGCGGCGGCGAGATCATGTACCGGTCGGACGGCGAGGTCGTGGCCGTCTTCGGCGACAAGTGGAAGGTGGGGCACTTCAGGAAGGACTATCCCGACGTCGTCCTCGAACCGATCGGCGCCGCGGTCGACCAGTAGCGTCGACCGGTAGCCGGGTCCGGATCGTCAGTAGCTGCCGGACGCCCCGCCACCGCTGAACCCGCCACCGCCGTTGATGGAGGAGCCGGACGACCCGCCGGTACTCCCTCCGGAGTAGAGCGCAGGATTGGCGACGTAGAGCGGCAACCAGATGGCCGGATTGTCCACCGCGTCCTTGCCGCGGTGGCCGTAGCGGTACGTCCGGTACGCCTCCCGCTGCTCCTCGGTGAAGCGGAGCTGCGGGTCCGACTCCTCCGCGGCTCGCAGCTCCTCCTCGGCCTGACGACGGCGACGGCGGGAGTCCGCGACGATCCACCCGATGATCCCTCCGATCACGACCACCACCGCGCCGAGGACCCACGTCAGGAGCACCCAGTCGAAGGGTTCCTGCTCGGGTTCCTGACCCTGGGCGTAGAGGTAGATCTGGTCCACCGCCGCTGTCAGGCCCTGGGCGTATTCCTCATCGGCGAATGCGGGCTCGAGGACATCTCCGATGACCGCCTCCGCGTCGTCGTCCGAGAACTGCTCCCGGACCCCGTCCGCCGTCTCGATGCGGAGCTCCCGCTCGCCCGTGTCCGCCACGATGAGCACGCCGTTGTCCGCGCCGTCGTCCCCGACCCCCCACGACGTCGCCACCCCACGGGCGTAGTCCTCGATGGAACCCCCGGCTCCGTCCACGGTGAGCACGGCCACCCGCGCCGCATCGGTACCGGCATTCCGGCCGTCGATGAGGGTGTTGAGTTCCTGCTCCTCGCCCGATGACAGGACGCCCGCGGAATCGAGGACGTTGCCCGCCGCCGGAGGATCAGGTGGCGCCGTCGTTCCGGTGCCGCCGCAGGCGGTCAGCGCCGTCAGCATGACGGCGGCCAGGGCGGTCCTGCTTCCGGTCCTTCGGCTTCGCTGCACGGTCTCCCCCTCGATCAGGCACGACGACCGGATGCCCACGGCGCGTCGGTGGGGGCCGTCGTCCCGATCATTCTAGGCGGCATCCTCGGGACGGTCGAAGCCCGGCGATCCCGCTCGCGGCCGGCCGGCGATCGCTCAGCTGTTCCGGCCGCGCGCGGCGACCTTCCAGCAGTCCTGAAGGGCGCCGTCGCGTACCACCTGGACCTCGTCCACGAGGTTGAGCGTGAGGCAGACATGATTCGGGACGACCCGCAGCCGCTTCCCCAGCGCCGGGAGGTCCCGGTGGGGCCACTCGAGGGTGGCGTGGTGCTCGGACAGCGCCACGATGCGGGCGTCCGGATGATCGAGGAGCCGACCGTACCCGGAGGCCCACGCTGCCCGGTCGCTGCCGAGGACCTTGCTGCCGGCATCGAGGACGAAACGGTCCGGGACGCTTGCCGATCCGTGACGACGGCTCACTACCGTTGCCTCGACCGTCAGCGCGATGTCCTCCCGGCGGCAGTGGCCGAGCTCCCACTGCTGCGCGTCCCCGAAGACGTAAACACCGGGGCGCAGTTCCGTCAGGGTGTCCCCGGACGCCAACGCCGCTGATGGCGTGGAGCCTCCACTGACCTCCAGATCGGCGAAACCCGCCTGGAGGAGAGACGCCACCGCTACGGCAACGGCAGCCTGCTCGGCGGCGACGGCCGGGCCTGCTGCCCCCGGACCGTAGCTGTGTCCGGGAAAGGTGAAGACGCCGGTAACGGACAGACCGGCATCGAGGGCCGCCCGTGCCACGGCTACCGCGTCGGCGGGAGCAGCCCCGCTGCGATGGTGTCCGCTGTCCAGCTCGACCCGGACGGCCACGCGGGATGCTTCCGTCCCGAGGCTACGGGCGAGCTGCACCGCCCCCTCCACCGAGTCGACACCGACGGTGGTCCGGGCTTGGTCCGAGAGAGCGATCAGGCGAACCGCAGCCTGCTGATCGACCCACAGGGGGTAGGCGATGAAGAGATCGTCGAGGCCCGCTGAGGCGAACACCTCCGCTTCGCCGATGGTCGCGACGGTGAGTCCGACGGCGCCGGCAGCGAGTTGGCGGCGGGCGATCTCCGGGATCTTGTGCGTCTTTGCGTGGGGCCGCAGCGACAGCCCTCGCCTCCGGACGGAGGACGCCATCGCCGCGATGTTGCGGTCGAGCACATCGAGGTCCACGACGACGGCGGGCGTCGCGACCGCGAAGGATTCCGCGCGCACGGTCCTCAGGCGTCGAAGTGCGTCTGTGGGGGCTGCTGGCCGATCGACGAGACCACCGCTGCTGCCACGTCCGTCAGCTTCTTGTTCCGCCCACTCGAGGCCGCCTTCAGGATGGTCATCGCTGCGTCGTGACTGCACCGGTTCTGCCCCATGATGATGCCCGCCGCGACGTCGATCGTGGTCCGCGAATTCATGGCGGCCTTGAGCTGTTCGCCGGTGTCGGCCAGGTGCGCCACGCGCACCGCCATCCGAAGGGACTTGGACGCCTCCCGGGCCAGGTCCACCGCGGCGGCGATGATCGCCTCGTCGAAGACGTCCGGTTGCTCGGCGTACAGGTTCAAACCGGCTGCGGCAAGTCCGTCGAGGGGGATCGGCACTCCGAGTGCGGAACGGATGCCGTGCTCCGCGATGGCCTTCGTGTAGTCACCGAACCGCGACTCGTTCCTGAAGTCGGACACGGTGTAGACCTGTCCTTCGCGGGCCGCGCGCAGGCAGGGTCCGTCGTCGAACTGGTACTGCACCTCGTCCATGAGCAGCGCCTGCTCGCTGCTGCTCGCCACACTGCTCTTGGCCCGCGGCCGCAGGAGGGTGATACCGCAGAACATCGTCGCACCCTCGCTGGACAGGGCGTTCGCGGCGAGCTTCGCCAGTCCGTCGAGGAACTCGCTGACATCCGCACTGTCCAGCACCATGTCCTGAAGCATCCCCGGGAGGGACACCTCACCGACGATCTGATTTTCTCCCACGTCCTGCGCCTTCCGTCGGCATCGGGTCCGCCGACGGCGGCCCGTGGTGCACACGTTACCGGCGGCGCGTCCTGCGGGGAAAGTGGAACATGCTCGACGACGAACGGGACACCTGCGGTGTTGCTCGTGCCGACGGCACGGCGACCACTGGTTCCCGCTCTGCCGTCAGGACATCCGCGGAGCTGCTCAGGAGGCGCTACCCGCCGGGGTCAGTCCGCCCGAGCATGCCGCACCGGGTTCGCGGGTCTGCTCACCCTGGATGTACTTGTCGAGGAAGGTGGCCAGCCGGGAGTCGTCCACGGAGTCGACCTTCAGCTGCAGGCCCCAGGCGCTGGCGACGATCGGCTCGTCGAGGCCCGGATACGGGCTCAGCAGCACGTACGAACGGTCTCCGACGAGTTCGGTCAGCTTGTCGATCTCCTCCTGGCCGATCTCGGGGTCGTAGGTGATCCAGACGGCGCCGTGCTCCATGGAATGGACGGAGTTCTCGTTGGGAACAGCCTGGGTGTAGACGCCGCAGTTGGTCCAGATGGGGCTGTGGTCCCCGCCCACGGGCGGCGACTGCTCGTACTCGACGGGACCCTCGACATGGTTGAACGTCACATCAGGGAATTCCTGGACACCCTCGATCGGCTGCGAGGCGGCGGCTTCACGGGCCCGAGTGTCCTGCACCTGGTTTACGATCACGAGAGTCACGGCCAGGATCACCGCGAGGATCACCGCACCGATCCCGCCGAAGATCAGCGCGTTGCGCTTGCGTTCACCGGCCCGCTGCTGGGCTTGGATGGCGGCCAGGCGCGCTTGGCGATCCTGGTTCTCCTGTGACCGTTTCTTGTTCAACGACGATTCCTTCGATGCTCGGATGGCTGCGGCGTTCGCCGCGGTTCGGGGTAGCGCCGGGAACCAATCTACCGGCGGCTGTCGCCAGTCCACGAACAGGGCCTGCGGCCGATCTCGTGGACCAGTGCTCACAGGGCGTCCAGCATGCCCTGCATGAGGTCGATCTCCGCCTGCTGACCTGACCGGATCTTCTCGGCGAGGGTGCGTACCTGCTCCGTCTGGCCGAGTTCGGCCCCGGCTGCGGCCATCTCCACCCCCGCCTCGTGGTGGTTGATCATGAGTTCCAGGTAGAGGCGCTCCGCATCCTCTCCCTGGGCTGCACGCAGCTCGTCGAGTTGCGCGGGGGTCGCCATCCCGGGCATGAGCCCCTCGGCCGTCAGCATCGACCCGGGATCCTCCCCGGAGCCCATCGCCATCCCACCGTGATCGCCGGAGCCGGCCGTCATCCACTCCATGCGCGGTTGCGCACTGCTCTGCGACAGTCCCCACTCCTCGAGCCACGCGTACATCTGGCCCGCCTGCTGCTGCTGGGTGAGCGCGATGTCGTAGGCGACCGCCCGCAGGGTCTCGTCCGTCGCCTGGTCCCGGACGATCATCGACATCTCGACGGCCTGGTGGTGGTGCACCTGCATGTCACGGGCGAACCCCGCATCCGCGCTGGTGGTACCGGGATGGGAAGGGCCCGCAGAGACACGTCCGGCGGAGAAGGCCAGGGCGAAGAGCGCCAGTACTGCGATCCCGGCGAGGACCAGGAGTACCCGCTTCTGCCAGAGGGAGAACGAGAGGGTCATGGACGTCCTTGGATGGAGTTGTAGGCCGGATAGCCAACGTACGGCACGCTGCTGGGCGTTCCCCGGCAGGCGGGAATACTCCGACGGGTCGGATGCTTATACCCCCCGAGGGTATACTGGGAGCATGGAAGGAGCGAACTCATGACCACCATCACGGAGAACACGGCACCGCACGGCTACACAGCGGACAAGGACGCCTACCTCAAGCGACTGCGGCGCATCGAGGGTCAGGTGCGGGGCATCGCCCGCATGGTCGAGGAGGACAAGTACTGCATCGACATCCTCACGCAGGTCGCCGCCGTCAACAAGGCGCTCCATGCGGTGTCCATGGGACTGCTCGAGGAGCACATCTCGCACTGCGTCGTCGGCGCCGCCCAGGAAGCCCAGCTGTCGGGCAACGACGACGGCGTCCAGGAGAAGGTCCAGGAGGCGACGGCCGCGATCGGCCGCCTGCTCCGCTGAAGCACCCCAACCATCAAGGAGATCATCATGAACACCACCACGATCAACATCACCGGCATGACCTGCGGCCACTGCGTCAGCGCGGTGAAGAGCGAGCTGACGGGTCTTGCCGGCGTCGAGGCCGTCGACGTCGACCTCGTGAACGGCGGCACGTCCACCGCCACCATCTCCTCCTCCACGCCCCTGGACGCCGCCTCGATCGACGAAGCCGTCGCCGAGGCCGGTTACACCGTGGTGCCCGCCGGTTCCTGACATGACCACACATCAGATCCCGACGGAGGACGCGCAGCAGCGCGTCGTCGAGCTGTCGATCCAGGGCATGACCTGCGCGTCCTGCGTCGGCCGGGTGGAGCGGAAGCTCGGGAAGCTCGACGGCGTGGAGGCGAGCGTCAACCTGCCGCTGGAGAGTGCTGTCGTCCGCGTACCTGCGTCGATCAGCGACCAGGAGCTGATCGACACCGTCGTGGCAACGGGCTATGGCGCACGCGTGGTGCACCCGGAGCACACCGACAGCGGTGAGCACGACCACACACCGTCCCTCCTCGGCGCGCGCCTGGTCCTCGCCGCCGTCCTGTCCGTGCCCGTGCTGCTCATCTCGATGGTGCCCGCCCTCCAGTTCCCGAACTGGGGTTGGGTGGTTCTCGCCCTGTCCCTGCCGGTGGTGACCTGGTCCGCGTGGCCCTTCCATCGCGCAGCGGCCATCAACGCGCGCCACCTGTCCTCCACCATGGACACCCTGGTCTCGATCGGCGTGACGGCAGCTTTCCTGTTCTCCACCTGGCAACTCGTCGCGGATCCTGCCATGACGGAGCACGCGGGCATGGCCGGGATGGACATGACGGAGCATTCGCTCTACTTCGAGGTGGCCGCGGTCGTCGTGACCTTCCTGCTGCTCGGCCGCTTCCTCGAGGCCTCCGCCAAGCAGCGGGCAGGCAATGCCCTGACCTCGCTCCTGAACCTCGGCGCGAAGGAGGCGCACGTCCTGCGTACGGTCGACGGCGAGCGCACCGAGCTCACGCTGCCCGCAGGCACGCTGATCCCGGGGGACGAGTTCGTCGTCCGGCCCGGCGAGAAGATCCCGACCGACGGAATCGTCACCGAGGGTGCCAGCGCCGTCGATGCCGCCCTGCTGACGGGCGAGAGCATACCCGTCGAGGTGGCACCGGGCGACGCCGTCACGGGTGCCACGATCAACACCTCCGGCCGGATCGTGGTGCGGGCGACCCGCGTGGGCGCCGACACGGTGCTGGCATCCATGGGCCGTCTCGTGAGCCAGGCTCAGAGCGGCAAGGCGCGCATCGCCCGTCTCGCGGACCGCATCAGCGCCGTGTTCGTCCCCGTGGTCCTCGTTCTCGCCGTCCTGACGTTCGTGCTGTGGCTCGTCCTGACAGGCAACCTCGACGCGGCGTTCACCGCGTCCGTGACCGTCCTCGTGATCGCCTGCCCGTGCGCGCTGGGCCTCGCGACGCCGACGGCCCTGCTGACCGGTACCGGCCGTGGGGCGCAGCTCGGTATCCTCATCCGCGGACCCCAGGTCCTCGAGGACACCCGGACCGTGGACACCATCGTGCTGGACAAGACCGGCACGGTCACCACCGGCACCATGGCGGTGGACGACGTCGTCGTCCTCGCCGACGTGCCCGCCGCCGATCTGCTGCGCCTGGCCGGAGCCGTGGAGTCGGCCAGCGAGCACCCGATCGCGTACGCCATCGCGCAGCGTGCCGCGGAGGCCGGACGACTCCCGGAGGTGCTCGACTTCATGAGCGCGCCCGGCGGTGGCGTGCGGGGTGTGGTCGACGGCGTCACCGTGACCGCCGGACGCGTGGACTGGCTCGAACGGAACGGCGATCGTCCCTCCCCGGAACAGACGGCTGCCTTCCGTACCGCGGAGGACGCCGGCACCACTGCCGTCTGGGTGTCCGTCGACGGCCACGTCGCAGGGTTCGTCACGCTCTCCGATACGGTGAAGGACGGATCGGCCGCAGCGATCGGGCGCCTGCGTCGGCTCGGGCTGCGCCCCATCCTGCTGACGGGCGACAACCGGGCCGTCGCGGAGCAGGTCGCCGCCGCGGTGGGCATCGATGCCGCGGACGTCCTCGCCGGAGTGTCTCCCGAGGGCAAGGTGGACGCCATCCGGAAGCTCCAGGCTGCGGGGGCGACCGTGGCCATGGCGGGCGACGGCGTGAACGACGCCGCAGCACTGGCGCAGGCCGACCTCGGCATCGCCATGGGTTCGGGCACCGACGTCGCCATCGAGGCCGCCGACCTCACCGTGATGGGCAACAGCCTGGAGCAGGTCGCCCAGGCCATCGAGCTCTCACGTCGGACGCTCGGCACCATCAAGGGCAACCTGTTCTGGGCCTTCTTCTACAACGCCGTCGGCATCCCCGTCGCGGCGCTCGGACTGCTCAACCCGATGCTCGCCGGCGCTGCGATGGCAGCGAGTTCGGTCCTCGTCGTCGCCAACTCGCTCAGGCTGCGCAGCTTCGGCAGGTAGGTCGGCACCCTGGGACGGACTGGGGGCCGCAAGATCCTACGCAGAGGTCCCGGGGGTATCGGCGCGCTTCGCGGGTCGGTGCCCCGCGACCGCTGCGCGGACGTCGCCCTCCTCGTGCCCGCCCTTCTTCTTGCTGGACGGCAGTGCCTTCAGCAGCGGCTGCACGACGGCCATGACGATGAGCCCCCAGGCGAGTCCGATCACGGCGGAGCACAGAGTGTCCACGAGCCAGGTCAGGAACCCTCCGACCACGGCGATACCGGTGAACGGAGCCTCGAGGACATGGACCACGTCGTACGGCAGGTGCCAGCCGAGGTCGTAGACCCCCTGCAGCATGATGTGGCCACCGACCCACAGCATGGCGACCGTTCCCACGAGGGTGATCACGGTCAGCACGGTGGGCATCCCCTTGACGAGCATCTCGCCGAAGCGCTTGGAGCCGGCCGAGTCCTTGGTGGTCAGGTGGAGACCGATGTCGTCCATCTTGACGATGAGGGCGACAGCGCCGTAGACGAGTACCGTGATCGCGATCGCCACGACGACCAGGATGATCGCCCTGGCCCACAGGGACTCGTCGGCCACTTCGGTCATCGAGATGACCATGATCTCGCAGGACAGGATGAAGTCGGTGGTGATGGCGCCCTTGGTGACCTTCGCCTCCGCCTCGGGGCCCCTCTCGACCGCCGGGGCCTTTTCTGCTGCGTGGTGGCCGCGGAGCTTGTGCCAGACCTTCTCGGCTCCCTCGTAGCACAGGTAGGTCCCGCCGAGCATGAGGATGAACGGGATGATGCCGGGGACGAAAGCGCTGATCAGCAGCAGCGCCGGCAGGATGATGACGAGCTTGTTCCGGAGCGATCCCCAGAAGATCCGCTTGATCATGGGCAGTTCCCGGGACGGGTCGGCACCGGACACGTACTGGGGGGTCACGGCGGCGTCGTCGATCACGACACCGGCGGCCTTCGCCCCCGCCTTGGCCGCTCCGGCAGCGACGTCGTCCACGGAGGCGGCCGCTATGCGGGCCAGGGCTGCGACGTCGTCCAGGAGGGCGACGAGACCGCCGCTCACGATCGTCCCCCGCGCGGGCGGACGACGGGGGGACGGGCGGGGATGCCAGGATTGGCGCGCATGATCGGCATGCTCGGAGTATACGGTGGCGGAACCCCTGAGGACCGAAGGCGCAAGGCGTTGACGGCGCCGCCGTCACCCGCGCGGCAGCGGCTCCACCGGGTTGGGCTCTGCCCCAGCAGCAGCCCTCGAGGTGCCGTCCGCGGTGCGCATCTCGTCCATCCGCACGCACACGACGCCCGCCACTATCAGCAGCCCTCCGAACAGCTGGATGACGCCGGGCAGTTCACCGAGGATCAGCCAGGCCGCGACGACGGCGAACATCACCTCGGTGAGCGCCACGAAGCTGGCGACCTTCGAACCGAGGCGCTGCGCCGCGAGGATACCTGTCACATAGGCAGCCACGGTGGCGACGAGGACGAGGACCACCACCGGAACGACCCAGCTGAAGGTCGCACCGGCCAGCGAGACGTCGGAGAAGACGAAGCGGAAGGGCATGATGTCGGTGAGACCGAGCACCAGGATGGTGAGCGCACCCACCAGCATTCCCCCGCCCGCCATGACGAGGGGCGGGAGCGAGTCGTCCACCTTCGCGGACATGAGGAAGAACACCGCGAGGCAGACGGCGGCGGCCAGACCGAACAGGACTCCCACGGGATCCAGGCGTGCGTCGCCGGTGAGGTCCAGCACCAGCAGGAGCCCGAGGATCGCGGTGACGGAGCCGGTCATCGTGAGCACCCTGGGGGCCTTGCGCGAACGGAACCAGAGGAATCCGACGATCAGCACGGGAGCCAGGTATTCGAGCAGCAGGGCGACGCCGACCGACATGCGCTGCACCGCGCTGAAGTAGAACAACTGGCACAGTGCGATCGCCGTCATGCCGTAGATGGCGACGGTGAGCGCGTTGCCGCGGACGGTCGACCAGCGTCCGCGCAGGGCGATCAGCGCGGGGACCAGGAGCACGACGGCGGCACCACCGATGCGGAGCCCGACGGCTGCGCCGGGGCTCCACCCGATCTCGAGGAGTGACTTGGCGAACGGCCCCGAGACGCCGAAGGTCGCCGCGGACACGAGTGCTATCCAGAGGCCGGTGGTGGGGCGGAGGGTCATGTCGGTTCCCTACGGGTCGTTGACTGGTGTCATGAGTGACAAATGGTTATGGTCGTGACACTAGGGGAGATCAATGTCAGGAGTCAACAAGGTGTTCGCCTATGACACGGAAGTGGCGCTCGCGTCAGCTGCCGCGCTGATCAACACGACGAGGAACGACGTCGACCCGCTCGCGACGATCGAGGGGCTCGACCGGTTCCTGGACGAGCAACGGTTCTCCGGTTCCCGGAGACGGACCCACGACGAGCTGCAGTCCGTCCGCGGGCTGCGCGCCGAGCTCGAGGTGATCTGGTTCGCGGAGGAGGACGACGCCGTCGGGCTGGTCAATGCGATCCTGCGCAGGGCCAGGGCCCTCCCCCAGCTCGTGCGCCACGACGAGTGGGACTGGCACCTGCACGCCACGGGACCCGAGGCGCCGCTGGAGGAACGGATGGCGACGGAAGCTGCCATGGCCCTTGCGGACGTCATCCGCGCCCACGAACTCGACCGACTCCGCTCCTGCGCTGCCGAGGACTGCGACGGTGTGGTGCTGGACCTCAGCCGCAACCGGTCCAAGCGCTTCTGTGACACCGGCAACTGCGCCAACCGCACGCACGTGAAGGCATACCGGGCGCGGAAGGCGCGGAACAGCTGAGGCCCTCCCCTGCGATCCGCTCCCCGTCCGTCCGCGAGGCCGGGTCCCCGCTCAGGGCGCGCGGCGCTCGAGGGCGCGGGCCATCCGGAGCACGGCTTCGGTGAGGATGCTCGACGACGTCGCGAAGTTCAATCGCACGTGCCCGGCCCCTCCCGCTCCGAACACGTGCCCGGAGCTCAGCGCGACCCGCGCCTCGTCGAGGAAGAACCGGGCGGGCCCGGCCAGTTCCGTCACGATCCCCGGAGTGCCGTCGCCGACGGAATCGTGCAGGCCCAACCCGCGACAGTCGAGCCAGGCCAGATACGTTCCCTCGGGGGCACGGAAGCCAACGCCCGGAAGATGCTCGGCGATGAGCGTTGCGAGGAGCTCACGATTGTCGCCGAGACCGGCGATCAGTGCGTCGAGCCAGGGCCCACCCTCGTTGAGGGCCGCCGTGTGCGCGATGATTCCGAGGTGGCTGGGCCCGTGGCCCACCTCCTCCGGCAAGCGGCGCAGATCAGCGGCCGCAGCGGGGCCGGCGACGATCACCGCCGCCTTCAGGCCGGCGAGGTTCCAGGCCTTCGATGCGGAGACGAGGGCGAAGGCATCCCCTGCTCCCGCGACGCTGAGGTACGGCGTGAAACTGTTCCCGGCCAGCACGAGCGGGCTGTGGATCTCGTCCGAGATGACCCGGACGCCGTGGCGGCGCGCGAGCGCGGCGATCTGCTCCAGCTCCGCACGGGTATGGACCGTTCCCGTGGGATTGTGCGGGTTGCTCATCAGGTAGGCGGCACCGCGGCCACCAGCCCGCGCGACGACGAAGGCCGCGGCGAGGGACTCCTGGTCGATCCGCCCGCCGTCTCGAGCGCCGCCTGCACGATGTGCCGCTGGTCATGCTCGACGAACGCGAAGAAGGGCGGGTACACGGGTGCGCTGACGACGACGGCGTCTCCGGGCGCGCTGACGAGGCGGAGCACCTCGACGATCCCGAGCATGACATCCGGGGCCAGGGCCGTGGTGTCGGGATCCAGCCCCGTCCAGCCCCAGCGGCGCGCAGCGAACGACGACAGTGCCTCCGCGTAACCGTTGCCCGAGGGATACCCCGTGTCACCGCGCCCGATCGCATCGGTCAGGGCCCGGGCGACCGGCTCGGCGAGGTGCACGTCCATCTCCGCCACCCACAACGGGAGGACGTCCTCCGGGTGCGCACGCCATTTCACGCTGCTCCGCCGGCGGAGGTCGCCGAGGGTCACCTGCTCGAGGGGATTCCCGATGGTCGTCACGTCGGCTCCTGCCGGTAGGTCTTCCCCTCACCGTGCCCCCTGCGGCCTTCCCGCTGCAAGCCCCGAGGACGATCGAACACGGGTTTCCGTGCTGGCGGACATGCCGCCCTGCTCCCGCGGCGGGTATCGATTCGGTAACGTTCCCGGAAAGCCTTGATGCACGGCTTGCCACTGGATATGTTGTCTTCGCCTACATATTGTCGATGACGACATCGACCGGGCGCTACAGCGTTGTTTCAGCTCGATCCAGGTAGAAGGCTCACCACAGGCAGCCCGCCGCCACGCGGCCCGCTCCTCGGTCCTCCCCTCGCTCGGATCCTTTTCGAAGGCTTTACCCATGACCACGATCAAGAATGTCTCGGCCTTTCTGCTGGCAGTCGGCGTCGCAGCAGGCCTGTCCGCCTGCGCCCCGGCCGGATCAACCACTCCGGACTCGGAGGGCGACGCTGCCGGCACCTGCAATGTCGGGATCTCCATGCCCACCCGCAGCCTCGAGCGCTGGATCAACGACGGCGAGGGACTCAAGGAGAAGCTCGAAGCGGCAGACTGCACGGTGGACCTCCAGTACGCCGACAACAAGACCGACCAGCAGATCAGCCAGATTCAGAACCAGGTAGCCGGTGGTGCCAAGATCCTGGTCGTCGCAGCGATCGACGGCCAGACCCTCGGCCCAGCACTCGAGGATGCCGCATCGCAGGATGTCAGTGTCATCGCCTACGACCGCCTCATCAACGGCACCGAAGCCGTGGACTACTACGCCACCTTCGACAACTACAAGGTGGGTCAGCTCCAGGGCCAGTTCATCGAGGACCAGCTCGGACTCGCCGACGGCAAGGGCCCCTTCAACCTCGAGCCCTTCGCCGGAAGCCCGGACGACAACAACGCGGCGTTCTTCTTCGCAGGCGCATGGGACGTCCTGCTGCCCTACGTCGAATCCGGCCAGCTGGTGGTACCGTCCGGGAAATCACCCGCAGACAACGACGGCTGGAAGGCCATCGGCATCCTCGGCTGGGGGTCGGATGACGCCCAGGCCGAGATGGACAACCGCCTGCAGTCCTTCTACACGGGCGGTGACAAGGTCGACGTCGTGCTGTCCCCCAATGACAGCCTCGCACTCGGCATCGAGGCGTCCCTCGACGCCGCAGGGTACAAGCCGGGAACCGACTGGCCGATCATCACCGGCCAGGACGCCGACGTCGCGAACGTCAAGGCCATCCTCGCAGGCCAGCAGTCGATGACCGTCTGGAAGGACACCCGCGAACTGGGGAGCCAGGTCGACGCGATGATCGCGGCGATCGTCGCGGGTGACGAGGTCGAGGTCAACGACACCGAGACCTATGACAACGGCACCAAGGTCGTGCCGTCGTACCTCCTGGATCCCGTCGTCGTGGCCAAGGACGACGTCGAGCCGACACTTGTGGAATCCGGTTTCGTCAAGGCAGCAGACGTCGGTCTCTGACCATCACCTGGGCAGGCGGGCGCGACGAACCGATCGCGCCCGCCTCCCCGAGAAGCGGGAACAGCATGAATGACGCAATCCTCGAGATGCATGGCATCGTCAAGGAGTTCAGTGGTATCAGGGCGCTCGACGGGGTCTCGGTCAGCGTGGAGCGCGGCGAGGTCCACGCGATCTGCGGCGAGAACGGAGCAGGCAAATCGACCCTGATGAAGGTGCTCAGTGGGGTCTACCCCCACGGCAGCTTCGACGGCACGATCACGCTCGACGGGAGGCCGGTCGCCTACGGTTCGATCAACGACAGCGAACGGGACGGCGTCGTCATCATCCACCAGGAGCTGGCCCTCAGCCCGTACCTCTCCATCGCCGAGAACATCTTTCTGGGCAACGAGGTACAACGTGGCGGGGTGATCGACTGGAACAGGACCAACCTCCAGGCCACCGAACTCCTCGCCCGCGTCGGCCTGCAGGAGAACGCCGCGACGAAGGTCCTCGAACTGGGCGTGGGCAAGCAGCAACTCGTCGAGATCGCCAAGGCACTCTCGAAACAGGTCAAGATCCTGATCCTCGACGAGCCCACGGCCGCCCTCAACGACGACGACTCGGCGCACCTGCTGGGCCTGCTCGAGCAGTTGAGGACGCAGGGCATCACGTCGATCATCATCTCCCACAAGCTCAAGGAGATCCGCGCGATCGCCGATACCGTCACCGTCATCCGTGACGGGAAGACCATCGAGTCCTTTCCCGTCCGGGACAGCGACGACATCGAGACGCGGATCATCCGGGCAATGGTCGGCCGTCCCCTCGACCACCAGTTCCCGCCCCGCGAACCATCCATCGGGGAGGAGAAGTTCCGGGTCGAGGACTGGACCGTGCACCACCCGATCGACGTGGAGCGGATCGTGGTGGACCACGCATCCTTCTCCGTGCGCGCAGGCGAGATCGTCGGATTCGCCGGACTCATGGGAGCCGGTCGCACCGAACTCGCGATGAGCATCTTCGGCCGCTCCTATGGAACCGGGATCTCGGGCCGGGTCTACAAGGACGGCGTGGAGATCCAGACCCGCACCGTCGGGGAGGCCATCCGGAACGGCATCGCCTATGTCACCGAGGACCGCAAGCGCTACGGCCTCAACCTGATCGGCAGCATCACGGTCAACGTATCGGCCGCCGCCCTCGGCAAACTCGCCCGCCTCGGCATCATCGACCGCCATCGGGAGTACGCGGTGGCGGACGAGTACCGCAAGCAGATGAACATCAAGACACCGAGCGTCTCCTCCGTCGTCGGCAACCTCTCCGGCGGGAACCAGCAGAAGGTGGTCCTCAGCAAGTGGATCTACTCGGGACCGGAAGTACTGATCCTGGATGAGCCGACGCGGGGGATCGACGTCGGCGCCAAGTACGAGATCTACGGAATCATCAACGAGATGGCCGCGCAGGGCAAGGCAGTGATCGTCATCTCCAGTGAGCTACCTGAACTCATCGGCCTCTCGGACCGCATCTACACCATCGCGGAAGGCAAGCTCACAGGCGAGCTGGACCGCGCCCACGCCAGCCAGGAGGAGCTCATGCGCCACATGACCGCCACCGGGACACAAGGAGCACAGGCCTCATGACCACCGCAACGTCCACGCCGGCAACTGCTCCCGGCCCGCCCCGGCCTCAGCCCGAGAAGAAGAAGCGGCGCCGGGTGGACATGCGCCAGTACGGCATCCTCGCCGCGCTGGCCGTCATCATCATCCTGTTCCAGGTCCTCACCGGCGGCCGCCTGCTGTATCCGGGCAACGTCAGCAACCTGATCCAGCAGAACGCGTACGTGCTGATTCTCGCCATCGGGATGGTCATCGTCATCATCGCGGGTCACATCGACCTGTCGGTCGGATCGATCGTCGCGACTGTCGGTGCGGTCGCGGCGCTGTCGATGAACAGCTGGGGTCTCCCCTGGGGGGCCGCCGTTGCACTGTCACTCCTCGTCGGGGCTCTGATCGGCGCCTGGCAGGGATTCTGGGTGGCCTTCGTGGGCATCCCAGCCTTCATCGTGACGCTGGCCGGCATGCTCGTCTTCCGCGGGGTGGCCCTCGTGCTGCTGACGGGCGGCACCATCAGCGGCCTGCCCCGGGCGTTCAACTCCATCGGTTCGGGCACGCTCCCTGCAACAGGCACTCCGGATCTCATCACCCTCGGCATCGGTGCGCTGGCCTCGCTCGCCCTCGTGGTTCAGCAGCTCAAGGGCCGCGCGGATCTCCGCCGCCTCAACCTGCCGCGCGAACGCACCCTCTCCTTCGTACTCAAGATCGTGATCGCCGTCGTCGCGATCATGTACCTGTGCTATCTCCTGGCATACAACCGCGGTACGCCCATCATCCTGGTGATCCTGGCGACGCTCGTGCTGCTCTATTCCTTCCTGCTGTCCCGGACCGTCTTCGGGCGTCACGTCTACGCCATGGGCGGGAACCTCTACGCAGCCATGATGTCCGGCGTGAAGACCAGATGGGTCAATTTCTTCATCTTCGTGAACATGGGTTTCCTGGCCGGTCTGGCCGGTGTCGTCAGTACGGCCCGTGCGGGCAGTGCCGTGGCTTCGGCCGGTGGGAGCTTCGAACTCGACGCCATTGCGGCCGTGTTCATCGGAGGAGCGGCAGTCCAGGGCGGTGTCGGGACCGTCATCGGAGCGGTCATCGGTGGCCTGGTGATGGGGGTCCTCAACCAGGGACTGTCCATCCTCTCGGTCGACGCGGCCTGGCAGCAGGTCATCAAGGGCCTCGTTCTCCTGCTTGCCGTGGCATTCGACGTCTACAGCAAGCGCCGGACCGGCCGCTGAGGCACCTCGTCGAGGGCGGACCACGCCTGGGTCCCCGTGGGCTCAGGCACCGTGGCCGTCGACCCCAGGAGCGCCCTGGGTGTCGCCGTCCGCACCGGTCGCGACGTCGATCATTTCGACGCCGTCGCCCGGGAATTCGTCCTCCGACAGACCGCCGTCGGCCAGTCCCGGTTGCGCCCGCCCGTCGGAGGAGAGCGTGAGGGACGACCCGTAGGCGGTCGAGGGTCCACCGGAAGGCATCGAGCCGGGGCCGTGCCCGAAGGGCGATCCGGCGGCGGCGTCACCCTGCGGCACAGGACCGTTGCTGCCGAGCAGGCCCCTCGTCAGGGAGGCGCCATCGGACATCAGCTCGTCCACCGCCGCGAGCAGGTGGACATCGGCCGGCGGAACGTCCTGGAGCGCGGCGGCGAGCACCGCCCTACGGACGAGTTCTTTCGTGAACGATGCCGTCGTGCCGTCCGTCCGTCCTGCCGCCGCGCCGATCGCCTCAGCACTGAAGGAAAGCCCTCCGGCGTAGAGGCGGAGGAGCGCTACGCGCTCGTGCTCGGCCGGTAGGGGCACCTCCACCGCGAGGTCCACGCGGCCTGGACGTTGCGCCAGCGCCCGCTCGAGCATGTCGACGCGGTTGGTGGTGAGGATGAAGGTGACGTCCGCGTCGGCGTCGAGACCGTCCATCGCGTCCAGCACCTCGAACAGCAGCGGCTGCGGGCCGTGCCCGAAGCTGCGGTCCTCCGCGATGAGATCACAATCCTCGAGGACCACGATCGACGGCTGCAGTGCACGCGCCATGCGGGCCGCCTCGCTGACATGACCGAGCGTTCCACCGGACAGCAGGATCGCCGTCGTCCCCTCGCTCCGGCTCAACAGGAACCGGACGGTATGGGTCTTGCCCGTCCCGGGCGGCCCGTACAGGAGGACGCCCCGCTTGAGGTGCTGGCCTGCCGCCACCAGCGCATCACGGTGCGCGGCGATGCCGAGAGCGTGTTCCATCACGCGAGCCAGCAGGCCGGCGGGAAGGATGACGTCGTCCGCCGTCAGATCCGGTCGGGGGTGGAAGGTCACTCCGGCACTGCCCGGACCGAAATCCTCCACGGTGAAGGACAGGATCTGCCCCTTCAGGACGCTCTCGTGCTGCAGGCGTCGTCGGAAGTCGGCGAGAAGCCCTGCGGTCGTGGCGGCGTCCGGGCACAGGACTTCGAGGCAGGCCTGCTGCCGCCCGAACCGCGGCTCGGCCTTGCGCTGCAGGAGCGCGATGGGCACGCCGTCACGGTGGAAGAGGCGCAAACCGAGCGCCACAGCCTGCCGCTGCTCGGTCGGGCCGACCGCGAGATTGACGTAGTCCGGCTGGGAGAGGGGGAAGTTCGAGTACGTCGCCGCCTGCTGGATCATGTCCGAGAGCGAGAAGTGATGGCGCTGGTCCCCGCCCCCGATGCCGACGAGGCGCCCCTGCTCTCCCGTGAAGGACGACAGCACGATGTCCGCGTCCACGAAACGGCTGGTCGGAACGTCCTCCACCACGACCGGGAGTGAGCCGGGATCGGCACCGAGGTGCGCGGTCAGCGCATCGGTGAGCTCCCGTCCACGGGCGGAGTGCGGCTGCGCTTCCTGCGCGAGGCGCACCATCGTGCCGAACGTACTGATGAATCCTGCGACGTCATCCCCCATGGAGGGAGGCTACAGCCTCGTCGCGGAGGTGTCAGGTGTCCTGTTTCGGCAGCCGTTCGCCGTAGCGCGGTTCGTCGTCGGGCTCCGCTGGCGCCGCCGGCCTGCCCTTGGGGTCAGGCTTCGCGGAAGAGCGGTTGATGCCGGAGCCCTGACTGAGGTGCTCGGCGTTGGGAGCCTCGGCCATCATGAGCATCGCGCAGATCACGAGCGAGACGATGAACGCGATTCCGGCAGCTGTCAGACCCAGGTCCACGCGTAGCACGTTCGAACCGCCACCCGTGGCGAAGATCGAGGTCGCGGCCCCGGCCACCACGGCCAGGACAGCCGAGAAGACGAGTGGTGCCTTGATGCCGTGGCGGAACCGTCCCTGCGTGGGCTTCCCCGGCTGGCGCTTGGCCACGGGCACTCCTTCCGGTGGTGCAATAATTTCTACGACGCGTAGAGACTTAGTTTACGCGGTCGGGCGAGGCCGGGGCACTCGACGTGTGCTGTGCGCTCAGCGCTGAATCGTGCCGGTAGGTGAGCGCGGCGATGCCCAGGACGACGGCGGTGAGCAATGCCCCTCCTCCGGTCACCCCGAGCAGCGCGTGCGCGCCGAGTTGCCCGACGAACGGAAGCACACCCCCCGTCACGATGCTCACCCCGCCGACGACAACGAGGTCCCGGCCCGCGGCCTGCCGCCTGGTCGAGAGACCCCGGAACAGTTCGGCGATGCCGGCGACGACCAGCGCGACAGCTCCTGCGAACGCGAAGCTGCGCTCATCGATGAAGACGACGCTGGCGACGCCCGCCCCGAGGAGCAGGCCGCCACCGATGTCCGTGAGCAATCGCGACGCCGGCCCCCACTGCGTCATGCGGTGGGTCCACAGGTACGTCCCGCCGAGCGCGAGCAGGTACAGACCCCCCACCAGGGACATGACGAGCGTGGAGGGTTCGCGCCAGAAGATGGTGGTGAGCCCGAACAGGGCGCTCAGCACGGCTCGCGCGAGGAACGGCTTCCACACCGCCTGTCCGGCGGTGTCGGGACCCGGCGGGGGCGTTGCAGGAGCCATCGGGGGCCCTTTCCGGACAGGAGCTGGGCCGGTGGTTCACCGGCGAGATCAGTCTAGTCGTCGCTCGCCGTCCCAGCCCCCGCCGGCCCGGCGTTCCACTCGCGCACTCGGCGCGACAACCGGGAGCTCTGCAGGAGAGGATTCAGTCCACCAGTGCAGTGGGTCTGAGCAGCCGGAACGCTTCATCGAGCAGTACCCGGGATGAATCGGCACCGTCGCGGTGGACCAGCTCGGCCGAGGAGACATCGAGGCAAGTCAGAGCACACAGCGTGATCGCCCGGGCGTGATACTGACGCTCCGTCTCGCGCCCGGTGAGCGAGCCGGCGACCAGCGGCACAAGAACGGTCATCCAGGCCAGGTGCTTCTCGGTGTTCCGAGCGCGCAGGGAAGGGGTGCTGACCATCACCCGCAGTGCACGCAGGGCACGATCAGGATCCGATTCGACCGTTTCCACGACCGCCTCGAATCCTGACCGCAGGGCTTCCCATATCGGCATCGATTCCAGGGCCTGGGCAAGACGCTGTCGAACAGGTTCGCCGTAGGTCATCGGGTCCCCCAGAACGACGTCCTCCTTCGAGGCGAAGTACCGGAAGAAGCTTCTCGGCGAGATACCGACCGCTGCTGCGATCTGGTCGACAGTGGTCTCCTCGAAACCCTGCTCGTCGAACATGATGAGTGCAGCGTCTGCGATCTGCTGCCGGACGGCGTCGCGCGTACGCTGCCGCAACCCGATCCCGGCACTCCTACTTTCGCTCACCGAGAGAGCATACAACGACGGCGTTGACAGTCACTGTCATTTAAGGCATACACTGCTGAAGGGTCGACGAGCACTCATCCGGACCCTGCCGAATCTTTCGAAGGAGACCTCATGCAGACACGCACGCTGGGTACACAGGGCCTGGCCACGTCCGCCATCGGCTACGGCTCGATGGGAATCTCCATGGCGTACGGTGCGGCCGACGCCGAGGGTGGGTCCGCTGCGATCCAGCGCGCCTATGACCTGGGCGTGACGTTCTTCGACACGGCCGAGCTCTACGGCTGGGGGGAGAACGAGAAGGTCGTAGGCCGTGCGGTCAAGAGCTTCCGTGACGAGGTGGTCATCGCGACGAAGTTCGGCTTCACGCGCGACTACGGGTTCGACAGTCGGCCCGAGCACATCCGCGAGGTCGTCGACAACAGCCTGCGCTACCTCGGCATGAACCACATCGACGTCCTCTACCAGCACCGGGTCGACCCCGCCGTGCCCATCGAGGACGTCGCCGGGACCGTGAAGGAACTCATCGACGCCGGCAAGGTGAAGTACTTCGGCCTCAGCGAAGCCGGACCCGAGACCATGCGCCGCGCCCACGCCGTCCAGCCCGTGTCGGTCCTGCAGACCGAGTACTCGCTCTTCGAGCGTGAGGTCGAGGTGGTGTTCCCGACGCTGCACGAGCTGGGTATCGGCTTCGTCCCCTACTCGCCCCTGGGACGCGGGTTCCTCACCGGTACCGCGAAGCCTGCCGGTGAGTACGAAGAGACCGACATGCGAAGCTGGGACGCCCGCTGGCAGCCCGGCAACTTCGAGAAGAACGTCGAGGCCACCCGCCGGCTGACCGAGCTCGCGGCGACAAAGGACGCCACCGTCGCGCAGCTCGCCCTCGCCTGGCTGCTCACGCAAGGAGAACACATCGTTCCGATCCCCGGCACCCGCAGCGCCAAGCGCGTCGAGGAGAACATCGGAGCCGCCGACCTCAGCCTGACCCCCACCGACCTCGCCCGTATCAAGGAGATCCTCCCCGAAGGAGGATTCGGCTCCCGCTACCCCGAAGGCATGAACCCTAACTGGACGTGACCGACGAGGGACAGGGGAAGGTTCGGGACCTGCTGAAGGCTCCGAACCTTCCGTCGCCCCCCCGGTCAGCTCGCACCGGTCCCCGATCCTCTGTCGCCCCTCCGACCCGCCCGCGCGCTCACGCCACCGTTCAGTCCGCTCCCCCGGTACGACTCCGGGTCGCCCCTGTCACCATCCAGCGGTCATCGCGGATGCGCCAGCCCAGCGTGAGCGCCCTCGCGAGCATGTACCCGACACCGAAGGCGAGCCACAGCCACACGATCCCCTCACCACCGGTCAGGTCCGCGCGGCCCACGAGCACCAACAGGGGCAGATAGGCCACGAGATTCACGACGCCGGCGATCGCGAGGTACCGGGCATCACCGGCCCCGATCAGCACGCCGTCGAGCACGAAGACGAAGCCGCACACCGGCTGGGACGCAGCGAGCACCCACAGCCCGGCGGCGAACGCCGCCTGCACGGACGGATCGGTGGTGAAGATCCAGCCCACGAACGGCGCAAGGGATGCCAGCAGGCATCCCGTGACAACACCGAAACCCACGCCCCAGAGGATCATCCGCCGGGTGAGCGCTCGAGCCAGCACCCGGTTGCCTGCTCCCAACTCCTTGCCGATGAGTGCCTGGGCGGCGATCGCCAGGGCGTCCAGGGCGAAGGCGAGGAATGTGAAGACGGTCATGACCAGCTGATGGGACGCGAGGCTGAGCGGCCCTGGGCAGCGCGACGAAGACGTGGCGAGGATCGCCACTCGCGTGACAGC
>WNZI01000021.1 GCA_009728235.1 Vibrio cholerae | reverse complement strand
ACTATGCGGGACTCCACTCGTACCGGATGCGCTGGTCAATGGTGTCGAACTTCAGGTTGCGCGACAGCTGCTGGTTCCGCCAGCCATCGAGCATCTCATCGAAGGTCTGCTGCTCGGGATGCAGCAGCTGGGCGGAGCCCAGAAGGTGCACGCGTCCAGATCCATCGACCGCCATTCCGCCTCCCGAACCTACTCCAGAATTTGAATCAATGTTTCATTGATTGCATCATCTCAGCAAATCAGCAGGTCAGAGCGTCCTGCAACATCATTCGACGTGTCAGCCAGCCCCGCGTAGTCATGAAGGGGGGGCATCGATTGGAGCAGGCAAAAATCGCTGAACACCGCGGCGCAGGGCGCCTCAGGTACGCGAGGCGGAACCCTGCGGGAGAGGGCCTAGATGATTCATCAGATGAGATACGCAGACTACTACTTTACATAATATTCGTTATCGGCGCTAAGAAGCTCGTAAATCAGGGGGCGTTGCACCTGCACCCGAGTGCTTGTTGGGTGTCCCTGAGTGATGCTGCCTCAGTGTAATGCCATCGCTGGAATCGAGCTGAAGCGGTTAGGTTAGGACCCCAGGCCGGGCGGGTTGAGTTCAGACGTCTCGATGGCCTCGGTGATCAGGCCCCAGCGGTCAAGGATTTCACCATAGGTGCCGTTGTCGATCAGGTGGTTGAGCCCCGATTGGGCGGCCGCAGCGAAGCCGTTGCCCTTTTTCGTGGCCACGGCGATGTTGGCCTTTTTCGGCCAGCCACCGTCCACCAGACCCACGAGCTTGGTTTTGCCGTCGGCCCTTGCCTTGTAGGCGCCCGTGGCATTGGGGCTGAAGCTCACGTCAGCCCGGCCGGACTGCAGGGCCAGTGTGGAGGCCGAGTCGTCGTCGTAGTACTGGAATTCGACCGGCTCGAGCCCGTTTTTCGTGTTCTCGGCGTCCCACTCCAGCAGGATCTTTTCTTGGTTGGTCCCGGAACCCACGATCACCCGGAGGCCGGCGACGTCCTTCGCCTTCTTGATCTCGCTGATTGGGGAGTCGGACGGGGCGTAGAAGCCGAGCAGGTCGTTGCGGTAGCTGGCGAAGTCGAACTTCTGCTTCCGCTCCTCGGTGACCGTTACGTTGCTGATCACTGCCTCGTACTTGCCGGACTCTACGCCGAGCGGCCAGTCGGCCCAGGCCACCGGGATCACCTCCGCCTCTAGGCCCAGTGACTGGGCGAGGGCGTAGGCGATGTCCACCTCGTTGCCGATCGCGGTCGTGTTGTCAGTGGCGTACAGCGCCAGCGGGGCGGCGAAGGGGCTCACGGCCACGGTGAGCTTGCCGTCCGCGTTGATCGCCTCGGGCACCAGGGCCTGCGCTCCGCGGAGGCGTCGGAGGTGAATCGATCCTGCTCCGACGAGAGGTTGAATTCGCCTGCCGGGGACGCCGAGGACGCGGCGCTGACCGGTGTGAGGTCCCCCGCTGTCGCCGGGCCGGGATCTGCGCATCCGGCCAGGCCCAGCAGTGCCGGACCGAGCAGGGTGACCCCGAGCAGTGCGAGAGGCCGGGGTCGGCGAGCGAACGAAGGAGCGGTGCTGTTCATAGTGCAGGTTTCCGGTCTGTCGGGAGGATGGGTGGTGGGTGATCAGCGGACGGCTGGTTCCCCAGCTGCGGCGCGCTCCGGGACCGCGAGGCCCAGGTTCTCGCGCAACGTGGCCCCCCGGTACTGCGTGGGATAGACCCCGCGTTCCTGCAGCTCGGGCACCAGATGGTTGACGATGTCATCGAGGCCGGTGGGGACCAGCCAGGGGGAAATATTGAAGCCGTCGACGGCGCCGACGCGTGCGTATTCTGCTAGCTTGTCGGCCACATCGGTGTACGAGCCCACGAAGGAGGCGTCCGATCGCGCGGCTTTCGCGCGGACGAACTGCAGGATGGTCTGCCCCTTCTCCGCCGCCTCCTGGCGCCACTGCGCGGTCAGTTCCACGGCCTTGGCCCCGTGGAAACCGCTGCCGCGGGTCTCCGAGGTCTCCTCGACCGCCGGGTCGATGTCCGGCAACGGACCGTTCGGATCCCAGCCGTCCAGCTGCCGGCCCCAGAACTGCTCGAGGTAGGCGATGGCCTGCTGCGGCCCGATCTGGAGTTCGCGGACCCAGGCTTTTTTCTCCGCTGCCTCCGCGCTGGTCGGGGCCAGGATGAATTCGCTGGCAGGCATGATCTTCACGGCGTCGGCGGGACGCCCTGCACGGAGCGTGCGCTCGACGATGTCCTCGCGGAAGGCCACGGCGGCGTCGAACTGGGGGTGAGCGGAGAAGATGACATCGGCTTGGCGGGCTGCGAAGTCCCGCCCGGCAGGGGAATCACCCGCCTGGAACAGCACTGGGTGGTGCTGCGGGCTGCGCGGCAGCCGAGGGGTGTAGTCCACGGTGTAGTGCTGTCCCTCGTGGTGCACGCGGCGCACAGCTCCGTCCTCCGGCCAGTTCCCGGCTGTGCCGGCTGTGCCGGCGACGGCATCCGGGGCCCAGGAGTCCCAGATGGCCTTGGCCGTGCGCACGAACGCCTCGGCGTGGACGTAGCGGTCGGCGTGGTCCAGGTACCCGCCGCGACGGAAGTTTGCCCCGGTCCAGGCGTTGTCGGTCGTCACCATGTTCCATGCGGCACGGCCGCCGGAGATCAGGTCCAGCGAGGACAGTCGGTGGGCGAGGTCCGCCGGGTCGTTGTAGGTGGTGTTCTGGGTGGCCGCGAGCCCGATGTGGGTGGTGACCGAGGCCAGCGCGGCGAGCATGGTCTGCGCGTCCGGCCTGCCCACAACATCCAGCGCGTGGGGCCTGCCGAGGTGTTCCCTCAGGCGGAGTCCTTCGCCGAGGAAGAACGCGGCGAACAGTCCTCGCTCGGCCGTCTGCGCTATGCGGCGGAAGGACTCGAAATCGGTCTGGGAGCCCGATTCGGCCGCCTTCCAGATCGTGCCGGAGTTGACTCCCTGGAAGAAGACACCGAGCTGTAGTGTGCCAGATGGAATGAAGGCGCTGCTGTGCCGTGGCATGGGATCCCCTAGTTTCCGGCGGTGGTGGACGGGTGGGCGTAGCGGCTGGCCGGGCGTGGAAGTCCCAGCAGGTCCCGGAAGGTGCCGTCCTGGACCGGTGCGCGGAGCGCGCCGCGGCGCCTCAGCTCGGGCAGGACCCACCGGGCGAGTTCGTCCAGTTCCACGGCGAGCGACGCCGGGTGCAGACGGACGCCGTCCGCTTCCGTCAGGAGCGGTTCGAGGAAGTCCACGAGGTCGGCTGCAGAACCGACGTACCGTGCGCGGCCACTCGCCGGCTCGGTGGCCCGCTCCACAGCGTCCTGCCCTCGGGCGTCCAGGACGACGTCGAGCTCACCGATGATCGCCACTGCGGCTCCCAGCCGGTGCCGGACGTCCCGGATCTCCGCGGCCAGCAGTTCGGGCGTCGGAGCAGTGACGAGCACGGCGTCGACGGCGTCCGCCGGAACTTGCCCCGCACCCACGATCGAGGCAGGAGCAAGGATCGGCAGCTGTCCCTGCAGTGGTCGGGGGATGATGGACGGGCCCTTGACGGAGTAGGGAGCGCCGAAGCCCGCCGGGGTCTCGTAGTCGACGTAGTGCAGCTTGTCCGCATCGATGTACCCGCCCGTGGTGACGTCCCGAATGACGGCGTCGTCTTCCCACGAGTCCCACAGTCGGCGGGAGACCTCGATCGCGGCGGCGGCCTCCTGCGCCAGCGCGGTGCCGCTCACGGTGTCGCGGCCTACGGCGGCTGCCGCTTCGGGGGATTCCGCTGCCGTCGCGATCCAGCCTGCACGGCCCCCGGAGACGTAGTCCAGGCTCGCCAGCTGCGTGGAGACGTGGAACGGCTCCGTGTAGACGGTGTCCACCTCGGGAACCAGCGCGATGGTCCGCGTGACCGGTCCGGCGTAGGCGGCGCGCTGCAGGGCGTTCGCGCGGCCCGCAGCCGGCGAGTCGGCGAAGGTGGCCACGTGAAATCCTGCGGATTCGGCGGCGAGGACGGCTTCGGTTAGGCTCGCGAAGCCTTCCGTGCTTCGAAATTTCTTCCCATCCCATCCGGCTCCATCGAGCTCGATGGCCAGAAAGCCGGCCCTGGTGCTTGTTTTCCCAGTGCGGTCGTCGATCGTGCTCACTTCTGTTCCTGACGCTCGTAGGGGATCTTCTCGCCGGCTTCAATGGCCACCGGAAGTCGGTTCTCCGCCGGCGGCAGTGGGCAGGTTGCGAGATCCGTGTAGGCGCAGGGCAGGTTCACGGCGCGGTTGAAATCTAGTAGCACGGACCCGTCCGCAGCAGGGACCACTGACAGCGAACGGTTGGCGGTATAGGTCGTGCGGCCGGACGTCTGATCGGTGAAAAGCACGAGGAGTGATCCGGGCGCGAAGCCGTTGAATGCCGTCAGTGCCAGTTCCTGACCGGCCAGCTGGAAGCGGAGTTCGCCCGGCGCTGCATAGACGTGGTGGATACCTTCGACGGCGGCACCGACCGTGGTGGGGCGAGGCGTTGGAAACGGCACGAAAGTACCGGTGACCGCAAACTCCGGGTTCGGCGCGTAGGCGGGTGTCCCGCGATAGTCGCGCAGGAGAGCGGTGTTTGGATTCCGTGGCCTGACGATGTACTTACCGCCACGCTTCGCAACCTCGATCACCGTTTCGCCTGCAACGAGGTTGATTCCGCCGCGCTCCTCGATGGGGTCGAAGAGGATCGTGGTGCCGTCCGCCGTGTTCAGTTCCTGCCCGTCGCGCTGCAGGCTTTCGCCCGGCTTCAGGGCGATCCGCACGGCGTCGTCCTGGACGCTCCAGGTACCGGGGGTGCCGGCCAGTTGCGTGGCGATGCCGCTCAGCCAGTGCAGGTGGGTGACGGCGAGGAATCCGTGGGGGTGCGCGCGGTGGCGTTCGTGGGCGGCGTGCCACTGCTCCCAGGCGGCGGTGAAGGTCGGTGTTTCAGTGTGCGTAGGCATGGTCGCTCCTGTTGGTGTGGGCGTTGGCGGTCTCCGGGCGGCTGCCGTACGGGTCCTCGTCCTCCCACAGCGTGGTAGGCGCAGCAGCACGGACCACCGGGATGACCTCAGCGGCGAACCGCTCCAGGATCTCGATCTGCTGCCCGAACGGAAGGGTGGTGGGCAGCGAGATGGACTGCAGGGAATGCCCGTAAAGGGCGTGGTAGTCCAGGATTTTCGCGGCCACGTCCTCCGGGCTTCCAACCAGGGCAGGTCCTTCCGCGACCGCGTGGTCGATGTCCCGGAACGGGGAGTTGTTCCCGGGCACGTTCCGTCCCGCCGTCAGGGCTTCATAGACGGGGCCGAACGCCTGCTTGGCGGCGGCGGTGCTGTCCGCGAGGAATATCCCTCCGGCCCCGGAGCCGGAGGCGATGTGACGCTGCGCCGGATCATGTCCGGCGGCCAGGTACCGCTCGGTGTAGTGGTCGATCAGCTTCTTGTAGTTCTCCCGCGGCTGGATGGCGTTGGCGGTGAACAACGGATCACCCCAGGTGGCCGCGAGCTCCACCGACCGGAGCGAGGTCGCGGAGCCGTGCCAGACCCGCGGCGCCCCGGCGAAGGGTCGCGGCGTCGTCGTCACCGGCTCCACCAACGGTGCCCGGAACTCGCCGGACCAGGTCACGTCCTCCTCGCGCCAGAGACGGCGCAGCAGGGCGTACTTCTCCTCCAGCAGGTCCCACTGCTGCGCCAGGTCCAGGCCGAACAGTGGATACTGCAGCACTTCGTTGCCCTTGCCGATGACGAGTTCCAGGCGCCCCCGGCTGAGCTGGTCGATGGTGGCGTAGTCCTCCGCTACGCGCACCGGATCCAGCACCGAGAGCACTGTGACCCCGCTCTGCAGCCGGATCGTATCGGTCACCGCCGCGATGGCAGCAAGCACCGCGGTCGGCGAGGAGGAGAGGAACTCCCCGGCATGCCGCTCCCCCACTGCGAACGCATCGAAGCCGAGCTCCTCGGCCCGCTGCGCGGTCCGGATCACCTGCTCGAACCGGTCCGCCGGAGAGACGATGCTCCCGGTGACCGGGTTCCTGAGATGCGGGATGATGTCCAGGACCTGAAATTTCACGGGTGTTCCTACTTGCCGAAGTTCGCGGCGTTCACCACGGTCGATTCGGGGATGGCCTCGTCGCCCAGGCCCCAACGCTCCAGCACCTCGGCGTAGCTGCCGTCCTCGATGGTGGAGTTGATGGCTGCCGCGATTGGCTCGGCGAACCCGTTGTCGCGCAGCGTGGTGGCCGCGACCAGGGTCTCCGACGGCCAACCGGCGTTGACCTTGCCAACGATCTTCAGGTCCTCACGGGTGTTCTCGCGATAGGTGGCGCTCGGGTACGGGGAAAGGTTCAGGTCCAGCCGGCCGGAGGAGAGCGCCAGGATGGTATCCGCGTCGTTGCCGTAGTACTGCAGTTCCGCCGGAGCCTTGCCTGCGTCCTCGAGTTCCTTGTTCCAGGCAAGCAGAATTTTTTCCTGGTTGGTTCCGGATCCGACGGCTACCTTTTTTCCGGAGATGTCGTCGGAGCCGTCAACTGTGAGCTCCGAGTCCTCGCGGGCTTCGAAGGCCATGAACGCGGCCCGGTATGGGGCGAAGTCGAAGAGCTGCACGCGGTCCCCGTTGATGCCGACGTTGGAGAACACGGCCTCGAAGTCACCGGACTGGGTCTTCAGCGGCCAGTTCTCCCAGGAGGTGGCTTGCAGGTCCAGTTCGAGGCCGAGCTTGTCCGCGACCAGCTGCGCGATATCGGTCTCGTTGCCGATCACGGTCTTGTCATCCGTAGCATAGACCGACAGTGGAACCGCGAACGGGCTCACCCCGACCGTCAGCTTGCCGTCCTCGGCGATATCGGCCGGGACCTGCGCGGCCAGTTCGTCATCCTTTTCTGCGCGGACACGGTCCTGCTCCGGTGCCAGGTTGTAGACAATGCCGTTCTCGGCCGGGGCCGCGGACTCACCGGTCCCTGGCGTGGCTGCCGCTTCCGGGTCGGCGCATCCGGCCAGGGCCAGAAGGACGAGGGCTGCGGCGGACAGTGCGGGAAGCCGGCGAGGTTCGAGAGACTTCATGGGTGTTCTCCTTGCTTGCGGTTGGACTGTGGGAGAGTTCTCGGGTTTAGAGGTTGAAGGCCGGTTCGATGACCTTCGAGAGGAAGGCCTTGGTGCGTTCGTGGCGTGGGGCACCGAAGATCTGCACCGGAGTTCCCTCCTCGACAATTTGCCCCTGGTCCATGAACACCACGCGGTCGGCGACGTCGCGGGCGAAGCCCATCTCATGCGTAACGACGATCAGCGTGGTGCCCGAATCCGCCAGGCCACGAATCACATCCAGCACCTCGCCGACCAGTTCCGGATCCAGGGCCGATGTGGGCTCGTCGAACAGGACGATTTTCGGGTCCAACGCCAGCGCCCGGGCGATCGCCACGCGCTGCTGCTGGCCGCCAGAGAGCTGACGTGGGTAGACGTCGACCTTGTCCGACAGCCCCACCCTTTCGAGCAGCTCCAGGGCCCGCACTCGTGCCTCGGCTTGCGGGCGGTGCTGGGCATAGACCGGTGCTTCGATGACGTTCTCGACCGCTGTCAGATGCGGGAAAAGATTGAAATTCTGGAATACCATGCCGATGTTGGTTCGCTGGGCCAGGATGTCCTTCTCCCGCAGCTCATGAAGTTTGCCCCCGCGTGCCCGGTACCCCACCAGCTCACCGTCGACGGAGATGTGACCGGCATCGACTTTTTCCAGGTGGTTGATCGTCCGCAGCAGGGTGGACTTGCCCGATCCGGAGGGTCCGAGGATCACCACCACTTCACCTGGCTCCACGGTCAGCGAGACACCGCGCAGCACCTCGACGTGGCCGAAGGACTTGTGTACGTTGCTAATCTCGACCAGGCCGCGGCTGGCGGTTGGAGCAGCGGCGTCGGCCGGGAGGGCTGGCGGATTCATCGTGCGACCTCGGACGTCTTCGCGTGGGTGGAGAAGAAACGCCGGACCCGCTGCAACGGGGTCGGCGGCAGTGTACGCACGGCACCCTTGGAGTAGTGCCGCTCGATGTAGTACTGGAAGATGCTCAGCACGGAGGTGATCACCACGTACCAGAGGGTGGCCACCAGAAGGAGGGGCAGGACCTGCTGGGTCCGGTTGTAGATGACCTGCACCGTGTAGAAGAGCTCCGAGTAGGCCAGCACGTAGACGATAGAGGTTCCCTTGACCAGGCCGATAATCTCGTTGAACGCCGTGGGCAGGATCGAGCGCATGGCCTGCGGCAGCACGATCCGCGTGGAGCGCCGCCAGGCGGGGATGCCGAGAGCCGCAGCCGCCTCAAGCTGACCCTGGTCCACGGCGAGGATGCCGCCGCGGATGATCTCCGACGAATAGGCAGCCTGGTTTAGCGTGAGCCCCAGGATCGCGGCGGCGAACTGGCTGATGAGCGTGGTGGTCTGGACCTCGAAGAACCGCACATCCGTGAACGGGATACCGAGGGAGATCTTTTCGTAGAGGTAGCCAAGGTTGTACCAGAGCAGCAGCTGCACCAGCAGTGGCGCGGATCGGAAAATCCAGGAGAACGTCCAGGACACCGAGACCAGCAGCGGAGAGGAGGACAGCCTCATCAACGCCAGGATGAACCCCAGGATGAACCCGAGGCTTCCGGCGATGGCGGTCAGTTTCAGGGTCTCGCCGAGGCCGCGGAGTATCGATTCGGCGGTGAACCACTGGGCGACCACGTCCCACTCCCAGCGCGGGTTGGTCAGCAGCGACCACGCTATCGCGGCGACGAACAGGGCAACCAGTGCGGTGCCGGCCCAGCGCCAGGGGTGGCGGGCAGCCACCACCGGGTACCCGGAGTAGTCCGTCGCGGCGCGGAATCCGGTTCGGTCCGACGGCGGACGGCCGGTGGAACCGGCGCCGTCGTCCTGCGCCGACGGCAGGGCAGCGTGTGGTGCTGTTGCCTCCGGGCGGGTCTGGCTTTTCGGTGCTGCGGCACTCATGCGCAACCTCCCTCGTGTCCTGCGGCCTTGTCTGCGCGGTGCAGTCGGCTCCGAACCGGCCCGAAGGAATCGAGCTGGTTGGCTGAACCTAGAACAGCTCCCGCGACGCTTCCAAACGAACGTTCACGCGAAGTAAAGCGAGGACGTATTGGCGCCGTTACGGGTTTTCCGGAGGGTTTACGACGTCTTGTTGCGTCATGTGTCGGCCGGTGAAGGCCTGTTACGGCTGCCCTCCGGAAGCGCGTAGCAGCTCCTAGGATGGGCAGGACCGCGGACCCGAATGCTGCCCGGGAAGGAGCACCATGACAATCGACAGTGCACCCGGCCGAGTGCGGCACGAGGGCGGGGAGGCCACAGTCGTTCTCATCGGCGGCGGTCCGCGATCAGCCCTGATCCTGGAACGCCTCGCCGCCAACCGGTCCGGGCTCTTCTCCGGTCCGCTGAACGTGCACGTGGTGGAACCGCACCGGCCGGCTCCGGCCGGATCTGGCGACAGGACCAGAGCCCGCTGCTGATGCTCAATTCCTTAGCCGCCGACGTCACCATGTTCACCGACGACTCGGTACAGTGCGCCGGTCCGACCGTCCCTGGACCCGGGTTGGTCGAATGGGCCCGAGGCGTGGTGGACGGCAGCATCCAGGACGTGCAGGTGCCCGATGAGGACCTGAGTCGCCAGCTGCGCAGCCTCGGCCCGACGACGTTCCCCACGCGCCGCCTGCAGAGCCTCTACCTCGAGTGGTTCTTTTCCCGGGCCGTGCAGGCCCTCGGTCCGGAGGTGCCGGTGACCGTGCATCCCGATCAGGCCGTGGACGTGACGATCGACGGCGCCGGCTACGTGGTGACGCTGGCGTCGGGCGTCATGTTGCGGGCGGACGCCGTCGTGGTGAGCGTCGGCCACACCGACTCGGAACCGGAACCCCGGTCCGTCGCCTACGCCGGCTTCGCGGCGCGGCACAGCCTCTTCTATGCCCCGCCGGCCTACACCAACGACGTCGACTTCTCCGCCCTGCGGCCCGGGCAGGAGGCGATCGTCTCCGGCATGGGACTCGCCTTCATCGACCTGATGGTGCTGCTGATGGAAGGCCGTGGCGGCCGCTTCATCGACGCGTCCGACGGCACCCTGCGCTACATCGCCTCCGGGAACGAATCGGTGCTGTGGGCAGGCTCCCGCCGCGGCGTCCCGTACCGCTCCAAGATCAGTTCCCTCCTGCGTGGTGAACCGGCAGGCCCGCCGCGCTACCTCACCGCCGGCGCCGTCGCCACACTGCTCGAGGAACACGGCCGGCTGGATTTCCGGCAGCACCTGTGGCCGCTCCTGGCGAAGGATGCCGCCTTCGGCTACTACCGGGAACTGTTCACCGGGCACCCGGAGCGGGTAGCGCTGCCATGGTCCGAGTTCCTGGTTCGCTTCGACGCCACCCCTTGGTACTCGGATGACCGGCGCGCACTGGTGGCCCGGGCCGTGCCCGACCTGGCGGACCGGCTGGAGTTTGAGGAACTCGATTATCCGCTGGCCGGCGTGCACTTTCCCGGGACCGAGGACGTGCAGGAGGCGGTGACCCGGCACATCCGCAATGACCTCCTGCTGCGCGACGGCGGGGCGAACTCGGAGACCCTCGGCCTGTTCCTGGGGCTGCTGTACGTGTACTTCGAACTGGGCCGTCTGGTGCCGATGGACGCGCTCACGCCCGAATCGCGCCCGCTGATCAGTGGCTGGTGGCACGGCTTCTTCAGTTACGTGGATTCGGGCCCGCCAGCCCGTAGACTGCGGGAGCTCCTGGCGCTGCACGAGGCCGGCTTCGTTCGGTTCCTTGGCCCCCAGCTGCAGGTAGGCACGGATGAGGAGCGCGGCCTCTTCACCGCGTCGTCCCCGCAGGTACCCTCGGTCGTGACGGCGAGCGTGCTCATTGAGGCCCGACTGCCAAATCCCTCACTGGTTGCCTCGGCCAATCCGCTGCTGCGGGCACTGGCGGAGTCAGGCCTCGGCTCCGAGGAACGCGCCGACAGCGAACCGACGGCAGGTGGCACCGGGAGGATGCTGGTCGATTCCGCGTCCAGGCTCGTCGCCGCGGACGGCAGTACCCGGCCAGGCCTGTACGCCGTGGGGCCAGCAACCTCGGGCTGGAACGGTGGTGCGTTCTCCCGGCCGAACAGCAACGCCGCCCCGTTCCGAGACAGCGATGCCCTAGCACGAAGGATCCTCACTGACCTGGCGGAACCGCCCGCCATACCGAACGGTTTCTCCAGTGACCGGTTGGCGGCCAGCATCACACAGCTCCACTCGTCCCTGACCTGACCTGAAGGACCCTGATGGTGACCCCCCTGCCCCTCGGGGCTCCCCCGGAACTGACCGTGCTCCACCTGCCGTTGGAGGACCCCCGCGTGCAGCCCCTGGTGGACGGACTCATCGAGGAATACGACAATAGGTACGGCACTTTGTTTGGTGGCGCCGGCAAGGAGATGCGCCGTTATCCCGCGGAGGAGTTCGCTGCCCCGCACGGCGCACTGCTGATCCTCCAGGAGGAGGAGCGGACCGTGGCTGGCGGCGCCTTCCGCCGGTACGACGGGCAGACCGCCGAACTCAAACGGATCTGGACCCATGCCGGGCACCGCCGTCGCGGTCTGGCCCGCCAGGTGCTGGTCGAGCTCGAAGCGGAGGCCGAGCGTCGCGGCTACCGCCGGATCTACCTCACGACAGGCCCGCGCCAGCCGGAGGCGAAGAACCTCTACCTCGCCACGGGCTACCACCCGGGCTTCGACCTGGCCGCCGACCCGGAGACCATCCTGCACCTGGCGTTCACCAAAGACCTGCCCATTCCTCAGCAGCAGCGAGGCTGACCGTGCCCGGCCCGGACTGCCGCCGCGGTTCGGGAGGGGTCAAATGCTGAGGACCACGGCGCTCCTCGCGGCGTCCCGCGTCCGCTCCTGTGTCTTCGCCAGCGCGTCCGCCAGGTTCTCCTGCAGGGCATCATTCGTTACCCTGCATTACCCCCTGTTGCGCCAACCTACGCCGGGTTGCCAGTGGTGAATAAAAAGACACGTCATTTGGTCCGGATTTCCGCTGCTCCTACAGTGGCTGTTCAACACCACAATGGGCAGTTCGCTCACTGCCACGACGTAAGGCACCAGCGTGACTGATGTATCGCCCGCTCAGCAGAAGAGCACCGGGGTAGCCGCTCCGTTCGGAGACGGATCGACCCCCGTCTGGGTGCAGACCAGCTGGGACCACCGGTGGGCAGAAGATCTGCGCGGGCAGATGGACGCCGAGTTGGGGCCCCGTTACAGAGCATTTGTCGAACAGGGCCACCCGAGGCCGCTGCCACCCAGGGCTGAGGACATCGCGACAGTGTGGGTGGCCGTCATCGATGATCGACCAGCCGCAACAGCCGCCCTGCTGCGAACTCCGGACTACTGGGAAGTCAAACGCGTTTACGTCTCGCCCGAGTTCCGACGAAGGCCCTCGCTCGGCAGGCACTGGCTCACGTCGAGGAGGTTGCTCGCTCCCTCGGCGTGCAGGACCTGGTCCTCCAGACCGGGATCCTGCAGCCTGAAGCCATAGCGCTCTACTCACGCCAAGGCTGGAACCGCGTTCCTCCATTTGGTCCCTATGTGGGCGATGATGTTAGCGTCTGCTTCCGAAATGGGCTCGACTAGAAGAGCCTGAGGGCTGGACGGTCCGCATAGGAATGGGCGGAGCCAAACTGGCTCATCGTAATTGAGAGTGCAGTTGGGGTCTGAAGCCGCCTGATTCCAGGAGTGATCTGGTGATGTAGTTGGTGAGGTTCCTGAAGCCCAGGGCTGAGCCGCGAAGGTGTTCGAGGCGCCCATTTATGGCTTCGGTCGGGCCGTTCGATGTGCCGGGGCGGTCAAAGAACGCGAGCACATCGACGGCGCGTTGTTTCAGGGTCCGGCCGAGCCTGCGGATCTCGACCAGGGCGGCCGGGACGCCCGCGGTGACCGAGTTGATGACGGCCTTCATCATCTCTTTCCCCTTCTGTTTGCTGGGTTCCCGGTACGCGGCGACGATCCGCTGATAGATCCCCCACGTCGCTTCCACCTCGAGGTGTTCCTCGGACGCGAACACAGCATCCAGGCGCGTGTTCTGCTTCTCGGTGAGCAGTCCCGCACCGGTGTGCAGTGTCCGCCGAGCCCGGTAGAGCGGATCGCCGGCACGGCCTCGATGCCCTGTCGTGGCTTGTTGAACACGCTGCCGGCACCGGTCCAGTCCGTCGCCGGCGAGGCGGACAACATGGAAAGGATCCATCACCGGGACCGCGTCGGGGAGCTCCTCCGTGGTCGCGGTCTTGAAGCCGGTGAACCCGTCCATGGCGACTTCCACCCCGTCCCGCCAGGCTTGTGGCCTGTCTGCGAGCCATTGCTTGAACACCTGCTTGGAGCGGCCTTCAACCATGTCCAACAACCGTGCCGGGCCCGTCTTCTCGCGGATCGGCGTCAGATCGATGATGACGGTCACGAACTTGTCGCCCCGCCGGGTGTGCCGCCAGACGTGCTCGTCCACGCCGATCGCGGTCACCCCGTCGAACCGGTGCGGGTCGTCGATCAACCGGCGCTTGCCCTCCGCAAGGACCGCACTGTTCGCGGTATGCCAGGACACTCCCAGACCGGCCGCGATGACTATGGCAGCTTTGTTCGTACCCACCAGGGCAATCTAAGCGGGACCCACTTCGACCGTTTCGGGGTGTCGCGGACAGTCTAAGCCGGACCCACCTTCACGGTTGTGGCAATGCTTCTTTGGTTGCTCAAGGTGGAGGTTCGAATGGAGTCTCGGGTGGAAGTTTTTGCGCGGATCCGGCGTGATGCGCGCGTCGAGGGCCTCTCGATCAGGGAGCTGGCAAGGCGTTATGGTGTCGGCCGACCAACTGTCCGGCAGGCCCTCGGGCAGGCGGAACCACCACCTCGAAAGCCCCGGGTACGGACAGCGCCCCGGTTGGAGACGTTCAAGCCCGTGATCGACGCGATGCTCCGGCAGGACCTCGAGGCTCCCCGCAAACAGCGTCATACCGCACGACGTGTCTTCGCTCGCCTCGCTGATGAGCACGGGGCAAGGCAGCTCTCTTATTCGACGGTCGGTGACTATGTCCGCAAACGTCGCCCAGAGGTCGATGCGGAGGCCGGCCGGCTGCCGGAGGTCTTCATCCCGCAGGAACACGCACCGGGAGCGGAGGCGGAAGTCGACTTCGGGGAGGTCTGGGTGGTGCTGGCCGGGGTGAAGACCAAGTGCCATATGTTCACCTTCCGCCTGTCGAACTCCGGGAAGGCCATCCATAGGGTCTATGCGACCCAGGCCCAGGAAGCGTTCCTGGAAGGCCACATTGATGCTTTCGAGGACATCGGCGGCATCCCGACCCGACACATCAGATACGACAACCTCACCGACGCGGTCGTGAAAGTTGTCTACGGCACCGGCAGGCAGCGGACCGAGAACCAGCGGTGGCTGTTGTTCCGGTCCCACTACGGGTTCGACGCGTTCTACTGCCAGCCCGGCATCGAGGGCGCCCACGAAAAGGGCGGCGTCGAGGGGGAAGTCGGCCGGTTCCGTCGCACACACCTGTCCCCGATGCCCGTCGTCGAGTCCCTTGCCGAGCTCCATGCGCAGATCAGGCAGTGGGACCTCGATGATGAGGCCCGCCGTATCGGGAACCGTCTTCATACTGTCGGCCAGGACTTCGCCGTTGAGCGAGCCTTGCTCGCGCCGATCACGGCGGAACGGTTCGAACCGGGCCTGACACTGACGCCGAGGGTGAACCGGTCAAGCCTGATCCGGGTACGGATGGCGTCCTATTCCGTTCCGGCCCGGCTCATCGGACGCCCGGTCCGGGTGTTCCTTCGCGCGTCCGAAGTCGTCGTCTTCGACGGCCGCACCGAAATCGCCCGGCACCCCCGTGTAGTCGCGCAGCACGGGCAGAGCGTGAACCTGGACCATTACCTCGAGGTCCTACACCACAAACCCGGCGCCCTACCAGGCTCGACCGCTCTGGCCCACGCACGAGCATCCGGGGCCTTCACCTCCGCCCATGAGGCGTTCTGGGCCGCGGCCCGCAAAACCGACGGGGACTCCGGCGGCACCCGCGCCCTGATCGATGTTCTCCTCCTACACCGGTCAATGGCAGCCCAGGACGTCATCGCAGGGATTGCCGCAGCACTGACCGTCGGAGCGGTCAGCGGCCTTCACTTCGTCGAAGAGGTTGATGAGAGGCAGGATCTGAGGACGCTGCGAAGCAGCTCCTACACAACGGCGGGCCACCCACCCGAGGTGAACGGCCCGCAGTCCTCCTCCTCAGGAACTCAGAAGACCCGGATCGGAATCTCCGCCGGGTCCATCAGCAGCGACTCGATCTCGTCGTCGAGCTTGACCAGCGTGATGGACGCGCCGGCCATGTCGAGGGACGTGCAGTACTCCCCCACGTAGTTGCGGCCCACCGTGATGCCCTGCTCCGCGAGGCGCTTGTGCGCCTGCCCGTACAGCAGGTACAGCTCGCTGATCGGGGTGCCGCCGAGGCCGTTCACCATGAGGGCCACGCGGTCACCACTCTCGAACGGCAGATCCTTGACCACCGGCGCCAGGAGCTCCTCGACGATCTCGTTGGCCGACATCATCTTCGCCCGGCGACGCCCCGGCTCGCCGTGGATGCCGACGCCGATCTCGATCTCGTCGTCGCCGAGCTCGAACAGCGGGCTGCCCTTCGACGGCGGCGTGCAGGCGGTCAGGGCGACGCCCATGGTGCGGGTCACCGAGTTGACCTTCTCGCCGATGCGGATGACCTCGTCGAGGTCCGCCCCGCGCTCGGCGGCGGCGGCGACGGCCTTGATCACGAAGAAGTTGCCCGCCACGCCGCGGCGCCCGATCGTGTAGGTCGAGTCCTCCACGGAGACGTCGTCGTTGATGAAGAGCGTCTTCACCTCGATGCCCTCGGCGGAGGACATCTCCTGCGCCATCTCGAAGACCATCTTGTCGCCCGTGTAGTTGTTGACCAGCAGCAGCACGCCCTTCGGCGAGGCCATGAGCTTGGTCGTCTCGTACACGTAGTCGAACGGCGGCGCCGCGAACACATCACCCGGACAGGCTGCGTCGAGCATGCCCTTGCCCACGATCATCACGTGCGCCGGCTCGTGCCCCGAGCCCGAGCCCTGCACGATCGACACCTTGTTCTGGTCGGGGCCATCGGCGCGCATGATCAGGTTGTACTCGGGCACGTACTTCAGGGTGTCCGGGTTCGCGAGCGCCAGGCCCTCGAGCATCTCCGGGACGAACTGCTGCGGGTCATTGACGAACTTCTTCATGGGTTCTCCACTTCGTTGTGAGTCGGACGGATGTGAGAAAGAGTCAGGGCCAGTCGGCCACGATGCGCTCGGCGATGATCGCCACGGCCACCGCCCCGGCATCGGGTGATCCGATACTGCGCTCCCCGCTGTAGCTGGCGCGTCCGCGCCGGGCTTCGAGGGCCGACGTCGCATCGGCGCACTCGCGGATCGTCGCTCCGAACGCCGCACGGCATTCCGCGGGCGAGGCTCCTGCCGCCAGCTGCCGTTCGAGCTCGTCCGTCGCCGGGATCAGCGCATCCAGCAGGGTCTTGTCGCCGAGGTCCGCGTTGCCGCGGGCCTTGATGCCGTCGGTGGCTCCGCGCAGCATGGCGACGACGGCGGTGCCGTCGATCGCGTCCACCGTCTTCGCGGCGGCGGAGGCCCGCAGGAAGGCCGTCCCCCACAGCGGCCCGGAGGTCCCGCCGATCCTGCTGGAAATCGCGAGCGCTATCTGCTGCAGGAACGTGGCGACGTCGTCGCGCTTGAACGAATCCCAATCCGCGAGGACCTTCTCGAAGCCGCGGGCCAGGGAGTAGCCGAGGTCGCCGTCGCCCACCACGGCGTCGAGGTCGCCGAACTCCTTCTCCTTGTCCACGGCCGTCTTGGCCAGCGAATGGACAACGAATTCGACGTCGGCGAGGTCGGTGGCGCTCATGGGGTCTCCATTTCGGTGTTCGCGGCCTCAGAAGCAGGGCCGGGTGCGGACAGCAATGTCTGCAGGGTGGCGAGGGTGACGACGCCGGATGGCCCGGCGCCGCGCGGGTCGGCGAGGGTCTCGGCCTGCTCGCCGTCAGGCTCCCCGAGGGAGCTCACTACGAGCGAGGCACCCGTAAAGTCCTCCTCGCGGGTGAAGCCGCTGACCGTGACGACGGTCCGCAGCCCGGCACCGACGGCGGCGCGCAGCCCGTTGGAGCTGTCCTCGACGACGATCGCGTCATCGACGGACACCTCCAGCTCCGAGAGCGCCAGCAGGTAGATGTCCGGTGCGGGTTTCTTCGCGGGCACCACGTCCCCGGCGAACACCGAGAAGTGCGCCGCGAGGTCAGCCCCGACGGCGTGCGTCAGGACCGCGCGGACCGCGGGTTCCGCGGAGGTGGAGGCAACGGCGAGGGTCCAGCCGGCGTCGTGCGCCTCCTGCACGATCCGTGCGATGCCGGGCCGTGCGGGCATGACGCCGCTTTCGACGAGCTCCGTGTAGACGGACGTCTTCCGCTTGTGCCAGGAGAGGATCGCGGCGTCCACCGCGGCGTCGTCGTCGAGTCCCAGCGACGAGGCGAGTTGCGGCGTGAGGATGCTGCGCATCCGCTCCTTCCCGCCGCCGATCTTCACCTTCTCGGCGTAGTCCTCGACGCTCCATTGCACGGGGACGTCGAAGTCGGTGAAGGTCTGATTGAAGGCGGGAAGGTGGCCGTACTGCTCGGTGTCGGCGAGAACGCCGTCGCAGTCGAAGATGAGGGCCGGCATGCTCAGCGGCCTCCCTTGCCCGCGCTGCCGAACTGCGTGCAGAGGTCGAGGACCATCGCAACGGTGTCGGCGCGGGTGTGCTTGAACAGCGACGGCGGATCCCACTTGTTGTTCTGCTCCGCCTGCTTCAGGAACGCGAGGCTGGACTGCATGTACTGCTCCTTGAGGGCCGTCGAGATGTTGACCTTCGCGCAGCCGCGGGCAATGAGGTCGGCGAACTGCTCGGGGCTGAGGCCGCTGCCGCCATGCAGGGCGATCGGGAGGTTGCGTGCCTCCACGATCTGGGTGACACGCTCGACGTCGAGCACGGGGGCCGCCTTGTAGCTGCCGTGGGCGTTGCCGATCGAGGGGGCGAAGACATCGATCCCGGTGGCGTCGATGAACGCGAGCGCCACCTCGAGGCTCTGCTGCTTGGACACCTCATCGGACCCGTGATCGTCCTCGACGCCTGTGATGGCCTCGATCTCGCCCTCCACCTGGGCGCCGTAGCTGCGGGCCTCGGCGACGACCTCGATGGTCTGGCGCTGGTTCTCCTCCACGGGCAGCTCGGACGCGTCGAAGAGCACCGAGTTCCAGCCGGCCTTCAGGCATTCGGTGACCACCGCACGGTCGGGGCAGTGGTCCAGGTGCAGGGTGACGGGCACCTCGATGCCGCGGGTCATGGACTGCCACATGTCGAACAGCACCCGGGAGCCGACGGTGCGCACGGTCTTCACGGAGGTCTGCAGGATCACCGGGGAGTTCGCCTCCACGGCGCCGGCGAGCACGCCCTCCATGGTCAAGTCATTGAAGATGTTGATGGCGGGCACCCCGTAGCGGTCCCGGAACGCCGGATCAACAATGTCCTTCAGCGGTACAACTCCCACAACGCATCCTCCTGGTTAGGCTTCAGCCCACGCTAGACCCGGGCCGCGACGGCCGGTATGGGGGTTACCCCTCCCGTGGCGTGGGGGGTTTCACCACCTCGTCCGCAGCAGGCGGAGGTGGTTGAGTGAGGCGCGGCTCTTCTGACCCACCACTTGCACTTCACTTCAACGAAGAAGGACACCATGGCTACAGGATCAGTACTCGAGACAGTCACCGCCGAAGAAGCCCGCCGCGTGATCGACGCCGCCGCGGCGAAGGCCACGGAGATCGGCCAGCCGATGGACATCGCCGTGGTGGACGCCGGCGGCAACCTGAAGGCGCACGTGCGGATGGACGGCGCCAACATCGGCAGCATCACCATCTCGATCAACAAGGCTTACACGTCCATCGCATTCCAGTGCGAGACCGGCGACCTGCAGGGCGTCACCCGCCAGGACGGCCCCATCTACGGCCTGAGCGACGCGCACGGCGGACGCCTCGCGGTGTTCCCCGGCGGCATTCCACTTGTGAGGAACGGCAGCATCATGGGTGCCATCGGTGTCTCCACCGGCACCATCGAGCAGGACCAGGAAGTCGCCGAGGCGGGCGCTGCCGCGTTCTGAGAGCTGCAGGCGTGCTCCAGGCGCGCAGGCAGGAATCCGGGCGCGGCCGAGGGAGTCCGTCCCTTTCGGGACTGTCCTTCAGGCCGTGCCCGGCTCAATCGATCAGCGTCCACCGCCTCTTCGAGAACTCATCTACCTGTTTCATCCGAAGAGGTAGGTGGCTTCGTCATACCGCTCCTGTGGGACCGTCTTGAGCTTCCCGACTGATTCCGCCAGGCTGACGCGGGTGATGCTGTCCGCGCGCGTGGCCACCATCTGACCCCATGCCTCATCGTGAACGGCGTCGACGGCGGCCAGCCCCAGCCGGGTTGCCAGAACCCGGTCGGAGGCGCTCGGCGCGCCGCCGCGTTGGATGTGGCCGAGGGTGGTGGACCGGGTTTCGATACCTGTCCGCTCTTCGATCAGGGGGGCCAGGCGTTCGCCGATGCCACCCAGCCGCGGGCGGTTGAAGGCGTCCAGCCCGCGGTCCGCATGCGGTTCGGACATTCCCTCGGCGATGAACCCCTCGGCCACCACCACCAGGGGTGTCCTGCCACGGCGGAACGGACCTTCAACCCAGGCGCAGATCTCGTCGAGGCTGGCTTTCTGCTCGGGAATGAGGATCGCGTGGGAACTGGTGGCCATCCCGGCATGGAGCGCGATCCACCCGACATGCCGCCCCATGACCTCGGCGATCATGCAGCGGTGATGTGACTGCCCGGTGGTCTTGAGCCTGTCGATCGCCTCGGTGGCGATCTCCACCGCGGTGTGGAAGCCGAAGGAGAAGTCGGTGGCCGAGAGGTCGTTGTCCACGGTCTTCGGTACTCCGACGATGGGGATGCCGCTGCTGCTCAGGATATTGGCTGCGGTCAACGTCCCTTCTCCGCCGATGACGATGAGGGCATCCACACCGAGGGTGCGAAGATTCCCCTTGATTCGCTCGAGACCGTCGTCTTCGAGCGGGTTGGTCCGCGACGTTCCCAGGATGGTCCCGCCCAGGCCTCCGATGCCCCGCACACTCAGCCAGTCCAGCTCCAAGGTGCTGCCTTCCACAAGACCACGCCAGCCGTCCCGGAAGCCCACGAACTCGTCGCCGTAGACGCGTGTTCCACGCAGGACGCAGGAACGGATGACGTCGTTCAGTCCGGGGCAGTCCCCTCCGCTCGTCAGAATTCCGATGCGAGCCATCTGTGTTCCCTCCGCTGTGCTGATGAGGTGCTGAATCTGATCTCCGTGCCACTAGATCAGAAACGCAGCACTCCCGAAATGAGGGTTTACCCACCCCGGCAGTAAGGGGAAACCCCCACGGTGCGACAGCTTCATGCCTGCGTCACCACCGGGACCGCCGAGCGGACACGAACACCCTTGCCGGCCACAGCTCGTCGATGCGGCCTACCGGTCCTGGCGCTGCAGTCCGGCCAGCATGGTGCGGTTCCGGGCACCGGTCTTCCGCAGCATCGCGCCCACATGCTTCTCGACGGTCTTCACCGAGATGGCAAGCCGGGTGGCGATCTGCTTGTCGGCCAGGCTCTGTCCCAGCAGGTCACGCACCTCGAGCTCGCGGGCCGTGAGGCGGGCGGGCTGGTCCTCGTCCGTGGCCGCATGCCCGTGCGCTTCGGTGAAGCGGGTGAAGACGGCGCCGTCAAGAAGGGCATCTCCTCGGGCAGCCGCGACCACCACGCGCGCCACTTCGGCGGGGCTCGAGGCGAGCGAGAGGAACCCCCGCACACCCGACGCCGCCGCCAGGCGCAGCTGCTCGAGGCTCGGGTGATCAACGACAGCCACCAACGGCCTGTCAACAGGATCTTCCGTCTGCCCCGCCTGCTGCACCGCGGTGTACTGCTCGAGGAGTACCCAGTCCAGCACCAGCATGTCCGGCTGCAGCAGCGAGGTGGATTCCACCAGGTCCTCGAGGCTGCCCAGCTCCCCCATCACCTGCACTGACGGTTCGGACGTCTCGAGCAGGCGCACCAGCCCCGCACGGACCATGGGCTGGACACCGGCGACGAGCACCTTCCACCGCTCACGGGAGACCTCCCCGTTCGCGGAGTAGGGAACTTCAGCACGGATGATCGTCCCCCAGCCCGGCGTCGAGTTGACGGAGAGGTCCCCGCGCAGGAAGTGCGCGCGGGCCGCCATTCCATGGAGTCCCAGGCGTGCCGACGACGACGGGCCTTCCGGCCCGCGTTTCGCGGCGTCGAACCCGCGCCCGTTGTCCTCGATGACGGCGGTGATCCCGGTGGCGTTGTAGAACAGGCCCACACGGCAGGTACTGGCATGGGCGTGCACAAGAACGTTCCCCACGGCCTCCTGCATGATCATGAGCACCTGGTGGGCCACCTCGGGCGCGAGCTCGTGCGGTTCCCCAACTACCGAGAGGGTGGCGTCGAGAGGATGAACCGCTTCCACACGGTCCAGTTCCCTGCGGATGGCCTCCTCGAGGGTGCTGCCCACGAGGTTCGAGGGGCCGAGCCCGAGGACCGTGCGGCGGGTCTCGAAGAGGGCTTCGTGGGCGAGGACCCGGGCGGCGTCGATGTGCTGGGTCGACGGCGAACTACCAGGAGTGGCTTTGCCGCACGGTCGAGATGGAGCAGGACGGAGCCGAGGGAGCGGCCGATGGTCTCGTGGACGTCGCGCACCGCCCGTTCGCGTTCCCCGGCCACGGCCGCTTCGCGCTCCTTCGCGGCCGCGGCCTGGTGGAGCCGGGAGTTCATGATGGCGATGGCGGCATGGGTGGCGAAGAGTTCCACGAGGGAGGCGTCGGCGGCGGTGAAGGCCCGCCCCGGTCCGTCACTGAAGATGGCGAACGTGCCGATGATGGCTCCGTCCCAGGCGATCGGAACGCCGATGACGGCGCTCCCCCAGCGCGGGTCACTCGGGTGGATGTGGCCGGTGGGCACGGAGGCGTAACGGTCGAGGATCACGGTGCCTCGCTGCTTCACGATCTCTCCGGTGAGGCCTTCGCTCAGCGGGAACGTCTGGCCTTCGTGGCAGCCGACGCCCTGGTCCACTTCCTTGCGGTAGTACCCCTCGGTCTCGTGGACGATCGAGATGGAGCCGCTCTCGCAGTCGAGGAGCGCGACGGCGTGCCCGAGGACGCGCTCGAGGAGCGGGACCAACTCGAACTGTCCGGCGAGGTCTCCGGCGAGTTCGGTGATGCGATCCAACTCGGAGAGCGGAGTCTCACTCGGGCGGGTCTGGTTCGGCGTGGGAAGCTGCGGCATGTACGGCACCTGTCTCCGGCAACCCGGCGCGACACTGCGCACGGACCTTCAGGATACCGGGCGGCCGCCTACTGAGGCCGGCACAGCAGGGTCAGCGCGCTAGAACCGGTCATCCCCACATGACGTGCTGGACTCGGCAATCCGCTTGATGGCGGCGAGGGTCTTCGGGATGCCGTCGTGCGCGAGGCGGGTCCGGTCGGCGATCTGCGCGGGCGCATCATCCCCGAACTTCTCCTCGAACATGGCGATGCCGCCGGGCAGGAAATCCCAGGATTCGGTCAGAGTGGTTCCGGTGTCGGCCGGCGTCAGCGTGTAGCCCCAGCGCACCCTGTCACCGCCGACGACCCAGGCGAACTCACGGCCACGCTCTGCGGCCACGACCTGCGACCGGGTCTCCCAGGTGCGGTGCGGAAGCTCGTTGTGCCCTGTGAACCAGGCACCGACCTGGCCTGCACTGACGTCGTCCTCCCACCAGCACCGCGTACACACCGGACTCCATTCGCCGGTGCGGGTGATGTCGGAGACCAGGTCGTAGATGCTGTCCGCCGACGCCTGGATGGTGACGGATTCCTGGTGATGGCGGATCTCTGTCTGGCTCATGCGCCCATTCTCACAGAAGAATCCCCTCGTCCTGCGGGCATCGGCTGGAGCGATCTGTGCCCGCATAGACTGGGGCCTCGCGCTGCCTACGGAAGGCCCTCACATGTTGAACACCGAACGGACCGGCACCGGAAAGCCACTCGTCCTCGTGCATGGGCTCGGCTCGAGCGTCCGCACCTGGGACCCCGTCCTCCCCCTGCTGCTGGATCAGCGCGAGGTCATCGCCATCGACCTCCCCGGATTCGGCGGCAGCGAGCCGCTCGCGGGTGAGGTGACCATTGCGACCCTCACGGACGCCGTCGGGCAGTTCCTCGAGCAGGAGAACCTGCGCGACGCGGATGTCGTCGGAAGCTCGATGGGTGCGCGGATCGTGGTCGAGCTGGCGCGGCGGGGCCACGCCGGCAACGCGGTCGCCCTCGATCCCGGAGGATTCTGGAACGACACCCAGGTGCGCATCTTCAACGGCAGCATCACCGCGTCCATCGCGCTGGTACGGCGCCTCCAGCCCGTCCTGCCCTCACTCGTCCAGCAGGCAGCGGGCCGGACGGCGCTGCTCGCCCAGTTCTCCGCGGCCCCCTGGAAGCTCGACCCGGACCTCGTCCTGACGGAGCTCCGCGGCTTCGCCACCTCGCCCAGTCTCGACGCAGCGCGGAAGTCGCTCGCACACGGACCACGGCAGGCAGGCGCACCACAGGGGACGATCAAGGGCACGCTGGCGTTCGGCTGGGGCCGGTCGGACAGGGTCACCCCGCTCAGTGAGGCCGCCGTCGCCATGTCCCTCTATCCGGACGCCACCCTGCACGTCTTCGAGGACTGCGGGCACTTCCCGCACTGGGACCAGCCGCAAAAGACAGCCCGATTCATCCTCGACGCCACCGCCGCTGGGTCTTGATAACGATCCTCGGATCCGCATACCTGGCGAGCGTTCTGGTGACGCCTCGGTACGCAGGCCTCTGCCGGCGTCGCCGCCTATCTGGAGTTCGCGATTGCCTGACCCTGGTGCTGCAGGCCCACCAGCATGGTGCGGTTACGTGCCCCGGTCTTCCGCAGCATGGCGCTCACGTGCTTCTCGACCGTCTTCACCGAGATGGTGAGCCGCGTGGCGATCTGCTTGTCCGCCAGCCCTTCGGCCAGGAGGTCCCGTACCTCGAGTTCGCGGGCCGTCAGTGATATCGCCTCGCCTGCGTCCGCCGCGCGACTCTCCGTGAGGCGCGTGAACATCGCCCCGTCCAGCAGGGCATCACCGCGGGCCGCAGCGACGACGACGCGCGCCACCTCCGCGGGTGTCGAGGACAACGAGAGAAAGCCCCGCACGCCCGACGACGCGGCAGCCGCCAGCAGTTCGTCCGCGAAATGGTCGACGACGGCGACCACCGGCCGCTCGACGGTGTCCGCGTCCGCCGCCCGGGCTTGGGCATACAGGGCGAGCAGGTGCTCGTCGAGGACGATCATGTCCGGCTGCAGGAGGGACACAGACTCCGTGAGGTCCTCGAGCGTCCCGAACTCCCCGAGGACCTGCACCGACGGCTCGGACGTCTCGAGGAGCCGGACGAGGCCGGCCCGGATCAGTGGCTGCGTGCAGGCGACGAGGACCTTCCACCGTTCGCGGGAGGTGTCGCCGTTCGAGGAGTAGGGCACCTCGGCGCGGACGCTCGTGCCCCAGCCCGGCGTCGAGTCCACGTGCAGTTCACCCCGCAGGTAGTGAGCGCGGGCGGCCATGCCGTGCAGCCCGAGCCGGCTGCCTTTGAGATGCGACGCTTCCGGGGCCTCGAACCCGCGACCGTTGTCCTCGACGACGGCCGTGATGCCGGCGGAGTCGTAGAAGACGCCCACCCGGCACGCGGTGGCGCCGGCATGCGCCACCGAGTTGGCCACCGCCTCCTGGATGATCATGAAGAGCTGGTGCGCGACGGCGGGGGCCAACTCGTGGGGGTCTCCGGTCACCAGGAGCGTCACGTCGACCGGGTGGTCCGCGTTGACCCGGTCGAGTTCCTGGCGGACGGACTCCTCAAGGGTGCGGCCAGCCACGCTGGAGGGTCCGAGGCCCAGCACGGTGCGACGGGTCTCGAACAGCGCTTCGTGGGCGAGGACCCGGGCGCCGTCGATGTGCTGGATGGAGGGCGAGCCACCGGGTGTCGCCTTGTCTGCTCGGTCGAGGTGGAGCAGCAGCGAGCCGAGGGACCGCCCGATGGTCTCGTGGACCTCCTGCACGGCGCGTTCGCGTTCGCCGGCGACGGCGGCCTCGCGTTCCTTCGCTGCGGCCGCCTGGTGGAGCCGGGAGTTCATGATGGCGATGGCGGCGTGGTTGGCGAACAGTTCCACGAGCGAGGCGTCGCCCGGGCTGAAGACGCGCCCGGGTCCGTCACTGAAGATGGCGAACGTACCGATGATGCTGCCGGCCCACGTGATGGGGACGCCGATGACCGCGCTCCCCCACCGCGGGTCGGCCGGGTCGATGTGCCCCCTCGGCACGGACGCATACCGATCGAGGATCACGGTGCCGCGGGTCGTTACGATCTGCCCCGTGAGGCCTTCGGTCAGCGGGAAGGTCTGGCCTTCGCGGCAGCCGACGCCCTGGTCCACTTCCTTGCGGTAGTACCCCTCGGCCTCATGGACGATCGAGATGGAGCCGCTCTCGCATCCAAGGAGGGCGGCGGCATGCCCGAGGACGCGTTCGAGCAGCGGGACCAGTTCGAACTGGCCCGCTAGGTCACCGGCCAGCTCTGTGATGCGGTCGAGCTGGGACGGCGGGGTGTGGCTGTGTTGGTTCTGGGTGATGCTGGACGGAAGCTGCGGCATTGACGGCACCTGTCTCCTGCGACCGGGCGCGGCGCGGCGCTGCGCTCGGGGTTTCAGGATAGCGGGCCGCCATTAGAGAACCAGTAGACAACCTAAGTCGTCCTTGCAGACATAGCGGTCCCTGGGCCTTGGTTTGCCGGCGGACACCTATGTAATGAATGAGGACCGGCCTTGCTCGTACGCCCAACAGCTGTGAGTCGACACCCGGACTCTACGACACGGCGATTCCCTGTTCGAGTAGCGCATGCCCGTTCTGCTCCGAAGGCTAGCCTTCATAGATGGAGAAAGCAGAAGCTGCACAGATAACACAAAGAGTTGAAACTTTTCTAGGGATCGGGGATGACAGAAAACCAGCACTTACCAGGCTCTTCGTAAACCAGAGTGTGGGCCAGGTCTGACCGGGGTGGGCGCGTCGGTGGCGGGATAGAGGTCGAGGCCTTCCGATGATGGAAGTTCTGACGCTTGCCATCTGAAAGACCTCGACATGCCCCAGCCTACTTTTACGAGCCCTGACCTGACCACGTTCTGCCGACTCGACGAGCTAGGCCTGGAAGCCATCGGGCAACACCTCAGCCCGGATCGGGCGGTCATCGAGTGCCGCGTCCTTGCACTCGATCGGTGGTGTCGGTCCTGCGGCGGTGAAGGCGTCGTGCGCGACACCGTCATCCGCCGGCTTGCCCATGAGCCGTTCGGGCACCGACCCACAACGCTGTTGGTACGGGTACGTCGCTACCAGTGCACGCAATGCAACCAGACCTGGCGGCAAGACACCTCGAAAGCGGCCGAGTGGCGGGCGAAGATCTCCCGCCGCGGCCTGTCGTGGGCGCTGTTCGCGATTGTTGTCGATCACCTCACGGTGTCCCGGGTCGCAGCCGGTCTGGGAGTGTCCTGGCATACCGCGAACACTGCCGTTCTCGCGGAAGGTAGGCGCCGGCTGATCGATGACCCGGGCAGGTTCGAGGGGGTCACTGCGATCGGGGTGGACGAGCATGTATGGCGGCATACCCGCAAGGGCGACAAGTTCGTGACCGTCATCATTGATCTCACCCCGATCCGCGCCAAGACGGGCCCTGCACGGTTGTTGGACATGGTCGAGGGCCGCTCCAAACAGGTGTTCAAGACCTGGCTCGCGAACCGGCCCCAGGCGTGGCGTGATGGGGTGGAGGTGGTGGCGATGGATGGGTTCACTGGGTTCAAGACCGCGGCCACCGAGGAGCTCCCGGACGCTGTTCCGGTGATGGATCCCTTCCACGTCGTGCGCCTAGCTGGGGACGGGCTGGACCGGTGCCGCCAACGCGTCCAACAAACCACGACCGGGCACCGTGGTCGTTCCGGTGACCCGCTCTACCGGGCCAGGCGGACACTGCATACCGGTGCCGGTCTGCTGACCGATAAGCAGCAGAGACGCCTGGATGCAGTGTTCAAGGCTGAGGAGCACCTCGAGGTCGAAGCCACCTGGGGTATCTATCAGCGGATTGTCGCCGCGTACCGGGAGCCTGACAAGAAGACGGGCAAGCAGATGATGGAGGCCGTCATCGACGCTGTCACCAGCGGCGTCCCGACCGCCTTGGTCGAGGTGCGCCGGCTCGGCCGGACCCTGAAACAACGGGCCACGGATATCCTTGCGTTCTTCGACCGACCAGGCACCAGCAACGGACCCACCGAGGCGATCAACGGCCGTCTCGAGCACCTGCGCGGATCAGCCCTCGGCTTCAGGAACCTCACGAACTACATCGCCCGATCGCTGCTCGAATCCGGCGGCTTCAGGCCCCGTCTCCACTCTTAATTACGATGAGCCGCCAAACTCCGCGCTGACCGCGCTTCCCAATAGAACGCACCGTCAGTCGTGCGCTGCCTGCCAGAACTCCGCCCCGAACCCAGAAAGGTCCGGGCCTGCGAGTGCGACGCCGGGAAGGGGTCCGGCAATGGTCATGCAGTCCTCTCCAGCACTGCTGTCGGGGACTGCACACCGACGTAGGCGCCCCTGAAGAACAGCAGGGGTTCGGCGTCGAGCCGCGCGCTCAGGGACCGGACGCTCCCCACCACGATGGTGTGGTCACCGCCGTCGTACTCCTGGTGCAGCTCGCAGTCCACCCAGGCGAGCGCGTCCTCCAGGACCGGGTTGCCCAGCGGAGACGCGGTGTAGTCGACGCCGGCGAACTTGTCCGTGCCCGAGCGTGCGAACTGGCCCGCCAGGTGCTGGTGCTCCGCCGACAGGATGTTCACGGTGAATCGTCCCGCTGCACGGAGCAGAGGCCAGGTGGTGGAGGACCGCGCCGGACTGAAGGTGACCAGCGCCGGGTCGAGCGAGAGGGAGGCGAAGGACTGGCAGGTGAACCCGGCTGGACCCGTGGGCGTCGCCGCCGTGATCACCGTGAGCCCGGTGGCGAAGTGTCCCAACACCTGCCGAAGGCGCTGGGGGCTGAGGTCCGAGATGTCCGACATGATGGGTCCTTTCGTGGCGTTTGAATTCAATCAAGCACCGTTTGCGCCCGCATCCAAGAGCCGGGGAAGCGAGCTGTCGTATGAGGAAACACGGGGTCATCGACCGTCGTATTGGGTAGTGAGCAGGCCCGGAACAGCGGTGTTCTGCTGCACCAGGGTCAAGCGCTGAGAGCCACGGCTCTCCTGGACGCCCGACGTGTCTTCTCCAGCGCAGTGGCCAGGTCCTCCTGCAGGTCTGCCAGGTCCTCGACCCCGACGGACAGCCGGACCAGGTCGGTGGGCACAGCCAGCGGGGTCCCGCGGACCGAGGCGTGGGTCATCTCCGAGCAGTAGCAGACCAGCGATTCCACCCCGCCCAGGCTCACGGAGAGCGCGAAGAGGCGGGTCGATTCGGCGAACGCCCGTGCGGCGGCTTCTCCGGCACTGAAGCGCAGCGAGACGATCCCACCGAAGCCCGACATCTGGCGCGCTGCCAGGGCATGGCCCGGGTGCTCGGGCAGGCCGGGGTAGAGCACTTCCGCGACGCCGGGCTGATCCCGGAGCCATTCGGCGAGAGCCTGGGCATTGGAGGTGTGCCGCTCCATGCGCAGGCCGAGGGTCTTCAGGCCGCGGGCGGCCAGGAAGCAGTCCTGCGGCCCGGCGACCGCGCCGCCGGCGAACTGCTGATAGCCGATGGTCTCGGCCAGCGCGGTGCCGCGGAAGGAACGGTCGGCCACGACCACGGCACCGCCGAGCACGTCCGAATGCCCGCCGATGTACTTGGTGGTCGAGTGCACCACCACGTCCGCGCCGAGGTCCAACGGCCGCTGCAGGTAGGGCGAGGCGAACGTGTTGTCCACCACGAGCAGAGCCCCGGCATCGTGCGCCAGCGCCGCCCACCCGGCCAGATCCGCGATGCCCAGCAGCGGGTTCGACGGCGTCTCCACCCACAGCATCGCGGTGGAGCCCAGCCGGACCGCTGCGGCCACCGCCGCCAGGTCGGTGATGTCCACGGCCGTGTTCGCCACACCCCACGGGCCCAGCAGCCCGTTGATGAGCCGGTTGGTGCCGCCGTAGCCGTCCCCGCCGAGGACGATGTGATCGCCGGGGCGCAGCAGCGCCCGCAGCAGCGCGTCCTCGGCCGCCAGCCCGGAGGCGAAGGCGAAGGCCGCCGTCCCGTGCTCGAGCGCGGCCAGCTGGGCCTCGAAACCGTTGCGGGTCGGGTTGGAGCCCCGGCTGTACTCGTGCCCGGCCCGCAGCACGTTGATCCCGTCCTGCACGAAAGTGGAGGTCTGGTAGATCGGCGGGATCACCGCACCGGTCAACGGATCAGGGTCCTGCCCGGTGTGGACAGCTGTCGTATTGAACCCCGTGTACTGCGCCATGTCAGGCTCCTCTTCCTGCGAAGGCGGCAGGGGCCCTGCCGCCGGAGAAGTAGCCGCGATGTCCGCGGCACCCACCAGCGGGGCCAGCGCCAGGTCCAGGTCCGCGACGAGGTCCGCCGCGGTTTCCAGACCCACGGAGAGCCGGATGGTGGTTTCTGCGATCCCGGCGGCGGCTCGCTGTTCCGGGGTGAGCCGGCAGTGCGTCATCGCAGCGGGGTGCGCGACCAGGGACCGGGTGTCCCCCACGTTGGCCACCAGCTTGAACAGCCGGAGCCGGTCGATGAAGTCCCCCACCTGCCCTGGCTCTGCGGCCAGGTCGAAGGAGAACACGCTGCCGGCCCCGTGCGGAAAGTCCCTGGCCGCGAGTCCGGCCTGCGGGTGGCCCGGAACGGAGGGGTGATGCACCGCTGCGACGGCCGGGTGGCCCGCCAGGAACCGGATGACGTCCCGGGTGTTCTGGGCGTGCCGGGCCACCCGGATGTCCAGGGTCTCCAGCCCCTGCAGGATCTGCGCGGCACTGCCCGGTGCGAGCGAGGGACCCAGATCGTGCAGGTACTTGCTGCGTGCGAGGGCCAGGTACGCGCCGTGGCCGTGGCGCTCCCACAGGATCTCCCCGCCGTAGCGGCGCTTGGGACGGGTGAGCTGCGGCCACCGGTCCGGGTAGGCGGAGAAATCGAACCGCCCACCGTCGACCACGGCGCCCGCGAGGGTACTCCCGTGCCCGCCGAGGAACTTCGTGGCCGAATACACCACGATGTCGCCCCGTGATCGAGGGGCCGGAACAGGGCGGGAGTCGCCAGCGTGTTGTCCACCACCAGCGGCACCCCGGCGGCATGAGCGACCGCGGCGATCGCCGGCAGGTCCTGCAGCGTGGCCAGCGGATTGCCGATGGATTCGGTCAGGAAGGCCCGCGTCGTCGGAAGCACAGCGTCCTGCCAGGCACCGGGATGTGCGGGATCGGCGAAGCTGACCTCGATCCCGAAATCGTCGAAGGTGTCCGTCAGCAGGTCCACCGTCCCCCCGTACAGCTTCGACGACGCCACGATGTGCTGCCCGCCGCGGACCAGCGCCAGCAGGGCGACGGCGACGGCGGCCTGCCCGGTCGCCGTGGCCAGCGCGGCCACGCCGCCGTCGAGCGCGGCGATCCGCTGCTCCAGCACCGCCACCGTCGGATTACCGGTCCGCGTGTAGGTGAAGCCTGGCTCCTTCAACGCGAACATGCGCCGGGCCGACGCGTAGTCCGGGAATTCGTAAGCCGCGGTCTGATAGATGGGGACCGCCACGGGCCGGTAGGGCGCCTGCGGTTCATAACCTGCATGGATCTGGGAGGTGGCCGTACAGCCAGCGTCACCGGTACTCATCGAAGATGCTCCTTCGGCAGAAGTAGTTAGGACTTGAGGTCGAATCGTCTAGACAGGCTGCGTCACCGGTCCTGTCCGGGAACGCGGGAGCGGTGGGGCCTCATCCGCGGTGGACTGCGCTTCTGGAATCCAGGGATTAATGGCCGACACCGCGAACCTCCGGTAGACCTCCAAATGTCCCGACACGATGGAAAGGCTCTTATGAATGGCGGTCGCGGCAATGAGGGAATCGACTGCGGACACCTCGGCGTCGCTCAGCATCGGCCCCCATACAGCGGCGATATCAACGTCGACGGGAAGAATGTTCGAGCTGTAGGTGTCCACGAACTCCTGCACCCAGGCACCGATGGTCTGGTATTGCTGGTTCTCCCGGGTCACCAGATGCAGCTCTCCGATCGTCAAAGCGGAGACGAAGATCCGAGAGTGTCGCCTCCGCTGAAGAAAATCGACGACAGCCGTTGAAGGGCGTGAGCTCCACAACTCCACGATGACGTCGGTATCCAGAAGCAGGCCGCTTGTGCGTGCCATTCCTCAGACTGCCAGCGCAGGCAGACCAGCATTCTCCAAGCGATGTAGAACCACATGGGGTCTCAGGAGGAAGTCTACGAACGCTTCGCGTGGAGCCATCAATGCTTCGTAGTCGTGAATGCTCACTGCCGACAGTGGAACCTCGGCGTGGGACTCAGCACTTGGGGAAGTAGTAGCCATGGGCGGGCGGCACCGGGCCGCGTCCTTTCGGGAGCTCTTGCCCGCACCAGGTACCCCGAAGAGGGGCGAATGCGGACCGCTTCGTCATCCGAACCACCCACCGAGCGCGGGGTTGGTATGTGACCAAGTCGGAGCTTGGCGGCCACAGTTCATGAAGCTGTTGGAAGTATAAGCACGTAATTTCCTGTGACGCGAACATGCATGCCGATGACACGTCCCCGACGGACTACAGGCAGTTCACGGGCTGCGGACGAGCCTCCCGTCGTCATACAACGAATTTCTAGGACACATGACGTAAGACTTTCCCGCCGCACCGATTGCTGTTCATGATGGTGCGCAGCCCCTCCGTCTGGTGCTCGGCCGATGGTCGTGGAGGGGGCGTGCCTTACGTCACCGGTGGATTTAGAGCCCTAAGCCACACCATCCAGAGCAGCTGAGAGACCTGCCTCCATGACGCTGCAGCTTCCCCCGGATTCCCTGTCCGGAAAGGTGCTAATGGCAGGACCGATGGAAAGGACAGCATCATGACACTCGATCGCATCTCCACCAGCCTCGCCGGCTCGCTGCCGCGCACACCGGAACTGATCGCCGCCAACGCCGCCCGCACCTTTGCCGAGGACGGGTTCACCCTGGAACGGACACCGGAATTCGAAGGACTGCTCACCACTGCCGTGGTGGACCTCCTCCAACGCCAGAAGGAGCTTGGCACCACGATCCCGGAACTATTGGAGTAACCGCGCATGGCGCATAAGATCACCTTCAGCATTTCCACGACCCGTTTCGATGAGCACTACGTGCCGTCGACCACGTCGAGGGCCACCACGAATTTCGCTAATCTCGCCCGGGGCGAGAATCGGCAGCAGAACCTCCGTAACGTCCTGGAGATGATTGATCACCGATTGAACGACCTTGCGGAGCGAGGTGATGCACGACGGGATCATTATGTCGTCGAGCTCGACATTGTCTCCGTCGAGCTCGAGTTCTCCGCACAAGGGGCACACCAACGCTTTCCGCTGCTCGAGATGCTCGACATTCACATCCTCGACCCGCGCTCCGGGGAACGTCACGCAGGGATCGTGGGAAATAACTTCTCGTCGTATGTCCGCGACTACGACTTCAGTATCCGGCTGCCGTCGGTCAATGAAGGCACGACGGAGTTCGTCGTTCCCGAGGACTTCGGTGCGCTGCATGGCGTGCTCTTCCAGCGCTTCCTCGACTCCGCCGCGTACCGAGAACACTTCCCGAAGTCGCCGGTGATCTGTATCAGCGTCTCGACGAGCCGGACCTATCGTCGAACGGATGTCCGCCACCCGGTTCTTGGCGTCGAGTACGAGCAGGACGACTTCTCGCTGACGGACGACTATTTCAAGAAGATGGGACTGCAAGCCCGCTACTTCATGCCACGGGGCGCCGTAGCACCGCTTGCTTTCTATTTCCGCGGCGATCTACTCACGGACTATTCCGACCTGCAACTCATCGCCACCGTCAGCACGATGGAAAGTTTCCAGAAGATCTACCGACCGGAAATCTACAACGCGAACTCGACCGCCGGAAGTATCTACCGGCCGAGCCTGGAATCGCAGGACTTCACCCGGACGGACATCAATTATGACCGCATCGAACGCAACCGGCTTGCAGTCGTGCAGGGGCAGTACACGGAGGAACACCTCATCACGCCGCACAAGCTTGTCCTGGAACATTTGGTCACCGACCATCTCACTCCCGTCAACTGACGGGCGAAAGGCATCAAAATGAACACACTTCTCCCCACCGCTATCGTCGGCAGCTTGCCGAAACCATCATGGCTCGCGCAGCCAGAGACTCTGTGGTCCCCGTGGAAGTTACGCGACGGCGCGCTGGTCGAAGGTAAGCAGGATGCCCTCCGCAGCGCCGTCCACGAGCAGCACCGACACGGCATCGACATCATCAGCGACGGGGAACAGACGCGTCAGCATTTCGTCACGACGTTCATTGAACATCTCACCGGGGTCGACTTCAAGCAGCGCGAGACCGTCCGGATCCGCGATCGATACGACGCGAGCGTGCCAAGCGTCGTCGGTGCCGTAAGCCGTGACAAACCCGTGTTCGTCGCGGATGCGACGTTCCTGCGCGGACAGACCGATCAACCGATCAAGTGGACGCTCCCCGGACCGATGACAATGATCGACACACTCTACGACCGCCATTACAAAAGCCGACAAGCGCTGGCGTGGGAGTTCGCGACGATCCTCAACGAGGAAGCGAAGGAGCTCGAGGCAGCAGGCGTTGACATCATTCAGTTCGATGAACCCGCATTCAACGTCTTTCACGAGGAGGTACAGGACTGGGGAGTAGCCACGCTGGAAAGAGCGGCAGAAGGACTACGTGCAGAGACAGCCGTGCACATCTGCTACGGCTACGGGATTAAAGCGAACAACGATTGGAAGGCGACCCTCGGGCCAGAGTGGCGGCAGTACGAAAAATCGTTTCCACTCCTACGGCAGTCGTCCATCGATATCGTCTCGCTGGAATGCCACCACTCCCATGTCCCGATGGATCTCATTGAACTCATCCGTGGCAAGAAAGTCATGCTCGGAGCCATTGATGTGGCGAGCGAGACGATCGAAACCCCTGAGGAAGTTGCCGATACCCTCCGGGCGGCTCTCACATTCGTCGGGCCGGACAAACTGATTCCCAGCACGAACTGCGGTATGGCACCGCTACCCCGGAACGTCGCATTCGAAAAGCTAAGCGCACTAACGGCGGGCGCAGACATCGTGCGTGCCGAGCTTACCGCCCAACGGTCCTGACCCTCTATCACTGATTGACTATTTGGGAAAGGTCATTGGGGTCCATCGTAAATGAGAGTGTAAGTAGGGTCTGAAGCCGCCTGATTCGAGCATCGATCGGGCGATGTAATGGGTGAGGTTCCGGAACCCGAGGGCTGATCCGCGCAGGTGCTCGAGCAGTCCACTGATCGCTTCCGTGGGCCCATCGCTGGTGCCAGGCCGGTGGAAGAACGCGAGCACATCACCGGCACATTGTTTGAGGGTCCGGCCGACCCTGCAGATCTCGACCAGGGCCGCTGGAACGCCGGCGGTGACCGATATAACGACGGCCCGCATCAGCTCCTTTCCCTTCTTTTTGTCGGGTTCCCGGTACGCGGTGACGATCCGCTGATAGATCCCCCACGTCGCCTCCACCTCGAGGTGATCCTCGGTCCAGAAGACAGCGTAGAGACGCATGGTCTGCTTCTCGGTGAGCAGGTCGGCGCCGGTATGCAGTGTTCGGCGGGCCCGGTAGAGCGGATCCCATCACGACCCGGATGCCCGAGTGTCACTTGTTGGATGCGTTGCCGGCACCGGTCGAGCCCATCGCCTGCCAAGCGGACGACGTGGAAGGGATCCATGACGGGGAACGCGTTGCGGGAGTGCATCCATAAAAACTGCTCCCCGGGAGTCGACACCGAATTTCTCAGTCCAACTTCCGGGGAGCAGTTAAACCGGCTGTCCCTCCCTCTTCCATTTCCTTCGGTTCTGCAGGGCGCTATCCGCGGCCGAAGTCCCGTGACTTGGCCTTTCCGATGTCGGCCGTCTTAGATCGTCGCTGTGCGATCACACGGCCCTTCACCGCGGCTGAGGGTGGTGTGCCGTTGCTGAGGTCGGTGGCGAGGGCTGCGGCGACGGCTTCCCGACCGATCGGGGTATCACCGGTTCGTTCCATGAGAGTGTCGGCAAGCTTGGCGCGGCGGTCGCCGGAGTCCCACAGCTGCTGCGCGTTGGCGGTTGCGTTCTGGGCGTCGACGTCGTTTTGCAGGTCGCCGCTGACGACGCCGCGGCCTGCTGTTCTGCTTCGGTGTGATCGCGCTGTGCTGCTCGATCAACTTGCTCACCGGCCTGCTCGACCTCCGGTGAGCCGTTGGCCTGAAGGTACTCCTCGGGCGTCAGCTTGTACCTGGTGCGGATCTCGTCGTGAATGTGCTCACGGGACAACCGTGCCATGTCGTCGAACGGCTCCCACTGCTGCGCCAGGGCGTACTGCGCAGCGATGTCCTCAGGTCTAGCCCCTTCCCAGAACTGGGGTTGGTGAACGGCGCCGAGCTGAGTGCGCATCACTGCCCGTTCGGCTTCAAACCGTTCCTCGAGCTGCTGACGTCTGGCACCCTCGGCCCTGACCATTTCTTCGTTTCGCTCGGCCCGCTGGCGGGCGAGCATCTCGCTCAATCGCCCTGCCAAGGCCATGGCCGACTGCAGCTGCGGACGGAACATCCCGTCGGCACCGTCTGGTGTGTTGTCGTGCATGATCTATCTCCCCATCTCTCGATCGTGCTTGCCGGCGTTCAGGGCGTTCTGATTGCGTCGTGCGGTCATGCGTGAACGCTGGGCTTCGGTCAGTTCCGGGACAACCTTCTGCGGTACACCGAGCGCCGGCTCGGGTGCCGGCTGCGGCGCTGCCAGACGCGGCTGGACAATCTCCGGCAACGGCTCGGCCACAAGGCTCAGGTGTTTGCTGACGGTCTCGTTCAGCAGCTGCACCTCGCGCAGCTCTTTGTTGCTCTGCTGCATGTTGTGCAGGGCTCTCATGGTGCGCAGCATCTGGTGCATGATCATCGCCTGAGCGACCGGTGACGGTGCTGTCGATGCGGCGAGCAGGAAGGCGGCTGTGCCTGCCATCCTCAGCGGTGGGTTCACCGGTTCGCTGATGGTGACACCGGACCGGTGTGCGGATCGCGCCAGGACACGCGAGGCATGCGCGAGCGGTCCCGGCTCGGGCTCGGTGGCCTTCGACCAGGCACCGAACACACCGGATGCTTCACGCGCGACGTGTGCCCACGTCTGGTGATCGCCGGGGGCCACGGACGCCATTGTCTGACGGGCCTTCGCGAGATCCAGTGCGAGCTTGCGCGCGGCGACCTCATCGACGGCGTGACCGCCGATCATCGACACCCGGGCACCTCGTGTCATGTCCGCGGCGTCACGGTGCACGATCCGCTGGTGGCGCTTAGCTGCCCACCATTCCTCGGCTGCTTCCTGCGACGCTTCCGGGGTGTCAGCCCACGCCGTACGCAGCGCCGGAAGGGTCAGATCCTTCGCGAGTTTCCCGCCGCCGAACCACACCGGGTCCATCCCCGCCGGTGGCCGTTCAGCCACGGAGTAGCCGGTGACAACAGAACGGCCGCCGTCAGCGAAGCGGGCACTGACGAGCAGTTCCTGGCGGCGTAGCCGGCGCACGAACTCAGCCTCGGAGGTGGAGGCGACGGCGCTGGAGCGAACAGTCCGCTCGAGGCGGTGACGGGCTGGTTCCTTCGCTCCTCCCACCTGGCGGTCGGCAAGCTGCTCGGCTGGCTTCAGACCCCTCTCGGAGTGCTGTCCGAGCTCGATGAGACCGAACTGCTTCTCGAGGTTCCGGGCGGCTGTCTGCGCCTTCGGGAAGTCCGACCAGTCACTCCACTTCGTGCCGTCCTGACGGACGCGGGAGGCAACGATATGGATGTGGTCGTTGCCGGCGGTGCTCGTGCCGTGGTGCACGGCGACCCACTGGCACGCGGCCTTCCCGCTCGTCTCGGTGAACCCCATGTCGTCCATGAACTTCTCTGCCATGTCCGCCCACTCGCGGTCACTGACAGGACGCTCGTCGGCACGCAGTGACAGTGAGCAGTGCCAGACGTGCTGGTCCATCTCGACGTCGCTAACCCGCTTGTTGAGGTCAATCTCCTGTGCCGCGAGAACCGCCGACTGGTCGTTGAGCTGCGCGTCTCCGAACCAGGCCATGATCGTCGGGCTGCCGGCCACAAGGTGCGGGTCCGTGTGCTCGTTGCTCTTCCCCGGGCCGACCAGGTACTTCATCAGACCGACAGTGCGGGAGCCCTTGGTGATGTTCGGGATCATGGCTTCAGCTCGTACATCTTCGCTTCGATCTGGCGCATCAGCTGGCGGGTCTCCTGCATCGCTGCAGCAGCGTACTCCTTGACCTCACCGGTTGCGTTCGCATGGCGAGCGATCTGGTTCATGTTGTTGGCTGCCGTCGCGATCAAGCGACGAATTTCGAGCAGAGTTACAACCTCCTGCTTCTTCACCGTGAGCACAGCCGGGTCCCCGGATCCCAGAGAGGCGTCGACGAGGATCGCGGACGGCGATAGACCTGTCTGAGCCTCGAGCTGCAGCAGCTGCGCACGCTCCATCTCCGACATCGAGACCCGCACGTACACGGTCTTACCTTCGATGCGCTTGCGCCGGGAAGACCACACGTGCTGCCTCGTGGTACGTCCTGACGTCTCCCCCGGGGACGACGCAGTGTTCTCAGCGGACTCCTGCTCGCTTCCTTCGCTCACGACTCCCCCGCCCTTAATCCTCAGGCCCAGCGCAGCGCCCCTCCAACGGAGGCTCCACACCCCGAGTGTGTCACCGCCCAGCCGCAGGCGCCAGCGGAATCCGCGTTTATGGCACATAAACACATAGCTTGCTCCGCAGGTGGTTGTGAACGCTCTTTCGTGACGGTCTGTTCCGGGTGGTGTTCGAGCTTTCGGTAGACGCTGCGCGTCTGGATTGACCCTCACGGCTGCGCCGTTCCGTTTCTGCTTGTGAATGTACTGTCCGCCCTTCTCTTGGCAAGGCTCCGAGGACGGCTTTCGCGGCATATCCTCGCTCCGCTCCGGTATTCCACGGTCCGACCTCTCCACCTTGCCAATTCACTTCGCGTCCAAGTGATGACGGCGTTGCCGAAAGGAACGGGGGCAAAGATGAAAGAGGGACTCATGGTGGGCACGATGATTGCACCGAAGGACGTGGCTGAGTTGTACGGCGTAACAAGCCAGGAGCTTGCTCAGTGGCGCCGAGCGAACATTGGACCGTCCTACTTCACGTTAGGGCGAAACACGGTCCGGTACGACTCCGGCGACATCGAAGACTGGTTCAACAACCCTGCTAACGGGTACCTCCACGACTACCCTGCTGGCCGATGAAAGCTGTGCCTCGTGACGCACGTCCGAGCACGACGTTAGGGTAAAGACATGGCTACCATCGACCTTGAAACCACCAAAGACCAAGCGCGCAAACTCCTCGACTCGCGCATCGAATCGGTCACCGATCTGGTGATTGCCCGGAAGCGCGTAGACGAGCTGCGCGAGCAACTCGCGGAAGCCGAGCGGGAAGACAAGAAGGCATACGTCCGGGCAACGAAGGACGGATGGAGTGAAGACGAACTGAAGAAGCTCGGGCTCGAGGCCGGCGGAGTCGCTAGGCGCCGAGCACGGCGCTCCTCGTCGACGTCGGATTCTCCTGCAACATCCTCCGGGGGCGCACTTTAATGGATCCCGCAACCTCGGCAGCGATCGCGACTTGGGTCAGGGCCTGTGCCGCGATACTGACGTTCGTCGTTGCCGTCGTCGCCGTCTTCTACGCGAAGGGACAGTTAGACAACGCGCAGAAGCAACTGACAAACGGCGCGAAGGATGCCGACGAAACACGCAAGCTACAACGTGAGCTTCTGACCGAGCAAGCCCAGCCCTACGTCGTGGTGACAATGGAGGAGAGCCGCGCCGGTGGAATGTTCATCGACCTGGTGGTGAAGAACTACGGGACGACTGCGGCCCAGGATGTGAAGGTATCGATCGATCCCCATCCGGAGCGGGCAGCGCATGCAGGCGACAAGCTCGAGCAAGTCAAGATTCCTGAGACCATCCATGTCCTCGCACCCGGCCAGGAATGGCGAACGTTCTGGGACTCAGGAAACGCTCGTCATGACTCAGGTCTCCCCAGCGAACACGCCGCGACGGTGACCTATGCAGGTATTGGCGAGAAGCGTCTCGAGTTCAAGACGACATTGAGTTGGGAGTTCTTCGAGAGCCGGTTGTGGCTGGAAATCCGAGGGATGCACGACCTCGCGAAAGCGACTCGCGAGATCGACAAGAAGCTCGGACGGCTCATGGATGGAAACGCACTGTCGGTGCTGAGCTATGACGGCCACTTCGAACAGGAGCGCCGCCAATCACGGTTGGAAGCCAAGATCCGGGGATGGCGGGCTCGCCATGCAGCTTCGACCGAAAGTTGAACGATTGGATCGGGCCGGACGTCAGCTCGCGACCCCCAAGATCAACGTGTGCACAGAAACGCATGAGGGGCGGGTCCTACCATTGGTAGGACCCGCCCCTTCGCTGAGCACTACCTAGCGTTCCATCCCACTGTCGCGGTTCAATCTCGGTCCTGATGCGCCGTTGTCGCGGTGCTTTCGTGAGGGTTCATCAGGAGCTTGGCCGGGCTTCGGTGGGTTGGGGAACGCCCGCCGCATATGCCGCTTCAATTCCTCCAGTTCGGGAGTGAGCGTCGTTTGCGCGGCGTCTTCTCCACGCATCTCACGGCTGATTCGCTCCACCTCCCACTTGGCCTTCTCGAGGGCATCTGTGTGCTTAAACGGCTGCTTTAGGGCGTTCGCTGCGTCCCGGTACTCTTGGCGCGCTTCCTCCAGCTGACGCTCACGCTTCACCACCTCATCAGGCAGTCGCGTGACCTGGTTTTCGAGGCGCTGGATCACACCCACAGTCGGGAAGAGAGCATCATTGCGCTTGAGGTCCACCGCGACGCCCGGCGCACCCTCAATCTGCAACTCGACGCGGGACGCACCCATCTCAACCATGTTCGCCTGGCCCTGGACGAACCTGATGTCATGACCGCCGATCGAGGCCATCACACCAAGATCCTTCGACCCCTGAATAGGGGGTCGTCCTGCTGCGTTCCTGTCCGCCCACGTGCGCAGCGCCTCCACTGCGTCCGTGCGCTTATCGACGGTCCTACCGTTGATAGTCATGCGGAAGGCATCACCGCCGACGTCGGGCGTTGTACGCGCAGCTGCTTCCTTCAGTGCAGGCAGTTCCGCGACGAGTGCTTTGCCTCGGACAATTGCGCTGTCCTTGCGCCGGCTGAGCGCTGCCTGGTTGCGGTGCCAGCCGCGCTCAAGGCGCTGCAGGCGGGTAAGTTCCTGATCGGCTTTGGACTTCTCCAAGATGAGCGGGTTACCGCTGGAGATGGCTTTGACCTCCGCGAAGGACAGAGTGTTGTCACCTACGTCCTCGATCTCGCGGACATCGAGTCGGCCGCGCATGATCTGGTCGATAAACTTGCTCTTGCGCTCCAGCGTCTGCCACATGAAGGTGTCGAACGATCCCTTGGTGACTACCTGCGAGATGCTGACCTCGGGGTTCTGATTGCCTTGGCGGATGATGCGGCCATGACGCTGGGAGACGTCGGCCGGCCGCCATGGTGCGTCGAGGTCGACCAGGTGCACGGCGCGGGCCTGCATGTTCGTACCCGTACCCATCTTCTGTGTCGATCCGATGAGCACGGCGACGTCGCCGGTTCGGCAGGCCTCGAAGAGCCGGCCTTTCTCGGCGTCGTTCTTCGCCTCATGCGCGAAGCGCACCTTGTGCTCGGGCACGCCTCGCTGCACCAGGTCCTCACGCAGCTGCCCGTAGACGTTCCACTTGTCCGAGGGAGTGCCGAGGTCGCAGAACACGATCTGCAGGGCGCCCGGTGTCGGGTGCGTATCTTTCGTTTCCGGGTCGATGTAGACGCGGTCCTTGGTCTCCTCGTACACCTTGGCCACGAGGTCCGCGGTCGCACTGATCTTCGTGGCTCCGACGAGGGCGTCGAGTTCCGGGTCGACCAGGCGCATGTCGAGGGCGGCTTTGCGTCCGTCGCTGGAAATCTTCAGCATGTTGTCCTCGGTCGGGTCGACCAGACGTGCCTGGATCTTCTCGGCGCGGTCTGCGATGTCCGCGATGTACGCCTCGAGCTCGATGGACGGCTCAACGGTGACCATGCGGGGCAGGCGCCTGCCGTCCTCACGTTCCTCGATGTCGGGTACGGGCAGCTGCAGGTCCTCGGCGGTCTTCACGTCCGCGAAGGTGTGGAACATCTTCAGCAGCTCGGGCACGTTCTGGAACTTCGAGAACCGTTCCTTCATCTTGAAGCTGTCACCGCCGGCGACGGTCATCTCCATCTCGGTGACGACCTGACCGAAGGTCGCAGCCCACGTGTCGAAGTCGTTGATGCCGGCCTTCTCCAACAGGTCAGGACGCAGGTAGCGCTGCATCACATACATCTCGGTGACACTGTTGGCGATCGGCGTCGCCGTAGCGCCGGTGATCACCCGATCACCGTGCACGCTGCGCAGGTACTCGACCTTCGCGTGGAGGTCCGATGCACGCTTGGACCCGTCGATTGCCGCGTCCTGAATGTTGGAGGCGGTCGAGAGGTTCTTGAAGTCGTGCAGCTCGTCCACGACCAGATAGTCGATGCCTGTCTGCTCGAACGTGATGCCCGGGTCGGCGGGGGTCTCGCGGAGCCGTTTAATCTTCTCCTCATCGGCCTGCAGGCGTGACTCCAGCTTCTTGACGCTCATAGCCTTGTTGCCGCTTGCGAGGGCTCGTTCCTTCGCCGCCAGAATCTCCTGGCGCTTCCGGTCAACCTCACGGGTGAGGTACTCGGACTCGGACTCGGCAGAGAGCGGGATGCGCTCGAACGCGGTGCGGGTCATGATCACTGCGTCCCAGTCATTCGCGGCCGCACGCGCCACAAACTGTCGGCGCTTGTCGCCGGCGAGGTCGGCGGACGACGCGGCGAGGATCTGCGCCTGGGGGTAGATCTGCAGCCATTCGCGGGCGAACTGGTCGAGCATGTGGTTAGGTACGACGATCGCGGGCTTGCGCGCCATGCCGAGTCGCCGCAGCTCCATTGAACCCATGACCATCTCAGCGGTCTTGCCTGCTCCGACCTCGTGGAAGAGTCCCACCGACGGCTCGGAAATCATGCGCGCCACGGCGGCACGCTGGTGGGGTTTGGGAGTCCAGTCCTTCTTGAGCCCGGGCAGGGTCAGGCGTTCACCTTCGACGGTGTAGTCGCGCAGCACAAGCGAGTTGAACCTACGGTTGTATTCGTCGGTGAGGGCGATGGCGCGGTCTGCGTCCTCCCACACCCACTCCCCGAAACGGTCCTGCATCAACTGGGCCTTCTCCTGAGCCGATGCTGTCTCGACAGGGTTGAGGATGCGTCGCTGGCTCTCGGGATCGGGGTCCGGGTCAGTGACCTGCACGCGTTTCTGTTCGAGTAGGCACTTGAAGATTTCGCCCGCCGGCATCCGCTCGGTCCCCCAGTCGTTGCGGGCCAGGAAGCTGTGCCTGTTTGCCTGAACGTCCCAGTTCGCGCCGGTCACCCGGTCGACGCGTGCCCGCGGGTCGCGGGTGATGGTCTGCAGGAACTCCTGATGGACGTCGGCCGAGATCCAGATGGAGCCGATGCGGGCTTCAATTTCATCCGCGCCCAACGGCAGCGGCATGGCCGCTTTCAGGTCCTCGACGTTGCGCAGGAACCGTTCGTCCTCGGCCGCGGCGACCGTGGCGACGTCGAGCTTCTCCCGAATGTTGCCGCTGAGGTACTCGGCCCGGGTTTCCATGACGCCGGGTTCGCCGGGGATGTCGTAGACCAGCTCCCCCAGTGCGTCCCTGGCCGCTGCTGGGTCGACGCCGAGCAGGTTGGCTATCTCGGTGAGGTCGACGTCGCCTCGGGCATCCAGAGTAACCGCAAGGGCCTCAGCCGGGGTGTCGACGCCTCGGATGGGTTGGCGCGGCTGGACCTGGCGTTCGTTCTGCAGCGCTGCCGGGGTCGCCTTCTGACTGGCCTCGTTGAACCGCTCCAGAGCAGGGACGATCGGCCCGAAGGGGTCGATGCGCAGCAGCGCCACTGCCTTCGGCGTCACCCTGGCCATGATGTCCGCGCCGGCGTCGTTGACCTTGCCGGTGCGACGTTCGGTGAATCGGTTGATCGGGCCGAAGGAATCCACGTAGGTGCGGTAGGAATCGCGCAGGTTGGCGCGTTCGGCGGCGAGCTCCGGGGTGTCCTCCACGTTGCTCGCCTCGAGCGTGAGCACGGAGCGGGCGAGGTCGCGGAGCCGGAGCAGGGACCGCAGTTCGCGCGCCTGGGTTGCGGGGACCTTCAACGGGGCGATTGATCCATCGGTGTCGACCTGGCGGAAGGTGCCGTCCGGTTCGGAAATGATGTGTCCGGCCTGGAGCTGCTTGCCTGCTGGGACGATGGCGACGGACTCGATGATCTGCCCTGGCTCACGTTCTGCCACTCCCCTGCCGGCGTCGACGGCGGTGAGGGCAAGATCCTGCAACTGGTCGTGCAGCTGCTCCGGTACGGCGGACAGATCCTCGTTGCGCACAGTGAGGGTGGCTGACCCGTACATGCCGTTGCCCACCATGGGCTCACCCAGTACCCGCTGCGGGTTCTCGATGAAGTAGGCGTTCATCCGGGCCACGTCCTGGCTCGCGTCGAGCATTACGTCCTGCGCGGCATCCTGGCTGTCACCTACGGACAAGACGCGTGACTCCAGCCACTGCGGGCTCATCGGTTCTTCACCCGGGAGCCGCTTGCGGAAGATCAGGACGTCAGTGAGGGCGTCGGTGCCGGCGGCGCGACGGTGCGCACCGCTCGGCAAGCGAACCGCCCCGAGCAGGTCGGCCGTCTCGTAGATTTCGCGGCGGGCTGCCGGGTTTTGGGCGTCCATCGTGAACGCGGACGAGATGACGCCGACGACACCACCGGGCCGGGTGAGGTCGAGTGACTTGATGATGAAGTGGTTGTGCATCGAGTGGTTGCCCGCGTTGTGCCGCGGGTCGTGCAGTCTGGTCTTGGCGAACGGGACGTTGCCGACGGCAGCGTCGAAGTATCCAGTCGGCAGGCGCGTGTCAGCGAAGGACTCGGCGCGAATGTCGGCGTCCGGGTAGAGGGCCTGAGAGATTCCCGCGGTGATCGGGTCCAGCTCCACACCGGTCATGGTCACGGTTTCGGGCGCGAGGCCGATGAAGGTGCCCGCACCTGATCCCGGTTCGAGCACGCGGCCGCCGGTGAAGCCCAGAGTGTTCAGGGTCTGCCAGAGTTCCGTGGCGAGGGCGGGGTCGGTGTAGTGGGCGTTAATGACGGTTCGGTTCGCAGCCCGGTACTCGCTCTCGCTCAGCAGCTCGCGCAGCTCGGCGCGGTCAGCTTCGTACTCCGTCCGGGTCTCATCGAACACCTCAGCCACACCTGTGGCACCCCAGCTCCCCCACCGGGCCAGCACGGCACGCTCCTGCACCGTGGCTGCCCGATCCTGGTCCTGCAGCTCGCGCAGGACGCGCAGCACAGCGACGTTGGCCTGGAATCGCGCACGGGCACCCGACGGGGCAAGATCATCCTGCCGCGCAGGAACGAAGCGGCCCTCGAGTGCAGCTGGTACTACGGGCGCTGGCTGTTCTGGTCCAACTCCTCGGACCTCAGCGTCTCCAAGTCCTCCTGATACCCGTGGTTGAAGGACTGCAGAATCTCGTGCATCAATCTGGTCGACTCCGGCAGGTCCTCGTCCGAGTCGTCGCCCTCCGTCTCCATCACGTCCGGCGTCAACATCTCCGTCCGCACGATCTCCTCGGCCTGCGTCCTCGAGGCGTTCAGCCGGCCCACCTTCTCCAGGTACGTCTCGCCCTCCGGATCCGGTCCCGCGATCTGGTACTGCAGCTCCCCTACCTGGTTCATCGCTTCCTCCCCCAGCTTCCGGAACCACTCGTCCGGGTCCGGGATCAGGGCGTACTGCGACGGAGCGGTCATCCTCCACGTCTCCTGCGCGAACTTGCCGTACTTGTTCATCGAGAACCTCCTCTGGTGGTGCGAAAAGAAATGCGTCTAGGTCGAGAGTTGCTTGTCCATCAATCTGGTTGCGCTTGCGCGATCGCGCCATCGTCGGTCCCCCTGGTGCCGGTGGAATACTGCCCCCACCGTACCCAGCGCCCGACCACTCACCGGGAAGGGTTCACAGACGCCAGCCTCAGTCCTCTAATCACCACTTCGTTGTCCCTTGTATCCGGTGCCGGCGAGTCCATCGGTGCGCAGTGCACGAATGATGGTGGAGCGGTGAACCTTGACCCTCTTCGCGATGGCTTCAACAGTCCACTTCTCCTCCAGCCTCACGTCGTCGCGCTTCCACGACGACGTGAGGCTGGAGGCGCGGCGGGCGGCCACCCTTCCCTGTAGCGACAGCGAGACCGGCCTTCGTACGCTCCCGGATCCGCTCGCGTTCCATCTCCGCGACGCTGGCTATGATGTCGGACATCAACCGACCCGATACCCGCGGTGAGTGATTGGAACATGATGAACGTGGTCCGCTCCTGATGAAATGGCCAGCTTTAGTGGTAGTTGTTCTAGTGACCCCAAGGGAGACTGTGCTTAGTCATCGTCATCATCAGGGCCTGCTCCTGGGACCTCCATGAAAACTGTTCGGAGGTTGTCTTCCGTGAGGTGCCACCGAGTCCCGCTCTTCACGGTTTGACTCCAGATCGGCTTGAAGACACTGAGCATCGACCGGTAGGTGGGAATCATCTGTCTGTGAGAGTTTCCCCTCTCCCGGCTGTTCATGAAGTGTGCCTGCTCTTCCCATCGGCCGTTTTTGACCAGGAATCTCGTGTAACTAAGCAACCGATGCTCTACTGCGTGGTTGGCGTCGAATCCGCGGAAGGATCCATACCGCTGATTGATACCGAGCTTGCTCCATCCATTCTCTTCCTCGGTGCCGAGGGCATCGACGCTTGCGTTGATGATGCGGAACATGTCGAGGATGTCCCATACCAACTCACACTGGGCGCGGGACATCGGCGGGTTGATGCCGGCAAACTCATCGGAGTAGTCGCCTTCGAACCCGTGCTCGAGGATCTGAATCTGCCGCACCTCCTCCTCAACGTCGTAGTACTCCGCGGAGAGGTTCCCTTGAGCAGCCATCACCGCCCGGTGTAGGTGCACCAAAACCCTGCGCTGGAAGGGCGAGAGATCAATGTCGTCGGTGTCAGGAGGGCGAGGACTCTCAAGCTCCTCCGTTTGAGCGAACATCAGATGGTTCTCTAATGCGTTGCGGATATAAGTGCTGACAGTAAGCCCTTTGCTTTCCGCTTCGTCAGAAATACGATCCCGAAGATTCTCATCCAACCGAATAGTGACTGTAGCCATTCCTGCACCTCTTCAATGAACAACCGCTGTGTACGTGTAAGACAGTATGCGCTTGCGTAATTACAGGCGCAAGCCCTACAGTAGGAGGACGGCATGCAAGGTGTGCCTGAAGGTCTTCTCAGGTGAAGGGTGTTGGCATGCGAGTTGGGGTGTACGTGGATGCGTTCAACCTGTACTACGGGGGCAAGGGGCACTGTGGCGCGTCTACCCAGGGGTGGAGGTGGCTCGACGTACGGGCGTTCTCGGAGGCCGTCATCAACACCTACCTGCACAGGGCCACTGCGCAGGGCTGGAATGGTGCAGCCATCTGGGGCAACGCGACCATCGACCGCTTGGTGTACTGCACCGCCCCCATCAGCGCCGCGTCTGATCCAACCGGATCTCAGCACCAGGACGCATACATCAAAGCCCTGCTCGGTAGTGGCTCAGCGGACAAGGTCGAGCGCGGCTACTACCAGCAGAAGGTCAAATCCGCCCCGCTGGCAGTGCGGGGCAAAAACAACAAACCTCAACTCGTCAGCTCGGCGTGGCCGATTATGGTCAAGGACGCGGCAGGCGTTGACGTGCCGAACGCCAACTTCCTGGTGTCCTACCTCCACACTGAGGAAAAAGGCAGTGACGTCAACGTCGCATCGCACCTGCTCATCGACGCCCTCACCGCACAGGTCGACGCGGTCATGATCATCTCGAACGACAGCGACCTCCGCTTCCCCGTTGAACATGTTCGAACCCTCATGCCCACAGCAGTAGTCAACCCCAGTACGGGCTTTACCGCCGGCGCGCTCCAGATTCCGAAGTTGGACATACCTACGTCGGATCACTGGAACTGGCAGGTAGCGTCCACTCACTTCACGTCCAACCAGTTGCCTCCTACAGTCGGAACCATCACTCGCCCGGTTGGTTGGTAGACCAGCTGGTAGATCGCAGCACATGCCCCTGTACTCCACGCGCGAGTTGCAGTGTCTTACAGTATGCAATAAGCTAGTTGTATAACTCACCCGGTCCCTCGTTGGGCCGGGTTTTTTTCTGCCCGGATGAGTGCGTGTGCGATTCGGGCATCGCTGCGACCGCGGACCTGGGTCCCGCGGTCGCCATGGGGAGGGTCTGAAGTGAGCGCAGACGACGATGATCGAATGGAAGCGACCTCTACCTTGGAGTACATCCAGGAGAGCGCTTTTCCAACCGACTTGCCGCTGTTCGACGTGCTATCCAAATTTTGGTCCGAGCTGAAGCGAATCCTCCCGGCAAACCACCTCCATGTCATCGACCCCTACGTGCTCGATGCTGGAGGTGCGGACCCTGAGATTTACGCAGGGAACGTCGCTGCTCTCCTGAAACCCGCACTTGAGAACGTCAGCTCGGTAACCTTCGTGCACGGCAAAATCCGTGAGGGGGTCCAGGATTTCCTCCGTCAGGACATCGCCCTAATCAACCCGTCGCTGTCCGTTCAGCTTCACAAGGGACGAGAGATGCACTCGCGGCACCTGGTCACGGACCGCTCGCGAGCCGTCCGTATGGAATTTTCTTTCAACCGCATAGGCAAAGTCTTCGGGACCGTATCTTTCGTTGACGATGCTGACGATATCGAAGGGATCCTGCAAGAAGTTGAACGTTTGCATCCACACACTGCCCCCTAAGGCTCAGCATCCGACCGGTCGGCTCGTCCTGCGACAAAGCTCCAATCGCCAGCACGGTCGCGTTGACTCGTCGTGTTCATTGGCGTAGGGACATCCCCGAAGTACCCTGCGTGCCGGCTCATAATGGCCGGTCGCAACTCTAAGGCTGTAAAAACATGGAAAGCGGACGCCCTCAACGGCGTTCTTGCCCTGGCACCCTGTCGCGCTTGATCAGAGTGCAACCGCGGAACCTGAGCCTCACCGCACTAGCTCTGCCGGCTGCCATGCGATCTCTCGCCGGACTGCTTCCCCAAGGATCCTTGACACTGCGGCGTATTCGTCGTTGAGGTTTGCCAACTTTGCAAAGGCACCATTTTCCAGGCGATCCCCGACCAGCCCCTCCAAATCCTTCGGTGACGTTGTCAGGCGTACTGTCAGTTCAATCAATCCGTCGACGGCATCACGAACATCAGAATCGAGGATCCTGCTCGCGAGACGACGGACCTCGACTTGGTTGACAAACATGTCGTTACTCAGGGCGTCGGGCAGTTGAGTGTATTTCCCCTGTCGAGCCTGCATGTGATCGAAGTGCATTGCCTGTCCGGCAAAACGAGCCATCGCCTGGACAGCATCTTGTAGCGCAAGCATCGTCTCGCGCTGGAGCGCCCGTCTGCCATCGTCAAGCTGAGCTCCGCGATCTAAGACTCGCAGTCGTGATTCGCGTTGCATGGTGCGCTCATCTCTACGACGCTCATTGAGCCCTGCAAGCAAGTAGCCACCTATGGATGCGACTAGGGTCGCGATGGCGACGATCATTTGGTTCACTAACGACGGGTCCATGTCCCCACTTCCTGTAGCCCACCATTTTGTCAGCAGTCCGCGGTACAAGCTTCGATCACTGCGGAACGTCCTCACTTCCTCCTAGATTGAGGTAGCGATACACCGTCGCTCGGCTGGCACCGATGATCTTCCCAATGTCAGCGGGGGCGAGCCCTTGGGCTTTAAGGTCTCGGGCTCGTCTGACCTTCGCGTGATCAATCGTGATCTCCCGTCTGCCGACCTTCCGCCCATGTTCGGCGGCCGCGGCCATACCGGCCCTGGTCCGTTCAGCGAGCTGGTCACGCTTCAGCTGCGCGAAGGCGGACATCACCGTGAGCATGGCCCTACCCATCGGTCCGGTTGTACTGATGCCCTCGGTGATGCTGCGGAAGTGCACTCCCCTGTACTCCAGGTCATCGATGAGGGCCAACAGGTTGCGGGTGTTGCGCCCCAGGCGGTCCAGCTTCCACACCACGACCTCGTCACCGCTTTGTAGGTGGTCGAGGAGCTTGTCGAGCTCCGGCCGGCTGGCACTCGTTCCGCTCACGCCGTGGTCGGTGAAGATCCGGTCGCACCCCGCTGCCGTGAGTGCTGCTTGCTGCAGATCTGCGTTCTGCTCCAAGGTGCTGACCCTGGCATACCCGATGCTTCCCATCCTCGTGCTCCTGACGCTCATCAAAGGCTTTTTTCTGCTTTGATGAGAATACGCGACGTGAGACACATTGCTGAGACGAGAGGACGGCTCTAATTCCTCGCCGCTTCTAGGAACATCCACACCGGCCAGCAGCTCTCCCGTCCGTCCGATCAAAGGATCCTTTGATGATCCGACAACAAGTCTTTGACCATGTCACTAATTGACATGGTTGAGCTGTCGGGCTTGTTAGTGAATGTTTTTGCTGACGGTTATCGGTTGGGCGTCAGTGAACGTGCTTTCGGGTGTGGCGCGGGTGTGGCTGGTGATCCAGTTGGTGAGGTGTTCGGGGCTGAGGGGTCTGCTGTAGTGGTATCCCTGTGCGAGGTCGCACCCCATGGTGATCAGGGTGGAGCGTTGGTTGTCTGTTTCGACTCCTTCGGCGACGGCTCTGATGCCTACGGCGTGGGCGAGCTGGATGCAGCTCGCGACGATCGCGCTGTCACCGTCGTTGCTGCCGAGCCCGCTGACGAAGGACCGGTCGATTTTGAGTTCGTCGATGGGGAAGTCTTTGAGGTAGGTCAGGCTCGCGTAGCCTGTGCCGAAGTCGTCGATGGCCAGGCCTACGCCTAGTGCTTTGAGAGCGGTGAGCACCGTGAGTGCGACCGCCGGGTTGTCCATGAGGGCAGTTTCGGTGATTTCCAGGGTCAGCATATGAGGATCGAAGTCGTGCCGGGCGAGGGCGGCTTCGACGATCCCGGTGAGTTGTGGGTCGATGAGTTGGCGGGCGGAGAGGTTCACTGCGATTTCGATTGGTGTGTGCACCGCCGTCGATGTACTCCAGTGGGCGCCCTGCTTGATGGCTTCATTGAGCACCCAGGCTCCCAGGTCACGGATGAGTCCGGATTCCTCGGCCAGGTCGATGAAGTCGATTGGTTGTAGGAGGCCTCGTACCGGGTGTTCCCAGCGGACGAGTGCTTCGACGCCGTTGATGATGCTCGTCGCGACGTCCATGCGGGGTTGGTAGTGGACGCGCAGCTGTCCGGTCTCGATGCCGTGGCGGAGTTCTCCGAGGAGGCGCATTCGGTTTACTGCCGGATCGGACTCGGAGGGGTCGTGGACGTCCCAGGTGTTGCGGCCGCGCGCTTTCGCTCGATACATGGCAATATCAGCTCGCCGCAGCAGCCGATCGGCATCGGCACCCTGGTCATCGGTGAGGGCAATGCCGATACTTGCGGAACAGATGACTTCCAGGCCCTCGATAATCATCGGACTGTTTACTGTTTCGAGCAGCCGCTGGGCCAGTACTGTCGCATCGGACAGAGCACTGACCTGCTCGATCACGACGAATTCGTCTCCAGCGAACCGAGCGACGGTCCCAGTATCCCGTATGGCTGAGGAGAGCCGCCGCGCCACGATGTTCAGTAGCTCATCCCCTGCGTTGTGTCCGAGGCTGTCATTGACCGACTTGAAATGGTCGAGGTCGACGAACAGGACGGCGACCTTCATGCTGGGCAGTGGCTCGGCGATGTCCCGTTCGAGGATGGCCGCC
>WNZI01000020.1 GCA_009728235.1 Vibrio cholerae | reverse complement strand
CGACGGGGGCGTCAACCGGCGGCTCAACCGGCTTGGTGGTGTAGCTGTAGTGTGAGACAGCCTTGCCCGACGGGTGGGTGATCGTGATCGAGTTGGCGTATTCCGCGGGATCGAGGTCGATGTACACAGGTCCGTCGCCCTGATTGGCCGACCCGGCCTTCACGCAGTATCCCGTGATGACCTCGCCCACGGAAGCCGTCAGCGTGACGGTCGTCGGGTCGCCGCTGGTATCGATCTTCCCGCTGGAGAGCCCGTCACACACCTGGTCAGTGGTGGTGCCGGCCGTGGCGAGGGCCGGAGATGCCATAGTGGTGAGACCCGCAGTGACCGCGAGGGCGAGGTACGTCGTGCGCTTGTTCATATGAACACCTTTGTCGTGGATTGAAGTGGCATAAGAGTCACGAAGTGGAAAAGCCTCCCCATTTCTTTGAGGCTCTAGAGGTTTATCAGCCCACTTCGTATCTCATGTCACCGCAGTGAGCGCTACTGCGTAAGGGGCGCGGCACAGGACGCGTGGTTCCACGGAGAAAGACGGGTGCGGACCTGCGTATCTCCACGTAGGACGACCATGAGTTGCGAGTACCGCGGAAATCAACGCAGGAAGATCTACTCGAAACGGACCGCCTCGCTGCTACCTGGTCCGCTCGCGGTCCATCGCGGTCGCGGAACTGCTGTCAGCGAGCGCGAGAATCAGCGTGTACAGCGTGACGAGCCGGTTGTTGCCCTCGTCCCTGCATGGCGCAGGAGGGGGAACTCGCTGCCCGTCAGGACGAAGTGCCCTCGGGGCGTTGCTGCAGGGCTTCACGTTTGTTGATCCCGAGCTTGGCGAAGATCCGGTAGAGGTGCCCCTCGACGGTCCTCGCTGAAATGCTCTGAAGCTCCGCGATCTCGCGATTGGTATGCCCTGCCGCCACAAGCTCGACGATCTCCTCCTCGCGGCGCGTCAGTGTGGTGGCGGTTGCCGTGGACGAACCGGTGCTGCCGGGCACGACAGCCAGTTCCGCCCGCACTGAGGCCGCCTGGCGCTCGATCTTCCGAACGACGGGTCCGGGCGGTCCGACCAGCGCGGCCTCCTCGAGTGCCCGCAAAGCCAGGGGCAGGTAGCCCCGCTCCCGCGCGGCTTCGCCCTCGCTGACGAGCGCGTCGCGGTCACCAGCTATCGATGCGGTGGCGAATCGGTGGAGGAGAGCTTCCTGGCCGCCGTCGAAGTCCTGCGTCACGTCGGCGAGGGGGCGCAGTGCTGAGCGGTCCCCCAGCAGGAGAGCATGGTCGAGAGCGGTTGCAGCGACCAGGAGCAGGCCCTGGCCCTGTGCCTGTTCCGCGAGACGGCGGAGGTACGGGACAGCGTCCTGATTCCCCAGCTGACCATGTGCGGCCGCGGCGTAGACCTCGCCCATCAGGGGCCCGACGGCGTCGGACGGCACGGTTGCTCCCCTGCGGTTCTCCATCAGGGCGCGCGCTCCCTGCGCATCGCCGGCCACGGCGCAGGCATAGGCCGCTGCACCGGCGGTCCAATCGACGAACAGGGTGTCATCCAGCTCGCGGAAGGCTTCGACTGCCAGGAGCAACCGCCGTCGAGCGTCATCGAATCGACCGGTGCGGAGTCCCAGGCTTCCTTCGATGACATCGAACCATCCGCTGAACATCCCGATACTCTCGGGGTCCCCTGAGTATGTGCTGTTCAGGAGCTCTCGGGCCTCGTCCCAGGACCCGCAGCTGACCAGTGCCAGGGCGTGCTCCGCGATGACAGCGTCACGGTGGGTGAGGAGTTGCTCGGGCGATTCGACGATCAATCGCCGGGCCTCCGCGAGCGCATCGATGGCGGCCCGGGGCCTGCCCGTCCGGGTCAATGCATGGGCACGCAGGAGGAGCCCTCCCGCCTGGACGTCGACCGGCAGATCCGAGTCCATCACCTCGGTATCCAGCTCCAGGGCCGTGGACAGATCACCGCCGACGGCGTTCACGGCAGCGCGCAGCAGTCGAACCGGCACCTGTTCACTTGCGGACCCCGATGGGCCGACCCGGCCCGCCGGCCCGTGCAGCAGACCCACCCAGCGATCGGTGTCCTCACGGATGACCTCCACACTGCTCCCTGCTCTGAGATGCAGGAGCAGGGAGAGCACCATCGCCTCCCGTGCCACCAGCGGATCCGGCCCCGAGCCGAGCGACTCGTCGACCAGAACACGAGCGAGGTCGTAACGCTTGAGGTTCCGTTGGGCCCAGGCCGCTTCCAGCAGGTAGTCGGAGCCGGGCAGTGCCGGTCGGATAGCGGCAAGGAGGTGCAGTGACGAGGCCGGGTCATGCAGACGGTTGGCCAACCTGGCAGCCCTGAGCAGAACCGGGTCGCCAACGGAGGGCGATGTCATGAGGGCCCAGGAGACGTGGCGCAATTGCTCGCGGAAGCGGTGGGGTGACTCGGGCAGCGTTGCGAGCGCGAGTTCGACCAGCTCCAGCATGCGCGGTGTGGTGAGGCTCCCTCGGATTGCTTCCGCGTGGAGTGGGTGTCGGAGGGAGACCAGGCGTTCGTCCTCGGGGTCCACCTCGAGGAGCTGCTCCTGCACCAGCTGCGCCAGGACGGTCGGATGGACACCGGCTTCGAGTGAGGCGCGCGGGAGCGTCCCGGCGACGGAGAGGAATTCCAGGGCCCGGAGCTCGGCGCCACTCCGGGGCCGGACTCCGTGCAGGATCAGATCCGCGAGAGGTGCGGAGACGGGAGGCCGTGGGCCTCGCGACCGCCACACGCCGTTCTCCTCGACGAGATAACCTTCCGTCCTGCCCTGGTGCACGAGCATCGTCAGGAGGAGCGGGTTCCCACGGGTGACTTCGGAGAGAAGCCGCACAGTGCCGGTGAGTACGGAACCACCGAGCATCCGGCTGCACACCTCCTGGACCCCGAGGAGAGTCAGGGGCTCGACGGCGTGCTGCACGAGGAGCCCATCCTTCACGGCCCGCGCGAACTCCGAGCCGAGCCCTGGAACCTGCCGCGCGGTCGCCAGCACCTTGACCTTGCGCGCCGTCGCCAGCTGCATGATCAGCAGAGCGGACTCGTCGTCGAGGTCGTGGGCGTCGTCGACGAAGATGACGGACACGGAACGAGTTTTCGACTCACGTTCGAGGACCCTCATGAAGCGCCGGGGGATCGCTGCAGGGGATTCGACGTCGGCCGGCGTGAGCTCGCCCAGGAAGGGAGACAGGGCTCCGTACGGGATCGAGCGGAGGCCCACGCCACCCCTGATGGACAGAACGCCGAGGCTGTCCTGCACCTGGTCCACGACGTGCCTGGCGATGAAACTCTTCCCGATGCCGGATTCGCCCACGAAGATGACACCGACCGAGTCGGACGTCAGCATCTCCGCGACGACGGCTTGCACCAGGGCTTCGCGGTCACCGGACAGCGGTTGGTCTTCCACGGCGTCGGTCATGGGTTCGTGAACACCGACCGCAGCTGCTTGCGGTTGTTTACCCCCAGCTTGGTCATCACCCGGTGGACGTACCCTTCCGCCGTCCGGACCGACAAATGCTCAGCAGCAGCGATATCCTTGTTCGACGCTCCGCGCGCCACCATCCGGGCCACCGCTCGCTCTCGCTCCGTCAGCGCCTTCCTGGTCCGCGACCGGCGCCGTTCCACCGAGGTCCGCCTGAGGATCTGTTCTGCGCGCACGAAGATCAGGGGATCGTCGTCGTCCTCCCGCAGGTCGACGGTCAGGAGAGCGGCAGACCCGGCGAGGTCATGGTGCCCGACGGCCAGGGCCGCTTCGGCGGCTTCCAACAGGATCGCCGCACTTTGCGCCAGGACGCCCCTGCTGAGGAGGAAACCCACCCCGGCCAGCGGGCTGTCCTGTGCGGCGGCGAGAATCGACAGACGATGCGCGGCGGAGTACTCGCCCAGACGCACCGCCTGGGTCAGGAGGAGAAGCTCGAGTCCATCGTTGCCGAGGTCCCGCTGGCGGTCGGCCCAACGAAGCGTCTCCTGCGCGGCACGGGCAGAGCCGTCGAGCAGGGACGTGGCGAGCACGCTGAAGAACTCGGCGATCTGCCGGGAGGACCGGCCCCGGTGCGCGTCCGCCGAGTCCACGCGGGCCAGACAAGCGCGAGCCAACTCGTCCTGACCATCGAGGGCGTACGCGTAGGCAGCCGCCGCCTCGGTCGCAGGGAGCACCGCAGACCGGTCCTCGACCTTGAGCTGAGCCATCCCTGCCAGGAGCAACGGAAGTGCTTCCCGGCTGCGGCCCGAACCGGCCAGCAGCATTCCCTCGACAGTCTCGGCCCACCCCTCATCCTGGATGGGGCAACCAAGTGATGAGGCGGCACGCAGCAGTCCGAGCGCTTCCTCCAGCCGACCGGCTACGGCCGACGCGAGGACGCCCGCGCGGTGCGTCACCCAGCGATCGCCGGAGGACGAGTGCCGGGTGGACAGGGCAAGGGCCTCCGCCACCACGGCGGCAGCTTTGTCCTGCCCCGTTGCCGCTAGGGCGAACACCAGCAGTCCCTTCGCCCTGACAGCTGTCGAGGAGGCCAGAACGAGCGAGGGCAGGAGCATTGGCGAACCGCTGATCGCGTCCCGGTACCGCCCCTCGATCACCGCCACCTCGAGTCCGAGCAGGGACAGCTCCGCCCGAGTCTCCTCCCCCTCGTCTCCTTCGACCGCGGAGCAGTCGGCCCAGCCGTCGCGTAGCTCAGCGGGCAAATCCTCCAGATCGATGGCATACCTCATCCTCAGCTTCGCACCGGCCAGACGCAGCTTGGCCCGAACCACCAGAGGCACGCGCTGGTCTGCCAGGTGCCTTCGCACAGCGACCAGGGCGGTGTGGGCCTCCGGGCCGTCGGACGCCATGCGAACGAACTCCACGACCGCTGCGGGTTGTTCCTGCCAGTCATCCAGGGTCAGAAGGAAACGGCGGGCCACCGAATGCATCAGCAGATCATTGGCGTGCCGCGCGGACCGCAGTAGACGCTCATCCGTGAGGGAGCCGCCGGCGTGCACCAACCACGCAGCGGAGAGGACATCCGAGGCGGGAGGGACCTCGTCCGCCCGTCCGAGCTCCTCGATCGCCTCCATGACGCCCGCTTCGGGCGCGAGAGCCAGGGCCGCCCTGAGCCGGGTACTGGCCACGGGATCACCGAGCACGGCCACGGAGGAGCCACTGTCGAACTGCATCCGGATGACGCCGTCGCGCTGCAGTCCCGTCAGCTCGTTCGCCGGGGCGTACCTCAGCAGCACTCGGAGCGGCAGGGCGCCGAACACACTCAGGAGGAAGATCGCTGTCCGGGCGCTGTCAGGCACATCACCGAGCATGTCGGGGTAGCCGGCCGGGACAGGGATCCCATCCTCGAGAAAAGACCGCCGGAGCGTCCACACCCCATCGACCTGCGCCACGTAGCCCGACTCGAGCGCAGGGGGGATGACAGCGCCGAGGTTACCGGCGTTGCCGTTGGCATCGCGCCACAGCGACACCGCGAGAAGACGGGAGACAGGACCATTGAGGACCTGCCCCAGTAACTCCTCGGCCTGATGGAGCGTCAAAGGCTCGATGTCGATCCGCTCGAGTTTGTGATTCCTCCACAACTCGAGAAAAGGGTCCGGCATGCGCTGGGTCTGTGCGGTGATGATCACGAGTTTGAGCGCTCGGGCCGACGCGAGGTGAGCCAGTACGGTTGCGGACTCCGCATCGAGGTCCTCCACTCCATCGACGACGACGACAGGCCGCCCGCTCGCCATCCGGGCGAACAAGCCCTGGAGCGCGGTGAGCAGGAGGAGAGGATTCCGGACGACCTCTTCGTCGAGGTCCACGAGGAGGACGGTCAGTGCGCCGAGGGGTGTGCCGGCGGCGGTGCTCGATCCTCGGATATGCAGCACCTCGGCCGCCACGGGAAGCGTCGCCACGGCCTGCCGCACGATTGCTGTCTTCCCCTGTCCGACGTCGCCAGTGACCAGCACTCCGTAGGAGGCCGGATCGGCAAGTGCCCCCTTCACGCGATCGATCTCGACGTCGCGTGCCACGAGTCGTCGGGGGCCGCCCGGGAGGTCCGCCGGTGATCGAGGTACCAACGGAGCCGCCGCCTGGAGCAGGCTGATGCCGAGCCTCGAAGAGGCGTCCTTCACTTGCTCAGTCATTGCTCATCCTCATCGACGGACCGGTTTGAGCTGGACTCGTCCCATCGCAATGCCCCATCAGCGCGTGGTCGTGCGAGCATACCTGCCTCTCGCCGTTCACGGGCACATTCAACACCGGCCCTGACGAAGGTTCAGCGCGCGGTGTCACAGGCAGCACATCGCGCAGGGCTGTTCCTCGATCCGACTAGTTGTTCGCATGGATAAAGCATGGAGAAAGTGTCACGCCATGGGATTCTATGACCCTGACAACTCCACCTTCCCCAGGCGCAACGACGGACGTCATCCGAGTCTTCCTGGACCGTCGCCTGCGGGTAGTCTATTTTCCCACGCGTTGGGAGTGCGCGGTGGCGAGAGTGGGCAGAACAGCATTCAGCGAAAGTTCGTGGCCGCCTGTTCCGAGCTCGGTGGAATCCCGGGTTCCGCGAATTGGTAAGGCTGCTGCGTAGTTACCGCCGAGTAAACCAAGTGGTGAGTGCCCTCAGGCGCGTAAGCAGGTGCTCAGAGGAACGACGGGCCGCCGAAAGAAGCGTATGCCCTACTCATGCCAGGGTGCTGGACGGCGGTTTACGTTTAGGTCGGTGCTCGTTGCGGAGCCGGCGACGACGCACCTTTGCCTTCGGGCAGGACTTCGACCGGGACCTCTTCACAGAGTACCCAGCTGTGCTCATCCTGGCTTCGGTCATGGAGCAGCTGGCAGGGCCATCTCACTCACGTCTCACACAGGGTCGCTTTCCCGGGTCAATGCTCGGAACGGTGTGGCCCAGGGAAACCCATGACCTCTCTCCAGTCCCTCCTCCACGACTCGTTCACCCGTCGCCGCACGATCGTCATCGTCGTCGCACTCATCCTCACGGCTCTTGTTCCTATCGCCGACAACATCATGCCCAAATGGTGGTCCTACGCTCTCCTGGCCGTAGGCGCCCTGCTCGTCATGGTGGCCCTGTTCACCCTCGCGCGTCCCGGCGCTTCGCGCTCCGGCGGGGAACGGGCGCAGTCGGCTGACGGTTCACGACCGGCGCCGGCCTGTTGCTGTACCTCTCCCCCGTCATCCTGCTGAATCTGGTGTACCCGCTGGTCAGCCCCGCGATGGCGGCAGTGAATGTGGGAGGTGTGCAGCTGACCCTCGTGGTGCTGGCGTCCTCGATCACCGTCCCGTGGCTGGCACAGGCCGCGTGCCTTCCGGCATACCGCCTGATCGGTGACCTCATGGCCGAACGGGACATGGCAGCGATCACCCGCCGCTTCTGCACCACCTGGCCCGCCATGTTCGTCCAGGCACTGCCACTTGTTGTGCTGTTCGCCATCCCGCTCTGGCTCGCCACGAGATGGTCCTTCACCGCGCTCGCCACCTACGCGGCCCTCTGCGCCCTTCACCTGCTGTTCGTCCAGTCGCTCGTCCTGGCCAACGTCGGAAACCGGAGGGACCTCTGGGCCCTCGCCTGGGCTGCCTATGCTGCCGCGCTCTTCGTCGCCCCCACCATCTGGTGCTGCCGCCACTGGTCGGCTCACTCACGCAGATCGTCGCCATCGGGCGCGGCCTGAGTGCGGTCAGCCTGCGGAAGCGCCTCCCCGCACGTGACTTCTCCTCTGACCTCGTGCGCGGCCTGCTGCTCGGCGCCGTGCTGTGGGCCGACAAGTTCCTGCTGTTCCTGGTCACCGACGGCGACTTCCAGGTGGTGATCGTGTTCCTCGCGATGCTTCCCGCAGTCATCGCCTACAACTACTACTTCGTGAACCTCGCACCCCGCGTCGATAAGGCGGTCACGACTCTGCACCGTTCCATCGCCGAGGAACCCCTCACCGTCCTGGCCAAGCATTCGAAGCGGCTCACCCGGACGGTGGACCGGGCAATCCTCAGCACGGGTGCCGTCGGCATGGTGCTCACGCTCATCGTCACCCTGCTCCTCGAGGGCATCCAGCCTGTGCACGTCCTCCTGGCCATCTCCGTGGGTGTCGCGTCATGGGCCTTCATGATCCTGACGCTGCTCAGCTACGAGCTGGACTACATCGGGGAGAAGGTGCTCTCGCAGGTCCTGGGCGGGGTCCATCTCGCCCTCTGCGCTCTCGCGTTCCTGCTCATCGGTACGACGCAGACATCTGCCGGTGCCGCGCTCGCCTACGGCGCGCTGGTCGTGGCCGACCTCGTGCTCGTCGGTGTCGCCTGGACTCTGTACAAGCGCCACTGGAGCCAGCCCGAGTACACCCTGTTCTGGCGCCACGCCACGTCTTGGTAATACCCAACCCCCTTTATCCCTCAGAAGGAAGAACCATGTACGTGTTCAAGACCCCGAAGGCCCGCCGCGCAGCACACGAGCTGTCCGTCACCGAGATCCTTCCGGCGCTGGCTGTCGCGGAGCGCGAGTACGAGGACGTCGACGTGGCGATCGTCATGGAGTCCACCTACCCGTACCTCAAGGGAGGTGTCTCAGCTGTGGTGCATGACATCGTGACGCACAACCCCGACCTCACCTACGGGATCATCCACATCACCTGGGACTCCGACGCGCCCCACGAGGACCTCTACGGCATGCCCAGCAACGTCGTGTGGGTGCGCCCGGTGTACCTGAGCATGCAGGAGCACCGGCATGACTTCATGGCAGTGTCCTCGAAGGACCTGGCCATGACGTCCGTGCAGCGCACCGAACTATCCCACCGCGTCTTCGACGCCATCTACGCCCTGTCCGAGCGCCGCGAGGTGGAACCCCTCTGGCAGCTCATCGACGAGGGCTTCAACGAGCGCACCCGCACCTACCCGCTGCAGGCGTTGCTGGGTACGCGTGAGTTCATGGAGGCCCTTTCGGTCCGCATGCCGCAGCTCGACCTGTCCCTCGCGGACTCCTTCTGGACCCTGCGCAACTTCCTGTCCCTCGCCTACGCCATCCTCGGGCAGACCATGCCCAGGGCCCGCGTCTACCACGCCCACACCACGGGATACGCCTCCCTCCTCGGTGCTGCTGCTGCCCGCGACCACAACACGTCGTTCCTGCTGACCGAGCACAACCTGTACGTGCGAGACACCGTCAACACGCTGCTGGACCGCAACATGGCGCTCTCCATCACCTCCGAGGACTACCGCACCTTCGACGTCACACCGGAGGAACGGGCCTGGATGGCATGGTGGACTGAGATGGGCCACTTCTGCTACCCGAGCGCTGCGCTCATCACCTACCTGTATCCGACGGCGATCACCGAAGCAGCCCGGCTCGGCACGGATATCGACAAGGCCGTCGTCGTACCGAACGCCATGGTGATCGAGGAGTTCGAGGACAAGTACCGTGCTCGCCTCGATGCCCAGCAGAACCTTGCGAAGAACATGGACACCCATGTGTGGAAGCTGGTCTACATAGCGCGCGTGGTACCCATCAAGGGCCTTCTCGACCTGCTGTCGAGCATGGACATCCTGCGCCGGGACGAGTTCCCCAATCTCCACCTCGACGTCCTCGGGCCGACGGAACACGTGCCCGAGTACTACGAGGCCTGCCTCGCGAAGATCGAGAGTCTGGGATTGCACGACCACGTGACCATCCACGGGACGGTCAACGTCCGGGACATGCTCGATCAGTTCGATCTCCTCGTGCTGCCGAGCTACAACGAAGGTCAGCCGATCGTGGTCCTCGAGGCGATGGCCGCAGGTATCCCCACGGTGGGAACCGACGTCGGTGGAATGCGTCAGCTCATCGGGGATGACCTCCTGGCCCGGGACGGCAGCACGATCGGGTCCTGCGGCGAGCTCACCACGGCCGGCGACGTCCAGCAGATGGCCGACGGCATCCGGGCGGTGATCCGCAACGCGGACCTGTACGCGGTCTACGCGGACAACGCCCGTGTTCGCGTGCAGGAGTTCTTCCAGATGCACGAGATCATGTCCTCCTACAACGAGATCTACCGCACGGTGGGCGACATCACGGACCTGGCGGATGTCGACGTGACGGACTTCAGCGACGTCGCGAGCGCAAGCCTATGACGGGTGTCGGGGCGTGGATCCGTTACGGTGATCCGCTGCTTCCGGGGCAGGTCGCCTTCGCAGCGGAGCACTACCGGGTGGCGATCCTTCAGCCGTGGGAGACGGACGCGGCCGAGGAACTCAAACGCCTGCGCCCCGACATGACGGTGCTGTGCTACAAATGCCTGTCCTCTACACGGAGCTACGAGCTCGGTCCCGTGTACACGTCAGGTGTGTCCTTCCCCGAGGCGGAGGCCGCGGACGGGGCGGACGGCGGCAACTGGTTCGCCACCCGCCTCGATGGCACCCGCATCGAGTGGGAGCGGTATCCGGGGCACTGGCAGTTGCAGGTGTGGAACCCCGCCTACCAGCGCCGCTGGGTGGAGAACGTGGTCGAGGAATTGCGGGATTCCCCGTTCGACGGCGTCATGGCGGACAACGACGTGTTCGAGGACTACTACGGCCTCCACCTGCCGATCAGCGGTGCCTCCGACATGGGGTTCATGCGCCGCGCGCTCGGCGACCTCGTCGAGGCGGCCGGAACAGCACTCAATGAGGCAGGGAAGATCCTCGTGCCGAACATCGCGGAATCGCGCCGCGATCCGGGCAGGTGGGAATCCCATGCAGCCTTCGGCGGGGGCTTCGAGGAGGTGTGGCTCGGGTACAGTCCGGTGCACCTGTTCGACCCCGACACGGCCGAGGCGCAGCTCTCGCAGGCGACGGGACCCGGGCTCTCCATCCTCCGAGTGCCCACCGACGGCGATGACCAGCACCCCAACTTCACCTACGGGTTGTCGGCTTTCTGGATCTTCGGTGAGGGACGCGGAGCCTACTCGGCCACGGCGCATGATGATTACAGCAAGACCCAGTACGCGCCCGAACTCGATTGGCAGCTCGGCTCTCCCCTCACCAAGCCCAAGCATCGGGGTCACGCATGGTGGCGGGAGTTCGACGGCGGATTCGCTGCGGTGAACTTCAACCAGGACGGCAGGCGACGCCGGAAGGTGCGGATTCCACCCGGGATGGTGGATGCAGAAGGCCGTCCCGCGCCGTCGTCGGTGGTGCTGCCACCCCATCGAGGCGTCCTGTTCCGTCGACCCGATTGACGCCGATCACCCCCCTGCCGCACGTGTAAGGGCAGGCGATGTGTCAGGAAATCGTCAGGATTTCGCCTGATTAGCGCCGTACCGGGGTCGGACGCGCGGGAAGACCCCACTATGTGGGTATGAGACCGAATGCCGCTGGGGCAACTTTCCTTTCGATGGCACTTGCGGCCATCTTCGCCGTCACGTCGCTCGCGGTGCCCGCGAGCGCCAACAGTCTAACCACCAGTTCCGGGCAGCAGCTGCCCGCCTACCTGCAGGGTTACCGCCAAGGGCAGCTCCTGTGCCCGGGTGCGGCACTCACGGGCAAGGTATCCGTGGCGATCGTCGATCCGATGATGGCCACCACGGACGCCCCCGGGGACTGCACCCTCCGCGATATGAAGGCCGCCAACCCAGGCACCACCTTCCTCGCGTACCTCAACATCGGCGCCATGAGGAATGCCGAACCGTGGAACGGCGTCTTCCAGAATTCGTGCGCGGACACCGCAACGGCTGCCGGCAAGCAGTTCGCCGTGAAGACGACCAACCCCAGGGTTGCGAAGAACGCCGACGGCTTCGTGAGCTACCCGGGGTACTCCTACCTCACGGTCGCGAACCTCTCGCCTGCCTACGCGGACGCCTGTGCCGCCATGGCCCGGACGATGCTCACCACTGACGCGCAGCGCGGTACCACCAATGCTGCCCCGGCGCGGTTCGACGGCATCTTCCTCGATGACGCCTCGATGTCGCCGTCGCACGGCCAGGACATGGTCGACGTCGGTCAGTGGGGACCGTGGGCCGACGACGACGCCTACGGGCGTGCGCTGATCGCTGCTGTGAAGCGTTTTGACGCGAAGCTCACCAGCACCATGGGGCGCAATGTCCCTGTCGCCGTGAACCTCGGCGTCTACCCGGCGTGGAGCAACCAGGTGAACCTCGCCAAGCAGCTGGCCGCCACGGGCTCCGTCGATTTCGCAGTCCGGGAGCACATCGTCTCCAGCGGGACCGGCCGTCCCCTACCCCTGGTCGATCTTGACCAGGCCACCACCGCCTACCGGGCCATCACGGCCGCGGGCATGCCCATCGTTGAGCACGACTACTCGGTGCCCCTGCGCGAACTGCCGACGACGGCCTACCGTCAGGGCAACGATATCGGCACCGCCGCACCGTGCCTGCGGAAGAGCTACGCCGCACGTGACTCGGTGGTGGCAGCGGGCAAGACCCGGCGCACGCTCGATCACCGGATGACACTCGGACACCTTCTGCAGACCCGGACCGTGGCCACCCGCCAGATGACGGCCACGATCTCGCAGGCCGAACCCACGTGCCAGGACAACGCCTGGGACGACGATTCCCTTCACGAGGCCGTCACGACGGCGTCCGTCAACGCGGCGGACACACAGGTCACGGCGATGACGAAGGCGATCACCTCGGGAGCCTATGCCACCGCGGCTCCGTTGAAGTTCTCCGGCGTGAACGTGGTGAAGCTGTCGAACGGCACCATCATCGCGGTCAACACCACGGCCTCCACCCGCTCGGTCACCGCCTACGGCAAGACCATCAGCGTCCCGGCCCGGTCCGCAAGCATCACCTGACCGGGAGGTCCGGCGGGCCGTCCATCGTCGGTCGCCGAGACGCGCTCGGCGTCCAGGCGGAAGGCCCACGACCCTCGAACACGACGCGCCCCATCCTCACGAAGAGGGTGGGGCGCCGTCGTTCGTTCTGGCTCTGTGTTCGTTCTAGCTCTGTGGCGGGTACGCGGAGACGACCAGGTTGTACGCCTGGGCAAGGTCCGTCAGGCTGTACCGGCCGGCGTCGTTCCCCACTTCTTCCGTGATCGCTTTGAGTAGCGCGTTGTGCGCCTCGAACCGTGCGTCTTCAGCCATGGCTAGGCCCTCCTGTTGAGCGGGTAGGTCCTCCGCACCCTAGCAGCGCAACCAGACCCGTCCAGAACGAGGAAGTGCATGACGGCGGCTTCGGCCGGCTGCCGGGCAGCGGTATCGCCACCGCTGCACCATGCCTCGAACGAAGTGACCACCGATTGTCGCAGGGACACCTCCACCTGCTCTCCCAGGATCGACCAGCACGAACGGGTCGGCGGGCGGTGTACCACCTGCGTAGTCGTGCGAGTGTGCCCGATCCGGGAACGCTGGGAGGCACACGTAGAACCCTGGCCGAATGGAGCGTTGCGCACTGTGTTTCGTGCGGGGCGTCGATTCTAGCCTTCAATCATGCCGCTGGGGGCCGCGTAGCTCGCAAGAGCCTTTCTCCGAATCTTTCCTTGACGCTCCCGCCAGGAGAACCGGCTTCCCTGAGCAATTCCATCAATCGGAGGTTCCATGACTACCTCACCCGCCCCCCTTTTCGTGGGCGACATCCTCGAAAATCTCTCGACCTTCCAGCTGCCTACGATCGACCTGTCCAACTGGACGGCGTACATGCCCATCGCCCTCGCCGGTGCGATCGTCTGGGCACTCTGGCTCTACCGGGTCATCCTGTCCCGTCGCGCCAAACCGATCGTCACCGACTTCACTACCACCACGTCCGTGATCGTGCCCTCGTTCCACGAGGACACCGAGATCCTGATGGCATGCCTGGACACGTGGCGCCGGCAGGATCCCACCGAGATCATCATCGTGCTGGACCTTGCGGATACGGAGGCGTACGGCCGGCTGGTCGCGCTCGGAGACGAACGTATCAAGCCCGTGCTCTTCCCCCACGCCGGCAAACGATCGGCCCTGGGCGAAGGCATGCGGCGGGCAACCGGAGAGCTGTTCATCCTGACGGACTCGGACACTTTCTGGGAGCCCGGGCTCCTCGCAGCCGTGCAGATGCCCTTCGCCGACCCGAACGTCGGTGGCGTCAGCACCCAACAGAACGTCTACCAGCGCACCACGAGCGTCTGGCGCCGTGTCGCCGACTGGCTCGTGAACCTGCGCTACTACGACTACGTTCCCGCCATGGGCCGCGCGGGTGCCGTCGCCTGCATCTCGGGCCGCACCGGTGCCTACCGCAGGACGGCCGCCCTGCCCGTCCTCGAGAACCTCGAGAACGAGTTCTTCATGGGCCGGCGCTGCATCTCGGGCGACGACGGGCGCCTCACCTGGCTCGTCCTGGCGTCCGGGTTCAAGACCGTCCATCAATCCAGCGCCCGTGCGCTGTCGATGTTCCCCTCCAGTTTCCGCGCCTTCGTGAAGCAGCGCGTGCGCTGGAGCCGCAACTCCTACCGCTGCTACCTGACGGCCGTCTACAAGGGCTGGCTGTGGCGCGTACCCTTCGTCACGAAGATCACCGTCCTGCAGATCCTGCTGACACCGGTGACCATGGGGGTGACCATGGGGTACCTCATCTTCAGCCGCCTGGAACTGACTCCGGTCGCAGCCGCCCTCGCCTTCGGCTGGATCCTGCTGGGTCGCGGCATCCGCGGGTTCTCGCACCTTCGCCGTCACCCGCAGGAGATCATCCTGCTCCCCCTCGTGACCGCCGTCGTCATCCTCATCGCGCTGCCGATCAAGGTCTACGCCTTCTTCACCATGAACAAGCAGGGTTGGCTGACCCGCCACGCCGATTCGACCGGTGGGGATGGGCAGACCTCGTCCTCCCTGTCGCAGTCCGTCTCCTTCCCGCAGGTACAGGAAGCCTCACCGGTGGCGGTTCACGCCAGCACCATCCCCGCTCCCGTCGCCCTCGCCGCACCGGCAGAAGCACAGCAGAGCCCGGTAGGTGCGCGATGAGTCGGGGAACGGTCGTCCGGTCCGGCGGACGGGTCCTCTCGGTCCTCCTGGCCGCGGGACTGGCCCTGCCCGTCCTGGTGTCCCCGGCCCATGCCGCCGAGGAGAACGGGTTCACGCAGTCAGAACCGCAACCTCCAGCTGCGACCGAACTCGAAGACCTCGGCACGTCGGAGGTCATGGACGGCACCGGCTACCCGGGGAATCCCGAGCTCGAAGCGGCCCTGGTCGCCGACGAGGACAGGCGCCTCACCGAGGTGCGGACCGTCGCGTCCATGGTGCGGTGGCGGAACCTCGACGTGAAGACGGCATACCGCCTCTCGGCAGGTTCGGCCTATTCGCTCGTGCTGACCTCGCGTGACGAGGCCTACACGGTGGAGAGCCTCCTCGAACTGGCACCGCAGACGTTCGTGCGCCAGCCCGACGGCTCCTTCCTCCTGTCCGAACACCTGGTCATCCAGAACGGCGCCACACTGGATCTCTCGGAACCGGGTGGTCTCGAGGTGAAAATGGCAAGCGACGCCGGTGGCTTCGTGTCGATCGTCAACTACGGCGGCACCCTCAAGCTCAGCGGGTCCGAGGGCAACCCGGTGACGATCCGCAGCTGGGACCGCGACAAGGGAATGGACGACACCCTGACCGACGATGGCCGCGCCTACATCCGGTCCATCGGCGGTCAGGTGGCCCTGAACTACGTGGAGCTGAACGATCTGGGCTTCTGGAGTGGCCGCACGGGCGGACTGTCCCTCACCGGCACGGACCGTCCCAGCACCGGAACCCTTGCCGATTTCGGCAGGGACGTGAAAGCCGGCGTCGAGGCTCTGAATGAAGTCGCCAAGCCGAACCCTGCTGCATCTCCGGTGGACGGCGTCCTTCCGGCAGGAGAACTCCCCCTGCCCGACGTCGACCTCACCGACCCGACGTACAGCTACGTCTCCGCCTCCATCACGGACACGGCCATCGACGGCAACGCCTTCGGGCTGTTCATCGCGAATGCCAACGGCGTCGACATCAAGGACACGAAGGTCACCGGAAGCCTCGCGGACGGAGTGGTCATGCACCGCTACGTCACCAACGCTGCCGTGGGCAAGACGGAGTCCTCCGACAATGCCGGTGACGGCTTCGTCCTCTCCCGCGCCACCACAGGCATCGTGCTCAGCGAGGTAACCGCGCGGGACAACCGGCGCAACGGGATCTCCATCGAGGGCCAGCCCCTGGCGAACGGACCGAGCGCAACGGGCATCTCGCTCGGCAGGTACGGCAACAACTCCGTCGCGAACAGCACCGCCTCAGGCAACGGACGCTATGGGATCGAGGTGATCGGCGGGGATAACGTGGGTGTCCATGCGAACAATGTCTCCGCCAACACCATGGGGATCGTCGTCCGCGACGGCGCCCGCAACGTCAGCGTGGTGGGCAACCAGCTGCGGGACCAGGTGAACCAGGGCATCGCGGTCCGGGACACCGTCTCAGGCGCCACGGTCTCGGGCAACATCGTGGACGGCGGTGAGATCGGCATCTACGTCCGTGACTCCGTCGCGGAGGTGGGTCGCAACACGCTCACCGGCCTGACGAACCACGGCATCACCATCGTCGGGCAGACCGAGGGCACCGACGTCGCCCAGAACACCATCGCCGGCAAGGGACCGAGCGCCGTTGACTCACGCCGCGCAGACAGCGTCACCGTCTCCGCCAACACCACCAACGCCTGGAACGACACCACTCCCTGGTACATCATGGTCCGGAACTTCTTCCAGCCCCTGACCGTTCTCTGGCTCTTCCTCGCCCTGATCGTCGTCTTCACGGCCATCAAGGGAGCAGGTCGCAGCCGCGAGAAGACGCACCCCTACGCGGACAAGATCCCCCTGACAGCCATCACCGGCTCCGCCACCTCGGCCGGACGCCGGACGGCAGGAAACATAGGCACATGAAGAACCTCAACGCATCGATCGTCATCTCCGCCGTCGCTGGACTCATCGCCGGTGTGCTGCTGACGCTCATCATCGCCGTTCCCCTGCTCACGTCGGGGTCCAACGACGACGCCGGTCAGGCAGCGCCACCGACCACCGTCGCGACGCCGCCTGGCACAGGCCCCTCCCAGAGCCCGTTGCCCACCATGACGACAGACTCCGGTTCCAGGAAGGACGAGACGGAAGAACCCGAGGAGGAAGAAGAGGAAGAGGGAGAGCCCATCACGACGCCCGGCCTGGAAGCCCAGGCACAGCCCGGACAAGCGGACCTCCCCACCTACGACAAGCTCGAGTGCCCGGACACCACCCGGCAGGTCAGCAGCGCCGAGGAACTCACCGAGGCCCTCGAATCGGCCGCACCGGGAGATGTCATCCGGCTAGCGGACGGCGTCTACGACGGTTCGTTCGTGGCGACGACGTCGGGAACCGCCCAGGAACGCATCTTCCTCTGCGGTGACTCCGGCGCCGTGCTCGACGGCGGCAGCATCAAGGGTGGGTACGTCTTCCACCTCGACCAGGCAGAGCACTGGGCCCTCATCGGCTTCACGGTTCGGAACGGCCAGAAAGGTGTCATGGCCGATTCGACGACAGGGACGGTCATCCAGGAACTGACCGTCACCGGGATCGGGGACGAGGCGATCCACCTCCGCAAGAACAGCACGGCGAACGTGGTCCTCGACAACACCATCAGCAACACCGGACTCCGCAAGCCCAAGTTCGGCGAGGGCGTGTACATCGGCACCGCCGAGAGCAACTGGTGCACCATCACCGAGTGCCTTCCCGATCGCAGCGACCGCAACGTCATCGCGGGCAACACCATCAGTGGCACGACGTCGGAGAGCATCGACGTCAAGGAAGGGACGGTGCACGGCCTGATCATCAACAACACGTTCGACGGCTCGGACCTGTCCGGCGCCGATTCCTGGGTCGACGTCAAGGGAACAGCCTGGACCATCACCGGTAACCGCGGTGAGAACACCCCCATGGACGGCTTCCAGACACACGAGATCATCGACGGCTGGGGCACCCGCAACCTGTTCGTCGACAACACCGCCATCGTCAACGGGGAAGGTCACGCCATCGCGACCCGCCCCGAACGCGACAACATCGTCGACTGCGCCAACGCCGTCGAGAACGCCGAACTCGGCCTGACGAACGCCGACTGCCTCTAGAGCACCGCACCACCCGCGGCACCGGTAACAGCACACACAGCACCCGAAAGTACCTTCCGCGCTACACCCATCCCAGAAACAGCCTCATCACCATGTCAGGAGCATGTCATGACCATCACCCACATCTCGGAAGCACAGTCCGCAGCAGGCGAAGCCCCGATCGTCGAACACCCGCGGATGTCCGTCATCGGCACCGGCTACCTCGGTGCAACCCACGCCATCTGCATGGCTACCCTCGGGTATGACGTCGTCGGAGTGGACGTCGATGAGAACAAGATCGCGGCGCTGCAGTCCGGGAAGGTGCCCTTCTTCGAACCAGGGCTCCCGGAACTGCTGCGCACGGCCCTCGACTCCGGCCGGCTGCGCTTCAGCACCGACTTCGCCGATGCGGCGGCGTCCGCCGACGTCCACTTCATCTGTGTGGGCACGCCCCAGACCAAGGATTCGGCTGCCGCCGACATGCAGTACGTCGACTCGGCCGTCTCCCGCCTCGCAGCGCACCTGACCGGTCCTGCCCTGATCGTGGGGAAGTCGACCGTGCCCATCGGGACGGCGGAGCGCCTGACCACCTTGGTGCACGAACTCGCCCCTGCCGGGGATGCCGTGCAGCTGGCCTGGAACCCCGAGTTCCTGCGGGAGGGCTACGCCGTCCAGGACACCCTCCAGCCGGACCGCCTCGTCTTCGGTGTCAGCTCCGACTGGGCACGCGAGCAGCTCTCCCGCTGCTACACGGCACTGCTGGCCGACAAGGTGCCCCTCGTGGTCACGGACCTCGCGACGGCCGAGCTGGTGAAGGTGGCGGCCAACTCCTTCCTCGCCACCAAGATCTCCTACATCAATGCGATGGCCGAGGTCTGCGAGGCCACGGGAGCGGACGTCAGCCTGCTGGCCAGGGCGCTCTCCTACGACAGCCGGATCGGAGGCCGCTTCCTGAAGCCCGGTCTCGGTTTCGGAGGCGGGTGCCTCCCCAAGGACATCCGCGCCTTCGCCTACCGGGCCGAGGAGCTCGGTGTCGGGCAGGCCGTCGCGTTCCTCCGCGAGGTGGACAGCATCAACGTCCGGCGCCGCCACCGCACGGTGGACATCGTGCGGGACATGGTGTCGGGCGACCTGACGGGCATGAAGATCGCCTGCCTCGGCGCTGCGTTCAAGCCGAACTCGGACGACATCCGTGATGCCCCGGCGCTCGACGTGGCACAGATGCTGCAGAAGGAAGGAGCGCTGGTCACGGTCTTCGACCCGGAAGCCATGGACAACGCGCGCCGCGCCTACCCGCAGCTGAGCTACGCGGGCAACCTCGTCGAAGCCGTGCTCGACGCCGACGTCGTGGTCCTGCTCACCGAGTGGGACGAGTTCCGGTACGCCAACCCGGAGATCCTGGGACGCCTCGTCGCCTCCCGGCGCGTCGTCGACGGCCGTCACGCTCTCGACGCCGAGGCGTACCGGGCGTCCGGGTGGGAGTACCGCGCCCTCGGACGTCCGGAGCACCCGGCCACCGCCGTCTTCCTCGCTGATGACGAGCTGCTGCCGGTGGTGCAAACCGCCTGACCGGTCCGTCTCCCCCTACTCAACGCACTGGTCCTGCCCGGGTGTCATGGCTCGGGCGGCACCAGTGCGTTGTTGTGTCTAGGCTCGGAGGTGCCAACCGCCCCTGGACGGTTCACCTTCTACGATCATCTGAACCCGATCGCGATCACACCGTGGTCGCATCACACGACGGGTGCGGGCTACCCCTCCCAGGCAAGGGCCGCGATGACCTGTCGCGCCGTCCGCACGTAGTCGTTCACGTCGAACTCGTCCCCGCGATTGTGGGCCTCCCCGAGGGCAGTCGCAACGCGGCTGACGGCATCGTCGTCGATCGTGATGCGGTGGATGCCTCGACGAGTATCGACGGCATCAGCGGCGGCGATGACAGCCCTGACACGATCAACGGGATCTGCGTCTCGGCTCCGATGAGGGCGTCCAGAGCCGGAACCACCCGAGGATCGCCGGACGCCTGCCCGGGCCGACGTTCGCTGATCATCCTGCCATCCTATGTCGGTGACCCGTCATCGCGGCGCCGGTGCTACGGAGGTCCGGACGGCGATTCCTCGATTCCGCGGACCGCGGCCCCTCCACGGATGGCCCCTGGCAGCAGTTGTGCCGAGGTGAGGCATAATCGGTGCAGGTCTCAACCAAGGGGGAATCATGACCGCTGGGGCGCGTCATCATGCTGTTCGGCAAGCCATCGGCGCGTTGTCCGGTGCCGCGATCGCCGGTTCCCTGCTTCTGGTCGGCGCCGGTGCCGCCCAGGCGGCGTGTGCACCGGGCTACATCGAGGTCACGACGATCGACGGTGCCGTTGCCTGTGTCATCAGCGGCGGCGATGACGAGGGCTGGACCGCTACCCGCGTTGTTGTCGTGCCTACCCGGGACGGGGAGGAAACCCCAGCTCCCGCACCGTCCCCGGTGACGCCGGCGCCCTCTGTCATACCGACTCAACCCGCTCCGGCTCCCCCGTCGGATCCACCGCCCGCGCCCGTCGCGCCTCCGGTCGACGAACCTGCCCCGGCCCCCGCACCCGCCCCAGAAGCCCCTGCGCCTGCGCCTGCGCCTGCACCGGCTCCGGCTCCGGTGCAGCAGGTCGAGGTGATACCGCCCGAGGTCCCTGCCGCTCCCGTCATCCCGGACCCGGTTCTCGACGAGGTTCCGGTCGATCCCGAGGAGGGGACGCTCGAGGTGACGGAACCCGCAGCCACGGCAACGGCATCACCATCATCGTCGACCAGGGCTACTGCGACAGCGAGAGCGACAGCGACGGCGACCGCGACCTCATCCGGCACGGCCACGGCCCTGGCGTCGACGACGCCGATCGTCGTGGTCGACGGCGAATATCCGTCGTCGACAGCCGGGTTCCTGCGCACCATCATTGTCGGTTGCGTCATAGGCCTCGCCGCTCTGGCGTTCGTCGCCTTCCGGCAGCGCGGCACGCACTGAGGTCGACCTGCTTCGTCGCGATGCGTCCGGCCATCGAGCGATCGTTCAATCGCCAACTCTCAGCGGCTCACCCGTGGCCAGCCCTACAGTGCCCTGCTCAGTGGGTGCCGGTACTCTCCATCTGTGGCGCCCGCTCCTGATCCTGGGCGTCCCGCACGAGGTCCGTACGGCTGGTGATCCCGAGTTTCACATAGATCCGGTGCAGGTGCCCTTCGACCGTTCTGACGGAGACGGAGAGCTCCTGCGCAATGCCCCTGTTGCTGTGACCGCTCATGGCCAGGCGCGTGACAGCGCGCTCACTCCTGGTGAGATCCGATAGCTGACATGCACCACCAGGGACTTCGAAGTGGGTGCCGATGAAGGCCACACCGTACTGACCGAGGCGGCGGGAGGCCGCTCGCGCCACCGGGAAAGGTGCCGATTCCCCCTGCAGCTCACGAGCGCGTCGCGCAGCGTCAAGAGCGACGAGCGGGAGACCGAACGCTGCAGCCCGAACAGACAGGTCCGACAGGTCGGTGCTGTTTCCGGCACTGACGGCCCGCGCGAGGTCGAGGAGGAGGCCGGCTTCTTCTCCCTCGAGGGTCTCGGTGATCCGCCGAAGGCGCTCGGTTCCCTGCTCGAGGCCCAGCAGGAGGGCAAGAACCAGGATGTCCTTCTCGCAGGATCGTAGGGTGCGCGTACGGGCTTCGTCGTGTAGCGACGCGAAGGTCGGTGCATCGGCAGGGCCAGGACCAACCACCCGGCGAGCAGCAGCGGAGAAGGCACTCCCGAGGAGCTCCAACGCGGTCCTTCCGCCTCGCGGCAGCGCGTCATGCTCCGCCAGCAGGAACGGAGCCTGCCGGGTGTCCCCCAGCACTGCAGCACCCCAGGCGGCCACTCCAAGGGCATACGGCAGCAGACCCTGACCGTCGGCCTTCCGAAGCACGGCGAGGGCGGGCACCAGTGCCTGGACACCGCTGCGGAAGTGGCCCTGACGGACAAGGACGATGCCACGGAGAGCATCTGCCGGACCGAACGGCACGGCGGCAGCTTCCGCCTGCTCGATGGAGCGGAGGGCACGCTCCGCCTCACCGGCGTGAGCGAGGACAAGGATGTGCTGGGTCAGCACGTCCTCGAAGACGTGGATCAACTCGTAGGGGCTGGCGAGGACGGCATCGGCTGCAGCCTGTGTGCGCTGCTCCGCCTCGACTGCGCGGCCGAGTAGTCCCAGGACTTCCCCATGGAGCGCCAGGCGGACGGTGCGCTCCTCGTTCGACCATGGTCCTTCGGACTCCCGTTCCAGAACCGCCAAGAGCAGGGCAGCGGCGGCTGCCTCACCGTCGTCGACGAGGACCTGCGCCCTGAGGAGATCGCGGTCCTTCCCCGCGGTCGTGGCGGAATCGAGGAGCGTATGCGCCGTCGACGAAGGGGCGCCGCTGATGCGTAGCGCCGAACGAAGGAGACCGACGGCTCCAGGCCCGGGATTCCCGTCGACAACACCCGACAGGCGCCCTTCGAGGAGTTGGACGGCACCCGTGGCGCCTCCCCGAACGAGCTGGAGGCGGGCTCGCTCCACGGCGGCGCCGGCGTGGTCGGCAGGGATCGCGTTGATGAACTGCCCAGCGGACCCGTACCGGCCGAGATGGGTGGCAACTCTCGCGGCGTCCAGCAGCACCTCCGCCGCCACGGGCGAGCCGACCTCCACCGCCCATTCCAGGTGGCGCAGGCGGTGCAAACCGAAGGGCGGCAGCGCGGCCGCTTCACCGTGGAGCTCGTTGTGCAGCAACCGCCTCCGCCCGGCGGGTAGATCCGCGCGGAGCACATCCGCATAGAGTCCGTGGCGCAGCGTCAGGTACCCCGCATCGACGGGATGGGGCACCATGAGGCGCTGGGACACCAACATCCGGCGAGCCTCGGCACCGACGAGACGCATGACGTCGACCGTTCTGACGGCGCCGCCGAGAGCCAGGACCTCGACAGCCATTCGTTCGGCGGCGGGTAGCGGGTCCACGACCGAGGCGACGAGGTCCGTCATGGAACCCGATACCCGCCGCTGCCCAGCCTGAGCTGATTCCCGGAGCACCTCGCCCAGGGGGCGGACGTCGCTGCACCGGGACTCCTCGAGGACCGCGTTGAGGAGCATGGGATTGCCGCCGGTGGACCGTCGAAGCTGAAGGGCGGCCTGATGGCTCAGCGACGGTGTCCCCAGGACCGACTCTGCGGCTTCGCGGAAATCGCCGGCCGTCAACGGCTCGAGGTGCAACCGCTCGAGGTAGCCCTCCCGGGCGAAGGTGTAGAGGCCACTCGACTCGGACATCGAGTAGTCGGCAAAGGCGATGACCTTGATGACGCCGGTCACGACCAGTTGGGTCAGGACATGAGCACTGTCTTCATCGATGAATTGGGCATCGTCCACCAGCACCGCAGTGGTGCTGCCCCCTTCCGGCGCACGCAGTACCTGCCGCACCGCGCGCAGCATCGCCATGGACGACGTCGGATCGACCCGCAAGGTTTGTCCGATGACGTCGCTCAGCGCGCCGTAGGGGACGGTTGCGAGTGCGCGCGTAGCGCGGACCACCGCACCTGATCCTTTGTCCGCCGTCGTCGGCACCAGGCCTCGGAGCAGATACGACTTCCCCATGCCCGTCTCCCCGAACACGAGGGCGCCGTATCGATCCTCACGGCGCAGGAGATCCCCCAGATGGTTGACCATCGGCCTCCGGGACGGCAGCAGATCTCCGGCTCGGCGAAAGTTCATCGCTCTCCGACGGGGATCAGGTCGGCGAGTTCACTTCTGGCTCGGAGATGGAGCTTGGAGTAGATCTGGTAGAGGTGCCCCTCCACGGTCCTGGTCGTCACACCCATCGTGGTGGCGATGTACTTGTTGCTCTCTCCCCTGGCAGCCAGCTGGGCGACTTCACGCTCGCGCTTCGTGAGGCGCTCGAGGACAGCGTCCAGCTGCATGTCCGTGATGTCGCCGAACAGCTGTCCAGCACGACGTCGGACCTCCTTCTGCACAGCGCGTGACCCGGAGAGCTGGGCTGTCTGGATGGCCTGCGTGGCGCAACCCCGTGCCAATCCCGTCTGACCGGCGAGTTCGGCGAGCTCCATGGCTCGCACGAACAGCTCGGCATCCCTGCTGCTGACGGCCCGCGCGTACGCTGAACAGGCTGCGGCGTACGAGCCCTCCAGGCTCCCGGCAACGCCCGCCAATGCGGCGGCAGCTCCCACGTCCCCTGCACGGAGCTGCGCCAATCGGTGCGTCATCTCGATCATCGGGACTCCCACCACACGGGCTTCCTCTGCGAGTTCGCCGAGTTTCGCGGCCGTCTCCTTCCGGGGCTCCCGCAATCCGGCTGAACTCAGCTGGATCTGGTTGATGAAGGCGGCAGCCGCCCACGGCATACGGCGGCCACCCTGCGCTAGGGGCAGATACCCGAGGGCCGAGCCCGCCGGGTCGGCCTCGGCCTGGCTGTAGGCGTGGGCTGCCGCCGCGAGGGGCAGGAGGCCGTACGGGTCACCGCGTTCGAGCTGCCGCGCCGCCGTGAACAGGAGCTCCCGCGCTTCGTCCGTCCGCCCCTGCAGAGCCGCCTCCACTCCGGCAATCAGGTCTCCTAAGGTGTCAGGGCCTGCGACGGCCGGCGCAGACATGGGAGGCGCTTCCGGCGTCGTGCCTGCGTAACCTACCGCGTAGCGGACGACGGCGAGCCGCAGCCGTGTGGCATCTGATACCGAGCGGTCCAGCACCGGGTGCTGCCCGAGCTCCGCCGTGAGCTCATGGGCGAGACCTGCTGCTGCGTTCTGACGATCGGTCAGGGCGAATGCCTCACACAGCAGGCCGTCCGCGAGCACACGCTGCTCCCGCGTCCAGCCGGTGCGGCTCGAACCCTGCACCAGCGCCAGCACGCCCTGGTAATCGCCACTGAACGCAGCCTCCTCGGCCCGAGCGATCGTGAGTGCTCCGCGCCGGACCAGAACGTCCCGGTCCGTGGTGCATGCCGGACCGAGCCGGCGCTCGGCTGCATCGAGGCGACCGTCAGCGTGATCGAGCAAAGCGGTCCGCTGGTGTGCGGCAGCGCCGTTCCGTCGTAGCACGCCGGCCTGCAGGATGAGGAGGTCCACCGTAGGCCCGACAGGAGCGTCGTCAGCGGCGGCGAACCCGGCGGCCTGTATCAGCAACGCCTCGACCTTCGCGTCATGCCCGCCGTTCACTGCACACCGCGCAGCTTCGATGAGCCGTTCGAGTGTTGTCTCCCCGGGGTGGAGCGAGGACCAGAACAGGGCTTGTGCGCTCAGTCCCAAGGATGTGCATCGCTTTGCGGACGCCAGGCGGAGGTTCTCCGGCACATCGAGGCCGGCGGCTAGCAGCCATTCGGCGTGCATCAACGCGTCGAGGGCCCCTGGATCCAGGGCCGCTGACGCCGGACCGGTTACGGAGGCGTAGAGGGCTGCGGCTTCTGCAGCGGTCGTCTGCTCGCGCACCGCTGCGGCGAACAATTCCGAAGCCAAGGACACCTTCATCGCACCCTCGCCCACGGGAACGGTCAGTGGGTGCAGCGCATCGAGGAGATCCACACCCTCGCTCTTCCCATGTGCCGGGGCGTCAGAACCGCCGGATGACATGCCCGCGAGCCGGCGCACAGCTCCTGCCTCGAGGGATCCGGCGAACGCGAGTGCACGCACCATGAATGCCGCCCGGGGGTGAAGGTGCGCGAGCGTCGCCCGGGCGTGGTCGCGAACAGCGGAGGACACCGGCGAGCAACCAGTCGCGGAGACCCAGGCTCCTGCCTGAAGGACCAGCCGTGACTGCGGCAGTTCTTCGAGCGCGGCTCCGAGGAACCGGGCGTTGCCCTCCGTGGCCTGCCAGATCTCCGTGATGGCGTCCGAGGAAACAGGGGCGCCGAGCGCCGCCGCTGCGATGGCACGGATCTCTTCCCGGGTCAGGCACGGCAGATCGAATCGCTCGAGCTCCCCTTCGCGCCACAGGTCGGAGAAGGAATCATCCAGGGTCCTGAGCGATTCGGCTGCGATGACAACGGTCGACTTCCCGGCCATGGCCAGCCGGGTGATGACCAGGACCGATTCCGGGTCGAGATACTCCGCGTTGTCGATCGCGAACACCACGGGCCGTCCGTTCGCCTGCTCATCGAGCAGGGTACGGATTCCCTGCAGGATGGTCAGCGGGTGCCGGGTCTGTTCAGGCTCCAGCTCCGCGAGGAAAAAGGCAAGGGCGCGGTAGGGATCCTTGGAGGCACTGCGAGAAGCCCAGATCCGCACCACGTGGTGGGTCCTGGCAGCACCGTGCGCCACGAGCCGCAGGAGCGCTGTCTTGCCGCTTCCCTCCACTCCGAGCAGCACTGCCCCCACGGAGCCTTCGGTGACGACCCGCTGCAGAACCTTGTCCACAACATCCACCTTGACCTCAAAGAACGCCTGCTCCGCCAACGAAGCCGCGGACGGGCCTCCGTGAGAAGGTTTTGATGTGCTGATGAGACCGTGCTTTTGAGACTCCACGAGCCATTCGTCCTGTTCCCCCAGTACTGCAACGATGATCCTTTCCTTAGAGTAGGAAGGCCGCGTCGCGGGTACACGAGTGGAATCTACGGAGGGTGACGGGAGTGTTACCCGTATTTCTCCCCACCTCAGCGTCTCGAATACTCGAAGAAGATGAGGAAAACTACGCATGACGGATTCTTCATGTCGCAACGGCAGCCGAGTGACGGCCCGCCGGATCTACTGTGCCGAGTGGAACGTCTGCTGGGCTCGAGCAGCCCGTCGCGGGCCGTTGTGCCCGCCTTCACCGCCGCCGAACTTCAGTCCGATCGTGTTGGAGGGGATGTCGATCTGATCGTGGACGGCGGTCACGTGATCGGCGCCGACGTCGTGGAGCGCTAGCGCTTCGCACCGCTCCTCGGCGCTGACGCGTGGAGCAGAGGCACAGCGTCACGTCGACCGCGCCCATCAGCTCCGCTCCGCAAGTGACACTGACGGGTAGGCTGAACTGAGAACTCGCACCTCTCGCCGGTCCTTCCCAGCGCCCGGCGGAACCTAACAGAACTGAGCCATGACGCCGGACCCTCCGTTTCGCATTCTCACCGTCTGCACCGGCAACATTTGCCGCTCCCCCATGGCTGAACGCCTGCTACAGAAGGCTCTGACCAGAATCGCGCCTGACGAGTTCGAGATCTGCAGTGCTGGCACGAGTGCTCTGGTTGACTCTCCCATAGAGCCCCAGGTTGCTGGTCTTGTTCGTTCTTTTGATGCCGATTCCGAAAACTTCCGCGCTCGGCAGCTCGATGAGAGCATCTTGGACGGTAAGGACTTGGTCCTGACCCTGACTCGTCAGCATAGGGGCCGCGTGGTCGAGATGGCGCCGTCATTGTTGCGCAAGACGTTCACCCTCCGCGAGTTTGCGCGCCTGCTCAGTTCACTGGACGGTGACCCATCGTTGTCCGGACCGACGCGCTGGCGCTCAATTCTGCCCAAGGTGGTTCGTGCACGTAGCGTCAACCCTTCTGACCCAGGACAAGACGATGTAGTGGACCCCTATCGCCGCCCGGACGAGGTGTACCAGCAAATGGTGCGCGAGCTGGTGCCAGCCGTGGAGACACTAGTGAATTGGGAAAGCAAGTACCGGTGACGGCGTAGCTGACATCGACCTGTCAGTGTTGCTCGGCGCAGGCCGGTAAGGATATTCATGCTCTTGATGGGTGGAATTTCTGCTGGGCTTCGAGCAGCCCCTCGCGGATGAGGAGTTCGACGGCGTCCGCGGCGTCGTCGATGAGAAAGGGCAGTTCTTTCTTCTCGGCGGTTCCGAAGTCCTTGAGGACGAAGTCCGCGGCGTCCTGGCGTCCTGGAGGACGCCCGACGCCTACCCGCACCCGGTAGTAGTCCTTGGTGCCGAGGGCCTTGCTGATATCACGGAGGCCGTTGTGTCCGCCTTCGCCCCCGCCGAGCTTCAGCTTCAAAGTGTTGAAGGGGATGTCGATCTCGTCGTGCACGGCGATGACGTGGTCGGCGGCGATGTCGTGGAAGCGTGCGAGCGCCGACACGGGGCCGCCCGTGAGGTTCATGTAGGTGAGCGGCTTCGCCAGGACCACGCGGGGCCCGCCGATGCCCAGGCGGCCTTCGAGCGTGACAGCGTGCGCCTTCGAGGACGTGAAGCGCCCGCCCATGCGGCCCGCTAGCAGGTCGAGGACCATCTGGCCCACATTGTGCCTGTTACCGCTGTAGCCGGGCCCGGGGTTTCCGAGCCCGGCTACGAGCCAGGTGTCAGCTGACACCGTGCGGGTCCTGCCTACTTCTCGTCGGCGTCGCTGATGACGGCGTTGGAGTCACCGTGTGACGCCGTCGCACCTTCGGAGGTGCCCTCGGTGTCGACGTCGGTCTCAGGCTCTTCGCCGAGGTCCTGCTCGGTCTCGCCGGAGAGGTTGACGACGAGGGTCTCCGGGTCGAGCAGGAGGGTGACGCCGGTGGGGAGCACGATGTCGGAGGCGTAGACGTGCTGGCCTGCCCTGCGTCCGGCGATGCTGACCGTGACGGTCTCGGGCAGGTTGGTGGCATCCGCTTCGACGAGCACGGTGTTCGCCTCGAGGTTGACGGCGACGTCGGGAGCGGCTTCGCCTTCGACGTGCACGGCGACGTCGACCTCGACCCTCTCACCGAGGCGGACGGTCAGGAGGTCGAGGTGCTCCACGATCTGCTTGAGGGGGTTGCGCTGGATGTCCTTGACAAGCGCCAAGTGGTTGGTGCCTTCGATGTCCAGCGTGAGCAGGGCGTTGGGGGTGCGCACGGCGAGGGTGGTGGCCTTCGCGGGCAGCAGGATGTGGATGGCCTCGGCACCGTGCCCGTAGACGACGGCGGGGATCATGTTGGCGCGGCGGGCCTGGCGGGCAGCGCCCTTGCCGAACTCGGTGCGGACGTGTGCTGGGAGCTTCTGCTCGGACATGGTTTCTCCTGGACGTTGCGGCTCACCGCACGTTGCGGAAGCACTGGGACGTTGCCGGGGCGGAAGGAACACGCGAGGAGGCAGTCGTCTAGAAACCAGTCAAGTCGCTAGCCACCGTCGATCACGGAGTACGGCCGGAACTCGTGCAGTCCGGCCCGCTCCCTCGCCTAGGCATCGCGTTCCATGCTACAGGATGCCTGCCTCCCGGCCGTCGCACGGGTTCGTGCGCCCATAATGGAGCAACTCCACTGCCGGCCACGCGCCCGAACTCGAAGGACCCACCTGAGTACCGCACCGCTCCCCTCGCCCAGATACAAGACCGTCACAGGAGTGCTGTGCGCCCTGTGGCTCCTGGCCGTAGCCCTGGTGGTGCTGTGGCCCTCACCCGTGGACGCGGCCGGCGGCGAGTGGCTCAGGCGCGGACTGCGCTTCCTGTACACCCACGGGCTTCCCACGTCCGTGACCTACAACGCCGTCGAGTTCACTGCCAATATTGTGATGTTCGTTCCATTCGGGCTGTTCTGGTTCATCCTGGCCCCGCGCGGCTGGCGCTGGGCCGGCCCGCTGGCAGGAATGGCGCTCTCCACGTTGATCGAGGTCACCCAACTCCTCCTGCTCCCCCAGCGGGTCGCGACACCCTACGACGTCCTGGCCAACACGTCGGGCGCGTTGACGGGCACGGTGCTCGGATGGCTGCTGCTGCGGTCGCGGCGCCGGCCTGAGAAGCGCGTATTCACCGAACATTAACCTTTCCTCATCCTCGCCTCATCGGCGTCTTAGTGGTGGCTGCCTAGAGTCGCTCATGACTCATCCACTCGACCTAGGACACGAGCCCATGCGCATTTCCGTCATCGGCTGCGGCTATCTCGGCGCAGTACACGCTGCCTGCATGGCCAAGTTGGGGCACGAGGTCATCGGCATAGACCTCGACGTCGAGAAGATCCGAATACTGGAAGCCGGCCAAGCCCCCTTCTTCGAGCCTGGCCTTCCCGAACTGCTCCAAGAGATGCTGGCCGCCGGCCGACTGAAATTCAGCTCGAGCATGATGGATGCCAGGGGAGCAGAAGTACACTTCCTCTGCGTCGGAACCCCTCAGCGAAAGGCCGAATACGCGGCCGACATGCGCTATGTGGACAGCGCCTTCATTTCCCTGCTGGACGCCCTTGAGCCCGGCAACCTCGTCGTCGGAAAATCCACGGTTCCCGTCGGCACTGCGTACCGCCTTGCCGAGGACCTCGCGGAGCGGCACCCAGACGCCGTGCTCGCTTGGAACCCCGAGTTTCTCCGCGAAGGCTTCGCCGTGAAGGACACCCTGTCACCGGACAGATTTGTCTACGGCGTTCCAGAGAACCAGGCGGGCGATCGGGCAACAGAAGTACTCGACACCGTTTACGCTGCACCACTTGCAACGGGAACTCGACGCCTCCGTGCGAACTACGCCACAGCTGAACTCGTGAAAGCTGCAGCGAACTCTTTTCTGGCGACCAAAATTTCCTTCATCAACGCCATGGCTGAAGTGTGTGAAGTAACAGGGGCTGACGTCACAGTTCTAGCTGACGCGATGGGCATGGATGAGCGCATTGGCCGGAAGTTCCTGAACGCTGGTATCGGTTTCGGCGGAGGCTGCCTTCCGAAAGACATCCGGGCCTTCATGGCCCGCGCCGGCGAACTCGGAGCCGACCAGGCACTCACCTTCCTGCGGGAAGTTGACGACATCAACGTCCGCCGACGCATCCAAGTCGTCGAGCTGACCCGCAAGCTCGTCGGCGGGTCCTTGCTTGGTAGACGCATCACAGTGCTCGGTGCAGCATTCAAACCCAACAGTGACGATGTCCGAGACTCCCCCGCCCTCAACATCGCCGCGCAACTGCAACTGCAGGGCGCACACGTCACTGTCACCGATCCACAAGCGATTGAAGGTGCTCGACTACGATTTCCAGAACTGAGGTACACACCCTCCTTGGACGACGCGATTACCGACACCGATGCAATTCTTACTCTCACAGAATGGGTCGAGTACCAGAGTCTGACCCCTCAACATGCCGAATCGTTGGTGCGTTCCAAGAATTTGCTGGATGGGCGCAATATGATGAACCAGCAGCTCTGGCGCTCCGCCGGCTGGAACTTCAAGGGGATAGGTAGACCGTAGACTATGACGTTGGAGCACTCGGAGGCCTCGAAAGGCTCGCCTGAAGGGCGACCGTTCCAAATCCTCACGGTCTGTACTGGAAACATTTGCAGGTCACCGATGGCCCAACTTCTACTGCAAGACGGATTTGACGCTCTCTCGCCCGACCAATTTCTGCTATCGAGCGCGGGCACTCGTGCGCTCGCAGGTCATTCAGCCGAGAAGCATATTGCCGATGCCTTAGCACAAGAGGAGATCGACGCTTCTGGCTTCCGTGCGAAGCAGATTCATTCTTCCATGTTGAAGGAAGCAGATCTCATCCTAGCTATGTCTCGAGAACACCGATCAAGAATTGTTGAACTATACCCCGGCGCTTTGATGAAAACCTTCACAATCCGGGAGTTCGCTCGAATAGCGCCTACTCAGGTGGCGATGACTTACAGTCCAACGTTAAGATGGAGCGCCGCCGTGGAGGCAGCGAGAAAAAATCGAAGCAATCCGGGGATCGACCGCTTAGCTGAGGACGATGTCGTCGATCCGTACGGAAAAGACTCAGCAACCTTCAGACGTAGTTTCGACCAGCTGCGACCGGCAGTCGAACGCATATTGGACCTGGAAAGACAATGGGTGAGCCGTCAGTCAAATGTCTAAAAAACTACTGCCAGACTCTATGACAAGGCCTCCAAGCCCAGTTGGAAGAAGCTTCGAGATGAGTTCAGCTACCTCAACAGGAAGGAACGAATGCGCATTTTGCACGTAACCGACTGCTATGCGGGCGGGGTTAGTCGCGCTGTGAACGATATAGCAATCGCCACAAAAAGTGAAGAACATTTTCTCATGTGGAGAGGAACTGACACTCCCGACGATGCCTTTTCAGACCAAGCTCCCCTTCCACGCAACCCGCTAGCGAGACCGCTCGGGATCCGAGGATACGCAAATGCGCTGCAGGCAGATGTTATCTTCGCTCACTCCAGCCTAGCTGGGTTCTACTCACGCGTGCTCAAATCCGACGTGCCGATAATCTATCAGCCTCACTGCTTCGCGTTCCACGATGTCAATAAAAAAGCAATGGTGCGACAAATCTACTTCTTGGTTGAAAGGGCGCTTTCGCAACGGACCGCAACGTTTATCACGTTAAACGAGCAAGAGTATAAGGCCGCCACACTATTTCGCTCTCCCGCTCTAGTGCGGGAAGCGTCGAATGTGCCGCACATCAAATTCGATGATCGATCATCTGCGGATGAAGCAGTTGCCGTAGATGCTAAGAAGATCGTCATGGTCGGCAGACTAACGAAACAAAAGAACCCTCTGTACTTTTTAGAGGTGGCCCGTCTGGTACGCCAAACTGACGAGGATTACGAGTTTGTGTGGGTCGGCGACGGGGACGAAAGATATAGAAACCTGCTGGAGCGAAGCGGAATCACAGTGACCGGATGGGTTGACCAAACTACACTCAAGCGGAACCTTTCCTCAGCCTGGTTGTACCTGCACACTGCGGATTATGAGGGTTTTCCTATAAGCATATTAGACGCAGCGGTAATGGGCTTACCCATAATAGTTCGCGACATCCCCTGCTTTGAAGGATCTGGACTGCACGCAGTCTCCAACTCACATGAGGCCAAAGAATTCATACTTGCCCTCGCGAATGACGAGAGCGCAAGCCGGGATCTAGCGAAAAGGAGCATTTCTTTAATATCGAAAATGTCTCCAGAGAATCATGCGTTGAACTATAAGAGTATCTTCAGAGAAACGTTAAATCGGCAGGAGCACGTATGAGGATTCAGATGCCAGCACGTATCCTTGATCGGCATGTTGGAGGAAATACGACATACGCCCGCGCCCTGGAAACCAATTTGCAGACGCTCGGGCACTCCGTTTCTCGAATACCAGCGGGCAAAAACCCTTTGACCACGATGCTCATGGAATCGGTCCACGGATTGCGGAAAGGGCGTTCAGACGAGGTACTACATTACGTAGCCGATACCGGCCCCCTGATCAGAGGCGTTAATCCGAGCGTCCTCACCGTCCACGGTATCGCTAGCCGCTGGATTGACAACGGTAGGTCAACCGCCGAAGAGCGAATATGGCGAACTCGAGTACAAGCGGCGATAAGATCCACTGATGAACTGATCACTGTTTCCCACTCAAGCGCAAACGACATCGCCAGCGTCTTCAACCTATACGGCAGAACCATCACCGTCATTCCTCACGGCATAGACTCAGGCTTATTTCACGAGACCTGTCACATATCCGAGTCGGTGCAAAACAAGCTTCCCACGGAAAACTTCGTATTGTATGTAGGGAATATTGAGCCGCGGAAGAATCTATTAGAACTGATTGCTGCATTCGGTTCGCCCGAAATAATAGAGCTCGGCATCATCTTAGTCATCGCGGGCAAACCAGCCTGGCATCATTCCGAAATCCTTCGTGAAGCCAGCAAAGCGAACAACGTCATTTATCTTGGTTTCGTGTCTAGCGCCGATCGCATTGCACTAATGCAAGCCTGTCAACTGTTCGTGTTCCCGAGCCTTTACGAAGGGTTTGGTTTCCCCGTTCTTGAAGCTTTGGCAGCGGGTGCTGTTGTCGTTTGCTCGGACCGCGGGTCGCTGGAAGAGGTATCGGGACCCGCCCTCCGCTTCGAGTCTTTGGACAGAAACGGCCTGCGGGACGGCATCGTTTTGGCGTTGTCCGACACGAACCGGAGGTATTCGTGTCAAAGGGAAGGTAAACTATGGGCGGATAGATTTTCTTGGCGCAAGAGCACCAGTGAACATATCGGCGTCTACCAGAGAGCAATTGAAGATCATTGAAAGCACTAATCTTGCACGCTTATAGTGCAAACAACGCTGGTGACGGGCTTCTAGTCGACGAGGCCGTCAAAATCGCGCGGCAGGTGGTAGGACCGAAAGGTGAGGTAGTTCTACTCGCCTCTCACCCCGAAACCTTCCGCGAGGTCGATGCCACGGTGATCGATAGCGCGCCAAGTAGTCGCGGCTATCGCTTGGACTACCTTCGGACACTTGCGAGGATTAGAAGCTTCACAATCGTACTAGGCGTAGGCGGCGGCTATCTTCGTGCTGGCACTTGCATAGAGGCCCTCAAGACAGCACTAGTTCACGGTCCCCAGTTATTGGCAGCGTCAACTAGAACAAGTGGGGTAATTTACCTACCACAGAGCGTCGGTCCACTGAAGTTCGGTCTCGGTCTAGCAGTGTGTAAATTGATGAAGAGATTCGATCATGTATATCTCCGTGACGATCGCAGTGTAGATGAACTGCGTCTGGAGAACATGTCGCGCGTGCCAGACCTAGCTGCAGTCCGAGTCGGAGATCGACTTGCCGATGAAGTTCCGGACAGCGTTCCGATTCTGTCGATAAGGAAGGTGCGGAACGAGTTTCCCGCGCAACTTAAACTGCTCGCAGAGAAACTCTGCAACTACGACATGTATGTACAGAGCACCTCTGCCGGCAATGACGATCGGCCCGTAAGCTCCCTATTGAACTATCGCCAGGAAATCAGCGCTGCGACCCTATTCAAAAACGCCGGGCAAAAGCGGGTTATTGTGGCAGTTCGACTTCACGCTGCGCTCATGGCGCTGCAAGCCGGACACTACGTAATCCATCTGGCCTATGAAAGAAAGGGTTTCGGCGCTTTCTCAGATCTCGGTCTTGACGAGTACGTCCATAACGTGAACGATTTTTCGGTCAATGAGGTGTTGACTCAAGTTCGCGATCTGACGGCGTCGGCCACAACTCGAAGCAGCTACAACCAAAAAATGCGGGAGACTTGCTCCGAACGACAGAGTGCCTTTGAGGATTGCCTTACAACGGTAGCTTTGAGCGCCCGAAGTTCGGACGACTCTAAGCGCTCTCGGAACCGACGCGGCTGGGAGAAATAAATGTCCGAAGTATGCCCCTCAACGATAGCTGTTGTGATTCCGACCCTTAATGCCCCAGACTCTCTGGTTGATGTCCTCGAATCGATAGTTTCTCAGTCCATACCCAGCGTAGAAATCGTAGTGGTATCGCAGAAGAACCATGACCGAGCAAGACAGATAGTCGAGCAGTCTGGCCTACCGCAGGCGCGAGTCATAGAATCACCCCCAGGCCTCTCTCGGGCGCGCAACGAGGGCTTGAGAGCGCTCACTTCGAAATGGTCGGTCGTAGCTTTACCGGATGACGATATCCGCTATCGCCCAGACGCCTTCGCGGAGGTCTTTCGATCGCATCCCGGTTGGTCTGCCATTAGTGGCCAAGTGCAGCCGGAAGACGACTCTGAACTATCGCGTTTGAACTTCTCGGAACAGCAATTGCAATTGAACAAAAGGACTGTTTGGACGTCAGCTATCGAAGCCGCGTTTTTTCTGAGTAGAGAGTTCGTTGAAGATGTGGGCTATTTCGACGAGGGACTTGGACTTGGATCCCACAGCATTTGGCAATCTGGCGAGGGAACAGACCTGCTTCTAAGAGGTCTGAAGAGGGGTCTAACTGTTCTCTACAATCCGGATATTGTCTTATACGAAGCCGTGTCCCCAGTCTCGTCCAAGGAACACGTCGCGAAGGTTCAGAAGTACGCTCGAGGAGCGGGCCGCGTCTACAGGCGCCACTATAACTTCATCCAACAAGTCGGCTTGATACTCCGGAGTGTAGCCAAGCTCGTTCTGGCTGCAGCACGTAAGGGTCCGACAGGGGCCAGAGTCCCAGCAGTTCTACTGCTAGGACGAGTAGAAGGCCTTCTTGGAGTGCGGATCGCAGGTGTCTGAAGCGAAAGCGGCTCCTGCTCAAAGTCGAACCGAATCTACCGAAGGGTTCAACGGTCGCACCTTCTTCGCCGGCCTGATTTGCCTCGTCGCTGCCCTCTTGTCACTGCAATCCTCAGCGATGGTGGCAATCCCAGGAACGATTATTGGGCTATTGGCACTTTCCTCTGTAGCTAGGGCTACCGTTGCTGTGAACATGTGTTTACTTCTCAGCGTTCCCTACGCGTGCGGTTCTTACATCGGCGCCACACTCGACATAACATTCTTTCCGAGGCCTCCTATCGGCTTGTACGAACGGGCAGCTGTCGAGCAAACCTCATCTTTGCTGGTGGCAGCATCGGTTTCTGCCATGTTAGGTATTTCTGCATATTTCCAGCGCAGTCTGTCCGCGGCAACGAAGCGCCTGCTGAGGAACCCTGCTGGGGACCCAAGCAGCAACCTCGCCTTCAAAAGTGCCGTCGGGATCGCTCTTATTTTGGGCATTCACGATCTCTACTTCGTCGCAACCAATCTTCAAGCAGTGCTGTCCTCTACACGGCACAGCTTTAGGGATGAATTTTGGGCTGCGAGCGGCCCTTTTGGCATAGTCCTCGCTTTGACTGTAAGCGCTACCCTGGCAGTCAACGCCGCACGACCGGAAAGTAGAGTCAAGGCATTGCTTCCGCTCGCAATCCTGTGGGTGCCGACGCTGCTCGCCGGCGGCAGAAACTACTTGAGTGTTGCAGCCATCAGCGTGGCTGCAGTCTTCTTTATCGTGACAACCTTTCGTCAGAGGATTATCCTGACCCTGGCCCTCTTCTTAGGTATTTACGGATTTGCCATAGTTCCAACCTTGTGGTCTGAGAATAAACTCGTGTGGCTGAACGAATGGATACTGCCGAATAGCCTATACCTGCCGCTCTACTCGCGGCTGTACGACCTCCAGGGCGTAGGCGTCACAACCTTCTGGGAGCAAAGCGCTCTGCTGCTCCCCTCCGGGCTGCGCCCCAATACGGTCGTCACCTACAGCCAGCGCTTTGAGGCACTTGGGTTCACTAATGTCGGCGTCGGGGGTAACCCTTGGGCTGATTTCTTCCACGAAGATGCTGCAAGCCGTATTCTTGCATTTGTAACCGGGACACTGGTCGTTTTCCTTGTCGCTGCCTTCGGTTCCCGGATCAGTCCGATGGTTCCGGCACTGACGGTGGGAATCATGTGTTTTTGGGGCAGATCGTCATTCTGGAATACAATGTTTATCGTAGTTTACGTAATACTACTGACACTTGTAATACGAATCGTGGCGCGATTATTCGGTGATCGTCGTGCCTAGTATTCGGGGGCGTCTCGTCCTCGGATTCGCGGATCAAGGCTTGCTTAGCCTTGGATCGCTTTTGTACATTATAAGTGCAGCTCAGTCCTTTGATGCCTCCTCGCTCGGAGCCTTTTCCTTCATCTTGGCGTCCATCGTTCTGTCGACTAGTCTCATTCGGTCCTTCTGCGGGGAAAACTTCCTTCTGTCAAAGAGCACCGATCGGAGGCGTGAGGGCAGGAGCATGATCGGCGCAGGTTTAGTCGTATCGCTGATGATGTCCGCTCTCTGGGCACTACTTGCGGTCTTTTGGCAGGACCAGAAGCTCAACCTCTTGACCGTTGCGGCGTGTGTACCAGTATTCGTTCTGGCCGACCTCGTTCGCTACTACTTGATTGGCACGAGACGAGACATGCGTCTCCTCGTCTTCGATGTGGTGTATGTATGCGCTAACGTCATAGTGATCTATCTAAGTGCGGATATAACAAATCAGCCTGACAAGACCTTCTGGTGGTGGGCAGCAACGGCCTTTTTTGTTACTACTATCGGCATTGTCTGGTGTGGGTGTTTTCCAACGTTCAAGAGAAGCGCTGGGTGGGCGCGCGACCACTGGTCGTCCGGCTCGGCCTTCACAGTTGAGGCTACACTGGGAGCTGCCCTCGGGTATCTGATTGTACTAATATTAGCTATCTTCAGCACCGAGCAAGATGTTGCTGCCTTCCGTACTGCAGTGGCAATATTTGGACTTTCTAGCCTTGTTATTAATTTCCTTCGAACCACCGTCCTTCGTGAATTTTCGAGTTCCTCTCTTTCAGGGACGGTTGAAGGACAGGTCGGAAAGATGCTGCTTCTGACGCTGATTGCCGTAAGCTTCTCTTACGTACTCCTCACTTCGCTTCCGGAAAATATTGGACGCGGTTTGTTTGGCGAGACTTGGGTATTCGTCGCACCTTTATTCCTAGTTGCGGCTGTGAACAGGTTCGCTGCATCAATGTCCACTATTCCGTCTGTGCTGCTTCGTGCTCTCGGCGTCTCCTGGAGAGTCACTAGGCTGAGAATGTGGGTCGCTTTGGTTTCGCTTGGCCTAGGACCGGTCGGCGCATATTACGCTGGGGCCGCAGGGGCGTTCGTTGCCGAAGCCGTCGCATACGCCATTCTGACATTCGCGCTTGTCGTCGTTTATAAGGACGAAGTAACGAAACGAGCGTGACCTTCGCGGTTAAACTCAATTTTTCTGAACTCAAGGGGAATAAACATTGCGTCTCGAAGAAATCCTCGTACGATCCGCCCTGATCCCAACCAAGATTCGTGTTTTCATTCTGCAACATCGCGGCGCCCGAATTGGTTCAGACTCATCGATCGCCTACGGGGCCGTAATCAAGGGCACTCGACTGACAATTGGCCGCGGATCCTTCGTGAATCATGGAGTTTTTGTGGACCGCGGACCTTTGACTCTTGGCGACAATGTGGATGTCGGCCCTAATGTCTCTTTCCTGACGAAAAACCATGAGATTGGGCAGTCGGACAAACGGGCCGGGAAGCACGTCGAGCAACCCATTACCGTTGGTACTGGAACATGGATCGGAGCGAACGTAACGGTTCTCGGTGGCGTCGTGATCGGTCAAGGGTGCGTCATCGCTGCGGGGTCCGTGGTTACTTCTAGCACGGATGCTGACGCCCTCTATGCCGGGGTACCTGCAAAGTTAGTCAGGCGCTTTGACTAGGAGCCCTTCGGCTATTCGCCCCGATGTATCCCTCACCTGCATAGGTCATCCCGCAGCCACGCTGCCCGTAGTCGTGCGGGAAGAAGGCGTATAGGCGCTATGCTCGGGATGCGTCTGGCGGGCTCACCGCCGATGGTCTTTTCACTTGAGAGGTACATTTTGGAGCTGTCGGACTACGCTCGTATACTGCGCCGCAACTGGGCGCTAATTGTGGGTTGCGCACTTGCCGGATTGTTGCTGGCTGGCCTGGCGACCTTCGCAATTCGCCCCACGTACACTGTTGAAACTAAGCTTTTCGTGGCCCTTCAGAGCTCCGGGAGCGTTCAGGACTTGCAGCAAGGGAACACTTTTACGCAGGCGCGAGTCCAGTCATACGTCGAAACCGTGAACGAGCCGCTCGTGCTGGAGCCGGTTGTCAGCTCCCTTGGACTGGACCTAACCGCTGATCAGCTTTCGGACAAAGTAGTCGCATCAGCTGATCTCAACACGGTCATCATCACGATCTCCGTTGAAGACACGTCACCAGTCCAAGCAACAGCTATCGCTCAAGCTACAGCCGACAGCCTCGTTCAGTCAGTCGCCGGTTTGGAGAGTCCAAGTCAGGGAGGTTCATCGCCTGTAAGTTTGACTGTAATCAAACCTGCCTCTGCCCCATCTGAACCTTCCTCACCGAACACGAAACTGAATCTCCTGCTGGGGCTCGTGGGAGGACTAGCGGTCGGGCTCGCTTCGTCTGCCCTGCGAACGGCTTTGGATACCCGAGTCCGAGGTGAATCAGACCTCCGCCGGGTGACCGACGCTCCACTTCTAGGCGGTATCTCCTTCGATGCTGACGCCCAAAAGAAGCCTTTGTTAACACAAGCACCAACGCAGAGCCCACGAGCAGAATCGTTTCGTCAAATTCGAACGAACCTGCAATTCGCTCAAGTAAGTTCCACATCGAAAGCAGTGCTCGTCACTTCATCGTTGCCCGGCGAAGGCAAGAGTACGACCGCGACGAATCTTGCTATTGCTATCTCCCAGAGCGGACAGTCAGTCGTTCTTGTAGATGCCGACCTTCGAAGGCCGCGAGTGGACGAGTACCTCGGACTGGAACGAAACGCCGGCCTAACAACAGCTCTCGTCGGTCGCGCTAATCTCGAAGATTTACTACAACCATGGGGTGACGATGAACTGTTTATCCTGACGGCAGGTCAGATACCACCGAACCCGAGTGAGCTGTTGGGCTCACAGGCAATGAGGGAGGTAATAGCTCGACTTGAGCAGAAGTTTGACGCCGTCATCATCGACGCTCCGGCCCTACTTCCCGTCACCGACGCTGCGGTATTAGCTCAACAGGTGGGAGGCGTAGTCCTTGTCGTCGGTTCCTCAAAGGTGAAGCTGCCTGACCTCCAGAAGTCGCTGGCTAGCCTCAACATGGTGCAGGCCGACTTGCTTGGGGTCGTTATCAATCTGCTGCCAAGCAAAGGCCCTGATGCATACGCGTACAGCTATTACTCGTACGATTCGATAGCCGCTTCAGGCTCAGACGTTACTCCCGCTCCTACCAGGCGCTCGGTGAAACGAGACCAATCAGACTTCGACCAGCGAGTATTCGGCTCGCCATCGCAGACGGAAAATTAGCACGGCTTTTAGCGCCGCATTACAAAGTATGGGGAATCGGTGTCAGTTCATATAGAACCGGGTAGCTGGGCCCGTCGGCACAGTCGTCGATTAGCGATAGTCGATGCGGCTGTCGTCCTCTGGGCAACGGTAGGGGCACTAATTGTCCGTTTTGGAGTACCCGAAGCGGAGAGGTTGAATGCGATCGAACAGCCTTATGTCTTCTTGTCACTCGTCCTCGCTGCAGGGTGGTGGGCCATGCTGTCGCTACGCGGTAGCCGAGAGCCAACTGTACTGGGACACGGGCCGGAAGAGTTCAAGCGAGTTTTCAGCGCCTCCCTTATACTTTTCGGGCTAGTGGCTATAGTCAGCTACGCGCTCCAGCTCGATACGGCCCGCGGCTATGTTGGTGTAGCGCTTCCCGCCGGCCTCCTGATGCTGTTGCTCTCTCGAGTAATACTCCGCCGGTTACTGCACGTGGAACGGTCCCATGGCAGAAGTTCGCTGCGGGTTTTGGTGGTCGGTAGTACAAGCGGAGTGCAGCACCTCGCAGATTCTCTCCGTGGGCAGCCAATGGCGGGCTACATTCCTGTAGGTGCCTATCTTCCTGGGGTGGAGCCCAATTCGAGTACGGTCGAGCATCTGGACCTTCCAATTGTCGGACGAGCAATTGAAGCAGACGAAATCGTCTCAGACATCAGGACCTTCTCGCCTGATGCGGTAGCACTGTCCAGCAGTATGCAGCTGGCGCCCGAAACAATCAGGGCGCTTGGTTGGGCGCTGGCGGATCTCAATATCCGGCTTATTTTGGCGCCGGCCCTTACGGATGTAGCTGGACCGCGCATACACACCCGCCCCGTTGCAGGGTTGCCGCTTATTCATGTTTCGACGCCGAACCTTGAAAAGGGTCAGCGCATTGTGAAACGCACTACAGATATCCTTGGAGCCAGCGCCTTGATCATCGCGATGGCTCCTTTGCTGGGTTTCATCGCGATTCTAGTGCGCTTGGACTCACAAGGCCCAGTACTGTTCAAACAGGAACGGGTTGGCACCGCCGGCCAACGTTTCGAAATGTTCAAGTTCCGCTCTATGGTGGTGGACGCTGAAGACAAGTTGGAGGAACTCCGCAACGGTAACGAAGGCAACGACGTACTATTCAAGCTGAAGGTCGACCCTCGGGTTACGAAGATCGGGCGTATATTGCGTAAGTTCAGCTTGGATGAACTACCGCAACTGTTCAACGTGCTAGGAGGGTCCATGTCCCTCGTAGGTCCTCGGCCTCCCTTAGCCGCCGAGGTGAAGCGCTACGACATTAGAGCTCACCGGCGCCTCTTGGTTCGGCCTGGGATGACCGGGCTTTGGCAAGTCAGCGGCCGTTCTCTTTTGTCATGGGATGAGACGGTCCGACTCGATCTCTATTACGTTGAAAACTGGTCGTTCCTTGGCGATTTAGCCATCCTGCTCAGGACTTTCAAGGCGGTCTTGACACGGCACGGCGCTTTCTAAAGATTCTCGCTCAATTCGCAAAGGACTTCTTGGCATGACTGACGGACCATCGCGCAATGAACGTCCCCAGCGAACCGGTAGCGTGCAACCCATGCACCTGTCTATAGATAAAAAACAGGACGCTCACCCTTCACGGTTCCGCCGATTTATAGTGTTAATTCTCGGCGTATCGGTTGTGCTCATGGCTGCTGCTGGTTGGTTGGCCTACCGCGCCGATCAAGTTCGCAGTAACCTTGAGAGCAGCAGGTTGCTGCTTCCAGAACTGCAGGCGGCCGTTGTTGACCGTGACCAAGATCGAGCCAGGGCTATCGCCTCAGATTTACAGCGACACACTACTGCCGCTCGATTAGCCGGAACCGACCCGTTATGGCGAGCCGCCGGCATAGTGCCGCTAGTAGGCCAGAACTTCACAGCAGTTTCTGAGATATCTGTGTCTGCAGACGACGTAGTTCACCGGGCTGTCGCGCCGTTAATTGATAGGGTCGCTTTCCTAGACTGGGGTACGTTCAGTCCTGTCGACGGTCGTATTGATACCGCCTTTTTGACCGAGGTATCACCGACTCTGTCGTCTGCCTCCAACACTATCGAGCTTTCCTACACTCGCTTGGAGGCGATAGACCGCTCAACGCTACTGCCTCAAATCGCGGGGCCCCTACAGGAGACTGTTGACGCGCTAGACGAAGTCAGAGGGCCTATCAGTACTGCAACTCGTGTGGGAAAACTACTACCTCCAATGCTAGGAGCGGACGGACCACGCAATTACCTAATTCTGGTACAGAACAGCGCAGAGATCCGGGCCACTGGTGGAATTCCAGGGGCGCTTGCCGTTATTACCGTTGACGACGGACAGATCTCGCTTACCGATCAGGGGAGCGCCACGGAACTTGGTAGGTTCGAACCTCCCGTCCTGATTGACGCCAATCAGGAGGAGATCTACACCTTTCGCATGGGTGCTTTTATGCAGAGTGTCAATCTCACTCCGGACTTCCCTACCTCTGCCCAGACTGCGAAGAAGATGTGGGAGCAGAGAAACGAGGGGTCGCACATTGACGGCGTCGTTGCACTTGATCCTGTGGTCCTTGCCAATCTTCTCACCGCTACAGGACCAGTCGAACTCGGTGAATTTGACGACCCAACTGTGAACCAGTTCCTGGGTCAGACCGAACTGCCAACAGCGCTGAACGCGACGAACGTAGTGCCGACCCTGATGGCCGACGTGTATGCGCAAATTGAGGAACCGGCGCTGCAGGACGAGTACTTTGCCGTTGTCGCCGGCAAGGTATTTGAAGCGCTTGCGAGCTACGAGGGAGACAGTCAGCAACTGATGAATGCGCTGGTCACCAGCACCGATCAGGGTCGGCTCTACCTGTGGTCATCGACGTCAAGCGAGCAGGACGTCCTTGCGCAAACAAATCTCGCCGGTGCGGTTACAGGCCCATTGGTTGGCGGAGCAACCTTTGGTGCGTACTTCAACGACGGCACGGGCGCCAAAATGGACTACTACGTGCAAAGAACCGCTCAACTACTCCGGCAATGCTCGGATGACGGGTACTCGCAATACACCCTGAAAGTCACCCTGACGAACACCGCGCCGGCCGATGCAGCCACCTCTCTGCCCGAGTACGTGACAGGTGCAGGCGCTTTCGGTGTTCCTGCCGGCCGAGTACAAACCAACACAGTGGCCTACGGACCCGCGCAAGCTCTTCTGCAGACGGCCCGAATCAACGGTGAGGAAGTCCCCCTCGGGTCCTACAGTCACGGCGGCAGGCCGGTGGGCATCTTGACGACGCAGCTTGGGCCAGGGGAAAGTGCAACGCTGGAGGTCGACTTCGCCAAGGTGGTTCAGGAGGGCGAGCCTGTCCTCGATGTCACCCCTACCCTTCAGGACCTAGCTGACGTCGTTCTGCCCCTCGAGTCCTCCGGGTCTTGTGGCAGCTAACAGTGAGCTAGAGGTCGTGCGAGGTTAACAGTGCGTTACATCCACGCTCAGAGTCTCGAATTCCTTCTCATCCTCGGTTCTCACTGCTAGCTTGTGAGTAGAGATTCTTCTTGTGTGAGTAGCAATTGACCCGGATTAGAGTAATCGGGACGGGTGCTATATGGTACAGGAAGTTGATCTAGGGCGTTTGGGGAACGAAAGCCCGATCACTTCACCTTTTCGTCTCATTCTTTCTTTTGGGGAGCCACCATGAACAAGACCGCCTCCGTCCTGGCAATCGCCGGTACCATCACCCTTCTCGGAGCAGGTGCGGCCCAGGCTGCTCCTGTCTCGACCCCCGCCTACGTCACCACCCCGGCGCCCGGCGCCGTCAGCGACGGAACGGTCGCCCCCGGCGAGACCGTCACCTTCAGCAGCAACGAGGGTCTTTTCCAGCCCGGCGAGATCATCGACATCACTGTTGACCGCACGGATCTCACCCCCTCCGCTGCAGGCTTCGGCGCCGTGGTGCCGCTGCAGCACGCACCGGACTGATCGTTCTCAACGCGATTGTCTTCGAGGGAACCACCACCGCTGATGCCGAGGGCAACTTCTCCTACGGCGTTCAGCTCGAAGAAGAAGGCGTCTACACCCTCACCGCCACGGGCCGCGAATCCGGCGCGACCGTCACCTCGGTCGTCGTCGTCGACTCCGCATTCGCCACGGGTGGTAACACCGGCGGCAACACGGGTGGAAACACCGGTGGCACCGTCGGTGGCACCGTCGGCGGAACCACCGGCGGAACGACGGGCGGCACCACCGGCGGAACCACCGCGGGCAAGGGTGGCCTCGCCAACACGGGCGCCGACTCCGCAATGCTCCTCTGGGGCGCAGCGGGCATCGGTGCACTCGGCCTCGGCGCCGGCAGCATCTTCGTAGCACGCCGCCGCTCGGCTGAGGCATAAGCCTTCAGCATCACCGAGTAGTACAAGGTAGGGCCGGAGCACACAGCTCCGGCCCTACCTTTTTGTCCTCGACGTCGGCCGTCGCTGGCGATCAGGAACGCGGGCCAGATGAAACAAGAGCAGGGCCGGAGCTGATGCTCCGGCCCTGCTCTGCACCGACGAATGCCGTCGGTGTGAAGTTAGTGATCCGGTTCGGAGGAGCCAGCGGCAGCTGGGGACGGAGTCTTGGTCTCAGGAAAACTCCAATGCCGCTGGCTCCGAACCGGAACCCGCAGTACTGCGGGGGAAGGGCACAGGCCCTCATGCCGGACCTCTCGGTCCAACAAGAACAACACTACGGAGACCGCCAGCGTCTTCCGAGAGTATTACTAACCCGACTTACCTTTGCGACTACGCGCATCCCCTCCGAAAACTACGCAGTGCTACCTACGCGTTGCCGTCGAACAGGCTGGTGACGGATCCGTCGTCGAACACCTCACGGATGGCACGCGCAATCAGCGGTGCGATCGAGAGGACGGTGAGCTGCGGGAACCGCTTCTCCGACGGGATGGGGAGGGTGTTCGTCACCACCACCTCGCGGGCACCGGACTCCGCCAGTCGGCGTGAGGCCGGCTCCGAGAACACCGCGTGCGTCGCCGCGATGATGACATCCTTGGCGCCGGCGTTCTTGAGCACCTGGACGGCTCCGGAGATGGTGCCACCGGTGTCGATCATGTCGTCGATGAGCACGCAGGTGCGGCCCTCGACCTGCCCCACGACCTGCTTGGACACAGCCTGGTTCGGCACCGTCAGGTCACGGCTCTTGTGCACGAAGGCCAGTGGCGCCCCACCGAGGCGCTCGGCCCACTGCTCGGCCACCCGCACACGACCGGTGTCCGGAGAGACCACGGTGACGTTGTCGGCGTCGACCCGCGTACGGATGTAGTCCGCGAGGAGCGGAATGGCCATGAGGTGGTCCACCGGGCCGTCGAAGAAGCCCTGGATCTGCGAGGTGTGGAGATCCACCGACATGAGCCGGTTGGCGCCGGCCGTCTTGTACAGGTCCGCGATGAGACGGGCCGAGATGGGCTCGCGGCCGCGACCCTTCTTGTCCTGGCGGGCGTAGGGGTAGAAGGGCGAGACGACGGTGATGCGCTTTGCGGACGCCCGCTTCAGCGAATCCACCATGATGAGCTGTTCCATCAGCCAGTTGTTCAGCGGTGCCGGGTGCGCCTGGATGACGAACACATCGGTACCGCGCACGCTCTCCCCGGAGCGCACGTAGATCTCGCCGTTTGCGAAGTCGTACGCCGAGACCGGAAGGAGTTCCGTGCCCAGCCAGGACGCGATCTCCTCAGCCAGCTCCGGATGTGCCCGCCCTGACGCGAGGACCAGCTTCTTCTCGCCGCGTGCCGTGATCTCACTCATGCCGTGGTGCTCTTTTCCGTGGAGGTGCTCGAGGGGCTGTCAGTTGAAGGGGCGGCGATTGCCGCGATGGCGGACGGGGAACCTGGGCGGTTCTCGGGAACCCAACCCGGGATGTTGCGCTGCGCGGCGACGGTGATACCGAGCGCGCCCGCAGGGATGTCCTTACGCACCACGGCACCTGCGCCCGTGTAGGCGCCATCACCGACCGTCACCGGGGCCACGAAGACCGTGTTGGAGCTGGTGCGGACATGGGAGCCGATGACAGTACGGTGCTTGGAGACGCCGTCGTAGTTGGCGGTGATGTTGCCGCACCCGATGTTCGTGTACTCGCCGATCTCCGTGTCCCCCGCGTATCCGAGGTGCGAGAGCTTAGAGCCGCGCCCGACGGTCACGTTCTTGGTCTCGTAGAACGCGCCGATCTTGCCCTCCTCGCCGAGGACGGTGCCGGGACGCAGGTAGGTGAAGGGACCCACGCTCGCTCCTGCTCCGATGCGGGCGCCGCTGCCGTGCGTGCGGACCACATGGGCTCCCTCGCCGATGACCACGTCCGTGAGCGTGGTGTCCGGACCGACGACGGCGTCGCGCGCCACGACGGTCTCCCCGTGGAGCTGCGTGCCCGGCAGGATCGTGGTGTCCTCCTCGAGGACTACGGTGGCGTCGATCCAGGTGGTGGCCGGGTCGACGATGCTGACGCCCGCGAGCATCCAGCGCTCGACGATGCGACGGTTGAGTTCTGCGCCGAGCGCGGCGAGCTGCACGCGGTCATTGGCGCCCTCGACCTGCCAGCGGTCCTCCTGCACGACGGCGGCCACGCGCCGACCCTCCGCGCGGGCGATCCCGACGACGTCGGTCAGGTACATCTCGCCCTGGGCGTTGGAGGCATCGACCTGCGTGAGCGCAGCCCGCAGCACGCCGGCGTCGAAAGCGTAGATCCCCGAGTTGACCTCGCGGATGAGGCGCTGCTCCGCCGAAGCGTCCTTGTGCTCGACGATCGCCACCACGGTGCCGTCCTCGTGGCGCTGGATCCGCCCATAGCCCGTGGCGTCCTCCAGCACCGCAGTGAGGACGGAGACGGCGTTGCCCTCGCCCTGGTGCACGGCCACAAGGTGCTGCAGGGTCTCCGGTGTGAGGAGCGGGACATCGCCGTAGGTGACCACCACGGTGCCGGTGAGCGGCTTCCCGGCCCGCTCGTCGAGACCTGCGAGCGCCACCTGGACGGCACGGCCGGTACCCGGAACCTCGTCCTGGTCGATCAGGACCGCGGCGACGTCCAGTCCGGTGACGTGCTCGGCGACGCGGTCGCGCTCATGGCGGACGACGACGGCGAGCTCACGCGGCTGTACCGCGCGCGCTGCGCGGAGGGCGTGACCGATCATCGAGATGCCGCCGATGGCATGGAGGATCTTCGGCGTCCGGGACTTCATCCGGGTACCGGCTCCGGCGGCGAGGACGATGACCGCGGCGGGTCCCTCCGTGGTGTCCGGGTGCCCGGCGGCAGTGGTTTCGTCCTGGTGGCTCACGAAGAAGCGCTCCTACCTGTAGGTGACCGGCGTGTGCGGCGGACTGACCTGTCCGGCCAGCGATCCCCCGTTCCGCCCATAGGATTCGAACCTATACTCCACAGCTCCAAAGGCTGGGGTGCTGCCATTACACCAGGGCGGACCGCGACGGCTCCGGGTGGTGCCGGAGCATGTGCGCACGGTTATCTAGTTTGCCATGCCCGCGCTACCCGGGCGACTCGACCTCGCGCGCGATCGCGCGCTGTCACCTTTCCGAAGCGTCCGCCTCGATTGGCGCAAGCGATTGCAAGCAATGGCTCAGCTTCCGCTTTTTCTTGCAAGGCTCTGCCCCGAGGTGTAAGCCCACTCCCTTCCGCTGGCTAGCGTCTGGAGAGCTGGCCCGTTCCACGGGATGGTCTCTCCAGAAAGAAGCCCATGAACAATCGCTTCAGCGAGCGCGTATGCCGCCGGGCAGCGGCAGGCCTTGCCGTCGCCGCCGTCGCTCTGGCAGGTTTCGCGGCGCCTGCCACTGCCTCCGCCTACACCGTCCTGGCTGATGGCAGGACCCTCGCGGACACGACGCGGTCCACCGGAAGTTTTTCCGCTTCCGTCAACGCGCCGACGGGGGTGAAGACGGGGGTGAAGGTGGAGTTCAAGCTGGACGGCACCTACCTGGGCCAGGATCTCACCGCCCCCTACTCCTGGCCCGTCTCGGCGGAAGCCGGGGCGCATAAGCTCAACGTGCGGTGGGAGACGTCCGCCGGACGACAGGAGACAACCGTGCAGTTCACCGTGGCGAACTCGACCACACCGAAACCCGCCACTCCCCCAGGTGCCGGAACGCCTCCCCGGCCCACCCCCGTGCCAGTGACGGCACCTGCTCCCGCTCCCGTGGCCGTCACCCCAGCTCCCGTTTCCGTGCCAGCCGGCGTCGTGCAGGTCTCGACCTCCGCCGGGCTGAAGACTGCCCTCACGACCGCGCGGCCAGGACAGGTCATCGAGCTGAGGGACGGCTCGTACGTCGGGGCATTCAAGGCGACCACCTCCGGAACGTCAGCAGCCCCCATCACCCTGAAAGGATCGCGCAACGCCGTGCTCTCCTCGGGCTCGATCTCCTCCGGATACGGCCTGCACATCACGGGCTCGCACTGGCGCATCAAGGGCATCTCCGTCGCCACCTCCAGCAAGGGGATCGTGCTCGACGGCTCCAGGAACACCATCATCGACGGCGTGGACGTCGGCAGGATCGGCATGGAGGCCGTGCACTTCCGCTCGGGCAGCAGTGACGGTGCCATCCTCAACTCCAGCATCCATGACACCGGCCTCACCACGCCCGCCTACGGCGAGGGGATCTACCTCGGCAGCGCGAAGAGCAACTGGTTGGGTGGGCTGCCAGACCGCTCCGACCGCATCACGGTGCGAGGTAACCGCATCACCAACACCACGGCCGAGGGCGTGGACGTCAAGGAGGGCACGGCGGGAGGCCTGATCATCGGCAACGTGTTCACCAACTCCGGCTACTCCGGTGCGAACTTCGGCGACTCCTGGGTGGATGTGAAGGGCAACAACTACCGGATCGAAGGGAATTCCGGGAAGGGCACCCTGCTCGATGCCTTCCAGGTGCACGCGGTTCTCGACGGCTGGGGAACGGGCAACGTCTTCACCGGCAACACCGTGCTCGGCGGGGTGCTGGGGTACGAGGTCTGGGTCCAGTCGAAGTCGCTGAACACCACGGTGACGTGCAAGCCGAGCGCCGCCGCACGCGGCCTGAGCAACATCGCGTGCCGCTGACGTAAGGCCCCGGATACGGAAGGGGACGGACCGGTCAACTCCCGTCCGTCCCCTGTCCGTTGGTGAGCAGGGTACTACTCCCCCAGCACCTCGGAGGTCTCCATCCACTGCGCCTCGAGGTCCTCGATCTCGGCCTGCAGCTCCTTCAGCCGCGCGTTGAGCTCCGCGATGTGGCCGAAGTCGGCGTCGCTCTTCGCCCCGGCGTCGTTCATCTGCTGCTGGAGCTTGCCCTTCTGGGCGTCCACCTTCGAGATCTGCCGTTCGATGCGCGTGAGGTCCTTGCGGGCCTGGCGCAGCTCGGCCTCGGAGGAAGCGCCCGTGGACCCGCCGCTGATGGCCGGCGACGCCGCACTGCCGGTCGCCGTCATGGGACCCGCGGCGTTGCGCAGCTCCAGGTACTGGTCCACGCCTCCCGGCAGGTCCCGCAGGCGTCCGTCGCCGAGCAGGGCCATCTGGGAGTCGGTGACGCGCTCCAGCAGGTAGCGGTCGTGGGACACCACCACGAGGGTGCCGGGCCAGCCGTCCAGCACGTCCTCGATGGCGGACAGCGTGTCGGTGTCGAGGTCGTTCGTCGGCTCGTCCAGCATCAGGACGTTCGGCTCGCCGACGAGCAGCCTGAGCAGCTGCAGCCGGCGGCGCTCACCACCGGAGAGCTCGCTGACCCGCGTCCACTGCTTCTCGTTGGTGAAGCCGAGCTGCTCCACGAGCTGACTCGCGGAGACCTCCTTGCCGCCGACGGCGAAGACGCGCTTCTCCGACTCGATGACCTCGATGACACGCATGCTGCTGACGTCGTCGAGCTCGCGCACCTCCTGCGAGAGCACGGCCGTCTGGACGGTCTTGCCCCGCTTGACCTTGCCCTCGGTGGGAGCCAGTTCGCCGTTGAGCAGGCGCAGGAGTGTGGTCTTGCCGGAGCCGTTGACGCCCACCAGCCCGAGGCGCTGGCCGGGCGCGAGCCTCAGCGTGATGTCGTCGAAGAGGCGCCGCTCCTGGCCCTCGCCGTCGGTGATGGTGAGGCTGATGTCCTCGAGGTCCAGGACGTCCTTGCCGAGGCGGGACATGGCCATCTTGCTCAGGGCCAGGGAGTCGCGCGGCTCGGGGACGTCGGCGATGAGCTCGTTCGCCGCCTCGATGCGGAACTTCGGCTTCGCAGTGCGGGCGGGTGCGCCACGGCGCAGCCAGGCGAGCTCCTTCTTCACGAGCTGCACGCGCTTTGACTCGATCACCGAGTTCATCCGGTCCCGCTCGGCACGCGCCAGCACGTAGGCGGCGTACCCGCCGTCGAAGTCGTCGACGACGGCGTCGTGCACCTCCCACGTGTGGTTGCAGACCTCGTCGAGGAACCAGCGGTCGTGGGTCACGACGACGAGGCCGCCCTCGGTGGGGCGCCAGCGCTGCCTCAGGTGCCGCGCGAGCCAGGCGACGCCCTCGACGTCGAGGTGGTTGGTGGGCTCGTCGAGCATGATGACGTCGTCGTCGCCGATGAGCAGCTTCGCCAGCGCCACGCGGCGCTTCTGCCCGCCGGACAGGGAGGACACCCGGGCGTGCCAGTCCACCTCGGAGACGAGGCCGCCCATGACGTCGCGGATCTTCGGGTTGGAGGCCCACTCGTGGTCGGCCTGGTCGCCGACGATCGCGCGCCCCACCTCGAGGTCGCCGTCGAGCACGTCCGACTGGTCCAGGTACCCGACGGTGACGTCGCGGCGCTTGGTGACGCGGCCGTCGTCGGGCGTCATGCGCTGCGCGAGGAGGCGCATGAGGGTGGACTTGCCGTCACCGTTGCGCCCCACCATGCCGATGCGGTCGCCGTCCTCGAGACCGAGGGACACATTGTCCAGGATGGTGCGGGTGACGAAGGCGACGCTGAGGTTTTCCGCGCCGAGGAGGTGTGCCAAGGAGATACTGCTTTCGGTTGGAGCGGTGGTGGGTCAGCCCGCGTGGTCGGTCGCGATGCGGGCGCCGTGGGCCGGGCCGTGCACGGACATGGCCTGGAGTCCCTCGCTGGTGAGGAGCGACTCCAGTTCGGCCGCGTGGCCGGAGCTCTGGACCAGGAAACCGATGGTGGGTCCGGAACCGGAGACGATCCCGGCCAGCGCACCGGCGGCCTTTCCCGTCTCAAGGATATCGCCCAGCGCGGGAGCGAGTTCCAGCGAGGCCTGCTGGAGGTCGTTGTGCAGCAGCGGCGCGAGGCCGATCGCGTCCCCGGCGCGCATGGCGCCGAGGATCGCGGGGTCGATGGAGGGCTGCGGATCGGCGTCGAGGCCGTCGCGCAGCCGGATCTCGTCCAGCGTCCGGTACACCTCGGGCGTGGAGAGCCCGTAGTCGGAGGTCACCAGGACCCAGTGCAGGGGCGTCTTGGAGATGGCCGGCGTCAGCTGGTCCCCCACCCCGAGTCCGACGGCGGTGCCGCCGACGAGCGCGAAGGGGACGTCGGCACCGAGGTCGACGGCGATCTTGGCCAGCTCGTCCCGTGAGAAGCCGCTGCCCCACAGGGCGTCGCAGGCCAGGAGCGCCGCGGCGGCGTCCGCCGATCCGCCGCCCATGCCGCCGGAGATGGGAACGCGCTTGGTGATGTCCAGGTGCACGCCCGTCCGGCCGGGGCTGACCTCGGCCAGGAGCTCGGCCGCGCGGACGGCGAGGTTGGTGCGGTCCAGCGGGATGGATTCGGCGGGCAGGTTCAGCGTGCCCTGGCCGTTGACCGTGACGGTGATGGACTCGCCCGAGGTCTCGGTCGCGGTGACCTCCTCGTACAGGGACACGGCGAGGAACACACTGGCAATGCCGTGGTACCCGTCCTCCCGGGGCGGCCCGACCTGCAGGGAGACGTTGATCTTCCCTGGGGCCCTCACGCGGACGGAGCGTGCGCCGGAGCGCATGTCGACTGTTCTGCCCGAGACCATACCCACCAACCTAACGCACCGGCTCAGGGAGCGGCGGGGGCCTCTCCTGCTCCGGCCCGGGCTTCCGCACCGGCTTCGGCGATGCGCGCGAAGGCGGTGATGTCGAGGACCTCGCCGCGCGCCGTCGGGTCGACACCCGCGGCACGGAGGGCCTGCTCCGCGAGGACCGGGCTGCCCGCCCAACCTGCGAGCGCGGCACGGAGCGTCTTCCGGCGCTGGGCGAAGGCGGCGTCGATGACGGCGAACACCTGCTCGCGCGTGGCGGTGGTGGCCGGTGGTTCCCGGCGGGTGAAGCGCACCAGGCCCGAGGCGATCTTCGGGGCGGGCCAGAAGACGTTCATCCCGACGATCCCGGCCTTCGCCATGCCCGAGTACCAGGCGGCCTTCACGGAGGGAACACCGTAGATCTTCGAGCCGGGAGGGGCCGCGAGGCGGTCCGCCACCTCGTCCTGCACCATGACGAGACCGTGGCGGAGGGACGGAAAGCGCTCGAGCAGGGTGAGGACCACCGGGACGGCCACGTTGTAGGGCAGGTTGGCGACGAGCGCGGTGGGCTGGTGGGGCAGTTCGGTGACGCGCATCGCGTCCTCGAGGACGACGTCGAGGTTCGCGGCGCGCTCGGGACGCCACGCCGCGATGGTGGCCGGGAGCTTGGTCGCCAGGACGGGGTCGATCTCGACGGCGACCACGCGCTCGGCGGCGTCGAGCAGGCCGAGAGTGAGCGAGCCGAGCCCGGGCCCCACCTCGAGGACCGTCTCGTTCTCGCCCAGGTTCGCGGCGGCGACGATCCGGCGGATGGTGTTGCCGTCGATCACGAAGTTCTGCCCGAGGGTCTTGGTGGGGCGGATGTCCACCTCGGCCGCGAGGCGCCGGATGTCTGCGGCTCCGAACAGGGGTGCGGGCGGGCCGGCGGCGGGGGGCGTTGTCACCGTGTCATCGTATCGGTCCGGCCCGGAGTCACCGCTGTCGTCGCCCTCGCGGCGGTGGAACGCTGAAGCGCTCAGTCCCAGCTGCCGTACACGGCCTCCGTGTTCGCCGTGAGGCGGCTGCACAGCTCATCGAGCCCGGTGTCCAGGAGCTCGGCCATCGCCCGGACGGTGGAGGGCATCACGTAGGAGGCGTTGGGCCGGCCCCGGTGCGGGTGCGGGGTGAGGAACGGGGCATCGGTCTCCACGAGCACCAGAGCCGGGTCGGCGACGAGCAGCGCCTCCCGCAGGTTGGCGGCGTTCTTGAAGGTCACGGTTCCGGCGAAGGACATGTACCAGCCGTTCTCGTTGCAGATGCGCGCCAGTTCGGCGTCACCGGAGAAGCAGTGCAGCACCACCCGATCGGGGGCGCCGTCGGCGAGGAGCGTCGCGACGACGTCGTCGTGCGCGTCGCGGTCATGGATCTGCAGTGCCTTGCCGAGCCGCTTGGCGATGTCGATGTGGCTGCGGAAGGAGACGAGCTGGCTGCCCCGGCCGTCCTCCCCCGTGCGGAAGTAATCCAGTCCCGTCTCGCCCAGCGCCCGGATGCGGGGACCGGTGGCGAGCTGCTCGATCTCCGCGAGCGCGTCCTCCAGCGTTCCCGCCTCGGCGAGCAGCGGGGCGTCGTTCGGGTGGAGCGCCACCGCCCCGAGCAGCCGCGGATCCCGGTTCACGACGTCGGCTGTGAAGCGCGATGACGCCAGGTCCGTGCCGACCTGCACCGCGCCCTTCACCCCGGCCGCCTCGGCGGCGTCGAGCGCGTCGGCGACGGAGACCTCGACCGACCCGTCGCGGAAGTCGACGTGCGTGTGATTGTCGATCACGGGCACGGGCAGGGGCTCCGGGAGCGGCGGGTAGCCCCCCTTCCGCCGTCGTCGGGCGGCCTGGTCCCCGCCCTCGGTGCCGGCGTCCGCCGTCGCGCCGTCCCCCGGACCGTCCTGCGGTTCCCGGTACGCGGGCGGGGTTTGGCCCGCTTCGAAGGGGTGACGGGGCGTTGCTGCTCGGGAACACATGCTTCAAGCCTAGCCAGCAAGCGGAACTTATCCCCCGGGGATGAAGTTGAGCTAGTAATCTGTTGAATCATTCAGCCCGGCCTCTTCTGCCCCGCGCAGGACCGTCCGCGGCCGTTACCTGCGTGTCGACTGCCCGGCCGTTCGGCCGAACCCGCCGCCGCAGCCGCACGCATGGAAGGCACCCATGGACGTCCAGCACAACATCGCCGAGGTCGCAGAGGACCGACGGCCGGCGGCACCAGCGGGCCCGGAAGCACCCGGAGCGGCGTTCCACGACATCAGCAGGCGCATCCTCGACGCGATCGAGACCGTCATCGACGGCAAACCCGAGGCCGCACGCCTGGCCCTGACCGTCCTGCTGGCCCAGGGGCACCTGCTCCTGGAGGACGTCCCCGGCGTCGGCAAGACGATGCTCGCCAAGACCCTCGCGCGCACCATCGACTGCACGGTCAACCGCATCCAGTTCACGCCGGACCTCCTGCCCTCCGACGTCACCGGCGTGTCCATCTTCAACCAGGACTCCCGGCGGTTCGAGTTCCGGCCGGGCCCGGTCTTCGCGAACATCGTGATCGGCGACGAGATCAACCGGGCCTCGGCGAAGACGCAGTCCTCGCTGCTGGAGTGCATGGAGGAACACCAGGTCACCGTGGACGGGCACACCCACACGCTCGGAGCGCCGTTCATGGTGGTCGCGACACAGAACCCCATTGAGATGGAAGGCACCTACCCCCTCCCCGAGGCGCAGCGCGACCGCTTCATGGCCCGCATCTCCATGGGCTACCCCGATGCCCGCGCCGAGGCGGACATGCTCGAGACCCACCAGTCGGTCTCCCCCCTCGCGGCCATCCGACCGGTCGCGAGCGTCGCCGACATCGCCGGAATGATGCGCCAGGTGCGCGAGGTCTACGTCTCCCCCGCCGTGAAGGACTACACCGTCGCCATCGGACGAGCCACGCGCGACCACCCGAGGCTGCGGCTCGGCGCGAGCCCCCGGTCCCTGCTGCAGCTCCTGCGGGCAGCGAAGGCGGGAGCCGCGCTCGAGGGCCGGGACTTCGTGCTCCCCGACGACATCGCGGGCATCGCCGACGCCGTGCTCGCCCACCGCCTCCTGCTGGACCGCAAGGCCACGAGTGCCGGGGAGACGTCGTCGAGCATCGTCGAGGACGTGCTGTCCCGGGTCCCCGTGGCCCGCGAGGCGCAACGGCGCTGACCCTGATGTCCCTTCTCGACAGGCTCCCCTCGCGCTTCCTCACGATCCGCGGGTGGGGCTTCGTCCTCACCGCCGTCCTCGCCCTGCTGTTCGCGCAGGTCCTCGGCCGCCGGGACCTGCTCTACGTCGGGGTCCTGCTCCTGGTGCTGCCGCTGGCCTCCCTGCTGGTGCTGCGCCTCGTGAAGCCGCGCTTCACGGTGGCCCGGCGCTTCCAGCCGCAGTCCATGGAGATCGGCTCGACGACGACCGTCACGCTCTCCCTCACCGCCTCGGTGGCCGGCGGGGCCAGCATCTCGATGGAGGAGCAGCTGCCCCCGCGGTTCGGCCAGGCCCCCCAGTTCACCTACCCGTCGCGGAATCCCACGCGCGAGGGCATCTCCCTCTACGAGTACCGGCTGCGCTCATCCTCGCGCGGCGTCTACGAGATAGGCCCCGTCACCGCCGAGTTCACCGATCCGTTCGGGCTCGGGAAGTCGCGGCACGTGCTCGGCGGGACGGACGCGCTCGTGGTCACCCCGGCACCCGTCGAACTCCTCGCCACACCGCTCTCCGGGTCCCGCGGGAACGACGGCATGGCAGCCACGCGTCGCCAGGCGAACCCGAGCGACGACGACGTCATGACCCGCGAGTACCGGCACGGCGACTCGATGCGGCGCGTCCACTGGGCTGCGACCGCCCGGCACAGCGAGCTCATGGTGCGGCAGGAGGAGTCCGTGACGACACCTCAGGCGACCCTGCTCCTGGACGAGCGGCACTCGAGCTTCAGCACCGGGTTCAGCGCCGCCTTCGGCAGCGGCGACGGCAGCGGCCTCTCCACCTCCCCCACGTTCGAGTGGGCGGTCACCGCGGTGATGTCCATCAGCACCCACCTCCTCGAACGCAACTACGCCCTGCGCTTCCTCGACCAGCAGGGAGCACCGGCGCTCCTGCACTCCCCGTCCGCCCCGTACCCCTCCGACGAGGAGCACCAGGGCCAGGGCGCCGTCGCGGGAATCGCCGAGGGACTGGCCGCGCTCGAGCTCGCGCCCGAGACCGGCCGCCG
>WNZI01000019.1 GCA_009728235.1 Vibrio cholerae | reverse complement strand
AGGCACACGCGGCCGTCACCCGGGCGGGAGACGGCTTCATCGTGTCCGTCTACAATCCCGGCTTCACCGGCCAGTGGGACGACGAGTACGGGCTGTGCGTGCTCCTGCTCGAGTGGCTGCTCGGGGAGGACGACGTCGAGCGGTGGGTCCGCCGGGTCGACTGCATCGTGCACGACGTCGTCGACAGCATCCCGGCGGCCGAGGTACCCGCGAGGGTCGCCCACCTTGCAGCGAGCCTGCCTGCACCGGGGTGGCTCGTCATGCAGGGAACCCTCGGCTCCGGTGACACGATCCTCGTGCGGGTCCTGAGACCACTGCGCTGGATCGACCATCCTCGGTTCGACCTGCACACGGCGATGCGTGTCCCCTTCGAGGCCGATGGACAGGGCCTTCCGCTCCCGGAGTCGTCTACCGTCCTCGACCGACTCGAGCTCTCCCTCGTCCGGGATCTCGGGATCCGGGGGATGCTCGTCGCCGTGGAGACCTCGAAGGGGATCCGGACCTTCCACTTCTACTCGGACTCGGAGGATCAGAACGGGCGGGACGTGCTGGATGCCGTCGCTCGCGAGCACCGCGCCGTGACCGCGAAGCACGCGCTCGATCCGGGCTGGAAGAGAGTGCAGGACTTCGCCTGAGGGCACCCGACGGCTGCTAGGCGGAGCCTTCCGCCCGGAAGGCATGGAGCGTGGCGGCTGCGATGCTGCGGCCCGTGGCGATGACCGACTCCGCGTCGGTGCCGCGAAGGAGCATTCCCAGGACGCCCGTGTAGATCAGGACCAGATGGTCGGCGGCAGCTCCGGCCGCTCCTGCTCCGACAACGGGCGTAGCCAGCTCCTGGAGCCTCGTCGACAGCAGGCGGGTGTCGGCCGACAGGACGACGTCGAGTTCCGGTCCGCGGTCCGGTGTCTCGGCCGTGACGCCGAGGAACACGCACCAGCGCGAGGGGCCCGCATCCCGCCTGTAGCGTCCGAGTGCGTCGAAGACGGCGAGCACCGCGTCCTCGGGAGTGTGCGCCTGGTCGATGCACTCCTGCCAGGTGCGGTCCCATCGGGTCAGCCGGCGCTGAAGGGCCTGCGTGACCAGCCCTTCCTTGTTGCCGAAGTGTGCGTAGAGCGTTGCCGGCGAGACCCGGGCTCGCGCGAGGATCAGGTCGACGGGCGTGCCACTGACGCCCTGGGTGGCGGCCAGGTCCTCGGCGGCATCGAGGAGTCTTTCCCGGGCGGTGGGTTGCGGCTGCATCGGCCCAGCATATAACGTTCGTTTCAATGAAACGATCGTTACAGTCCTCCCGACCTCCCGCCCCCGCACTGTTCACCACCTCCGGAGTCGCACTCATCGCGGCCACATACGGCCTGGCCCGGCTCGGGTACGGACTGTTCCTGCCCGCCTTCTCCTCCTCGTTCGCCCTGTCGCCCACCGTCAGCGGGCTCCTGTCCTCCGGTGCCTCGGTTCTGTACTGCGTCGCGGCCGCCATCGGTTTCCTGCTGGCCCCCATCCGCCCCCGCACGGTGACGCTCCTTGCCGGCACCTCGGCCGCCGTCGGAAGCCTGGGCATCGCCGGCGCGAACACCACCGCAGTGTTCGCGGTGGCAGTCCTCCTCGCCGGCATGGGCGCAGGATTCGCCTCTCCCGCCCTGGTGGAGCTGGTCAGGCGGAATTCCACGAGCGAGACCCGGGATCGGCGCCAGTCCGTCATCAATTCGGGCACGGGTTTCGGCGTGGTCGTCGCCGGTCTCCTGTCCCTGGTGCTGGGGAGCGACTGGCGGATCGCCTGGGTGCTCGTGGCGGTCATCGCCCTGGTGTCGACGGCGGGGGTCCTATGGCTGGACAGGGGCGAGCGCGCACAGGCAGGAGCGCCGCGGACGGGACCATCCGGTCCGAACCATCTCACCCGCTCGAGCTTCCGCAATCTCGGCAGGCCGCTCGTCGGATCCTCCGTCCTCGGGGCCGGAAGCGCGGCCGTATGGGTGTACGGACGGGCCACCCTCGAGCAATCCGGCGGCATGACGACCGAACTCTCTGCGGGGGCGTGGATCGCACTGGGTCTGGGAGGGGCCGGCGCGACGCTCGCGGCCCGGTGGCTCGCCACCCGACCGATCGCGACGACGTGGTCCGTGTCCGCCCTCGGGACAGCGGCGGCGACCGTCCTGATCGCGACGGCAGCGGGCACGCCCCTGCTCGCCTACGCCGCAGCAGGGCTCTTCGGGCTCGCCTATACCGCCGCGACCTCCGTGCTCATCCTCTGGGCCTCGCTCGGGCCGGGGAACAGTGCCGCCGGGACGTCGCTGCTGTTCATCGCACTCGTCCTGGGGCAGGCAACCGGGGCGGCCCTGTCAGGCGTCGCCATGGAAGCAGGCGGTCCGGGGCCGACCTTCGTGGCGGCCGCTCTCGCCTGTGCAGCCAGCACTCTCGTCCTGTGCCGGTCCCGGCATCGGACCGGGCGCGGACACCGGGGGCAGAACGTGTGGAAGCGGGACGGGACGAGCGGCTCGTGGCAGGGCTCAGAACGCTGACGACGGCAGATCCCGCTCATCCTCGCGAATGGCGGCGACGATGCGGGCAGCGACGGCGACGGGGTCCTTGCCCTGCGGCAGTCTCGGCGCCTGCCCTGCGATCGGCCTCGTGGCCAGGCCGGTCTCGGTGTGTGGTGGCCGTACGTCCAGGACGCGCACCCCCTGCCTGCGCAGTTCCAGTGCCAGCGCCTTCCCGTATGCGCTGAGGCCGGCCTTCGTCGCCGAATAGGCAGCCATGCCCGCGGTAGGGCTCTCCGCGACCACGGCACTGATCTGCGCCACGAAGGAATTCTTGGCGAGCCTCGGCCCCACCTCGCGCATGAGTCGCATGTACCCGAGGAGGTTCACGAGCACGAGTTCGTCGAGGGTGTCGTCGTCCACCTCGACGGCGGGACCGAAGGCTACGACGCCGGAAGCGAAGACGACGCCGTCGAGCTCACGACCATAGATGGCCGCAGCGATGTCGGCAGGGCCGGTGGGCTTGCCGAGGTCGGCGACGGCTCGACCCACGACGGCGTCTCCCAGCTCGGCGGCGAGTACCGACAACTTCTCCTCGGACCGACCGGACAGCGTGAGCTGTGCTCCCTGACCGGCGAGCTGACGGGCGAGCTCCGATCCGAGTACTCCGGTAGCGCCGACGACGAGGATGGAGGAACCGCTCAGCTCAGTCATGGGCCGAGTGTAGCAACGGCCTCCGGCGTCCTGTCCCGCCGATCCACGGCCGCGACCAGCCAGGGCATCACCCTCGCGAGTTCCTCCGCTTGAGCTCGTCGAGTTCCTGCTGGGCAGCTGCATCCGCCTCGAGTTCCTCGAACGCCTGTTGGAGCCGCGGGGAGGACGGGTCCGTCCAGGAGAGCTCCTCGCGTGCGCGGGCCTGTGCCTCGAACCGTCGAACCTCCAGTTCGGCGGTGCGGCGCGCAGCGTCGATGGCGGATGCTCGCGCGAGGACGAGGCGAGCGCGTCGTGGACGCCGATGGCCGCCTGTGCTGCCGCGCGCCGGGCCAGCATGGCGTCGTACTCCATCGCGTTCTGCTGCACGCGCTGTTCGAGTCGGCGGACGTCCTCGTGCAGGCGGCGGGCCTGCTCCTCGGCCTCGTGAAGCTGTCGCGTCAGTGTCTCCAGACGGCGACGTGCGGTCATCGACTCGCGGATCGCCGCACGGGCGGCGTCGTCGTCGCCCCGCTGCACGGCGGCGGTGGCGGCCGCTTCGACCCGGTGGAGATAGGCGGCCGCCTCGTTCGCGGCGAGGCCGACGCGGTGGTGGTGGGCAGCGACATCGGCCGCTCCGCGCCGCGCCTGGTCGAGGAGCGAGCGCTGCGCCAGCTGGGCGTTCTGTGCCTGGACCCTGGGGTCCTGTTTCGCCTCCACCGCGGCGTTGCGGTTGGCCTGCACGATGCGCGTGATGCGCCGTTTGATGGACATGGTCGGACCCCCGGGACGGAACGTACGGTTGCGGTTACCTCGTCAAACCCGTTACCAGGCTTGCCGGTTCCCATAGGTGTCCCGCCATGTGGACATGGCGGAGATCTCCGTGCGGAGCCGGGTGGTGGCCTGCTCGAGCTGGAGGGTGTCGATGGACCGGGACGTCTGAAGGAGGCTCCGGCGCAGATCCGCGGACAGGTCGTCGAGCGCTCGGGCCTGGGCTGCGAGATCGGCGGTCCACTCCTGCTTCAGGGCACGGTTGGGCTCACGGTCGGCTGCCTTCAAAAGGGTCTCCAGGGATGCGGCCGCCCTGTCGATCTCGACAGCAGCTCGCGGCAGGTCCCCGACGGGGCGGCCCTGCTCCGTCGCCTCGGCGAGTGCCAGGTGGGTAGCACGCGAGGAGCGATGCAGGTTCCCGATGAGTCGCGCGGGCTCCCGGGTCAGCGCATCGGGCGCATACGCCCGGGCGGCCAGCATCCCGCGCTCCCTCGTGCGTTCGATGATCCGCGATCGCCGGACCTTGCGGACCACGAGCCAGCCGGCCACACCGGTCCCGGCTCCGAGCGCTGCCAGGACACCCGCGCCGACAGCAAGGGCCTCGACGAAGACCTCAAACACGGCACGGCCCAGAATGAACTCCCATCTCTCCAGTCTGCCCCCGCGCCCTGACAAATTCCACCCCGTCCCATCGGGTACGCCTCCGGGACCGGAGGCTGCCGGGATTCCCGGGCAGGCAGCAGGTAACCCCTGCTGAGCAACAGGACTGCGTAGACAGACGCAGGAGTGGCGCAAGATCGGCGCAGAAACCCCTGTAAGCGCTTACAAACCCCGGGAGTCCCGGGTCTAGGATGATCGGCATGTCTGAGATCGCGCCCGTCCTGAACAGCGAGCACCTGCCCACGCACGCTGCCTTCCACGCACCCCTGCACACGGCGTCGGAGGACGACCAGTGGTGGCGCTCGTCCGTGATCTACCAGGTCTACCCGCGCTCCTTCCGTGACTCGGACGGTGACGGGGTGGGTGACCTGCCCGGCGTCACCGCCGAACTGGAGCACCTGTCCGAGCTCAGCATCGACGCCGTCTGGCTCTCGCCGTTCTACACGTCCCCCCAGCGTGACGGCGGGTACGACGTCGCCGACTACTGCGACGTCGACCCCCTGTTCGGGACGCTGGCGGACTTCGACGCACTCGTGGCGCGCGCGACGGTCTGGGTGTCCGCGTGATCGTGGACCTCGTACCCAATCATTGTTCGGATGAGCACGCCCTGTTCCAGGCTGCGCTCGCAGCACCGGCCGGCTCGGCGGAGCGCGCGATGTTCATCTTCCGTGACGGGCGCGGCACCGACGGAACCGAGCCCCCCAACAACTGGCAGTCGCACTTCGGCGGCCCGGCCTGGACGCGGACGGTGGATACCGAGGGCGCGCCCGGGCAGTGGTACCTGCACCTCTTCGATTCCTCCCAGCCGGACTTCAACTGGGACAACCCCGGGGTGCGCGACGAGTTCGAGCGGGTCCTCCGCTTCTGGCTGGACCGCGGCGTCGGCGGCTTCCGCGTGGATGTCGCTCACGCCCTCGTCAAGGCGGAGGGTCTTCCCGACTGGCACGGACGCGCCGACGGAGGCTCGTCCGGGGGGTTCCCCGGGAGTGAGGCGCCCATGTTCGGGCAGGACGAGGTCCACACGATCTACCGGCGTTGGAGGAGCATTCTCGCGGAGTACGACGGCGAGCGGATCCTCTGCGCCGAAGCCTCGATCGACCCGCTGCCCCGGCTCACCGACTGGGTCCGCGCGGACGAGATGCACCAGGCGTTCAACTTCGCCTACCTCCACCACCCCTGGAGCGCCCACGGCCTTCGGGACGTCGTCTCGTCGTCGTTGTCGGCCTTCGACACGGTCGCCGCGCCGACCACCTGGGTCCTCAGCAATCACGACGTCGTCCGACATGCGAGTCGTTTCGGCCTCACGGACGGCGCACCCCGCGGCGGCGACGGTATCGGCAGGCACGACGCCCAGCCGGACGTGGCCATCGGTCTCGCCCGCGCACGCGCGGCGTCCCTCGCGATGTTCGCCCTGCCCGGCGGCATCTACCTCTATCAGGGCGAGGAGCTCGGCCTGCCCGATTTCACGGCCATGCCCGACGATGCCCGGCAGGACCCGACGTTCGTCAGGACGGGCGGGGAGCGCCTTGGCCGCGACGGCTGCCGCGTACCGCTCCCCTGGCGTGCGGATGCACGGTTCCACGGCTTCGGCGACGAGACCGGTTCCGCCGCTCCCTGGCTTCCGCAGCCCGAGGACTGGGCGGGGTACGCACGCGATGTCCAGTCCGCCGATCCTGATTCGACGCTCTCGCTGTACCGGACGGCCCTGCAGCTCCGGCGCGACCTGAGGCTCGGCGCGGGCTCACTCAGCTGGTCACGGGAATTCGAGCAGAGCGACGTCGCGGCTTTCCTGAACGGCGACGTCCTCGTCGTCATCAACATGGGCGAGTTCGCGGCTCCCCTGCCCGAGGGTCGGGTGATCGTGGCCAGTGGCCGTGACGCGGTGGCGGACGGTCTTCTGGCTCCCGACTCCTGCGTGTGGCTGCTGACGAGCACCACCTAGGGTTCCTGCGGCCGGTCCGGCCCACCGGCCCGCATGCTTCCGCGCCGCGCGGGCGGGAAGGCGAAACGCGCGTGCCCCTCTGCCGGATGGCTAGTTGGCGGCTCGCACCGTCTCGGGCCGCCAGACCACGAGCGCCTGGCTGCGCGGGCGGGGGCGCTGCCCCCGAGCGAGCGTCACGACGTCGCCCGCCAGCCCGGCCGCGAACACGCGGCCGGATTCGGACAGCACGCGGCGCGAGGCCAGTTCGGCGGACAGCTCGGTGATGCGCCCCTGGAGCGCAGAGACCTGGTTCTCGAGTTCGAGGATGCGCCGGATACCCTCCAGCGACACCCCCTCCTGCGACAACCGCTGGATCTCGCGCAGCGTGCTGACGTCCTTCTGGGAGTAGCGCCGCGCTCGCCCCGGAGCACGACTCGGCGTCACCAGGCCCAGTCGGTCGTACTGCCGGAGCGTCTGGGGATGCATGTCGGCGAGTTCGGCGGCCACGGAGATGACATAGATGGGCATCGTGTAGTCCACTGCGGGTCTCCTTCCGTCACCGGTGCTCCCGATGATTGCTCGACTGTACGGTTACAACCGCGCCTTGGCTGCCAGCCCCTGGCGGGGGTCGGCATCCTTGGTCGCGTCGCGGAATGCCTCGACAGCAGCTTCCGCCTCCTTGGACAGATTCTGGGGGACGACGACGTCGACCGTCACCAGCAGGTCACCCGTCGCCTTCGAGGTCTTCACGCCCCGGCCCTTGAGCCGGAGGGTCCTGCCGGACGGCGTCCCGGCGGGGATGCGCATCTTCACCATCTCGCCGGTGAGGGTCGGGACCTCGATCTGGGCGCCCAGGGCCGCCTCCGGGAAGCTGACGGGCACGTGCACGCGGATGTTGTCACCGTCGCGCTTGAAGAGGGGATGTTCCTTCACGTGGACGCTCACCATGAGGTCCCCCGGCCCTGCCTGGCCCGGTTGCCCCTTGCCCTTCACCCGGACCTTCTGGCCGTCGCGGATTCCTGCCGGGACCCGAACGTCGATCTGCTCGCCCGAGGGCTCACGCAGGCCGATCGTGGTGCCGTTGATGGCTCCGCCGAAGGAGATGGAGGTCGTGGCCGTCCGGTCGGCACCCTTCTGCTGGCGTGCGGACTGGAAGCCGCCGGGGAATCCCCCGCCACCCATCCCGCCGCCGAACAGGTCGGCGAACTCGGGAGGGAGGTTGCCGTTCGAGAAGCCTGTGCGCTGGCGCGTTCCGGTGCCCTGCCCGAAGAGGTTCCCGAAGACGTCCTCGAACCCGGCGCTGCCGCCGCGCCCCCGCCCGCACCACCGGCGGAGAACCTCGCCCCGCCACCCATGGCCCGGATGGCGTCGTACTGCTGGCGTTGCTCCGCGTCCGACAGCACGGAATAGGCCTCCGACACGTCCTTGAACATCCGCTCGGACCCGGCGTCGCCCTGGTTCTGGTCAGGGTGGTGCTTGCGAGCGAGCTTCCGGTACGCCTTCTTGATGTCGACGTCGGACGCATCTTTGGAGACACCCAGGATCTTGTAGAAATCCTTGTCGACCCAATCCTGACTAGCCAATTGGCGTCTCCTTTCCTAGGAACAACTGAAAACAATGGGCCGGGCTGGTACTCCCGAAGGACCACTTCACCCGGGGAAGCCGGGCGGAGTGCCGAGGAAGGCGGCTTCAATATTCCAAGGGCCCCCAGGTCCCGCAGGAATTTCGTAGCCGCCGTTCGGCATCCGCCCAGCGATGATCTACTACTCCGGAACCGCGACGATCACCTGCGCGGCCCGCAGGACGCGCTCGCCCTTGCGGTAGCCGGCACGGAGGATCTGGCTGACGCTGTCGGCCTGGACATCGGCACTCGGCTGCTGCATGAGCGCCTCGTGGATGTTCGGGTCGAACGCGACGCCGACCTCGTCGATGCGGGCGAGCTCGTACGCCCTCAGGACGTTCTCGAGCTTGCCTGCGATCGAGGCGAACGGGCCTTCGGCGAGGTCACCGTGCTGGCGTGCTGCGTCGATGTCGTCCAGGACGGGCATCAGCGAGTTGAGCACTCCGATGACCGCCTGGTCGCGGGCGACGTCCCGATCACGCTCGACGCGTCGCCGGTAATTGACGTACTCGGCCTGCAGGCGGAGCAGGTCGTCGCGGAGTTCCGCCACGACGTCCACCGCCGGGTTGTGACCCTCGGCGCCTGCCTCGTTCAGGATGGCCTCGGCCTGGGCCAGGGCGTCCCCGTCGGTGGTGCCGTCGGCGGGCGTGCCCTGCGGACCGGCCGCGGATTCCTCCGCGGCCGGAGCGCCGGCGTCGTTCTGCTGCCCACGGACGTCGCCTGTCTCAGGGTCGATCTTCCCGTTGTCGGACGAGCTCACCGGCTCTGACTGGTGCTCTTCTTCATTTCCGTGGTGCGGCATGGCTACTTCTTCTCGTTGGTGTCTTCGTCAACCACCTCGGCGTCGACGATGTCCTCGTCGGTGCCTGCGGAGGCTGGCTGGTCATCGGAAGGTGCCCCGCCGGCCTGGCCGGCATCCTGCTGGGCCGATGCGTAGATCGCTTCTCCGAGCTTCGACTGGGAGGCCTGCAACTTCTCGAAGGCTGTCTTGACCTCGTCGTCGTTGTCCTGCGACTCGAGCGCCTTCTTGAGGGCGTCGACATCGGCCTGGACCTCGGTGCGGACGTCCTCGGGCAGCTTGTCCGAGTTGTCGGCGATCAGCTTGTCCACGGAGTACGCGAGCTGCTCGGCACCGTTGCGTGTGTCTGCTGCCTCGCGGCGCTTCTTGTCCTCGGCCGCGTGCTCCTCGGCCTCGCGCACCATGCGGTCGATGTCCTCCTTGGAGAGGGACGAACCACCCGTGATGGTCATCGACTGCTCGGTGCCGGTGCCCTTGTCCTTGGCGGACACGTGGACGATGCCGTTGGCGTCGATGTCGAAGGTGACCTCGACCTGCGGGACGCCACGGGGAGCCGGCGCGATACCGGTCAGCTCGAACGTACCCAGCGGCTTGTTGTCGCGGGTGAACTCACGCTCGCCCTGGAAGACCTGGATCGCCACGGACGGCTGGTTGTCGTCCGCCGTGGTGAAGGTCTCGCTGCGCTTGGTGGGGATGGCCGTGTTGCGCTCGATGAGCTTGGTCATCATCCCACCCTTGGTCTCGATGCCGAGGGAGAGGGGTGTGACGTCGATGAGGAGGACGTCCTTGCGCTCGCCCTTGAGGACACCGGCCTGCAGTGCCGCTCCGACGGCGACGACCTCATCGGGGTTGACGCCCTTGTTCGGCTCCTTGCCGCCCGCGAGCTCCTTCACGAGCTCACCGACCGCAGGCATGCGGGTGGAACCGCCGACGAGGACGATGTGGTCGATGTCCGCCACCTTGATGCCGGCTTCGGCGATGACGTCGTTGAACGGCTTCTTCGTGCGGTCCAGCAGGTCCTTGGTGAGGTCCTGGAACTTGGCGCGCGACAGGTGCTCGTCGAGGTGGACGGGGCCGTCCGCCGTGACGGAGAGGTACTGCAGCGAGATGTTGGTGGACGTCGCCGAGGACAGTTCCTTCTTCGCCTGCTCTGCGGCTTCCTTGAGGCGCTGGAGGGCGATCTTGTCCTTCGACAGATCGGCGCCCTTGGCCTTGGCCTGCGCGAGCAGGTAGTCGACGACGCGCTGGTCCCAGTCGTCGCCACCGAGGCGGTTGTCACCGGCGGTGGAGCGGACCTGGATGGTGGAGAAGGCGTCCTCGTCCTTGCCGACTTCGAGGAGCGAGACGTCGAACGTTCCACCGCCGAGGTCGAACACCAGGATGAGCTCGTCTTCCTTGCCCTTGTCGAGGCCGTAGGCCAGCGCCGCAGCAGTGGGCTCGTTGACGATGCGCAGCACCTTGAGGCCTGCGATCTCACCGGCCTCCTTGGTGGCCTGGCGCTCGGCGTCGTTGAAGTAGGCGGGAACGGTGATCACGGCGTCCGTGACCTTCTCGCCGAGGTAGCTCTCGGCGTCGGTCTTGAGCTTCTGGAGCGTCCGCGCCGAGATCTCCTGCGGCGTGTACTTCTTACCGTCGATGTCGACGTTCCAGTCGGTGCCCATGTGGCGCTTGACCGACGCGATGGTGCGGTCGATGTTGTTCACGGCCTGGCGCTTGGCGATCTCACCGACGAGCACCTCGCCGGACTTCGAGAAGGCGACGATCGACGGCGTGGTGCGTGCGCCCTCGGCGTTGGCGATGACGGTGGGCTCACCGCCTTCGAGAACCGAGACGACCGAGTTGGTGGTTCCGAGGTCAATACCTACTGCACGTGACATGCAATTTCCTTTCGACTGCCCGGGATTTGCGAGGCGCTCATCCGCCGGGCGCGTAGATTGAGCGTTCTGCACTCAAGTATACGGGCGGGGCGCGGAGAATCAAAATGAAGTTGAGTGAAGGGGACTCAACCCTCTACTCGTCGGGCCGCAGGCGCAGCGCTAACTGTCCCGGCGAGTCAGAGGATCAGGGTTACGGCCAGGGTCAGCATCACCACGGCGATCAGTGCGTCGAGGACCCGCCAGGCCGAGCGACGCCGGAAGAGTGGCGTCAGGTACCGGGCCCCCACCCCGAGGGCGGTGAACCAGACGATGCTCCCGAGGCCGGCACCGGCAGCGAACCACCACTTGCCCGCCGTCCCGTGCGAGCTCGCTAGGGAGCCGAGCAACAGCACGGTGTCGAGGTAGACGTGCGGGTTCAGCCAGGTCAGGGCCAGGGAGGTTCCCAGTGCCGCCCGCCATGACATGCTCCGGCGTCCATCCGATGCGTCGAAGGCCTCTCCACGCAGGGCGCGCCGTGCGGCCAGGAGCGCGTAACCGGTCAGGAACACGGCTCCGGCCCACCGCACCACCTCGAGGAGGACCGGGAGCCGCTCGATCACCATGCCCAGGCCGCCCACACCGAGGGCGATGAGCACGAGATCCGACAGCGAGCAGACCACGACGACGAGCACCACGTGCGAACGCCTCAAGCCCTGCCGCAGCACGAAGGCGTTCTGGGACCCGATGGCGACGATCAGGGTGAGACCGGCGGCGAAGCCGGTGGCGACGGAGGTGAGCACGTTGTCACCCTAGGAGCGGACCGTTGTTCAGAACAGCTAATGAATCTTCAGCATGGTAAGAAGACCTTATGACCGACGTCGATCCGGAGCAGGCCAGGACACTCGCGACGATCGTCACCACCGGCAGCTTCGAGGCTGCTGCCGTTGCCCTCTCGGTGACTCCGTCTGCGGTGAGCCAGCGCATCCGCGCACTCGAGACAGCCGTCGGTCGACCCGTCCTCTCCCGGACCCGGCCGCTGCGCCCCACCTCGACCGGATTCAGCATCGTGCGCTTCGCCCATCACTTCCAGACCCTCTCTGCCGACCTGGCAGCTGAACTGAGGACCGCCGATGAGCAGCAGCGGCAGCACATCACGATCGTGGCCAACGGGGACTCCCTGCACACCTGGGTACTGCCGGCCCTGGCTTCGGTGGCTGCCACCCTGCAGATCGAGGTACTGCGCGAGGACCAGGAACACTCGCTCGACCTGCTTCGCAGCGGAGCAGCCGCGGCGGCGATCACCTCGGAGTCGGCACCCGTTCAGGGCTGCGTCTGCCACCCCCTGGGCATCATGCGATACCGGCCCGTGTGCACGCCGGGCTTCCATGATGAATGGTTCGGCAACGGCGCGACGACGGAGGAACTCGCACTGGCTCCCGTGATCGTGTTCGACCGCAAGGACGATCTGCAGGACCAGTACCTGCGTGCAGGCGGCGGACGGCCACAGATGCCACCGCGACACTACGTCCCGGCGGCGCAGGAGTTCGCCGACGCCATCCGGCTCGGCATGGGATGGGGTCTCGTGTCCGAACTCGAACTGCACGCACAGCCGCACGATCTCGCTCCGCTCGCGGCCGGGGGACATGTGGACGTCCCGCTCTACTGGCAGCAGTGGCGCCACGGATCCAGGGCCCTGGAGACGGTGAGCGACGCCGTCCGGAACGCATCCGCCGTCCTTCGGCAGCCCCGCTCGTGAAGCCCGAACAGCCCCACCCCGGAACCGATGCTTGCAGCTGGCGTGGAAGTACCTCTGAGGGTTGCTAATATCATCGGGCGGGCAGCCGCTCGTCGACAAGGGCAAACCCGGTGCGAGCCGGGGACGCAAAGCCACGGGACCCACGAGGTCAGCCGGGCCGCCGAAGGGAACAGGTCCACGGATTATGCCTAGGACACGTCAGCTCACACCAGCCTCCGCCCCAGAAGCAGGCAGCCCAGCCTGCAGCGCAGCGACCCGCGACCCGGGTCAGCAGTCCACCCGGGGGGCCCTGGCATGAATAAGTCGTCATCCGACCGCCGCGCAGCGGTCGTCATCGAGGACGACCTCGACATCCGCAACCTCGTCTGCGCGGTCCTCGAGCAGGGTGGGTTCCAGGTCAGTGCGGTGGCCACGGGCCGGGACGGGGTCGACGTCATCCGCAAGGAGCACCCCGCAGTGGTGACGCTGGACATCGGTCTTCCCGACATCGACGGCTACGAGGTCCTGCGACGGATCCGGTCGACCAGCGACTGCTACGTCATCGTCCTCAGTGGACGCCAGGACGAGATGGACGTCCTCACGGCTCTGCAGGCCGGAGCCGACGACTACGTGCTTAAGCCGTTCCGACCGCGGGAGTTGCGGGCGCGCATCGACGCGATGCTCCGACGGCCCCGTCTGGGCGACGCACTGGAGCAGCAGCCACGGGAGTCCGAGGTCGCCTCGTCGCCCGAGAGGCAGTCCAGCGCGGCTGATCGCGGCGGAGACGAGAGCCTGGTGCGGATCGGCAGCCTGGTCCTTGATGGCCAGGCGAGGTCGGTGACCTGCTCCGGCGTCGAGCTCCCGCTCACGAAGACCGAGTTCAATCTCCTGCACGAACTCATCGCCGGCAAAGGCGCAGTACGCACCAAGGAAGAACTGGTGCGCGTCTCACGCGGTAAGGACTACCGAGGGTACAACTTCGTCAGCCGCACCGATGAGAGAGCCATCGAGGTGCACATCGCCAATCTGCGGCAGAAGCTGGCAAGGCTCCAAGCGGATTCGGACCTGATCACCACGGTCCGTGGAGTGGGATTCCGGATCGTGCCGCGACCGCCGACCTGACGCAGGGCGCTCGAACTACGGGTGCCCCGGATAGACGTCCTGGAGTTCTCGCACCGTGTCCGCGGCACAGACGCGGAGCAGCGGGACGGATCGACCGGCGGCCTCGAGGCCTTTCCCGGCGATCAGCCGTTGCGTCGCGAGAGCGGCCTGGCTGAGCCTGGTCGCACCCACCATCACCGCCGATGTCGCCACTCCGGTGAGGGCATCGACAGCGCCGATCAGGTCACCGGCGCGGATGCCCCGGTCCAACCGGTCGATCTTCTCCGGAACGCTCACCGAGAAATCGCGCGCGAACCGCTGCACGACGCCGGGGTCCGAGAAGTCCCGCTCCATGTCCCGAAGGACACCTGTGTCGAGGAGGGGAGCCGCCTGTCCGGGCACGCCCCCGAGGAGGTCGGCATCGCTCTCGAGTGGTGCCGACCCGCTGTCCTGATGCTGATCAGGAGGAGGCAGAGTCGGATGGTTGGGCACGGTTCAAGGGTAGCGACGACCCGGCGACGCGGAGCGATATCCACCGGTTCTTGCGCAAAGCTTGCGGAAGGACGGCGCCTGCCGTCCACCTGGGCAGGAGGGAAACCAATGTCCCCGGTGGTTCAACCTCGCGGACGGATTCCACCATATGGATATGCTTAGCGGGGCGGCGATGCTGCAGAGAGATGATGTCAGGAGCAGGGATGACGGAGGCACCGGCAAGGAGCGCGGGCGTGCAATCGGTCGAGCGTGTCTTCGAGCTCCTGGAGCTGATCAACGACGCCGGTGGTGAGGTCACCCTGAGCGAACTCGCGGCCTCCACCGATCTCCCCCTGCCCACGATCCATCGCCTCCTCCGGACACTGGTGGGCAAGGGCTACGTCCGCCAGCTGCCGAACCGCAGGTACGTCCTGGGCCCGCGGCTGATACGCCTCGGGGAAGGTGCCAACAGACAACTGGGCACTCTGGCCCGCCCGCAGCTCAAGCACCTCGTCGACACGCTCGGGGAGACTGCCAACATGGCCGTGCTGGACTCGGACATGGTGGTCTACATAGCGCAGGTGCCATCGCTGCACTCCATGCGCATGTTCACAGAGGTGGGTCGCCGCGCCCATACGCACGACACGGGCGTGGGAAAGGCGATCCTCGCCCAGCTCGACGACGACGCCGTCCGACGCATCGTCCTCCGAGCCGGCATGCCCACGCCCACTAAGAAGAGCATCGATTCGATCGAAGCGCTGCTTTCCGAGTTGGCCGAGGTGCGCGAGCGGGGATACGCGATCGACGAGCAGGAGCAGGAGCTCGGCGTCCGGTGCTTCGCCGTCGCGGTGCCCGGTTCCCCCACGCCGACGGCCGTCTCCGTCTCCGGCCCCATCTCCCGGGTCGACGACGCTTTCGGACGGCGAGCGGTCCCCCTGTTGAACGCCGTGGCGGCGGCCATCTCTGCGGACCTCAACGTCACCGACTGAACTTCCCTTCCCACCTGCCCGAGGGGAGGCGCCATCGGCTGACGCAGGACCGCGGAGGCCCTGGAGGCGACTGGCGGCACCGCACTACAGTCGCAGTGCCATCACCATTGACATCCAGCACCTCCACCCCTAGCGTTTCCGTCAGGTAGAAGCGTTATTCCGCCTTGTGGAAGCGACATAGCGGTCGCTCCGCCTGACGCAGGGACGGCCCGGCGCAAAGGCGACATTCGCTCCTGCAGCGGGCCCGGCTATTGCACATGCACGACGTCAAAGGAGACGACCGATGACCCACAACACCGTTGCTTACGGACCGTCCGAGGTCCTTGCCGCGCTACCGCGCTTCACGCGGGATCCCGTGGAGCTCGCGCTCGTGCGAACGGACCGCTCCGGCTACACCCCGTCGACCCTGCCCGACGGGGTGGTCCAGGCCGAATCGGTCAGGGACGTGGTCGAAACCCTCAGGCTGGCGAACGAGCACGGGATTCCCGTGGTGCCGCGTGGTGCGGGCACCGGGCTGGCCGCCGGGGCCGCTGCGGCAGCCGGGGAGGTCGTGCTGGACGTGCATCGCATGAACAGGATCCTGCGGATCGATCCGGTCGAGCAGATCGCGGTCGTCGAACCGGGCGTGCTGAATGCCGACCTCAACGCCGCTGCCGCCGCCCACGGCCTCTTCTATGCTCCCGATCCGGCGAGCACCGCCATCTGCTCCATCGGCGGCAACATCGCCACCAACGCCGGCGGCATGCGCTGCGCCAAGTACGGCGTCACACGGGAATCGGTCCTCAGCCTCACCGTCGTCCTGGCCGACGGCCGGGTGCTGGTCACCGGGACCCGGACCATCAAGGCCGTCACCGGCTACGACATGAACGCCCTGTTCATCGGCTCCGAAGGAACCCTCGGGGTGGTGGTCGAGGCAACGCTCCGGCTGCGCCCTGCGCCCGTCGCCACAGCCACCCTCGCCGCCTATTTCACGGACGTGGCGGCAGCGGCGGCAGCGGCCTCGGCCGTGGTGGCAGCACGCGCCACACCCTCGGTGCTCGAACTCGTGGACGGACCGACCCTGGGCGCCATCGATCGCGCGACGGGCACCGACCACCGCCGACGCGGGGAAGCTTTCCTGCTGGCGCAGACGGACGGCTTCGGAGCCCTGCTCGAGCGCGACGTCGTCCTGAAGGCGATAGAACCGTTCGCGGACTCCATCATGATCGCCGACGACCCCCTGCAGACCGAGGCACTGATCCAGGCCCGCCGGGACGCGATCCCCTCGCTCGAGAAGCTCGGCCGTACCTCTATCGGGGACGTCGGCGTGCCCCGCAACCGGTTGGCCGAGATGGTCACCGGGATCCAGCTCATCTCGGAGGAGACGGGGGTGGACATCTACACCGTGGCGCATGCGGCCGACGGCAACCTGCACCCGATGATCGTGGTCGACGAGCAGGATTCCATCACCGATGGCGCCCCGAAGCTGGCGATGGGTCGGATGTTCGAGCTGGCCCAGAGCCTGGGAGGCACCCTGACCGGAGAACACGGAGTGGGGCTGCTGAAGCGTGACTGGTTCGAGGCGGAAGTGGGCGAGGTCTCCCGTGACCTCCAGCACCGCATCAAGCGCGCCCTCGATCCGAACAACATCCTCAATCCGGGCAAGGCCATCTGAAGGACCACTGAGCCTCCGGGCTACTTCTCCCCTCGCTGCAACAGGTCAGAAAGGCCTTCCGATGGACAATCTCGCTGTACTGAGCCTCCTGGCTCTGTCCCCCATCCTGCTGGTGGGCGTTCTCCTGGCGGGCTTCCGCTGGCCGGCGAAGTACGCCATGCCGCTGGGCTACGTGGTCGCCGTCGTCGTGGCGCTGGTGGTGTGGCGTGTCAGCTTCACTGGAGTCCTGGCGGCGACCATCGAGGGTCTGATCGTGGCCCTCACCCTCCTCTACATCGTCTTCGGAGCGCTGCTGTTGCTCTCCACCCTCACGGTGGGTGGCGCCATGGCCACCATCCGCGCGGGCTTCGACAACATCTCCGCCGACCGGCGGGTGCAGGCCATCATCATCGGGTGGTTATTCGGTTCCTTCATCGAAGGAGCCTCCGGGTTCGGCACCCCTGCCGCCGTGGTGGCGCCTCTCCTGCTGGCGATGGGTTTCCCGGCGATGGCAGCGGTCATGGTCGGTCTGATCATCCAGAGCACCCCGGTCAGCTTCGGAGCGGTCGGCACCCCGATCATCGTCGGCGTGGGGAACGGTCTGGGCGGCGATCCGGCAGTGGCCGAACGCGCGAGCGTCCTGGGCCTCAGCATGCCCGAGTTCATCTCGGAGATCGGCTTCAACGTAGCGCTCCTCCACGCGATCGTCGGCGTGCTGATCCCGCTGATCCTCGTGACCATGCTCACCGGGTTCTTCGGCCCCCAGCGACGGTTCCGCGACGGTCTGGCCGTCTGGCCGTTCGCCGTCTACGCGTCCCTCGCCATGACCGTGCCCTACGTGCTGGTGGCCCGGTTCCTGGGCCCGGAGTTCCCGTCGCTGTTCGGAGGCCTCATCGGCCTGGTCCTCGTGATGTTCACGTCCAGCCGCGGTTTCCTGATGCCGAAGGAGACCTTCCAGTTCGGGCCGCGCTCGAACTGGCCGGCCCGCTGGATGGGGACCATCGAACCGGCCGCAGCGACAGAGATCTCGACCCGCATGAGCCTGGTGCGCGCCTGGGCCCCGTACGTCCTGATGGCGAGCCTGCTGGTGGCCTCCCGGGTCATCGCGCCGGCGAAGGAGTTCCTGACGGGGATCCAGATCCCTTTCACGGGGATCCTGGGAACCGAGATCACCACCACCATCCAGCCTTTCTACTCTCCGGCGTTCCTCCTCATCCTGGCGTCCGGCTTCGCGTTCATGTTGCACCGCATGAAGGGTCCGGAGATCTCCCGGAGCTTTGCGATCTCCGGCCGCCAACTGGCGGGCACGGCAGCAGCTCTGCTCTTCGCCGTTCCACTGGTGCGGGTGCTCATCCAGTCGGGCCCCGCCCTGAACGACTCCGGACTGGCCAGCATGCCGGTGACTCTCGCGGAGGGCGCCGCTGCCGTCTCGGGAAGCTCCTGGCCCCTGATCGCGCCGTGGATCGGCGCGCTCGGAGCCTTCGTTGCGGGCTCGAACACAGTGTCCAACCTCACCTTCGCGCAGTTCCAGTTTTCGACGGGCGCTGGTATCGGTGTGCCGCCCGAACTGGTCGTGGCCGCTCAGGCCGTAGGCGGAGCCGGCGGAAACCCCGTGGCCATCCACAACATCGTCGCGGCCGCAGCCACCGTGGGCCTGCTCGGTCGTGAGGGGGACCTGCTCCGGAAGACCGTCCTTGTCACGATCTACTACTGCGCCATGAGCGGCGCGCTCTCCTACATCTTCATCTACGGGCTCGGCTTCAACCCGGGAACCATCCTCCTGGCCCTGCTCATCGTCGGCCTGGCCCTTCTGGCCCGGTGGCTGATGCGCAGGAACATGTCCGAGCAGGTGCGGACGGGCGAACGGTCCGGGACGGCTTGACGGCGATTGTCGAGACCCACCTGGCGCGGAGGTCACTGAGTTCCGGGTCGGGATCGACGTTGAATCTCCCTGTACACGGTTGTCCGGGAAACGCCCAGCAACTCAGCGATCTCGCCGCGGGTGTATTCGCCGGAATCGACGAGGCTGAGGAGGTGCTTCCGCTGGTGGTGGGACAACTCGGGTTGCTTCCCGCGGAGCCGGCCCTTGGCTTTCGCGACAGCCATTCCTCTACGGGTCCGGGCACGGACCAGGTCGGACTCGAACTCGGCCACTATCCCCAGGACGTTGAAGAGGAGTCGGCCGACCGGATCTGTCGGGTCATAGATGCTGCCACCCAAACTGAGTGAGACGCCTTTGCGGGTGAGCTCATCGGCGATTTCGCGGGCGTCGAGTAAAGAACGGGCCAGCCTGTCGAGTTTCGTCACGACCAGGGTGTCTCCCCTGCGGCAGGATGCCAATGCTTCTCCCCGTCCGGGGCGAGCCCGGTTCGTGCCTGTGAATCCGTGGTCGACGTGGATGTTCTCCGCCTCGACCCCGAGCGCCATCAGGCCCTCTCGCTGGGAGGTAAGGTCCTGGTCCCTGGTTGAGACGCGTGCATATCCGATCTCCACCACATCAGTGTTGCAGATCAGGTGGCCCTGCGCCCGCTTTCATCGTTCGGGCTAAACGCCCATCCCGCAGCCCCGTAGGGACTACCTGCTGTCGATTCTCGAAGGCGCCTGCACTACTTCCCAAAGTCATCTGCACGGGCGCAGAGCGACCGGGTTGCGGGCGCCCACCCTCTAACATTCGGTGACGTTACCGATGCCTCGATAATGCCTTTCAGCCTCATACCCGCCTACTCCCTTACATCGTTCGACGTGCCGAGCAGAAGTAGCATCCCGCCGTAGCATCGACACATGGACTATGACCTCGTCAGGATGGGCTCCACAACCTTTGAGCAGATGGCCGTTGCTCTCTGTGGCGCAGCGTTTGGCCCCGGCGGCGAGAGCTATGGGCGCGGCAAGGATGGTGGCCGCGAATGGACATATATGGGGCACCTGCCTCTCCCTTACGACGATGGAACTGAAAAATCTTGGACGGGCTATACCGTTGCGCAGGCGAAGCACAAATCCCCCGGTGGCATCGATGAAGTGACCTGGTTGCTTGGTCAGATTCAGCAGGAGGTCAAAGACTGGGTTGACGAGGACTCTAAGCGGGGACGTTGGCCGGAGAACTTACTCATCATCACTAACGTCAACCTGAGTAGTGTCCCCTCACAGGGTGGGAGGGACCGAGTCTCCGCAAAGATGAGACAGCATGCAGAAACGCTAAAGCTAAAAGGCTGGCAGGTTTGGAGCGCTACGGATATATCTCGCCTCCTTGATAATCATCCTGGTATAAGACAGACCTACTTGGGTGTGACAACCGTTGGAGATTTACTCACAACGCTGAATGAAATCTATACAACTCAGAAGATAGACGACTTCGCAACACTGCAAAATTTTGTTGCGAAGGAACTCGGATCGCAGATGAACGTTCGTCTGACCCGCGCCGGGGGCGGGCCAGAGACCGAAAAAATTTCCGACATCGGGGTCGATTTGCCGTCTCAGAAAGTTGTGGGCAACCTTCCAGAAGACGGAAAAAACCCTATCGGGAAGGTTCTGATACAGGCAGGCAATCGTGTATTGAAAGGTAGCTCCACGGACAATAGTTCCGTAATCATTGGAGGCCCAGGGCAAGGGAAATCGACAATCACACAGATGATTTGCCAAGCCTACCGAGTAACCATTCTCAAAGGCTCAGTTGATACACAAAGCAAACAAACCCGTCAACTCATCGGAGCACTCGAAAATCACTTCAAAACCATCGGCCTAGAGTTACCAGTAATGCATCGCTGGCCAATCTACATTCGCTTGAACCAGTACAGCCAAGAGATTGCAGGCAGCAAGGACGTATCGATCCTCCGGTACATCGCACAACTTGTGACCGAGCGAACGTCAACCACAATCACCCCTCAGCAGCTGAATTCTTGGCTGAGCAAATGGCCGTGGGTAGTAGTACTCGACGGATTGGACGAGGTACCTGACGCCAGCACTCGCGAGAACCTACTCGAGAAGATTGCAGACTTTACAACTGATGTCGCCCAGGCTGGTGCGGACGTCTACATCCTTGCCACAACTCGCGAGCAAGGCTATGACCGGGACCTGACCATGCTTGAGCCTACCGAGCACAAGCTGGCCTCGCTCGATAAGGACCAAGCCCTTGCGTATGCCGCGAGACTAGTTGCAGCGCGGTACCCGGGCGACGAGGACAGTGCACGTGAAGTACTAAAACGCCTGACGAGATCAGCAGAGGATGCTGCCACGGCTGCGCTCCTCAATACTCCTCTTCAGGTGAGCATCATGGCGTCCCTTCTGCGTGATCAGGTCAAGGCCCCTACTACGCGGCATGAGCTTTTCGAGAGCTACTACGACACCGTGCTGCGTCGTGAGTCCAACAAGGAGGGCCGACTAGGGGAACAAATGTCGACGTTAAGCTCCGAAATAACAGCGATCCACAACTCTGTCGGAGCCCGTTTACACAGCGACGCAGAACGCGCTGGTAACGCAGACATCCACATCTCAAAAGAAGAACTGACTGCCATAGCCACTACCTACCTCCACGAGGAACAGACGTATTCGAAAGATGAAGCCGCGAGACTGGCCTTATCGATAACGTCTCTTGCCACCGACCGGCTGGTGCTTCTCGTCGAGGCTGGTGCGGACCGATGGGGGTATGAGCTTCGGAGCTTTCAAGAGTTCACTGCGTCAAGATACCTTCTCGCTGCATCGGATGAACTTGTAGTGAAACGGCTGGAGAGGCTGGCGCCAAGCTCCCACTGGCGGAACGTATGGCTCTTCGCAGCAGCCAAAATCATCAAAGAACGGGCTTGGCTTCGACCTCAAGTGATGGGGATCATCAGCTCCCTAGATGAGAAAGACGTGGTAAACCAACTAACCATGCCGGGCGGGCGGCTGGCAGCCGACATGCTGCTCTACGGGGTAGCCGCGAATGTCCCCGAAATCAGACGCCGACTACTCAACGAAGCAATGCGACTCTTGGGTCGATACGGAGTTCAGCTTGGGTTGATCGCAGCCCTAAACGAGGCAACGCAAAGTGATCCTGTATCAATTAACTCTGTCAAAGACGTTCTCCGTACCAACCTCGCTCTTGGCGGCCCAGTCAGGGTGCGGACAATTGCGACTATGCGTGTATGGGCGGATGGAGACGTTGGCCCCATCCCTGCCTTCTGCCGACAGAACCTTCCTCAGCTCGAAGGTACTGGCTCAACCGATTCGCAGGACCTGTCTACGCCTAGCTTCGAATCGGTTATGTCTTTCCTGTCTGAGCACTACGAGACAGTCGAAAAACTCCTTGCCTCTACTACAGACTTCGAGGAGTTGGACGAGGTCGACGCTGCACTACTCGAGGAGTTTAAGGACGGGCTGGGGCAAGCGACAACTATGCGGAATCGTGGAGCTGACGGAACGAGTGGCCTCATCATGTTCAGCCCACCAGCGCTCTCAGCTTCCCTCCTGGAACAAATCAGCGACTCAACCGTGATGCTGCGAATCGCAGACGTGGCTCGCTTGAGTCCAGAGAGCGAAGTTGTCGTTTCTGATGTCATCACGATGGAGTTCCTGCAGCTGGTAGCTCATCGGCTAATCGACAAGTCCGATCTAGCTTTCCGCTTCTAGATCGGACTAACGCACCTTCCTCCTAAGACGTCCTACCGCTACCCAGCTGAGTATCGGGGTTTATCTCCCTACGCCTCCGAGCCTCCTATCTCCAAGTGCACGGCACCAGATCCCCCTATGGCCACGACGAACTGTCCGGTAACGGGACCCCCTGCGGGACACGAAAGTGCCGTTGATGAAGCGGCGCGCCGTTGATGGTCAACGTGCGCGCCGCTCCGGAACAATGGATGTGGGTTTAGACGCAACCGAGCATCTCGGCGTTGAGGATGGTGCCGCCGAGGCTCCAGCCGCCGTCGGCAACCTCTTCGAGGATGACGAGGGTCGTGGCGCGGGCACGTTCGCCGTATGCGTTGACGAAGGCGTCGGTGACGGCGTCCTGGAGCTTCTTCTTCGTCTCCGTGGTGAGGGTGTCTGCGGGGACCTTGAGGTTGGCGAAGGGCATGGTGGTTCCTTTCAGTTGTGACCCGGGCGGGTCAGAGAGCGGCGTGTGAGGACAGGAGATCCTCGATGCCGACGCGGTGGTAGAACTCGGCACGGATCCGATCTGCGACGGTGGAGACGACTTCGCTGCCGTCACGGGAGGGATCGATGTGCGTGCGGAAGGGGCGCGCGCCTGCCGGGAGGCCGACGACGCGAACGATCTCGTCAGCGACGTCCTGTACGTCTGCGTCTGCGGGAACGATGGCCGAGAGGCGACCGGTCAGCTCCTCGCGGAGGGCACCGTATTGGTCGTCGTACTCGGCGGCCGTCGCCGTGTCGGCTGGGGCGCCGGCGTTGGCGAAGTGGTTCGTGCCGGACGTGAATGCGCCGGGCACGACGATCGTGGTGTCGATGCCGAAGCGGATGAGTTCCGCGGCGTAGCTCTCGGCGAGTGCGTCCATGCCTGCCTTGGCGGCGAAGTACGGCGCCAGGAAGGGCGGGTGTCCGGCGCGGGTGGAGGAGCTGCCGACCCACACGATGAGGCCCGACCGGCGGGCGCGCATGTGGGGCAGCACAGCCCGATTGACTCGTTGGGTGCCGAGGACGTTGACGTCGTACTGCTCGGCCAGCTGCTTGGGAGTGAACGCTTCGGCCGGGCCGAGCATCATGTGCCCGGCGTTCTGCACCACGACGTCGATGCGGCCGTGCTCAGCGAGTACGGCCGCGACTGCATCGTCGGCCGACTGCTGCGACTGCACGTCCAGGTCGACGGCGCTGATGGTGATGTGCTCGCGGCTGGCGAGCTCGTCGAGCGCTGCCCTGTTCGCAGCGTTCCGACCAGTGATGTCGCGCATCCCCGCGACCACGACGTGACCTGCGCGCGCGAGGGACTCGGCGGTCAGCCGGCCGAACCCGCTGGACGCACCCGTGACGAGGACGACGTGGTGGTTGGACATCAGACCATGCCGCCGTTCGCACGGATCGTCTGCCCGTTGACCCAGTGCCCGTCGCGTCCGGCGAGGAACGCCACGACGCCGGCGATGTCCTCCGGGGTGCCGAGTCGCTCGAGCGGGGGGATCTTCGCCAGGGTGTCGATCTGCTCCTGGGTCTTGCCGTTCAGGAAGAGTTCGGTTCCCGTGGGGCCGGGGGCGACGACGTTCGCGGTGATGTTCCGACCGCGGAGTTCCTTGGCGAGGATCAGTACCATTCCCTCGGCGGCGCTCTTGCTGGCGGCGTAGGCGCCGTAGGTGGGGAACTGGGTGCCGACGATCGACGTCGACATTCCCACGAACGTGCCGCCCTGTCGGAGGCGCCGGGCCGCCTGCTGCGCGACGACGAAGGTGCCCCGGATGTTGGTTCGGTGGAGTGCGTCGAGGACGTCGAGGTCCTGGTCGGCGATCGTGGACAACGCGAGGCGTCCTGCCGAGTTCACGACCACGTCGATACCCCCGAATGCTTCCTCGGCGCGGTCGAACATCGCCGCTACCGCGACCTGGTCAGCGACGTCGGCCTGGAAGGCTAAGGCCTGCCCGCCCGATGCGGTGATGGTGCGGACCGTCTCATCGGCCGTGGCGGTCCCGCCGGCGTAGTTCACCACGACGGCGAGGCCGTCCTTGGCGAGGCGAATTGCGATGGCGCGTCCGATGCCGCGGGATCCACCCGTGACGATCGCGACGCGCTGCTTGGAGTCGCTCATGATGTGTCCATTTCATTGTTACGCACCGACCGTTTCGGCGCTAAGACAGAACGTAGCACCGATACGAGCGCCGATACAAGTGGTCTAAGATCGACGTATGACGGAACCTGATGTCGATCTCCGACGCGCCCTGCTCGCGGCCGCCGAGAAGCAGCTCGTGGCGGCGCCCGATGGCGACATCGCCACTCGTGCCGTCTGCGAGGCCGTTGGGGTCACGCAACCCGTGCTGTACCGGATCTTCGGCGACAAGCGAGGTCTCCTCGACGCGCTTGCTGACAGCGGGCTGGAGCGGTACGCGGCCCGGAAAGCCGAGCTCGAAGTCTCTGCCGACCCAGCTGCGGACCTGCGAGCAGGATGGGATGACCACCTCGCCTTCGCCGACGAGCACGCGGCGCTCTACCGGCTGATGTTCGCGCCTCGCCCATGGGCCAGTAGCCGTGCACGCGACGGCATCAGCGCCCTGTTGCGGAAGACCTTGTCTCGCTGCGCCGCAGCAGGCCTGCTCCGCGTCGAGATCGACGTGGCGTTGGCGATGTTGCTGGCCGCCAACGTGGGGCTCGCGCTGAATCGCATGGCCGACCCTGATCTTCGTGACGTCGCCGGTGCCTCCGAGTCCCTGCGAGACGCCGTCATGAGCTCCGTCCTCGACGATGAGGCGCCGGAGCGACAGGGCGATCCTGGCGCGGCAGCTCGGCGTCAGATCCGAGAACAGCTTCTACTGGACCCGCCCGAAGCGCTCCTGGCTGAGGAGACCGCGCTCCTGGGCGTCTGGCTCAGCCGGCTCGACTAGCCGTACCCGTCGACGACGGTGTTGCCGAGCGCTTCCTGCTCCGCCTTCGCGGTAGCGACGAGGCGGGCGGTGGCACGCTCCTGGCGGAGGTAGGCGACCTGGTGGTTGAACTGCTCGGGCTGGACCTCGAGGATGTGCTGCAGGCGCTTCACGGTCAGCTCCTCGTCGCTGAACTCCTCGAGCGCCGCTGACTGCTCCAACGTCCATCCGGCGGTGAGTGCTTCGGTGGCGGTCGTGTTGGCGCGGACCTTCAGAGCGGTCTCCACGGTGGTCTTCTTCGTGCCGGTCTTCCTGGCGATCTGCGCGGCCGTGATGCCCATCAGGGACAGCTGGTGGAACGCTTCGGTGCGGTCCCGGTCGTTCAGGGCCAGGCGCTGGTCGTTCTCGACCATCTGCTGCACCAACCGGTCAGCCTCCGTCAGTAACGCGACGACGTACACGGGCATGGTCGGCTGTGCGGTCTCCACGGCCGCGAGAGTCCGGCGCTGCCCGTACAGGACATGCACGCCCTGCTCGGTGCGGTGGGCGACTACCGGCTGCAGGACGCCGTGCTGCTTGATCGAGGCCAGGAACTCAGGATCGAGGCGGACATCGGCGCGGACGTTGGCGTCGATGGTGAGCTGAGTCGGGTCGAGGTGTTCAAGGACAGCTGTGGTGCTGGTCATCGTTGTTGCTCCTTGGGTCACCAGGTGGGGAGAGAGCCTGTGGTGAGCCAGCTGGTTCTGGCCCTTCCCCCGACGCATCTATGTCTGTCAAGCGGCCGGAAATGGGTGCTGGCGGACCAAGTTGTTATGCCGGTGCCGGGGCGGCATAGGTGACCGGCGCGTCTCCTCTCCCCCCGTTCTCTTGGCCGCTGGCGAAGCTTGCGGAGCTGTGGCCGACGGAGGCCTGTCTACCCGTGAGAGCAAGGGGCGGGAAATTCTCGGAGGAAATTAACGACAAAGGAGCGCCGGAGGGAAATTCGTGCGCCGCAGGCCCCGACGAAGGAGGGGCTAGACCGGCCGGAGCGGACACGTACAATCCGACAGGACAGCAGCCAAAGCGTCGTAGACAGAACAGGGCCAGGGGCGGCGGAGCCCTGCTGAGACGGCACTGGACCCACAGCCGGCCGCGCCAGCGGACGCCCTTTTCCTGGTCGGCCCTGCCCCTGATCCGCGCGGCTTCTCAAGAACGAAGGCTTTCAAAACCCAACTGAGTCGAGAACCATGGCTCTCCCTCCAGTCGCCCGAGTTCCCCTATTTTCCGAGTGTGACTGGACGCGTCGGGCCATTGCTGTCAGCACCTCTCAGTAGTGTTGAAGGATCAATCTTCAGTCAAGGAGGAACACATGACGGTCCCCTTACGGGACAGCTACTGACATCCGGTCGCAAAGTGTCCCGTAGCAGGATCCTTCTACGAACTTCTGATCAGTTGGTCGACATTCAGGTGATGCCAGATCGTTGTCGTGATTCCTCGATGGCCCACTCGATTCTTGGCAGACTCGAGTACCAACCGATAGGACGAAGTGATGAAGCGACTCCACGTTCTCCTCGCCGGCTTGATAGGTGTTGGTCTATCCATGGCGGCGTGTACGCCAGCGAGCGACACACCTATCGGGGACGGCTCAAAGGAAAGAATTTTGCTTATTTCCGATGAGCGACGTGACGGTATAAATGGCCCAGAAGCCCTCTTCGAGGGGGTCCTGACACTGACCGAGGACAACTGCGTAGTTGGCGAGGCGACCGATGGAACGATCATGAACCTCGAATTCCCTGCCGACACAACCATCAGCTCTGATGACCCCGATGTCGTCGTCATGAGCTTCGGGGAACTGAGGATCGGTGACAACGTCTCCTTGGGCGGAGGTGGCGGCGGCCCTCCCGCTTTCGAACGCGCGCTGGATCAACTCCCGGAAACCTGCCGCTTTGAGCAAGTCTTCAGCATCTACACCGTGTCTTGAACACCAGACATCGTGCACAACTTAAGCGTCCCGCAGAAGGATCCTTGAGCGGAACGGACGGATATGCCGCTGCGACCCCGATAGCCGATCCTGTTGCGGGGCAAGTCTCAGGGCGCCCGGCCAAGTAGTTGGGCGTTCCTGTACGTCAGGTGGTGTTTAGGCGCTGTCGTGACTGGTCGGTCGACGTCGGATCAGAAGTCGTTGCTGTTCTTGGTGCGGGTGATCGTGCGTATATGGACGTTCCGGGAGAGGCGAATCACTGGACGGATCAGCAGTTCGATCGATCCGATCAGGAACAGCCAGGTCCCCGTCGTCGTGGTGCTCTCCTGGAAGAAGAGGATGCTGCCGACGATGAACCAGAGCGCGATCAGGATGTCGTTCACGATCGACAGGACCTCGTACCTGTGGTGTAGAACGAGTTCCCGTCTACCCAGGGGTACGTCCAGATCATCGCCCACAGGGATCTCCCTCACCGACCGATGCTGATGCTCGTGCTGATGCTGTTGATTTTCTCGCTGAGGTTCCGCTGGATCACGTCATCCATGGGGGCATTCTCGACAGCGGTGCGGACACGCTGCAGCTGTGTGTGAAGCGACGTGGTGATGGTCGAAACCGGGTGAGTAGTGGTGGCTCTGATGCTGATCTCGGAGAGCATGTCGATGGTGCGGCTGGCGGTCCGCGGGTCGGTAAAGGCATAGGTGATGAGTTGATCCATGACGAGATCCAGGAGATCGGTGAAGGTGGGCAGGTGCAGCTTCACCCGGGGGATCCCTTCGGCGTCGATGAGTGTGCGGGGCCCTGTTGATCGGTTGGCGAGGGTGCACAGTAGTGCCGAGATGTGGCTCAGCGCATGGACGGCGGTCGTGGGGTCGTTCACTCCGGGGGAGAGCGCTTTGTCGGTCACGTCGAGGAGCTGCTGTAACCCGAAGGACGGATCCTGAGTCGAGGTGCGCTCGAATCCTGTGCTGAAGGCTCCAAAAATCTCCTCTGACACGTCCTCGCTCTGTTGATCCTCGAGGGGGGTTCCGTCGGTGGGCCAGAACCGTCCGACGGGAACGGACTCGATGAGGGAAGTTCCAGGGCTGACGTCGACGCTGACGAAGACACCCCGGCGGGTAGCGCAGTCCAGGAGGCCGTCCTCGTTGACACGGGTCAGGAAGCCCGATCGCGGACTCCGCAGCAGCAGGCTTCGCGTTGGAGGACGCACATCAAGCGGTGTCTTGTCCCCCTGCTCGGGGTAGATGCGCTCGAGGCTATGCTCTGTCTCGCGATGCACGTCGCGGAGCATGGTCTCCACCCGGATCTGCCGTGCGAGGTGGGCCAGGAACAGGACGAGGCCGACGACGCTGGCAAGGGTCAGGAGGAACGCTGCGGTGACAGCGATCTCCGGGACGAAACTGGTGCCCGCACTGCTCTCCACCCGGATGCTTCTCAACACGGTCAACGCGAACACGAAGGTCGCTAGGAACAGCGCCAGGGTGTTGTGAACGAAGCGGTCCCGGGTGAAGGTGCGCAGCAGGCGGGGGGAGAACTGGCTGCTGGCCAGTTGCAGGGTCACGACCGTCAGGGAGAACGTCAGCGACGTCACGGTGATGGTGGAACTGGCGATCGTTTCCAGTAAGGACCGTGCCGCTTCCGGGCCCCCGCCGAACAACACACCGGACACCACCGCCGGAAGCCGGTCATCCAGGTGCTGATCGAGGAACGGAAGAGCCTGCCCCAGGACGACCGCCACCAGAACCGCCGCCAACGGAACCGGCCACAACTGAGCGCGCAGAGATTCCCGAACAGATCGTCCATCCATACGACTCATCTCAGGACATCCCTTCCATCGTCATTCTGCGATCGCGCCGTCAACGGTGCCGTCCCGCCCACGAGCGGCAGACCCATCAAAGTCCACCGCCCGAAGAGTCGGCCGCGAAGCTGTACTGCAGGCGCCGCAAAGTAGTTGGACGTCGGAGGGATCATTTGGACAGGTAGGGCCGGTATCGCTCGAGTGTCCCGTCCAGGACGGGAATCGTGAGCTCCGTTGTTTCGCCGTCGGCCTCGACCGTGAGGGATGTGTTCGCGCCTGGCGCGTCTCCTGCTGTATCGAAGACGGCCTCGTTCGTATCGAACGGGTACTGATCATTGGCCGCGACAGTAACAGTGACACTGTCGTCCTCGTCACTGAGTGTGACCTCGAGGGGTTCGTCAGTCTCGTTGTCCAAAGTGCCCAGTAACCTGGCCGGCTCACCCTCGTCCTCGGAGACCAGCAGAACGCTGAGGAGTTTCACAGAACCTACAGATCCATCCTCACCGACGGCAATCGCATCCATATCCTCCTCCGCAGGGTTGGAACATCCCGTCAGGCCCAAAGCCATCACGAGGGCGGGCGCCACAACCCAGGAGGCGCGGCGTGAGGAGGGAAAGATTGAACGGAACGACGTCATGAGAGGCCTCTCGGAAGCAGAACGAAAAGGTGGGGTTCACGCAGTAGCGGTTGGACTCGTTCCTTCGACCATAGACACCCGACAACGGCTAACAGCAACGATCCGGGGGTAAGAGGCGGAATCGTGACCGTACTGACAGCTCACTCACCGGCTGATCCGGCGCCACCACTAACCCAAGAACTGGTCGTAAGGGGATCGCTTACCACGTACGGTGAGTCGCGAAGTTCTAGGCGTAGATCAGCGGAAGTTGCCGACCTGCCTCTCGAGCGGCACAGTACCCCCTACGACGACATCGCCGGTGTGTGCGGTAGTGACGGTTTCAATCAAGACAATCTCGACCTCCTCATCCGCGATCGGATTGTGCTGAACCCCGCGGGGAACGACGTAGAACTGGCCTGGGGTAAGTACGACTTCCTCACCATCGGGCAGCTGGATGCGTAACCGCCCGGAGATGACGAGGAACATCTCGTCCTCCGCGTCGTAGGCATGCCAGACCAGCTCACCGAGCAGCTTCGCGACCTTCACATACTGATCGTTGACGCGCCCAATGACCCGTGGGGTCCAGTGAGCGTGGACCTGTCGGACCTCAGCGGCAATGTCGGTTTCGTGGAGAAAAGCCATGAGTTCAACATCGGTCCCGAGGCGCGCGTATGACGAGTCGACACCACCGGCGATAGAAGCTCCCCGCAATCAAGTCTGGACTCGCAGGATCAGGCTGTCCCGCAGGGGATCCCCTACGGGACGGTGCTGGAGCGGCTAACCCCGCCATCCAGTCTTCAAAAAACCCGCCATGTAGACGAAAAGTCACAGTTTGAGTGGTGCGAAAGAACTGGCTCTTAAACGGTCGAGGCCGCTCAGCTAAGAATGAAAGGGACTGATGCGCCTCCTGACCAGCTGTGCACACCCACCTACGTCACCGACATGGAAAAACTCACCTCGAGCGAACGGTGGACGTGCACACCCTCCTATCAGCATGGGTGTGCACAGCATGAGCTGATTTGACTTAGAGCCAATAGGACTAATAGTGGCAATGGGGACTGTAGGGGTGCGGCCAGTTGTAGCGCTGTGTTGATCATCCACCTGTGGGCGGGTGGAGCCCGAAGGGTGGAGCTCAAAGCCGTCCACCTGTGGGTGAGCTGCTATCCCGCCCTCTGACGCCATAGCCCTCCCGAAAGGAGGGCCGGCTACCGTATGCCTGAATAAGCCAGTGGAGCACCGAACAGCTATGAAAGGGCAACGATCGCGCTGAGGAAGCTCCACCGTGATTCATACCGCGCGCCTCATTGCACCGCTACCGTGTGACGCATGAGATGGATGACGCCAGGCACGAGTACGCGCTGCGGTTTGAAAGTGCTGGTCCTCACTAGCAGCGCTTTCCTCATCACCTCATGCGTTGGATCCGTTCAGGGCTTTACTGATCGAGCACCTGATGGTGATCCGATTGCTGCTGCGCGGGCGTTGCCAGATGCACCCGAAGTTGTGCAGGAAGGCAACGCGGGCACCACTTGTGGTGAGTTCGTACTTGATCAGGGCCGCGCGCTTCCGGCGGAAGCTGTCGCTTGCCTGACCGCGGCAATCGAGGAGGAGGAAGCCGAACTTGCTTGGAGTTATCCCACAACAGAGGGCGACCCCATCGTCTACTTCGCCTACGTGTCGAGCTGGAACGAAGGCGTCTTGCTGTCCATGACGAACGAGTTCGATAGCTATGGGGGCGAATTTGGGTGGACTCAGCAGTCCTGCCTGGACGCCGCTACCGCGACCAGCATCGATAGCGCTGGCGGATGTCGTGACTACATCGAGGGGTGACGGCCGGGTCGCGATGTTCAGCCGGGAATCAGTCAGCGGGACGCTCGACGCATTCGACTGATGCAGTATCCAAGCGCGATGAGACTGACGATTGCTAACAGGACAGTTCCTGGCCAACCAAGCGCTGGCTCCAACGAGCAAGTCGATGCCGCTCCGGATCCGGGCGTCTAGTCGGTGCACTGGCCGGTTTGAAGGCCGTAATTCAAGATGTTTACGACAACAATCAACCTGCAGAACAAAACCCAGGGCATCTTAGATTGAGTCGCATGATGGGGCTTCATGGGCGAAGCCTGTGTTCAAAGGTTCCGTTTGTTCGTGTTCGTCCGATACCTGGAAGGAAGCGGCCCACCTTAGCGGTGTAAGTGGGATAGGCGTGTGGGTGGATGCGGTTGAGGTAAGGCTCTTCGACGATGCGGACCTGGATTTCCACGGCAAAAAACAGGCACGCGACGGCTGCCCCGGATACGAGTGTGGGAACCATGAGCGCGATGCCGGTTATAGCTGTGAGCATTGCCGTGAAAATAGGGTTGCGAACCACGGCGAATAGGCCGTTGGTGACGAGGTCCGTGCGTTCGGTGGCGTTCACGCCGATACGCCAGGAAGCTCCCATGCCGCTTTGGGCGGCCAGTGTGACCAGGAAGCCGATGATCGCGATACAGGTTCCGGCCCAGGCGAGGCCGGGTAGCCAGGGCGGGACGACGACTCCGGCGAGGGCCAGGGCGGGACCTGCGGCGCCGAGCACCATAGCTGCGAGTAAAAGAATGCCACCCCACCACTCGATGGAGCCGGGTGTTCCACTGATGCCCTTGAAACCGGTGGACCCGGTTCTGCGCCGGTGCATCCAGGACCTGATCCCGAACGTGGTGATCACACCGACGGCGTACAGGGCCAGAGCAAGCAGTGCTGCCGTGTGTACTGACATGGAAATCTCTCGTCCTGCGTTCAGCGGTGGGGGCGGCGGTAGCGAGTTCTCATCCGGGTTGCCTGATTCTCAGGTGAAGACGTGGATGAAGCGCAGAAATACCGATGCCGCGACGGCGATGTACGTGACGGAGATAATCGGTCCGACCCAGTCGGCCACCCAGCGGGTGACAGCTGCCGGCGCGGGGATGACTCCGTGAACCATGTTCCGGACCGTGGTGAGGATGAACAGCGGGATCATCGCCGCCCAGACGATCATGCAGTACAGGCAAAGAATGAAGATGCTGAACAGCGCCTGGCTCCACAACCAGGTGGCGAAGACCGCCCCGATGGTGACGCCGACCTGCAAACCGATCCAGTACCAGCGGTTGAACCGGGCTCCGGCGAGCAGGGCCATGCCTGTGGTGATGATGATGGTGAAGCCCACAAGGCCAATGAAGGGGTTGGGGAATCCGAAAAGCTCGGACTGCCACGTCTCCATAACCTGACCGCAGGAAACCCACGGATTGATATCGCAGCTCGTGACGTGATCCGGGTTCCGGTACAGCTCGAGCTTTTCAAGGATCAGGATGCCGGCGGCAATCCAGCCGGTGATCCCGGTGACAACGAGCATCACGGCGAACGGGACCCTGCGGGCGAAGGCTGGCGCGCCGGCGTCGCTGTCGACCGCAGTCTGGTTCACCGACGATGTTTGGAGGGGTTGTTGCATCAGTGTCTCGTCTCAGATGGGAAGGAGTACGGAGGTCGCGAACCAGTCCTGCAGCTGGGAAACCCACCGGCCCCAGAGCCCGGTCACCATGAGGAGACCCAGCAGGATCAGGATGCCGCCACCGGTGCGTTGCAGGGCTCGACGGTGGGTCCTGAAAAACGCCAAGGCTCCCATTCCGCGGCGGACCCCGAGTGCGACGAGCAGGAACGGTACGCCGAGTCCGAGGCAGTAGAAGAACGTCAGCAGTGCACCCTTTGCCGCTCCCGAGCCATCAGTGAACGCAAGGAGCTGGACGGCGGACAGGGTGGGCCCAATATAGGGGGCCCACCCAAGCCCGAAGGTGATGCCCAGCAGTGGGGCCCCCCACAGGCCGGTGGGCGCTTTGGCGTGAAGTTTCACGTCCCGCTGAAAGAAGGGCATTTTTCCGAGGAAGATGACACCCATGAGCACGACGACGAGCCCGAGGACCTGGGTGATCCAGGCTTGTTCGGCGCTCTGCAGCCATGCTCCCATCTGCCCGAAGGCCGCGCCGACGACCATGAAGACCAGGGAAAACCCCAGGACAAACAGGCCGATGCCGGCGAACATGCGCCCGCGCTTTTGCTTTTCCAGATCGACGCCGGTGAGGCCGGTTACGTATCCCAGATCGCCCGGGACGAGGGGCAGGACGCAGGGTGAGGCGAAGGACACCAGCCCTGCGAGGACGGCGACAGGCACGGCCAGCAGCAGGGACCCGGTGAGGATGGTCTCCGCGAACGGGTTATTGACCTGCGCGGCGATGAGGACTGCATCGGCGGGTAGTGCCTGGGGAAGAGTGATGTTCACTGCTCGGCTACTGCGTCGCTGATCAGTGCTTCCAGGGTGCTTTTCTCAGCGAGCCCGATGATGCGCCCTGAAACTCGACCCTGTTTGTCCAACACCAGGGTGCTGGGCACAGCCTGCGGTGGAACGTACTGCGTCAGGGCCAACAGCACCCCGCCGTCCTTGTCGTTGACGCTGGGATAGGTGATCCCGAAGTTCCGCTCGAACGCTTCGGCTGTTGCCTGCTCATCCCGGATGTTCACCCCGTAGAACTGGACCCCTGCGTCCTGGTACTCCTCATGGAGTGATTGAAGCTCGGGGGCTTCCACACGGCAGGGCGCGCACGCTGCGTACCAAACGTTCAGCACCGTCACCTGGCCCTTCCAGTCGGCCGCGTCGATCGTCGTGCCGTCGTAAAGGGTCGCAGTCAGCTCGAGTGCTTCCCCCCGGGTGTCCGGCGCGTACTCCGTGACTGAACCGTCGCCTGCAATGTAGTTTTTGTTGTCGCCTGACTGGGCTTGCTGGGCGAGGGAATCATTGGCTGCACATCCGGACACAACCCCAACCAGTGCCAGAGACATTGCAAGGCCGATTGCCGCCTGAGGTGCGCTCCGTCCTTTGCGGGAGCGGGGAGGGCTCTGACGGGTGCGCGTCACGTGTGATCGTCCTTCATGGTGGGGAGCTCCGAGGGATTGCCTCGTCGACCGTTGGTTCTCATGCGAGGCGACCTGCTACTGGCTGATAGCGGTTTCGATGAGGCTGCGGAATTCCTCGGCCGTGGCGGGCTGAATCTTCCGTCCGTCGAGGAAGAACGTCGGGGTGCCTTCGACGTTCAATCCCCTGCCGTCGTTCTTGTCGACGTTGACGCGTTCCATGGTCGCTGGATCGGCGATCGCCGCGTCATAGGCGGCCATGTCCAGGCCCAGGTCTTCGGCGTAGCCGCGGAAGACCGGGGACCGGTCCTCGTTGGTGTGGCTCCACTCGGTCTGCTTCTCGTACATCACGGAGTGCAGTTCCTTGAATTTCCCCTGCTGTGCTGCAGCTTCCACTGCGGCGGCCGCGGTCTCGGAGTTCGGGTGTCCAGGGAGCGGGAAGTAGCGGGCCACGACGGTGAGGTTCTCGCCGTATTCGGCTGAAAGGTCCTCGACGAGCGGGTACGCAGCCAGGCAGGACTCACACTCGAAATCGAGGAACTCGACCAGCACGGCCTTCTCGTCCGATGCCTCGGACAGGCGGTGGCTGTCCTCGCGAACGACCTGCGCTTCCGAACCCGTGCTGTCCGCGGCCTGCGAGGCGTCCTTGCCGAACGCGTTAACGATGATCACGATCCCGACGACGAGGACGGCCAGGGCCAACAGGCCGATGGCGATCCGGTTTTGCAGGCTCAGTCCCTTGCCTTTGGCAGGGGTCGTTGCGGGGGTCGTCACAGTCGTGTCTCCTTGTGATGTCACTGGTCCTTCATCCAGCCCAGGAACAGGGCTGGACAGAGAATCGGGTCAGGCGTTGGATGAAGCGGTGTTTTCGTCGTGCGAGCAGCAGGCGCAGGATGCCCCCGAACCCTTCGTCTCGCTGGTCGAAGCGGACCCGGCCTCGGTGCGGGTGGCTGCAGTCAGAATCAGGGGAACCCCAACAGTGAAGCTCGATGCGGAGTGCGCCAATGGTGACGCTGATAGTGACGCAGGTCCGGAATTTGCTGTCGCGTCGGTGCTGCAGCAGGAATCTGCCGTAGCGGCCGTCGTGATCTGTGCATCGTCCTTCGCGCAGCTGCAGGCGGTGCCGGTGCCTCTCGGGGTCTCCTTGCAACTGTCAACGTCTCCGGTGCCATCGAGGTTTCCGAACGATGGTGCACAGCAGGAGTCACCCTTCCACGCCTCGCGGCCTTCCTTGATGGCGACGGCGGCGATGACCAGGGCGGCGATCGGGTCGGCCCAAGACCAGCCGAGGGTGCTGTTGAGCAGCAGACCCACCAGCAGGACCCCGGAGAGGTAGGTGCAGAGCAGGGTTTGCTTGGAGTCCGCGACGGCGGAACGTGACCCGAGTTCCCGGCCAGCCCGGCGCTGCGCCCAGGACAGGAAGGGCATGACCGCCAGGCTCACCGCGGCGAGGATGATGCCGACCAGGGAGTGCTCCGCTTCGGCACCGCCGAGCAGAGAGCGTACGGCATCGAACGTGACGAACGCGGCGAGGCCGAAGAAAGAGAACGCGATCAGGCGCAGCGCGGTCTTCTCGCGGGCTTCCGGGTCGCGGCCGGCGAACTGCCAGGCCACCGCGGCTGCGGAGAGGACCTCGACGATGGAGTCCAGTCCGAATCCGATCAGGGCGCTCGAGGACGCGATCGTGCCGGCGCTGATCGCGATGACCGCTTCGATGACGTTGTAGGTGATGGTCGCGGCGACGAAGAGGCGGATGCGCCGGGACAGGACGGCGCGCCGTTCCGCAGTCGGCGCGGGGCGCGTCTGCTGTACCGAGACGGGTGAGGTGTGGGCGCTCATCAGCAGCACGCTTTTCCGTCGACGTGGTTCTCCCGGCTCGAGCAGCAGCATGCCGCGTCCCCTACGGCGACAACCTCGAGCAGCGCCGTCAAAGCATCACCGAGCTTGCTGTCGGCCAGCTCGTAGCGGACTCGGCGCCCTTCGGGCACTGCGACGACCAGACCGCATCCACGCAGGCAGGCCAGATGATTGGACAGGCTTTGCTTGCTCACGCCCGCCAGCTCAGCGAGGTCACTGGGGTAGGAAGGCCCTTCACGCAGAGTTAGCAGCACCTGAGCGCGCGTCGCATCTGACAGGGCATACCCGAACTTCGCCAATACCGCGGGCAAGGTCAACGTCTCCATACCCCAGATAATACACCGATTCCTGTATCAATACAGTAGTGACGGAGGATCATCGGCGCGGATGAGAACCACGGTGAGTAAGTGATCCGGAGCACAGGTGGCAGCGAATAGTGTGCAGCACCCGGTAGGGCCGGGCGGTAATGTCGGCTGGGTCAAAGTCTTTGATGAGGAAACGGGAGGTGTCGTGCGTATTTCAGCTGGTGCACGTCTCCTGCGCGCCCTCATCGTCGCAGCCTGCATGGTGTCCCTGGCGGCCGGCGGCCACGTCACCGGCGGGGGTTCGCTGCCGGCACTGGGCATCATTGTTGTCCTGGTGGCTGTAGCGCTGATGCCTGTGGCCTTCCTTGCTGGGCGTCGGCTGTCACTGCCGTCGTTGAGCGTTCTGTTGATGGGCGGGCAGGTCCTGCTGCACGGGGCCTTCGAGATGTTCTCCACCGCCACGTCCTGCTCCCCATCGACCGGGCATTCCACCGGTGCCAGTGGTGCTGTGCACCATGAGGCGGTCAGCACCGCCTGCACACAGTCCGGCGTCGACGCGGTAGGCGGCATGGTCCCTCATGTCTTGGACTCGGGTTCATCCCCGGTGATGCTGATCGCCCACGGCGCCGCGGCCGCGATTGTCGTCTGGATGCTCCATCGTGGCGAGAGCGCGTTCTGGAAGCTCCTTGCCTGGCTGCGCCCCTTGACGCGGATCCCCGCTCTGGCCCCGGTGGTGTCGTGGCCGCAGGTCGCACCCCATCGTGAGGACGTGAGCGTTCCTCGCGCCCGACGGAACATCAGGTTCGATGTGCGGCGTGGGCCGCCGGCACAGCTGGTTTTGAGTACGGCGCTCGGCTGATCCTCGCCTTCGCGGGGACGGGTCAGGGCGTTCTTTTCACCCCTCCCACCACCACCTCCGACCCGCACAGACCTTTGCCATTGCACGCGGTCGCACGCCAGTCGCCCACCCATCGCAGCCCGGATGCACCATCCCGTGCACAGTACGGCCGAGTTGGATGCGGCTCAGCGCGTCCGTTGTCCTTGCGGATACCAGCGTCCTGCGCGGTCGGAGTAGGCCCACCTGAAAGGCACATCATGCTTGATTCAACGATCACCTCCTCACCCATTTCCTCGTCCGCCCACCATCGGAGCCCTCGGTTTGTTGCCCGGCTCACTGCTGTGGTCACGGCGACGTCCTTGATGCTCCTGGCAGGCGTCGGTGCCGCTTCGGCGCATGTGAGTGTCGCACCGGCTTCGACCACTGAGGGAGGGTACTCGCAGCTGACCTTCAGTGTCCCCAGTGAGTCCGAGGACACCACGACCAACAAGATCGAGGTGACACTTCCGACCGAAACGCCGTTCACCTCCGTGCGGGTGAAGCCCGTTGAGGGTTGGACGTCCGAGGTCATCCGCGGCGACCTGCCCGAGCCGGTCGAGGTTGATGGGGCGACCATCACGGAAGCGCCGCTGACCGTGATCTGGACTGCCGTCGATGAAGCCCACCAGCTCACCGCGCAGCAGTACCAGACGTTCGCCCTGTCGGTCGGGACCCTGCCCGAGGCCGGAACGACCGTTGAGCTGCCCGTCGCTCAGTCCTACGCGGACGGCACGGTACGGAACTGGGAAGAGCCGACCGGTGAGGACGAAGAGGAACCCGAGAGCCCCGCGCCGTCGTTCGTGACGACCGCCTCTGACGGAGCAGATGCCCACGGCGGTGCGACCGACGATGCAACTGCTGAAGCAACCGACGCAGCAGCCACGTCGACGACCGATGACGGGGCCTCCGCGGATGGAACCGAGCAGGCATCGGCCGTCACGGACAGCACCGGTGCCACCGTCGGATGGATTGGCCTCGTCGCCGGCGTCCTTGGCCTGATTGCAGGCGTCCTCGCTCTTGCCCGCACGCGCGGCCAGCGCCAGAACTAGCCACACCTTCGCAGGGCGGTCCGAACCATAGGAAGAACCTCCTACGGTCGGTCCGCCCTGCTGGTAGCTCCCAAAGGACCCGTCATGGCATCAGCACTCCACGAACACGACCACCCTGCAGCTACTGCAAGCTTCCGCATAGACACCGACAGCCCCAACACCACTGCCAGCACAGCAAGCACCGAAGGCCTGGAGGGCACGAACAGTTCCTCGAGCGTGAGACCTGTCCCTACCCTGCCGTGGTTCCGATCAGGGCGATCCCGACGCGCTGTCCAGGGCTTGTACGCCGGCACCGCCGCGTTCGTGCTGGTGCTCGCATCGGCCGGTGCCGCATCGGCTCACGACGAGCTCGCGTCGAGCTCACCGCAGAACGGCACCGCTGTCGAAACCGCGCCCAACGAGGTTGTCCTCACTTTCAGCAACCCGCCCTCGGGGATCGGCGCAGAAATCATCGTCACAGACAGTGCAGGGACGGTCTGGTCCGATGGTGAGGCATCGGTGGTGAACAACACCGCCGTGCAGGCGTTGAAACCCGGTGCCCCTGCAGGTTCCTACACCACCCAGTGGCGTGTGGTGTCCTCGGATGATCACCCGATCGAGGGATCTCTGACCTTCACGAGCACATCCCAGCAGGCTCCCGCCCCTGGAGCGACTGCCGATCCTACGGACTCCGCCGACGAGCAGGACACTGCGGCAAGCACTGCTGCCGACTCCGCCGACCCCGCCGACTCCGGGCTGCCCGCCTTCGTGCTCTATCTGGCCGGAGCAGGCATCCTGGCAGCTGTTGCATTGGCCCTTGTCACACGCAGGCGCCTGCTGAACAAGTAACCCCTGCCACCCCCTCCCAGGTCCCACACCGTGTCCCGAAAAATACGGTGTGGGCCTGTACGTGCTTGGGCCTTGCTTTCCTACTTCCCTGCCGTTCTCTGAAAGCTGCTCCCCGTGAACATCGAGCTCCACCACACGTCCATGGACGCACCTGCCGGTGCGCTCAAGCAGAGGGCCGAACGGGTGCTGATCGAGCTTGCACCCTACGCCCACGTCGCCCTCATCAAACCTGCCACACCCGGGAAGACCGCCCGCCGAAGCGCTGGCCCTACACCGGTTCTTCTCATCGATGGCCAACCTGTCCACCCTTCAACCACACCAACACCGACAACGACACCGACACCTGGCCTGGAGCCAAAGGCATCTGAAAAGACAACGAATGGGGTGGCGGGGGTGCCGCCTCTACGGGCGGACGACGAGGAGCTCGAGACGGAGGGACCCGGCACGAGGATCCTTACCGAAGCGGACATCAGGTCCGCCCTCGGACAGGCTCTGCTGAAAGCCGGCCCCGGCGTCATCAGACTCCCCCTACGACACCGGCGGATCATCGCCATCGCCTTGCTGCTCATGGTCATCGGAGCACTGTCATCGCAGTTTCTCGCCTACGGATCAGTCCTCACCCTCACGGGTGTGGCCCTGCTTCCGGTCGGTCTTGCAACCAACGGGCGACGTACGGGACGTCAGCCGCTTATGGTCGCAGCCGGTTGCGCTGCGCTGCTGGGCCTCGCTCTTCTGTTCTGGTACTTCGCACCGTTGTTGCTCGGGCCAGAAGAATCTGCAGTAGCTCCGGCCACATGGATCTACTACTCGGGCCTTGGATGCCTAACTTTGGCCTGGTTGGTGGCCCTGCTTGCAGTCGTTGCCCGACGTCGTCTGCGGCGGACAATCACTGAGAGACTGCACCGCGAAGTCAGCGGCACGACCACCACGTGACCAGGCACCTGACCCGCCACCTCACCAGCCACACGGCACCACCTCTGGTATTCATCGTTAATCAACGATAAGATCGTCGCATGACGATGAATTACGATGTGCATCAGCATGATGAGGCCGCACTGATTTTCCGGGCGTTGGCCGAGCCCACCCGCCTGTCACTCATACACTGCTTGGCGGACGGCCCGCACCGGGTGGGAGAGCTCTCGGCGCACCTTGGACTGGCGCAGTCGACGGTGTCGGCGCATCTGGCTGTGCTCAGGAGTACGGGCCTGGTGTCAGCCACTCCTGACGGGCGCGCCACCTTGTACCGGCTCTCGCACCCCGGGTTAGATGATCTGTTGCACGCCGGAGAGCGACTGCTCGCCCATGACAGCGCGGCATCCAGTGCCACCGGTGGATCAGGTTCTTCCAGTGACCACATCGATCATGATTCTGTTTCCACGTCGCTTTCTACATCACTTGCTACGTCGCCGGTGCGGGCATCGTGAGTACCGGCCACGAGCACGGCGCGTCTGATGGTCGGGAGACTGGGGGTGAAGGTTCTCATGGTGGTCATTCGCACGGCCTGACCGCCGGTGGTGCGCATCGGGGTCGTCTGATTGCAGCTCTGGCCATCACGGTGTCGGTCATGCTCATCGAGATCGTCGGTGCCATCCTGTCCGGATCGGTCGCCCTGCTCGCTGATGCCGGCCACATGCTCAGCGATTCCCTCGGCCTAGCGATCGCGATCTTCGCGACGTGGCTTGCTGCACGGCCGGCGACTGAGCGGCGCACCTTCGGGTGGAAACGGGTGGAGGTCCTTGCAGCGCTCGTCAACGGCCTGATCGTCGGCGTCATCGGCGTTGTGATGCTTATTGAGGGGACCAGGCGCACCTTGTCTCCAGCTGAGGTCGAAGCCCCGATCATGCTGATCGCCGCGACGCTGGGCTTGATCGCGAACTTCATCGCTTTGCGCCTGCTGATGGGAGGCCAGAAGGAAAGCCTGAACGTTCGTGGAGCCTATCTGGAGGTCCTGGGCGACATGCTCGGTTCGATCGCGGTAATCGTTGCCGCTCTTATCATCCAGTTCACAGGATTCGCCCGGGCTGATGGGTTGGCCAGCATCGCGATCGGGCTCCTGATCCTGCCGCGAGCCTACAGCCTCCTGAAAGCCGTCGTTCTGGTCCTGCTCGAGGCGACCCCGGAGGACACCGATCTCGTTGAAGTGCGGCGACACATGGAGGACGTGTCGGGCGTGGTCCTAGTCGATGATCTGCATGCCTGGACCATCACCTCCGGTCTCCCGGCGTTGACTGCACATGTGCAGATCGACTCAGGCGCATTCACTAACGGCCGCGCCGAACGTATTCTCGCTGAACTCAACGCCTGTATCAGCGAGCACTTCGACATCCGCCACTCCACCCTGCAGCTCGAGCCTGCCAGCGGACGCCACGACCACTGCTAGACGTCTTCGAAAGCCGAGAGGAAGATCGGGAGCCAGGTCAGGAGCAGGTGGACTTGTCGATCGTGATGTTCAGGTCGTGCGGGACGGAGAACTCCCGTGCCGTCGCGGAGAAGCCGACGAGAACATCATCCGCAGTGCCGCGCGTCGCGGACTCCTCCAGTGCGACGGACACCACGATATTGATGTGCTGATCCGGTTCGAACTGATACCCGACGGCGGGGACCGGCTCAACGGAAAAGGTACTGGGCTCTGTCGGAGAGGGCGTTGGGGTCGGGGTCGCGTCATGGCCTGCCGCACCGTGCCCGCCAGCTACCGCGGGCGAGGCTCCATGATTGCCGTGGCCCTCACGGTTCGCCGGCGTGATCTTGGCGTCGATCTTCCCCAGGCCCTGCGCGTCGACGAGGTCGACGCTGTCGAAGGTGAAGGTTTCCAGTGTCGGGTTATGCAGCATGATCGTGTACTGCAGGAAGCTGTCCTTGGGCTGAACTCCGCAAAGGGTCGCCCCATCAGCCCGGATGTTCAGCGGATCATCATCAAGGTCCGCTGAGATGAAGGATGCCCCGTCCTGACCCTCCTTGGCGTCTTCCGGGGCCGACACCGAGGAACGGGTGCTGCCCTGTCCGGCATCCTCCCCACCGTCCTGAGCGTTGACGTCCTGCGTGTTGACGTTCAGCGGGTTCTGTTCCGCGACGCCGCAGCCTGACACGGCAGCGATAACAAGAAGACCCAGCGCCAGGCGTGCCCGTGGGCGGCGGAATGTGCTCATACGGGATTGACCCCTGATAGTCCGGAGGTCCGCATGCGGACCGTGACCGATGTGATTCGGACCACGGGCGCCGATGGTTTGGTTCAGACAGCCGATGAACTGCCGCATACCGCGTCGCAGCCGGCCACGGCTCACCGAATTGGCCGGATCAGGGACCCTCGCGTCTTACTCGGTCGCCGTTGAAAGGAACGGCGCCGGAGAGGAAAAGGCTCATCGCAGCACCTTCCATCTCCGGCGCGCTCGGGTGAGATGGTATGCATCCGTCCCGATCACTCGCACATGAGGATGACACCACACTAGGCCCTGTTTCTGCATGGACGCTGAAAATCTCCTCAGGGTCTCGAGAACAACTCGCGGCTGACCAGGTGGTATTCGCCCAACAATCTGACGCATCGACACGGCCCACAGGGCTAGTCGCTGTCCGGCCTTTGGCATACCTGGGGCAGGTGTGGCCGCGATGTGTCACCGGGCTCATAAGCTGATGCGGACAAGCCGGGAGGGGATTGATGAGCGAGGTATCGCTTGAAGCTGTTGCCCGGCCGCCTGCTCTGCGCGTCAGGCTCCGCGCCCTCCTGGCGAGCATCGCGGGGCGGGACGAGGCCGCTTACAGTGCACTCCTGTCGCTCATGGGTCCGGCGATCTTCGCGTGGAGTAACCGTGTCGTACTCAACCCGAGCATCGCCGCAGAAGTCACGCAGGACGTGTTCCTCGAAATCTGGCGGAAAGCCGGCACGTACGACACCGACCGCGGTCACCCCGACACCTGGATCATGACCGTCACACACCGCCGAGCTTTCGACCGGCGAGCCAGTGAAGAACGCGCACACCGCCACGAACTCCAATACCTCATCGAAAACTTCACCCGAGAAGTCGACGACACCGCTGACGTTGCCCTCGACAGAGTCGACCATCAGATCATCCGATCCCTACTCACGAGCCTCACCCCGGTGCAACGAGAAGCGATATACCTGGCCTTCTACGAAGGCCTCACCTATGAAGTGGTCGCCATCCGCCAATCCGTTCCACTGCCCACCGCCAAGAGCCGTATCAGAGACAGCCTGATTGTCCTCCGCCGAGCACTCACCATTCCGCCACCATCCGGCCAGCACTCGACGAGCACCCTGCAGACACCCGTCCCCACCCCGCGGAACCACGCATAGGGAAGGCTGTGGGCCCGGCTGAAAAATTAGTTCAACTACTTCCCATCCGCTCGGGAGAGTGCTCCGAATCACACTTAGGCGCACCCACGACGGGTGCGCCCTCACCGCACAGTGAAGGATTTATCTCATGAACAAGAAAATGCGGCTTCTCGCAGTACCCGCGCTGACTCTTGGCGCAGTTGCCATGGCCGGCGCTCCCGCCATGGCCGACCACGCGTCGGGCTCCTACTCGTCCACGCTGGGCCAGCTCAACGGTACGACCGGCACCGGAACGGTCACGGTTGACGTTGAAGGCACCACGGCTACCGTCAACTTGCAGGTCAACGGCCTTGCCGAGACCTTCATGGACGGCCCGTACCCCCACGTCCAGCACATCCACGGCCTGGCCATGGGTACCTGCCCGACCGACGCTGATGACGCCAACGGCGACGGCATCGTCAACACCTCCGAGGCTGCCAGCCTGTACGGTGGAATCCAGACCACGCTGACCACCAGCGGCGCCACCGGACCCGAAGAGGGCCTGAACCTCGCACTCGGCGGCCAGGGTGGAAGCTACAACATCCAGCGCTCCTTCGAAATCAACCAGACCACCCAGGACGCGCTTGACGCCGGCACCGCCGTCGTCGTCGTCCACGGCCTGGATCCCGCAACGGCCGGCGTCTCCGAGGAAGTCTTCAACTCCCCGAGCGACCTCGACCCCGAGCTCCCCCTCGGCGCCACCTCACCGGCACTGTGTGGAAACCTCGCCGCCCAGATGGGCGACATGCCTTCCGGTGGCGCTGACACCGGTGTCGCACAGGAGACCGGCAGCAACGTCGGCATGCTCGCCCTCGGTGGCGGCCTCGTCCTCGCCGTTGCAGCTGGCGGAACCTACGTTGTTCGTCGTCGCGTAGCCGACCAGGCTTAATCAACCAAGCAGAACGAACTGATCGGACAGCATTCACACCATGATTAGTTCACCCAGCGGCCGCCGTCGAAACCTTCTGGTTTCCACGGTGGTCGCTGCTGTTCTCCTCACCGGATGCGGCGCCCCCGCCGCCCCGCAGGCAGAGACCAGCAGCCAACAGCCAAGCGCAACCGCATCATCAAGCCCTTCACCGGCCCCAGACACTTCGAGCTCCGCCCCGGCGCCCGCGACACCCTCAAGCGCCGCTGCAAATCCCGCTCCTGCTGCACAGTTCCTGGCGGAATCAGCGCCCGTGTCCTTCACTATTCCGGCGATCGGCGCCGGCTCGGATCTGCTCTCGCTGGGACTGCGCGAGAACGGGTCACTCGAGGTACCACCCGACGGGCCAGGTGCCCCCGCCAGCTGGTACAACCAGTCCCCCACCCCCGGTGAGCAGGGCCCGACCGTCCTCCTCGGACACGTCAACGCCACCGACGGCGGCCCGGGCGTCTTTGCCAAGCTCCGCGACCTCACGCCAGGTGACGTCGTGGAAATCACCCGTGAAGACGGCACGATCGCGAAGTTCGCGGTCGACCGCGGTGAGCAGTACCCCAAGGACGACTTCCCAACCCTCACCGTCTACGGAAACACCGAAGGCGCTGAGCTGCGCCTGATCACGTGCGACGGCTATGACCCCGACACCGGACAGTTCGACGACAACTACGTCATCTACGCCAAGAGCATCTAGCCCGCCCTGCCCCACCGCCGCACATTTACGGTGTCGGAATCGCCTAAGGGGTAGTAGCCATGTATCTCGCACCCTGCCCGGTCCCTGTCGCATCATGGACCGCCTAACCTGCTGACCTCGGCCGCTGCGCTTAATTGCTGTCACAACCGCAGAAAGCTTGTCTGTTGGTTCACGGTACGATGTACTTCATGTGCCAAGGAGGCACCGTGTCGGAGCGTTCTCTGGTGCGCGACCCGTCCGGGCGAAACTGAACAGGCCGTCGCCGTTCAATCCCGCCGGATGCGACAGGACCGGAACCCTTTCTATGAATCCCTGGTTTGCAGCGATGATCCCCCTGTCCATCATCCTGGTGCTCGGGTCAATCGCGTTCTTCATCGGATTCAAGGGATACCTCTCCAACGATGACGGACCTCAGCAAAGGAATCTGACGAAGGCACGTCCCACGACGGGTTCTTCGGGCTCCTCGACAGCTCCACAGACGGATCGGGTGGATTCCGCAGATCCGATTGATCAACAGGCACAACAGGCCCTACGGGTATCGATCAATGCCAGTAATCGACTGACCCTGCGCGCCTCGCACGAGCGCGCGGTCCTCGTTCAATACATCGACCTGTTCGCGCCGGGAACACTGCCCGTGCAGGAATTTCTTTCCAACCTTCGAACGGATTACTCACGGCGCGTCACCTTCGTCGCCCGTCACCTGCCCTCCGATAAGCAGGCGCATCTAGGCGCAGCCGCACTGGAAGCCGCCGATCGTCAAGGCCGATTCATTCCCTTTCTGGAAGCGCTGACCCTGAACCGCGGCACTCAGGGACGCTTGACTCAGCATGCCGCCGCCACAGTAGACACCTACTTGGCCATCGCCCGTGACCTCAGGCTCGACACCGACCGCTTCGCCACGGATATGGGGAGCTCAGAGGTACAGGAACTTATCGAGGCTGACAGGCAGGAAGCTGTCCGCGCCGGCGTGAGCCGAGCTCCTGCCCTTATCCTCCTCGACGATCAGAACCACAATGCCCTGACCTCTCTAGACGATTTCCGCGAAGCAGTCCGACTCGTCGCAACCTGAACCGCTCGTCTCCCCGACACCCGCACAGTCTTGGTATGTGATGGGCGCCATCGCCTGCAGGCCCACCGCCGGCCCACGACCTTTGCATCGGCAGTAGCGCTTCGATGTTCTGGGGTGCTCTTAACGCTACTGGGGAGGTTGTGAAGGAAATGAAATAGCGGCAAGCACCCCCGTCCAGGGCACTTGCCGCTATCTCAGTCTTAGAGCGACCGCTAGAGCGAAGAGGTCTGTTAGCCGCTGACACGCACGAAGGAAGACCCAGCCAGATCCGACAGGGGGTGCTCCATCGTGGCGTTGATGCCGTTCATTCCGCTGCTGATGACCTTGCCGCCACCGACGTAGATGGCGACGTGCCCCGGGCGGATCACGAGGTCACCCGGTGCTGGGGTCGCAACGACTGTTCCGAACTGGAAGAACTGCATGGGGCCGAGGTCTCCGACATTCTTACCGATCGAGCGCAGGGCCCGCTCGACGAGAACAGTGCAGTCCTGGGTGGACCCGATCTGTGCGTAGGCCGAGGCGACGAGGGCGGCGCCGACACCACTGGCGGGAACCGATGGAGCTGCCGGGGCTGCCGGGGCGATCGGGGCGATGTTCGCGGAGGTCAGCTGGATGCCAGCCGGTGCGGCAACGGATGCTGCGGCAGGAGCTGCAGCAGGTGCGGGGGCCGCGTAGAAGACCTGGTTGGCCGGCGCTGCAGCGGGAACCGCGGCTGCACTGACAGCAACACTTGCAGCGGCACTGCCGGAGAGCTTGATCTGCTGACCGGGGTAGATGACCGAGGCGTAGGACAGGCCGTTGGCTGCCAGCACTGTGTCCAGGTTCAGACCGTGCCTGGCGGCGATGGCGCCCACCGTGTCACCGGAAACGACGGTGTAACCGCCACTCGTTGAGGCGGTGACGGTGCTGGAGGTGTCCTGCGTGTAGGTGCCAGCCTGGGCCGGGCCCCGATAGCGAGAACGAGGCCGCCGGTAGCAGCTGCGATGATGGCCGGCTTGCCCAGCGCCACTGCGCCGGTCTTCGCGGAATACGACAGGCCCTCGAGGGCGACGGAGTGGGTGACGACGGCGCGGTGGCGCGCAGGAATGGACGTACGTGACATGGTGATTGCCTCTCCCATGCCTGCGGGGTGAGCTGTCGGGTTCGGATGGGAGTTCACCCGGCCGTCCTGGATCCTTGTCATCAACAACCATCAGCGGCTGCGATGTAACGGATCAGATCGACTTAACCCCAAGGGCCACCAACATGGTGATCAGCGACCCGGTGGAAACGTGGTTCCCCCGTCCCTGCCATATGGGTTGTGCGAACGGATCCCGGAAGCAGCGGCAGGGCTCGGCATTCTGCTCGGGAGAGCGACCCCGGCGGGAGCCGGGATCATTCGCCGACCCTACCCGCGAGTAAAGATGATGTCACGTTCAAGTAACGGAATGGCGGCGTGTCCGCGAGACACGCCGATACATCGGAGTCTGAACCGACCCAAGCTGTCCCCTGTCCGAGTGCTCGTCGCGCCGGCGCACGGGCCGCCAGTTTGCACGTCGAAGAAGTGAGGCTGGGCGCCGGTAGGGTCGATGCATGCCTTTCGCCCTGCCGCGCCGCTCCCACGTCTTCGTGGACGAGTCCAAGGCAGGCAGCTACTACATCGCGGCAGCGGTCATCGCACCGGCAGATGTTACCGCGACACGTTCAGCTATCAGGGGCCTGCGGTACAAGGGAAGTTCCTCGGTGCACTTCAAGAGCGAGAGGGATGCAACGAGACGCTCGTTCCTCCGGGGTGCAGCCCAGACGAGCGTGAAGACTGTCGTCTACGTCGTCAGTGGTCAACCCGACAAGCTAGCCCGACCCGCCTGTCTGGAAGCCCTGATTCAGGACCTGTGTGATGCAGAGGCAGAGCGTCTTGTGCTCGAGCAGGACGACTCTCTCGCCGCCGCCGATCGGCGAATTATTCACGCCGAGCTGAAAGCCCGCGGAGACACCGGACTGGAATACAGACACATGCGCCGGACCGAAGAACCCCTGCTCTGGGTCGGAGACGCCGTCGCCTGGTGCTTCCAAAAAGGCGGACTTTGGCGGACCGAGGCGGAGCCGCTCATCGGTGAGGTACGCCGGCTTTAAATGCGCGAGCCTGGCTCGTCATACCATCCGGAAGACTGCCAGGCTAACTTCGCGGGGCTACTGCCCGTTGCAACGCCCACTGTACTGGCAGTTCCACATAGGGAACAAGAAGTACTCCAGCAGCAGAACACAGCCACCAAGGCTCAACCACAGGTGGACGGCTTTGAGCTCCACCCTTCGGGCTCCACCCGCCCACAGGTGGATGAGTTGCCTTCGGTCACCCTCCTTTGCACATCACACACATCGAACAACGGTAGGACGACCGCTTTGCCAGCGAACGGGCGCATCCTATGCCTGCCCCCTCGGGCCGCTGAAGGGTTCTAGCTTTCCTCGGCCGTCAGTTCGGCCGCGTCCTGCTCGGCGCCGGCACCACCGGCGCGGTACGCATCGACAGGGCTTACGCCTGCTGCGTGTTGGCCTGCATTGAGAGAGGATGTGGTGCTGAGCGCGACGAGGTGTCGGGTTCCTCAAGGGTGGCTTCCTCGGGGATGTTGATGTCCTGGCGCAGATGCGAACTGTCGGGCAGCGACCCACCGATGGAAGTCATGGCATTGAGTGAAGCAGTAGGAGCTGAACCGCGAGCGACATCGTGCAACTTCAAAATCAACTGGCGAGCCGACGATTGAGTGCCCCATCGTCCCCATTGGGTTTGCCTGCTGCGAATTCGGCTGCTTCTCCCCGGTATCGAAAGTACATTCCCCCCAGGGACTTAGCTGACGAGTTGTGAGATGAGCCCTTCGACGCGGGCTCCGGTTCGTCCGACGTCGTCGACGCGAAGATCAAGGAAGCAACCCAGGCCATTAGTCGGCTCCTTCGCTAACACCCTCCCCTGCCGCAGCCCCAAACCCAGACCCAAACCGAAGGCGCCTTTTGGGCTGCTGAAACTTCTTTCCGCGCGCCCAGAGTCCCTCGTTGACAAACGCCCCAGTTGCGACCCGCTACACCTTGACGCATACCCCCCGGGGGTATATGTTTGGTACTACCTCAGAAGGTTGTCTCCCTCCCCCGGGATATACGCCGTAAAGGTCCAGCTGCACCGCTCGATGAAACCAGACTTCTCCGAGGCTCATCCTTTCTTCGCTGCGGCTACCTCAACGATTCGCTGCTCACCGACTGCAGGAGACACCATGACTGACACTGTCAGGACCACAATGAACCTCACCGACATCAGCGGAACCCAGAACTCCGACGCGAACCCTCCCACGGGAGGTTCCTGTGGGTGCTGCGCACCCCAGCAGTCCACCCCTAGCCAGCCATCGCGTGAGGCTGCAGTGTCCGCCGACTATTCAGTGACCGGCCTGACCTGTGGCTCCTGCGCAGGCCGTGTCAGCAGCGCCATCGGCGCCCTAGATGGCGTAGAAAACGTCCAGATTGCACTCGTTCCTGGCGGCACCTCCACCGTCAGCGTTACCAGCAGCCAGCCCATCTCTCAGGCCTCCGTTCGGGACGCTGTGGAGAAGGCCGGCTACCAGCTCACGACCGTCTGAGCCGACCGGCAGAGGCACGGGTACCCCGCCCTCGAGGGGCGCCGAAGGAAGAGTCATCATGAGCAAGAACCAGAACGTCAACAACCAGCAACATCACCCGGCCGAGCCGGAATCAACGCACGGTCAGGCCATGCCTGACGGTCACGCCCACTCAGCGATCTCCACTCAGGAGCAACCCGCAGGCGATCACCACACCGGTCACCCTACGGACCATAGTGAGCACGCGGGTCATGAGGGTCATGGGATGGATGATGATCATCAGGTTCATTCCCATGGGGAACACGCTGGGCATTCGACCGCTATGTTCAAGAACCGGTTTTGGATCAACCTGGTCCTCGCGGTTCCGGTCGTGGCGTTCAGCCACATGTTCACCATGCTCTTCGGATACATGCCGCCCGAGTTCCCCGGCTCTGCACTGATCGCTCCGATCCTGGGTACGGTCATCTTCGTCTACGGTGGCGCCCCGTTCCTCAAGGGTGGGCTGACAGAGCTGAAGTCCCGGCAGCCGGGCATGATGCTGCTGATCGCGATGGCGATCAGCGTCGCGTTCATCGCATCCTGGATTACCACCCTCGGAATCGGTGGCTTCGACCTGGACTTCTGGTGGGAGCTCGCCCTGCTGGTCGTCATCATGCTCCTCGGGCATTGGATGGAGATGCGGGCCCTCGGCTCCGCCGCCGGCGCCCTCGACGCCCTGGCGGCCCTGCTACCCGACGAGGCCGACAAGGTCACCGACTCCGGCGTCGAGACTGTGCCCGTCAGTGCATTGATCGTCGGTGATGTCGTGCTCGTACGCTCCGGCGCACGAGTGCCCGCGGACGGGCAGATCACTGATGGTGTCGCCGAGTTCGACGAGTCGATGATCACCGGTGAATCCCGCACCGTCTCCCGCACGATTGGCGAAACCGTCGTCGCTGGCACGGTAGCCACCGATCACGCGGTCCGCGTGCAAGTGAACGCCGTCGGGTCCGAGACAACCCTTGCTGGGATCCAACGTCTGGTCGCCGAAGCACAAGCCTCTTCCTCGAGGGCGCAGGCCCTCGCGGACCGGGCCGCGGCCCTGTTGTTCTACTTCGCACTCGGTGCCGGCATCCTGACCTTCATCGCCTGGATGGTCCTGGGCAGCCCGGATGATGCGGTGATCCGCACGGTCACCGTCCTGGTCATCGCCTGCCCCCACGCCCTCGGCTTGGCCATCCCCCTGGTCATCGCCATCTCGACCGAACGCGCCGCGAAAGCCGGGGTGCTGATCAAGAACCGGATCGCCCTGGAGAGGATGCGCACCATCGACATCGTCCTATTCGACAAGACCGGCACCCTCACCGAAGGCAAGCACGCAGTCACCGCGACCACCAATATCACCGGTGTCAGCGAGGCCGAACTCCTGGCCCTGGCAGGTGCAGCGGAAGCCGACAGTGAGCACCCCGTCGCCCGGGCCATCGTCACCGCCGCACGAACCAACCCAGCAGCAGCGGAGCTCTCCTACACAGGGGCCGGATTCAGTTCCATGACCGGACGCGGTGTCCGGGCAACCGTCAACGGCCACAAGGTCGCAGTCGGTGGGCCGAACATGCTCAAAGAACTCGGCCTCACCACCCCAGCCGACATCGCCGGAACGGTGCAGGAATGGGTTGGCCGTGGAGCGTCCGTGCTGCATGTCATCCGCGACGGACAGGTGATCGGCGCGGTCCGACTCGAGGACAAGGTGCGGGAAGAATCCCGGGCTGCTGTGAGTGCCCTGCAGGACCGTGGGGTGAAGGTCGCGATGATCACCGGCGATGCACGGCAGGTTGCCGATGTTGTCGGTAAAGAGCTGGGCATCGATGAGGTTTTCGCCGATGTCCTGCCGCAGGACAAGGACTCCAAGGTCACCGAACTGCAGTCTCGCGGTCTGAAGGTCGCGATGGTCGGCGACGGCGTGAACGACGCCCCAGCCCTCGCCCGAGCCGAGGTCGGCATCGCGATCGGTGCGGGAACTGATGTAGCGATGGAATCAGCCGGTGTCGTCCTGGCCGGGAACGATCCGAGGGCCGTACTGGCGATGATCGACCTGTCCCGGGCCAGCTACCGCAAAATGATCCAGAACCTCATTTGGGCCACCGGGTACAACGTGCTCGCTGTTCCCCTGGCCGCGGGCGTGCTCGCATTCGCAGGGATCCTGCTCTCCCCCGCCGCCGGCGCGGTCCTCATGAGTGTCTCCACGATCGTGGTCGCACTGAACGCCCAACTGCTCCGCCGGATCGACCTCGACCCCAACAGGCTCCCCACCAACACCAGGTGATGATGGACTCATCAATGAACTCGGGCCAGCGTTGAACCGTTGACCCTGTGATGTGACCCTGTATTGGGTCCCTGTTCATCACAGGGTCATCGGGCCGCAGGTGTGTGGCCGCAGGTTCTAAGTTGCTAATTAGGCTGAAATAGAATCGATGAATCAAGTGCAGGCAGTGGCAGACAGTGGAAGGAGCGTTGAGCAGTGATCACGAACCGCTTCACGCGCACTGTCTCGCTCCGGCCTGTGATCGGTTCCTTCCTGCCGTTCCTTCTGACATTCACTGGGCTTACGGTCATCATCGTCGGGATCCTCGCGATGCACGTGTGGATGGGCGGACACGGCTCGACGACCCACCACGTCACCGCCTCCACCACTTTCAACCCTCTCAGCACGGCCGGCGGTGACGCCGGGAACGCAGCGGGCATCTCCGGGCATACCCATGATGTGGCCGGCTCGACGGTGGCAAAGCCGCTGCTGCCTGTCGCCGCCACCGGCGCGGTTGAGGCCATCCGTGTTGCTGCAACGGATGCGTCCCTGGCCCTGGTGTCGAGTACTACGCCGGGTGGTGTTGTAGATGGCGGGATGCTCGCCGGATGCGGTGCGGACTGTGCTGACGAGATGATGCTCGGGATGTGCGTGTTGGCGATAATCATTGCCGGCATCGCCTGTCTACTCACTCCTGCCGGCCGCGCCCTGCTCTCCTCGGTCATCCGTCGTGGCCCCCCGGTCCTGACCCGGTTGTCCCGACCAGCACCTGCTCCTTTACTGACTCAGCTCTGCATCAGCCGGACATAGGATCCGCGGCCCACACCGCTCTAGTGAGTGACGGGCCTACCTCCTGGCCGCGCCCTGCCCTCATGCGGGGGCCGGCCGCATCCCCCGCGTCGACGCCGTCACCAGCCTGGTTACCGGCACGCGGGGTTGATCGTTTGTCCCCCTCTGAGTACTGAAGGATTTTGATCACCATGAAGCGTTCCCTTTCCGTAGCATCCCTGTCCGTAGCTGCCCTGATCACCCTCTCCGCTTGCGGTTCCTCCTCCGGCGGGGACATGGAGGGCATGGACATGGGCCAAGAAAGCTCCGCCGCGGCCGCGCCCACCACGACCGCCGACACCAGCACCGGGCCCAGTTCTGAGGCCAGTTCTGAGGCCAGTTCTGAAGCCGGCACTGGTGCCGCTGATGAGGTGATGGCCGAGCACAACGACGCGGATGTCATGTTCGCGCAGATGATGATCCCGCACCACCGGCAAGCCGTGGAGATGAGCGAGATGATTCTCGCCAAGGACGGCATGGATCCGCAGGTGACCGAGCTCGCCACGACGATCAAGGACGCGCAGGGTCCCGAGCTCGAGACGATGACCGGGTGGCTCGAGGCGTGGGGTGAGCCCATGGAGCCCGAGGGCGGCATGGAAGGCCACGACATGGGAGACACGGGCGGCTCGGGAGACATGGAGGGAATGAGCGGCATGATGAGCGAGGAGCAAATGGCCGAGCTCGAGTCCGCCGAGAGCGTCGAGGCGTCGCGCATGTTCCTGGAGTCCATGACCGCCCACCACGAGGGCGCAATCGACATGGCACAGCACGAGATCGACAACGGCCATAACCCCAATGCGGTCGCACTTGCCGAGACCATCGTCGAGACCCAGCAGGCCGAAATCGATCAGATGCAACAGCTGCTCGCCACCCTGTAAAATCGCTCGTTGGTCGCGTTCCCCCTAGGACATTGCGGCCAGGACTACCACCGCCCCCGTAGCCAGTCACCCCCGCCTGGCACCTTACCTCCGACCCGTTCAGCTTTTTCACAACTGCCCCCTGATGCGCCTTCCATGCCCGGCCTACCAGCGCAGCCGAGAAAGTCCTCGTGCTTCCGTCTTCTTCCCACGATCCAGCGCCGTCCGGCCCTTCCTGGCTTCAATGTCCCGCTGGTCATACTCGGCCATCTCCGCGTTAAGCGGCTACACCTGAACCTGCTCGCTGAGACCTGAGTCCTGAGTCCTGAGAGACGACTCCCTATTCGTTGACGAGGACAGGAACACCGACCGCGGCTGATACTGCTTGGTCAGCGAATTCTGCAGGGACCGTTATCTCGAATGCTTCGGGTTCTGAAGGCCCACCGTGGGTGTGTTCAGAGCCCGGGTGATGATCAAAGCGCCCGGTGCCGAGCAGGGTCCCTTCCTTGTCGTAGAAGCCTGCGAGGACCTGGAGTGCCAGGAGGCTGCTGATATCACTGGTGACCAGGACCTCCCCGGACACGGTGGAACCGTCAAAAGCTAGGTCCTCGAGGACAAGCCGCTGGTCGAAGGGGCCGGCTGCGTGGAGTATCTCCCCTGGTGCAGGGCTGGCTGTCGTGATGCTCTCCAGCTCAGGCTCCCCATCGGGTGCTGCCAGATCCGGAAAGACCGTTTGCACGGTCGCGGTGGGTGCTTGGGCCGGTTCCGTCGCGTCGGACACGTCTTCCACTTCCGCCGTACCTTCCGCTTCTGCCATGTCGGCCGCTTGTGGTGCTTGCGTTGTCTGGGGGGTGTCCTGTGTGTCGGCGGTCGGCGCGGTCGTGGTGCACGCGGTGAGCATCAGGGCCAGGGCGGCCCCACTGAGTACGGCGCGGAGGCTGAGCTTTGTTGTGCGGGGGGCTGTGTTTTTCACGGTGGGTCCTGGTCAGAATCGGGCAGGGCGGACACCACCTGTGTGGTGTCCCGCCCCTGGTTCGGTGGAGGTGTTAGCGGCGAAGACGCAGGGCGTCGGTCATGATGCCAAACAGGTCCGTGTTGTCCAAGGTTCCGTTCATCGCATTGCTGCCGGGGCCGTAGGAGTAGATCGGCACATCGGCGCCGGTGTGATTACCGGAGAGGTAGCTCAGCCACAGGCTGGCTTCGGGGGATCCGTCCTGAACGTCCGCTGCGTCGTCGGCGGTCCGGAACGTCGCCGGGGCGAAGTTGTTCGGGTTCGCCGAGCCTGCACCATTGATTGGTCCGGTGGAGCGTGTCGGGTCCAGGGTGCTGCGTCCGGGTCGAGTCGGGGTGGAGTTGTTGGCGGTGTTACCACTGTCCACGTTCCCCGGCGGGTTCACGGCCTCGGCATTGGTGAAGGAACCCTTCTCGATGATATTGAAGCCGGCGCATTCGTGATCGGCGGTGACGATGACCAGAGTGTTACCGTCACGCTCAGCGAAGTCCATCGCCACGGCCACAGCGTCGTCGAAGGCCTTGATCTCCTCAAGGGTCTGGGCGGCATCGTTGGCGTGTGAACGCTTATCGATCAGTGCCCCCTCGACCTGCAGGAAGAACCCCTGGCTCTTCCCCTGGCCCTTGCCTTCACCCTTGCCCTTGCCCTGCTTCTTGTCTTGGGCGAGGACCTCGATGGCCTTGCCCGTCATCTCCGGCAGTGAAGGTTCGGCTGCCTGCACGGCAGAGGGGTTCTCGCGCTTTGTCTTCTCCACGGTGAGGTTACCGGTGTTGAACAGACCGAACACCTTCTCACCCGTGGCTGCCTGCAGGTCAGTCCTGGTAGCCGGGACCTTGTCAGCGATGGAACCGAGGACCGAGTATCCCTGGGCTTCGAGGGCCTGCTCGTCGGCGGCGTCGAACCGGCCGAGCCCGCCGCCGAAGATTACATCGGCGGTACCGTTACGTGCGATCTGCTTTGCTACCGGGGTCACCCGGATGTCATTGGTTCCCAGCGGAGCGCCGGTGACGTCGGTGTTCTGGCAGGATGCAGCGGAGTACACCGGCCCCTGGCAGCCGCGAGCCAGAACGTGGCTCATCTGCCCTGCCGGGGTGGCGTCGGTGATCTCTGCGGTGGATACGTTCCCGGTCCGGTATCCGGCCTGCTTGGCCAGTTCCATGGCAGTAGGAACGACTGTGCCCTTGGCGTCGACTCCCAGGGCCGCGTTGTAGCTCTTCACACCTGAGGCCCAGGCGGTGGCAGAGGATGCGGAATCTGTGACGAGATTCGGCACGAAGTCCGGCTCGCCCGGCTGTCCTGAGTTCTCCTCGACCGCGTAGGTCTTCACATACCCCTGGGACGGCAGCGTCTCCATTCTCAGGAGTCCGGCAGCGCCTTCAAACCGCTCCCGGCCGGCGGTGACGTGGGTGCGTCCCATGCCGTCGCCGACGAGCAGGATGACGTTCTGAGCTCGCCCCTTGTCCGACTTGTTGAACTTATCCGGCCCATTCGCCAGAGCCGGGCTCGCTATACCGCCGATGGCGGTGGTAGCGATCAACGCACCAGCGATTGTTACTGAAGCGAGCGTTGGAATTGTCTTGCGCATGTGTTCCTCCGAAGATACTTCCCTGAGTGATGAGCGCCGCCCCCGCGTAGCACTGCCCACACGGTAAATAACAGAAGTGCACCCTTGAACTCGGTCAGGGAAGACCGAGATGACCCACAGGTGAACACTCCGTGATGCGTGCTTGAAGCATCAAGAACTGGTTCAAGGGGTCCTTACGCAGCGGCCCCGTCTGAGTAGGAAGTAGCCTCCGCAACATGATGGGCGGCAGTGCGCCGCCGCCGCGGCCTCACCGAGGAAGCCGCTGTCGCCGCAGTCGACCAGGCGTGCAGGCGTGCAGGCGTGCAGGCGTGCAGGCGTGCAGGCAACTATGCTTTCCCACGATCCGCGCGGTCGTGGCCGAAGCGATTACCACCGCGAACAAAGAACAACTCTCCTATCAGGGTTTCCTGGCCGAACTGCTTCTGGCCGAGTGTGATGACAGAGACCGGCGACGCTCCATCCGCCGGGTCAAAGCCGCCGGCCTCCTGCGGGACAAATGGTTGGGTGACTTCGACTACGAAGCGAACCCAAACATCAACCCTACGACGATCAACACCCTGGCCACTGGGGGACTGGATCCGCAAAAGCCAGCCCCTTTGCCTGATCGGCGACTCAGGAACCGGCAAATCTCATCTACTCATCGGTTTGGGTACCGCAGCCGCGGAGAAGGGATACCGGGTCAAATACACGCTCGCCACCAGGCTCGTGAACGAACTCGTCGGAGCCGCCGACGAAAAAGTCTTGGCCCGCACCATTGCCCGCTATGGACGGGTCGATCTGCTCTGCATCGATGAACTCGGCTATAAGGAACTCGACCGCCGCGGCGCGGAGCTGCTCTTCCAGGTCCTCACCGAACGCGACGAAAAGAACTCCGTCGCCATCGCATCCAATGAATCGTTCTCCAGCTGGACGAAAACCTTCACCGACCTCCGGCTATGCGCCGGTATCGTTGACCGGCTCACCTTCGGCGGGAACATCATCGAGACCGGCACCGACTCCTACCGCCTCACCCACGCCCGCAACCAGCGCATCAACTCCTGACAAGCACGGGCAAAGAAACAGGCTGGCTTAGTCGATGTCTTCACCGGCGAGAGCTTTGGCTGCGAGGTGTTCTTCCTGGGCTGTTTCCCAAACTTCCTTAG
>WNZI01000018.1 GCA_009728235.1 Vibrio cholerae | reverse complement strand
CGCGACGGCAGGCCGAGGCAGAGGCGGCCGCCGAAGCCGCGGCTGCTGCGGAGACAGCGCGACGTGCCGCGGAGGCCGCGGTGGCGAACCAACCCGCTCCAGCCCCTGTCCAGCCCGCACCCGTGGCCCCGGTCGCGCCCGTCGCTCCGCAGATCGTCGAACCTCCCGCTGCAGCGCCGTCGAACCCGAGCGCCTTCGGTCTGACCTCGCCGGTGAATGCGCCGATCAGTTCCGGGTTCGGCTGGCGCACGACGCCGATCGGCACCATCGACTTCAACGGCACCGGCGGATACATGCACACCGGGATCGACTACGGCGTAGGCTGCGGTACGCCCCTGTACGCTCCGGCGGCAGGAGAGGTGTGGTACGCCGACTCGAACGTCCTGCCGGGAGCAGGCAATCGGATCGTCCTCAATCACGGGGTCGTCGGGGGCAACGCACTCGCCACGAACTACTATCACCTGACGAGCTTCGTCGTCTCGGTCGGGCAGCGGGTGAGTTCGGGCCAGCTCATCGGCTACACCGGCACCACGGGCAATTCGACGGGCTGCCACCTGCACTTCGAGACGATGCTGAACGGCACCCTCGTGGATCCGGTCGGCTTGCTCTAGGTCGTAGGATGGAAGGCACTGTCCTCCAGCGGACCGCCGTCCGTAGCAGTGTCGCAAGAAGGAGTATCGCCGTGCCGAAGGAAAGTGGCCGGAAAGTGGTGGCCACCAATCGGAAGGCTTACCACGACTACGCCGTGCTCGACACCTACGAGGCCGGTCTCGCACTCATGGGCACCGAGGTGAAATCGCTGCGCGCGGGACGCGCGTCCCTGCTCGACGGCTACGCCATCTTCTACGGCGACGAACTCTGGCTCGAGGGCATCCACATCTCGGAGTACTCGCAGGGCAGCTGGACCAACCACGCGGCCCGTCGGAGGAGGAAGTTGCTCCTGCACCGCGAGGAGCTGACGAAGATCTCGCAGAAGATTCGTGAATCCGGTTTCACCCTCGTCCCGCTGCAGCTGTACTTCCTCAACGGCAGGGCCAAGGTCGAGATCGCGGTCGCCCGGGGCAAGCGCGATTACGACAAGCGTCAGACCCTGCGGGAGAAGCAGGACAACAGGGAGGCGCTGCGCGCCATGCGAGAGAAGAACCTCGGGGCGTGAGTGATGTCTTCTGGGAGGTGCAGGACGACGACGAGGAGCTCGAGCCGTCCGAGCTGACCTACAGACGTCCGTGGTGGGTCACGGTGGGCGCTGTCGTCGACCTGGTCCTGTTGCTGATCGTGGTACCGGTCGGTATCCTCTCCCTGATCCCGTTCGTCTTCCTCGTCTACATCTACTTCGCTCAGGTCCTCGTATGGGTCTCGCCCATCATGGTGCTGATGAACATCGCTATCTTCTGGTGGAGCTTCCGTCGGAGACAGGCTGCCACCACGGCCCTCGCAGCATTGGGCATCGCGTTCGTGACCCTTGCCTTCGTCGTCGTCCGGCTCTGGCAGTCGCCGATCGTCGTCCTGGGCGTCACGGTGGGCCAGTAGCGCCGGTGCGTTCTCTGCTGGCGAAGCACCGGTGGGACACGCGGAGGTGCGCTAGGATGGAGGAGTCGAGCGGCCGCAGGGCCGATCAATGCATCAATCACTTGATAACTGAACATGGGGATGACAGGTTTCGACGATGTTAGTCGCGACAGGGGAAGCGGGCCGAGGATACAGGGTTATCTCGTAAACGCTCCTTGTAAAACAATAAGTGCCGAACAAAAGCGCACTGACTTCGCTCTCGCTGCCTAAGCAGCCTAGCTAGTCCGTCAGCCCGGGTTTGCTCTCGCCCCGGATACTGGCGTCATTTAGAGGGCCACTGCTCCCGGTCCTCGTTGTAGGGACCGGGGGGACTCTAATACAACTGGGCTTGGCAGCCACTCGTTCGCACGATGGCTGAAGCCGAGAAAAACCGACGCGAACTGCGCCCGGAGAAGCCCTGACTACACTGCATCGGACGCGGGTTCAATTCCCGCCATCTCCACCATCAACGAAGCGCTCCGCCGGTTTTCCGGTGGGGCGCTTCGTCGTCGACGGCGGCAGGTTCTTCCGGGTCTTGTGAACTCGCGACGCCGGGCCTAGCCTTGAGCTCGAATCCAACCTCGGGAGACACCTTGTCGCGGACGCTTGCGCATCTGCTCGTCCTGCTGACCTCTGTTCTGCTCCTGCTCAGTGGTGTCGCCGGTGCACCGACGGCCCAGGCCGTGTCGGCCATCGACACCAAGTACGCGGAGCTCGGCGGCAGCGGAGGTGTACTCGGAGCGCCTACGGGTGCAGAGGTGTGCGGACTGCTGGCGGGCGGTTGCTACCGCACCTACCAGCGGGGCGCCATCGTCTGGTCACCGGCGACCGGAGCCCAACCGTCCTGGGGTGCCATCCGGCAGACCTGGCGCTCGCACCGGTCGGAGAACGGAGTGCTCGGCTATCCGACCGCTCCGGAGGTGTGTGGACTGCGCAACGGAGGCTGTTACCAGAGTTATCAGGGCGGGGCCATCATCTGGTCGCCGGCCACCGGAGCCCGCATCAGCACAGGTGCGATCCGGACAGCATGGGCGGCATCCGGTTTCGAGCGCGGGACCCTGGGCTACCCGACGACGAACGAGGTCTGCGGACTGCGCGGAGGCGGGTGCTACCAGAACTACCAGGGCGGTGCCGTCATCTGGTCGCCCGTAAGCGGAGCCCGGATCAGCAAGGGCGGCATCAGGGCTGCCTGGGCGGTCACCGGCTTCGAGAACGGGGCCCTCGGTTACCCGGTGTCGAACGAAGCCTGTGCTGCGGGAACCTGCGTCCAGTCGTACCAGAGGGGCAGGATCTCCTGGACCTCGACGGGAGGCGCACAGGTGTCGCAGGATATCGACGTCCCCTCGTCCTCCGTCGTCGTCGTGAACAAGCGCCGCCCGCTGAACCCTGTGCGCTATCTGCCTGGTCCACTTGTGGGGGTGGAAGGGCACCTGCTGCGCAGTGACGCGGCGCAGCAGTTCACGCGGCTTCTGTCCGACGCGCGGAGGGCCGGCATCGCCTTGGAGCCGGTCAGCGGCTACCGGTCCTACGATACGCAAGCCGATGTCTATGCGTCGTACGTCTCCCGATACGGTAGAACGTCGGCCGATCTCATCTCCGCCCGCCCCGGATACAGCGAGCACCAGACGGGTCTTGCCATCGACATCGGTAACTCCAATGCGGTCTGCGGCCTTCAGGAGTGTTTCGCGGGGACACCTGCCGGTGCGTGGGCAGCCCAGAACGCTTGGCGCTACGGGTTCATCATCCGCTACCCGCGGGGACAGACTCCGGTCACAGGGTATTCGTACGAACCATGGCACCTGCGCTACGTCGGCCCCACCGTCGCCTCGGAGATGCGCGCCCACGGCTTGCCGACCTTGGAGCACTACATGAGTCTCCCGGCGGCCCCGTCCTACTGATCACGCCGCCCGGGCTGCGGGACGGAGGCCTACACTGGGGCCATGAGCTGGACCGACAGACCGCCGTCGTGGCTCCCGCCCCTTCCACCGAAGAACAGGGGTCGCGGACTGATCGTGCTCGGCTGGATCCTGGTCGGCGGCACCTTCGTCTACATCTTCATCATGAGTTACCTCGGGGGAACTCACACCCTCTTCACCCTGCTGCCGCTCCTGCTCGGCCTGCTGTGCCTGATCGTGGGCCTGCTGCGGCGGGACAGCCGCGAGCGATAACAGCCCCTGCCCGTCGCAGCTCTCGGTGGTGAACGTCCTGTAGGAGCCGTGGGGGTTCCAGCGGTCGGCGTGACGCCGGATCACGCTAGGGCTCGAAGGTGAGGGTCTGCCCGTAGAGGGTCAGCAGGGACTCCATGCCGCCGTCGCGCATCGCCCGGCGCTGGCGCTGCGCTCCCGTACCCCGTTCCCGGATCGTCGCCAGCCCGGCCTCGACCCATGCGGTGTCACCCTCGGCCTCGAGGGCGCCTCCTACGTGGTCGAGAAACGAGGTGAGGTGTTGCCCGGCGGCGACGGGCTCGCCCGTCCGGAGGTCCACGAGCGTACCGTCCAGGCCGTCCCGTGCGGCCTGCCACAGCGCTGCGTCCAGCAGCTCCGGGTCAGGAACCAGCGGCTCGGTATCGGTCCTCGCCTCTCCGAGGGCGGTCACGACGAGGGCCCTGGTCAGTGCACCGAGCAACACCGAGTCCTGGGCCTCCAGCTGGACGTCGCAGGCCCTGAGTTCGAGGGTCGGGTAATGGTCAGAGAGCCGTGCCACCCAGGTGAGGACGCCGCGATCGAGGATCGCACCGCTGGCCCCGAGCCGGGTGATCCTGCGCTCGTAGTCGGCTGCGTCGGCGAAGTAGGGCGCGACTCCCTGGACGGCCCACCGGCGGTAGTGGACGACGCGCCAGCTGCCGAAGCCGCTGTCCCGGCTCATCCAGTAGGGGGAGTTGACGCTGAGCGCCGTGAGCAGGGGGATCCAGGGCCGGATCCGGTTGAGGGCCTGGACGCCGTGCTCCTGGTCGGGGACACCGACGTGCACGTGCAGTCCGTTGACGAACTGGTCGCCGACGATTCCGGGCGCACTGGCCCGGAGGTCCTCGTAGCGCTGCTTGTCGGTGAGTTCGGGGTACTCCTGCCGGATGGAGGGAGCGGTGCCGGTCGCCGCACCGAGGACGCCGGCCCGGCCCGCTGCTCCCGCCAGCGTGCGGCGGAAGTTCAGCAGCGATTCCTCCGCCTGCGTCAGGGTCTCGCACACCGGGGTGGCTGTCTCGATCTGGCAGGAGAGCAGTTCCCGCTGGATCTCGTCACCGCTGACCTGTGGTGCGGCTTCCAGGAGTCCCTGCACCTCGGCTGCCCGGTGTGCAGGCAGGCCCGACGCCGGTTCGAGCAGCAGGTATTCCTCCTCGAGGCCGAGAGTGGTCATCGGAGGCCTCCGTTCGGGCGCGGAAGAGGGAACGGGCGGGGGACCATCGTGGGGAAGCACATCCCGACCAGTGTAGGAGCGGCTCGGCAGCCACAGCCATCCCGGGCGCTCCATGACGCGGCTGGTCGCATTAGGGCGTGGCGGCCGTCAGGGAACATCCCTCGTGCGAGACCGTGCTCTCGATCCAGAGCGACCCGGCGAACGTGCTGTCGACGGCCAGGGTGGGAGCCGCAGCGTCCACGCCGAGGCGCAGTTCCAGCCGGGAGTCCGACGAGCGGCCGGAGAGCCGCACCTCGTCGTCGAGGGAGATACCGTTGCGGTCGAGGAAGCGCAGGACGTCCGGGTCGTCGTCGCTGACGCGCACCACGCGGCCTGTGTGTCCGTCGTCGAGCCCGTCGAGACGGTGGGCCGGCGGATACCGCACGGTGCCGTCCGCGGCCGGGATCGGGTCACCGTGCGGGTCGCGCCGCGGATGGTCGAGCTTCTCATCGAGCCGCTGGATGAAGGCGTCGGACACCGTGTGTTCGAGCTGTTCGGCCTCGTCGTGGACCTCCTCCCACCCGTAGCCGAGTTCGCTGACGAGGAAGGTCTCGATGAGCCGGTGCCTTCGCACCATGGCGAGGGCGAGCGCCCTGCCGGAGGGAGTGAGGCTGATGGGCCCGTACTTGCGATGGTCGGCGAGCCCGAGGTCGACGAGTTTCGCGACCATCCCGGTGACGGAGGAATTGGCGACCGACAGGCGCGTGGCGAGGTGGGTCGCCGTCATCGCGTCCTGCTGCCACTCGGTGAAGGCGTAGATGGCCTTCACGTAGTCCTGCACGCTCGTCGACTCGATGCTGAGGACGGCGCCCCTGCGCCCTGCCATCAGGCCTGTCCCGGAACGCTGGGATCGGTCCGCGGGGTGCCCTGCCCGGTGCGGGGAACGGCGGCGCTCGCCGTGGGGTCGACGATGTCCGGCCGGGAACCGGTCCGGCGGCGTCGGGCTTGCCACAGCACCCCGTCCGGGCGTCCTACGAGATAGACGACGGCGAAGACGAGCGCCTGGCACAGCACGACAGCAGCTCCGGTGGAGATGTCCAGGTAGTAGCTGGCGTAGATGCCGGCGACCGATGCTGCGACGGTCAGGACGACGGCGACGACCAGCATGCGGTCGAAGCTGCGGGTCAGCAGGAAGGCGGTGGCACCCGGGGTGATCAGCATGGCCACGACGAGGATGATGCCGACGGCCTGGAGTCCGACGACGACGGTCAGCGCGAGCAGGCCGAGCAGAAGCGCCGACAGCACGCGGGTGTTCAGCCCGATCACGTGGGCGTGGGTGCGGTCGAAGGCCAGCAGCGTCAGGTCCCGGCGCTTGACCAGCAGTACGCCGAGCGTCAGTGCGCCGAGGACGAGCACCTGCCACACCTCAGCGGCGGAGACCCCGAGAACGTTGCCGAACAGGATGTGCATCAGGTCGATCTGTGAGGGCGTCGCGGACACGATGGCGAGTCCTGCGGCGAACAGCGCCGTGAAGACGACGCCGATGACGGTATCCGCCTTGAGTGCGGTGGTGGACCGGACGATCCCGATCAGGGCCACCGCGCCGATGCCGAACACGAAGGCGCCGATCGAGAAGGGGATGCCGATGATGTAGGACAGGGCGACGCCGGGCAGGACGGCGTGGGAGACGGCGTCCCCCATGAGCGACCATCCCATGAGGATCAGCCAGCACGACAGGACGGCTGCGACGACGGCGGCCGCCACCGTGACGGCGAGGGCCCGGGTGAGGAACCCGTACTCGAGGGGTTCGAGGACGAAGGCGACGATGTCCATGTCAGGAGCTCCCTTTCGTGGCTGTTGCCGTGGCAGGTGACTGTGTGCCGGACGGCGCAGGGGAGGGGCGCGCGACGGGTAGCGGTCCGAAGGCGAGTGCGAGGTTCTCCTGCGTCAGGACCTCGGACGGTGCGCCGTGCGCCAGGACCCGTCGGTGCAGGAGCACGGCCTCGTCGCAGAGCTCGGGGACGCCGGCGAGGTCATGGGTGGACACCAGGACAGAGCGACCCTCGTCGCGCAGTGTCCTCAGGAGCCGGGTCATGCTCGCCTGGCTCGCCTGGTCGACGCCGGCGAACGGCTCGTCGAGCAGCAGCAGGCGAGCGTCCTGCGCGATGCTCCGGGCGACGAAGACCCGCTTGCGCTGTCCTCCCGACAGCTGGCCGATCTGGCGCTTCCGGAGATCCGCGAGTCCTACCCGGTCGAGCGCGTCCCCGACGGCTGCCCGGTCCACGGCCCGAAGGCGGCGAGCGGCCCCGAGCCTGCCGTACAGGCCCATGGCGACGACGTCCGCCACGGATACCGGGAAGGTCCAGTCCACCTGCTCGGCCTGGGGCATGTAGGCCACGAGGCCCTGCTTGCGGGCGCTCGCGGTGGATGTTCCGAAGAGTTGGACATCGCCCTGCTGGGGCACCAGAAGGCCCATCAGCGCGGTGAAGAGTGTCGACTTGCCGGAGCCGTTGACACCGATCAGGCCGCAGATCCGCCCGGCGGCGAGAGTCAGCGTCACGTCGTCCAGCGCCTGGACCTCGTTGTACCGGACGCCGAGGTGGCGGACGGCGAGGACGGGTACCGCTGCTGTCGGGTCGGCCGGGGGATCGGGATGAACGCGGGTCATCGCGTGAGTCCTTCCGTGATGGTCTCGAGGTCGTGACGGAGCAGGTCGACGAAGCCGGGCACGGGCCCTGCGTCGTCGGACAGCGAATCGACGTAGAGCGTTCCCCCCAGGTCCGCGCTGGTCTCGAGTGCCACCTGTTCCTGGGCCGATGGATTCACCGTGGATTCGCAGAAGACCGTCGGGACCCGGTTCTGCCTGACGAAGTCGATCACCTCCCGGATCTGACGCGGTGTCCCCTCGGAGTCCGCGTTCACGGGCCAGATGAATGCCTCGTCGAGGCCGGCGTCCCTCGCGAGGTAGGAGAACGCGCCCTCACAGGTGACCAGCGCCTTGGATCCGATGCCCGCCAGATCCGCGCGGAAGTCGGTGAGCAGAACGGCGAGGTCCTCCTTGAGCCGCTTCCCGTTGGCCTCGAAGTCGGCTGCATGCTCGGGATCGAGATCGGACAGCGCCCTGACGGTGTTGTCCACGTAGGTCTGCGCGGCCAGGGGGGACATCCAGGCATGCGGGTTGGCCCGACCCGTGTAGTCGCCCGAGCGGATGGCCACGGGCTCGACACCCTCGGACAGGACCGCGTGCGGCGCGTCGACCGATTGGAGGAAGCGCTCGAACCACCGCTCGAGGCCGAGTCCGTTCTTCAGGATGAGGTCCGCGTCCTGTGCCCGCACGAGGTCGGAGGGCGTCGGTTCGTACCCGTGGATCTCAGCGCCGACCTTGGTGATCGATTCGATCCGGACGTGCCCGCCGCCGACAGTGTCCGCCAGGTCCGCGATCACCGAGAAGGTGGTCAGGACCAGGGGCCTGCCGTCGCTGTCGCCGCCCGCGTCGGCTACCGTCGCACAACCGACCAGCATCGTCGACAGCGCAGCGCTGGCGGCCAGGACGGACAGACGGAATTGAGGCATGCCTCAACCTAGCGTTTAGGCATGCCGAAATCTACCGCCCGAGGACGGGAGCACGCCACGCATGCGTGTAGTACGGGATGCGGACCGTGGCGTCGGGGGCGAAGGCGAGGTATTCGGTGAGGTACCACTGGAGATTGGTCTCCACGCGTTCCCTGTGCGCCGCGGACGCTCGCTGGTAGTAGCTACGGGAGCGGGCGAGGTCGACGACGTCCGGAACGGAGAGCTCCTGCGTCCAGTGCACGAGCATCTCCTCCGCCGGCCCGAAGGCTGCTCCGAGATCGGGACGGTAGGACGGGGAGAAGACGTCTCCCGCGTGCATGATGCGCGACAGGCGGTGGACCCACGGCAGCGAGACGTCGAGCTGATTCCAGATCAGGCCGATCCGCCCCCGCGGTGCGAGGACGCGGGCAGCTTCCCGGAGGGCAGCGGGGTGGTCGCACCAGTGCCAGGTCTGGGCGAGGGTGAGCAGGTCGGCCGATGCGGCGGGTAGCAGGGAGTGTTCGGCCGTCCCCCGGGCAACAGGTACGCCCGCAACCGGGCCGCGAGGACAGCGAGCATGTCCTCCGAGGGATCCACGGCCGTCACCGCGAGACCGCGCTCGGCCAGCAGTTCGGTGAACAGCCCGGTTCCTGCGCCGACGTCGACGGCTCGGCGTGCGTGCTGCGGGACGATCCAGTCGGCGACGGCGGCGGGGTAGCCGGGACGCACGCGGTCGTAACGCCCTGCTCCCGAGAGGTATGCGCTCGCCATGTCGCGGCGTCGGTCCTCGTCGAGATGCGGCCCGGACCTCACCATGCCGTGTCCTCGCCCGAGGAGCCGCGGCTAGAGCAGGTCGTCCACATCGGGGTTGAGCGTCCGGAGGACCTCGCTGTGAAGGGTGCCGTTGGTCGCGAGGGCGTTGCCGCCGAAGGGGCCGTCCTCGCCCTCGAGCGAGGTGAAGCGCCCACCGGCCTCGGTGACGATGGGCACGAGCGCCGCCATGTCGTACAGGTTGAGCTCCGGCTCGCAGGCGATGTCGACGGCGCCCTCCGCCACGAGGCAGTAGGACCAGAAATCGCCGTAGGCGCGTGTCCGCCAGACACGGTCCGCGAGGTTGACGAATTCGGCGAGTGTCCCGCGCTCGCGCCACCCCGACAGGCTCGAATAGGAGAGTGACGCGTCCTCGAGGCGCGAGACGTTGGAGACCCGGAGGCGCTGCGCTGCCGCCAGGGACTTGCCCGTGTAGGCGCCCGTACCCTCCGCGGCCCACCAGCGCTTGCCGAGCGCCGGCGCGCTGACGACGCCGACCACCGGACGGCCGTCGTCGATCAGGGAGATGAGGGTGGCCCAGACCGGGACGCCGCGCACGAAGTTCTTGGTGCCGTCGATCGGGTCGATGACCCATCTGCGGGAGCCCGAGCCGCTACTGCCGAATTCCTCGCCCAGCACGGCATCGCGTGGCCGTGCGCGGGACAGCTGGCCGCGGATGGCTTCCTCGGCCCCCTTGTCCGCATCCGTCACGGGGGTGAGGTCCGGTTTGGTCTCGATGCGGAGATCGAGTGCCTTGAAGCGGGACATGGTCTGGTCGTCGACCGAATCGGCCATGATGTGCGCGAGACGGAGGTCGTCGTTGTAGCCCTGCGAGAAACTCATACCGATCAACCTATCCTCTCGGCGGCTGCATCCCTCGCGGGGCGCGGAGCTGCACGGGGACACGAAAAAGCCACCGTGGGCTTTCGCCGCACGGTGGCTTCCGATCCGTCACCGCAGAGCGGTACGGGGAGAATTAGAGAACGGTGATGTTCTCGGCCTGGGGTCCCTTGGGGCCCTGGGTGGTCTCGAAGTTGACCTTCTGGTTCTCTTCGAGTGAACGGTAGCCGTTCGAGTTGATCGCGGAGAAGTGGGCGAACACGTCAGCGCCGCCGTCCTCGGGAGCGATGAAGCCGAAGCCCTTTTCGGCGTTGAACCATTTCACTGTGCCAGTAGCCATGTCATATTCCTTACCTGGGAGAGCATCCCGACGTTCGGGGGCTCATCGTGGTGTTCGTTACTCGCTTATCGTCAAAAGCTGTCGAACTCCAGGTGGAGGGTCAAGGCTTGAAATTTAATGCGCAAACAACAACAGATCCCAGCATAGCAGCTTCCGGGCCGATCACTGCTGCCCCAGTTCCTTGGCGTCGTGCCCGCCGCCGCGGGGGTCGGCGGCACCGGCGGTGAGCAGCCTCCTCAGGCTGGCCAGCCTGACCGGGCCCGAGTCCCCGGCCAACCCTTCCATCACGAAGCTGTCGAGGCCGCAGTCCACGGCGTTGTCGTCGTGCCGGCAGCCCCGCTCGCAGCGCTCCGTCCCCGGCTCCAGGTCCGGGAAGGCCTTGAGGATGCGGTCCGCGTCCACGTGGGCGAGTCCGAAGGACCTGATACCCGGCGTATCGATGATCCAGGTGCCCGGTGCGGCGTCCGCCGCCTTGAGGGCGAGGGCCGACGACGACGTGTGGCGGCCCCTGCCCGTCACGGCGTTCACGCCACCGGTGGCGCGGGTGCTGCCCGTGAGGGCGTTGACCATGGTCGACTTCCCGACACCGGAGTGCCCGAGCAGTACGCTCACCTGTCCGTCGAGCTGGTTCCGCAGTGCGTCGACGGCTCCGTGTGAGAGGCGTGCCGACTCGCCGTCGTCGGACGTCGCCTCGATACCGACGGTCTCGTCCGTACCGCTGATGATCACGCGGAGGTCGAGGTGCTCGTAGTTCGCGAGGAGCGCCGCAGGGTCCCTGAGATCCGCTTTGGTGATGCACAGGAGCGGTTCGATACCGGCATCGTAGGCGGCGACGAGCGCCCGGTCGATGAAGCCGGTCCTCGGCTCCGGATTGGCTGCGGCGACGACGATCACGAGCTGATCCGCGTTGGCGACCACCACGCGTTCCACCGGGTCCGTGTCATCCGCGCTGCGACGCAGCACTGTATGGCGTTCCTGGATGCGCACGAGCCGTGCGAGGGAGTCCGGACCTCCGGACAGATCACCGACGAGGTCGACGAGGTCACCCGCGACGACGGCGTTGCGCCTGAGCTCACGCGCCCGCGCGGCCACAACGATCCGTTCCTGCGCCGTGTCCTCGTCCACGACGGTCGTGTAGCGCCCGCGGTCGACGGTCACCACACGGCCGGTCACGGCGTCCTCGTAGGCCGGCCGGTTCTTGGTCCGCGGGCGGGAGCCCTTCTTGTTGGGACGGATCCGAACGTCCGATTCGTCCCAGGCGCGTGATCCCCGGCGGTTACCGGCTTCGCTCATGGACGGACCGCCGGATCCGCAGGGGCCGCTGGAGTCGATCCGGGACCGGTCAGGAAAGACCACAGCTCGGGGAACTCCGGCATGGTCTTGGCCGTCGTACCGATGTTCTCGACGTCGACGCCGTCGACGGCGAGACCGATGATCGCACCGGCCGTCGCCATCCGGTGGTCCTCGTACGTGTGGAAGAGACCCCCGTGGAGCGGGGCGGGACGGATGACCAGGCCGTCGGCGGTCTCCTCAGCGTCTCCGCCAAGTGCGGTGATCTCCGCGACGAGGGCTGCCAGACGGTCCGTCTCGTGTCCCCGGAGGTGGGCGATGCCGGTCAGGGTCGACGGCGTGGTCGCCAGCGCACAGAGGGCGGCGACCGTCGGCGCCAGCTCTGAGGTGTCGCTGAAGGTTCCGCCCTGGATGGACGCGCCACCGGTCACGGTGAGGACGTCGCCGTCCAGCGAGGCCGACGCCCCCATCAGCGGGAGGATGCGCCGCCAGTCGTCGCCCACCTGCGTGGTCCCGGCCGGCCAGTTGTGCATCCTGACAGTGCCGCCGGTCACCACGGCCGCAGCGAGGAAGGGCCCCGCGTTGGAGAGATCGGGTTCGACGGCGACGTCGAAAGCGCCGATGGGGCCGGGAGAGACCCTCCAGTGGTTCGGCACGGAATCGTCCACGGACACGCCGAGCGAGCGGAGCGTCTCGACGGTCATCCGGACATGGTCGAGGCTGGGGACGGGCTTGCCCACGTGTTCGAGATGCAGCCCCTGCGTGAAGCGGGCGCCCACGAGCAGGAGCGCCGAGACGAACTGGGAGGACGCCGACGCGTCGATCACGAGACGACCACCGCGGATGCTGCCTTCGCCGTGCACCGCGAAGGGGAGCGAACCCGAACCGGCATCGTCGACGGAGAGGCCCAGACCACGGAGGGCGTCGATGATGCTTCCCATCGGCGCCGGCGGGCGTGTGGATCACCGTCGAACGTCGTCGTTCCGGCGACGAGCCCCGCCAGCGGAGGGACGAAGCGCATGACGGTACCTGCCAGCCCGCAGTCGACCGCACGGTCGGCCGGATCATCACCGGAATGCAGGGGGGTCACGCGCAGGTCCGGGCCGAAGTCGCCGTCGCCGGGTACCTCCTCGATGACGGCACCGAGCGCTCGCAGGGCAGCGACCATCAGGGCGGAGTCGCGGGAGTGCAACGGCCTGCGGAGGACGCAGGGACCGTCAGCGAGTGCGGCGAGGACGAGGTAGCGGTTGGTCAGGGATTTCGAGCCCGGCACGGTGATGTCGGCGTCCACGGGACGGGTCAGGCGGGGCGCCCGCCAGACGTGCTGGTCGGTCACCCCGCCTGATGATGCTGCCACGGAGGCTATGCGCCGACGACGTCGGCAGCGGTCTTCCGCACGGCCTGGTCGGCCTTCTTCAGCTGCTTCCGGGCGTCCTTCCGCAGACCGGCTGCGTTCTTCTTCGCTCCGACGGCGAGGTGCTCGGCTCGCCAGGCGATACCGGGCCGGCCGTTGGTGTCCACGGTGGCCAGCAGGACGGCGCCGATCAGGGAGAGATTCTTGAGCAGCTGCGTCCGGCGGGCCTTCTTGCCCTCCGGCGTCGATGCGTCACCCGAGCGGTAGTCGACGAGCGCGTTCACCGTCGCCGTCACCGTCAGCAGCAGGGCTGCCACGCGGGAGAACCGCCCGATGCCGAGCAGGAGTGCTGCCCCGACCTGGGTGGCTCCGAGCACCTGGCCCACGAGCTTCTCGTTGCCCGTCACGGAAGCGGCCGCGGGAACGACCTTCGCCACGCTCGCGAGGACGGGCTTGAGCTGGGGAGCAGTGGCTCCCGCGCTGCGGAGCCGGTCCACCCCCGAGAACACGAAGCTGCTGGCGATCAAGGGTCGGGCGATTACGCGGACAAGGGTCACAACTGCCTCCTGGTTGCCGGCGGTGCCGGACATCGGGTTTCCACGCTCTGATGAAGCACGTTGGGTCCAGTTTTGCATGCCGGGCACCGGCGTGCGAGACGCGACCGCCCAGGTGCCGGCGCTTGCGGGATCAGGGCCGGCGCAGGTTTCGGGAGGAGCGGAACCGAGCCGAGGGCGGGGCGCAGGGAGGAATAAGGTGCCCGCGCGAGGGGTTGAACCAACCATGATGCGATTCGGAACGGGAAAGGGGCAGCACCGATGACAGGTGTACAGACCGCAGTGGTCGGCAGGCCCGACTTCCAGCTCTCAACGAGTGTCCGGCGGGGCCCCGATCCGGCGCTGCGCGGGGCCGTACGCGTAGACTTTGCCACGATGAATACAACAGCCCCCGCAGGCAGCAGCCAGGCCGAAGATGCAGAGTTGGACGTGTCGACAGAGTCGGACGCCGACCGCAAGGCACGCTTCGAGCGCGACGCCATGCAGTACGTCGACCAGCTCTACTCGGCCGCATGCGCATGGCGAGGAATCCGAGCGATGCCGAGGACCTGGTGCAGGAGGCGTACACCAAGGCGTTCTCGGCGTTCCACCAGTACAAGCCGGGTACCAACCTGAAGGCGTGGCTGTACCGCATCCTCACGAACACCTACATCAACCTGTATCGCAAGCGGCAGCGCGAACCACTCCAGTCGCACTCGGACACGATCGAGGACTGGCAGCTCGCGAAGGCAGCGGAGCACACCTCGTCCGGTCTCCGTTCGGCGGAGGTGGAGGCTCTCGACCACCTTCCGGATTCCGACGTCAAGAGCGCCCTGCAGGCCATCCCCGAGGAGTTCAGGCTTGCGGTGTACTTCTCGGACGTCGAGGGCTTCGCCTACAAGGAGATATCAGAAATCATGAACACGCCCATCGGGACCGTCATGTCCCGGTTGCACCGCGGCCGAAAGCTGCTCCGAGAGCTGCTGGCCGAATACGCACACGAGCGGGGCCTCGGCACTGGTGCCAGGACCCGGGTCGCAGCGGGCGCAACGGGCACGGAACAGGAGATGAAGAAATGAGCGATTGCGAGAGTATGGGCGATTGCGCCGACTCGAGGATCGAGCGGCTGTACGAATACCTGGACGGCGCGCTGTCCCACCAGGATCTCGTGGACATCAAGGACCACCTCGACGGTTGCCCGCAGTGCGCGGAGGAGCACGACCTCGAGTGCGTCATCCGCTCGGTCGTGAAGCGGTCCTGCACCGAGGTGGCGCCGTCGACACTCAAGACGAGCATCCTGGATCGCATCAGCCAGCTGAAGACCGTGGATCACTGACCGACATCGGTTCCCCGGCATCAACAACAGAACCTCCGGCCCGATGGGGCCGGAGGTTCTGTCGTCGATGCTTCAATACTGTGCTGGTACGCCTGGACTCAGGTGTTGGGACGCTTACCGTGGTTTGCGCCTCCACGCTTCCGGTCGCGACGCTTGCGTGCTCTCTTGCTCATGGCTGCCTCCTTCTTCTTCAGGCACTGTAGGTGTGCAGAACTGCATCCAAGTCTCCCATACCGCGACCTGCGTCGCCTAAACCGCCCGCGGTGGTGTCGTCGTCACACCTAGGATTGGGGGACCATCCGTGACCGAAGGAGTTTATGAATGCGTGCCGCCTACGCTGCAACCCAATCAGCGGACGATCCCCTCGCCGCCCTGGTGGTCGGTGACATCGACGCCCCGGCGGCTCCCGCCGGCTTCACGAGGGTGACGGTCGTGGCGTCCTGTCTCAACCATCACGACCTGTGGTCCCTCAGGGGCGTCGGGTTGCCGGCGGAACGGCTGCCGATGGTGCTCGGGTGCGACGCGGCCGGCGTCGACGACGACGGCAACGAGGTGATCGTCCACGGCGTCGTACCGTCGCCGGAGTGGCGCGGCGACGAGACCCTCGATCCGAAGCGGTCGCTCCTTTCCGAGCGCTATCCCGGAACGATGGCGGATGAGGTGTGGGTGCCGGCCCGGAATCTGGTACCCAAGCCGCCGGAACTGTCCTTCGAGGAAGCCGCATGCCTGCCCACAGCGTGGCTCACCGCCTACCGGATGCTGTTCACCGTCTCGCCGGCAGCGCCGGGATCGACGGTGCTCGTGCAGGGAGCCGGTGGGGGAGTGGCTTCCGCGCTCGTCGCGCTCGCGTCCGCCGCCGGCTTCCGGGTCTGGGCGACCAGTCGCAGCGCATCGAAGCGGCAGCGTGTCCTCGAGCTGGGGGCGGAGCAGGCGTTCGACACCGGTGCCCGGTTGCCGGAACGCGTCGACGTGGTCTTCGATTCGGTGGGAGAAGCCACCTGGGCGCACTCGCTCAGATCACTGGTGCCCGGCGGCACGGTCGTCACCTGCGGAGCGACGAGCGGTCCCGCACCGTCCGCCGACCTCACCAGGGTGTTCTTCCTGCAGCTCCGCGTCCTGGGATCCACGATGGGCACGCGGGACGAGTTGATCCGGTTGACCCGCTTCCTCGTCGCCACCGGGGTCCGTCCCGTCATCGACACCGTCCTGCCGCTGGAGGACGCCGCGCAGGGTTTCCGGCGGATGCTCGACGGCGACGTGTTCGGGAAGATCGTCTTCCGTCACTGAACGCCCCGTCGCCGTCCCGCTCCGAGGAGGGACAGCGACGGCGCCCCTCCGCCCTCCTGCGGCTGCAGACCCTACGCGCCTGCCGCCAGGATGGCTGCCCGCTGTTCGCGACGCAGGAACTGCGCCCCCGGGTCGGGGACGGGTGCGGCAGCGAGCAGCCTGCGCGTGTACGGATCCCTCGGATACTTCAGGATCTGCTCGGTGCTGCCCTGTTCCACGAGGGTGCCCTTGTTGAGGACCGCGATGTGGCTTGCGAGCAGCTCCACGACGGCCAGATCATGGCTCACGAAGAGGCAGGCGAAGCCCCGCTCCCGCTGGAGGTCCTGCAGCAGGTCCAGGACCTTGGCCTGGACGGAGACATCGAGCGCCGATGTCGGCTCGTCCGCCACGAGGAGGTCCGGCCGGAGCGACAGGGCACGGGCGATGCCCACCCGCTGCCGTTGCCCGCCCGAGAGTTCGTGCGGGTAGCGGTTGCGGAACGACACCGGCAACTGGACGTCCTCGAGGAGGGACGCGACCCGCTTGTCCAGCTCGGCACGCCCGGGCTTCTCATGCAGGAGCAGAGGCTCGCCGATGCTCTCACCGATGGACATCCGGGGGTTGAGGGACGCCGCGGGATCCTGGAAGACGATCGCGAACTTCTTGCGCAGCGGCAGGAGCTGGCGGGCGCTCAGCGTGGTGATGTCCGTGCCACCGATCGTGACCGTGCCGCCCGAGGTCCTGATGAGACCCGTGACGGCGCGGGCGATGGTCGACTTGCCCGAGCCCGACTCCCCGACGAGGCCCATGACCTCGCCGGGGTTGATCCTGAGGGACACGCCCTGCACCGCCTTGAAGGCGGGCTGGCGGAAGCGACCGGGATACTCGATGTCGACGTCGACGAGTTCGAGGGCGGGAACCACCCCCGAGGCCGCGTGCGTCTCCTGCGCGCTGAGGGCCGCTGCCGCGTACTCCTCGTGGATGCTCAGGTGCCCGTCGATCACTTCCACGTCGCTGAGGACGCCACCCACCTTCGAGCCGAGGTGCGGCACGGAGCCGAGGAGCTGCTTGGTGTAGGCCTCGGTCGGAGCGGCGAACAGCTGCGTGGTCGGTGCGGACTCCACGATCCGCCCGTGCTCCATCACGACCACGTGGTCGGCGAGGTCGGCGACAACACCCATGTCGTGCGTGATGAGGAGTACCGCACTGTTGAGCCTCTTGTTGAGCTTGCGCAGGAGGTCGAGCACCTCCGCCTGTACGGTGACGTCGAGAGCCGTCGTCGGCTCGTCCGCGATCAGGAGCATCGGATCATTCGCGAGGGCGATCGCGATCATTGCGCGCTGCCGCTGGCCGCCCGAGAACTGGTGGGGGAAGCTGTCGTAGCGGCGCTCGGGCTCCGGGATCTCCACCATGCGGAGCAGCTCGATGGAGCGGTTCTTCGCCTGCGCGGGGGAGAGCTCGGTGTGTTGCTCGACAGCCTCGCGGATCTGCTCACCGACCGTCAGCACGGGATTCAGGGCCGTCATGGGTTCCTGGAAGATCATGGCGATCTCGTTGCCGCGGACACGCCGGAGCGTGCTCTGCGGCGCTCCGATGAGTTCCTTGCCGAGCATCCTGGCGCTGCCCGAGGAGCGGCCGTTGCGGGGCAGCAGCCCGAGCAGCGCCATCGATGACATGCTCTTGCCGGAGCCGGATTCGCCGACGACGGCGAGGATCTCACCGGGGTGGATGTCGAAGGACACGTCCTCCGCGGCCATGATCCATTCGTCGTCGACGTTGAATTCGACACCGAGGCCCCTGACGGAGAGGATGGGGCCGGTTCCCACGGGGTCCTGCTCGTCCGAGATGATGACGGAACTGTGTGACATTACTGCTTCACCCTTGTCTGCTTGGGGTCGAACGCGTCGCGGAGACCGTCGCCGATGAAGTTGACCGCGAGGGCGATCCCGATGATGAAGACGCCGGGCCAGAGGAAGAGCCACGGGCGGACCGTGAGGGCGGAACGGTTGTCGTTGATGGCCTTGCCGAGCGAGGTGTCGGGCGCGGTGACGCCGAGCCCGAGGAAGCTCAGGCCCGTCTCGAGGAGGATCGCGCCGGAGATGGCCAGGGTCGTGGAGACGATGATCACACCGACCGTGTTCGGCAGGATGTGACGGAAGATGATGCGGGCTGAGCTCGCACCCACGGATTTGGCCGATTCGACGAACTCCTTCTCACGGAGTGACAGGAACTCACCGCGCACGAGCCGGGCCAGCCCGGTCCAGGTGACGAGGCCCAGGAACACGGCGAAGGGTACGATCCCGTGTTTCGCCACGATCCCGGCGACGACCGCGGCGATGACGACGGTGGGGATGGTGATGACGACATCCGTGATGCGCATGAGCACGGCCTCGGTCCAACCGCGGAAGTAGCCCGCGACGGCGCCGACGGTGGTCCCGATGACCATCGCGACGAGTCCCACGATGAACGCGATGATGAGCGAGGTCTGGATGCCTCGCATCGTCAGGGCGAAGTAGTCGCGGCCCAGCACGTCCTGGCCGAAGGGGTGCTCGCCCAGGCTGAAGGGCCAGAGCGTCAGGGTGGGCCGGCCCTCGTTGAATCGTGCGGCGAGGACGTCATAGCCCTTGTTCCACCAGCCGGGGATTCCTGCGAATCCGATCGAGGTGAACGCCAGGAGGAAGATGAGCGCCAGCAGGGCGATCCCGGCCAGGGCGCCCTTATGCCGGAAGAAGCGCTCACGGATGAGGCGTCCCTGGCTCTTGGCGGCGGTCGTCTGGATGCGGTCGGTCTGCAGCCTCGTAGGCGTGGCCGTCGAGATGTCGGTGTCCTGGCTCAGCAGGCTGAGCTCGGACAGTTCTGTCGATGCGCGGGAGTCGTTCGGTTCGAACTTCTTGTCACTCATGGGGTGTCCTAGCTCAGCGTGATGCGGGGGTCGAGGAACGCATAGGCGATGTCGGCGAGCATGTTGAACAGCACAGCCGCGGTGCCGACGACCAGGAAGAAGGCCATGACGGGTCCGGGGTCCACGTTGTTGATGCCGTCGATGAACATCTTGCCCATGCCGTTCCAGCCGAAGACCTGCTCGGTGATGACCGCTCCACCGAGGACGCCGGCGAAGTCGAACGCCATCAGGGTGGTGATGGGGATCATGGCGTTACGGAAGGCGTGCTTCACGAGGACCGTGCGCTCGCTGAGGCCCTTGGCCCGCGCGGTGCGGATGTAGTCCTGGTTCATCACGTCCAGCTGGCTGGCCCTGGTGTACCGCGTGTAGGTGGCGAACGAGATCAGCGTCAGCGCGATGGTCGGAAGGATCAGGTGCAGGGCGTAGTCCAGGTTGATCTCCCAGAACGTACCTGCGAGGTTCGCGGACTGGGAACCCGTGGTCGGGATGGGGCGGCCACCCGCTTTGGCGGAGAGCGTCGGGTACGCCTGCAGGAGGCGATCGAGCACGATGAGCAGGCTCACGGAGACCGCGATCACGGCACCGATGCGGGCAGCCTGTGCGCGGAACGGACCGCCCACGAATCCTGCGACGACGTAGGAGACGACGGCGAGGACGAGGACGAGCGCGACGACGGCGAACCAGTTCGGGTCCGTCAGCAGGGGGATGGAGACGAGGTAACCCGCGAAGCTCACCACGGCCGCCGCGAGGGCCGCATGGAGGATCCGACGCCGACGGAAGCCCGCCAGCAGGGCCGTCCAGAGAACCGCGATGCCGGCGGCGGAGACGAGCATGCCGACCACGCCGAAGCCTGGTGTCACGAACCAGCCGGTGACCAGGAGGAGGTAGAGAGCCAGCGCCGTGCCCACCGTGGCGACACCGAAGACCACCAGCCTCCGTCTGCGGTCGCCACCGATGGCGACCGCCCAGATCACGCCGGCGACCACCCCTATCAGGGCGATCGTGGCGTACGGGAACTGCGGATTCGCCAGCCACGTGTTCAGGTCGATCGCCAGGTACTGCTTGAGCAGCGTGGAGAGCCAGAACAGGGGCAGCGAGAACAGCAGGAAGGAGATGAAGGTGACCGAGTAGTCGAAGGTGCTGTACTGGCGGATGGCGGTGACGATACCCACGACCACTCCGAGGACGAGGGCCAGGACCGTGGCGACGACGACGAGGCGCAGCGTCGAGCCCATGGCGTTCTCGAGCTGGGGGAGTACTGCAGCGCCCGTGCGGTCCTGGCCCAGGGTGCAGCTGACACCGCCGGGGACGAGACAGTGGCCTACGTCCTGCAGCCAGAGGAAGTAGCGCGGGATGGGCGGGACGTCGAGGTTCATCGCGGCGGTGCGGGCGGCGATCGTGGAGGCTTTCTGCGGCCCGCTCGTCTCCCCGAGGTCCTCGAAGGGATCACCGGACGAGATGGTGAGGAAGTACATGAGGGTGGTCGCTGCGAGCATGATGAAGAACGAGATGATGGTTCGCTTGACGATGAAGTAGAACACGTGGGGCTCCTAGGAGACGGTGCAGGCTGACGCGGGGCCGGGCACAGGGACGGGCAGGCCCGAGGGCCTGCCCGTCCTCATGCTTTATCCGGAAGAGGCGATCAGTTCTGCTTCGTCCAGCTGTAGGCATTCCAGGTGATGCCGGTCTGCGTCGGGTTCAGTTCCACGCCCTGGAGCTTGGACGAGTGTCCGATGATGTCTGCATTGGCGTAGAGCACCACGTTGTACTGGGTCTCGGCGAGGCGCTGCTCGAGCTCGGTCTTCAGTGGGACGACCTGCTCCTCGTCGGTGTTGGTGACGATCTCGCTCCAGATGCGGTCGACCTCTTCGTCGGCGTAGCCACCGAAGTTCTGTGCGCCCTCGGAGATGTAGATGGATTCGCCGGAGGCGACCAGGCCCGATCCGGACCAGCCGAAGATCACGGCGTCCCAGGCCCCGGGCTGCGAGAGCTTGGCGCTCCACTCGGCCTCGGGCTGGGGGACGATCTCGAAGCCCGCCTGGTCACAGGAGTCCTTGATGAGGGCGACCATGTCCGCGCGCAGCTGGCTCGTGGAGGCGTACATGAGGCTGACCTTGACGGGCTCCGTCTTGCCTGCTTCGGCCAGGAGGTCCTTGGCGCCTTCGATGTCAGCGGTCCCGTCACCCTGGGCGGCAGGGGCGCCGTCGAGCACGGTGTCGTAGTCGGGCTGGCCCGGCTGGTACTCGCGCAGATTCATGACGGAGCCTTCGGGGTCGATCGGCGTCACGAACTTGTCCACCATGTCGGCACGCGGTGTGCACGCGTTGAAGGCCTGGCGTACCAAGACGTCCTCGAAGACGGCGCCGGGTCGCTGGTCGAGGTCCACGTGGGAGAAGGTGAGCGACGTCCCGGTGTCCACCGTGACGGTCTCGCCGATCTGCTCGAGGGCCGCCTTGGTGTCGACCGTGGGGCTGGACGGGTCGATCACGTCGACGTCGCCGTTCTGGAGGGCCTGGACGGCCTCCTCGTCGACGATGGTCTTGAAGACGAGGGTGTCGGTCTTGCCGGCACGCTCCTCGCCCCAGTACTGGTCGTTCTTCACGAGGGTCAGGGTGCCGTTCACGGCGTTGTCGAGCTTGTAGGGACCGGACGAGGGGAGGAGCGCCGTGTCCGGCAGGGTCGGAAGGTCGACCTCGTAGTTCCACCCGGCATTCCAGAATTCGGCGACGGGCTTCAGGGCCTCGATGTCGTCCGACTGGATGGCTTCGACCAGTTCGGCGCCGTCGCCCTCGGGCGACATCCCACCCTGCTCGGCGGCGATGTGCGCCGGCATCAGGGTGCCGGGAGTGAGGAGTGCTTCCCAGTCCGCGTACGGATCGCTGAAGACGGTCTCGAACTCCTTGGCTCCCGGTTCGCCCTCGATCTTCTCCATGAGGGCGAAGCCGTTGGTCGAGGACGCCTGGAAGATGTCTGCTTCCTCCCCTGTCTCGGCATCCGTCTCGCCACTCGGGTGGGTGCCGGACAGCGCTGCCCAGGTGAGCAGGACGTCGTCGTAGTCGATCGGCGTTCCGTCGGACCACACAGCATCGTCGTTGATGGTGTACTTGACGGTCAGCGGGTCGTCGCTCGTCTTCTCGTAGGTGCCGAACTCCGTGTTGGGCTCCAGCTCTCCCGCAGCGGTGAAGGCCGCGAAGCCGCTCGATGTCAGGTTGTCGACGTAGGTGTTGTAGACGGAGTTGGTGCTGGCGGTGTTGCCGTTGTACCCGGTCGGGGCCTGGCTGATCGCGATGTTGATCGTCGACGCGAGGTTCTCCTCGGCACTCTCGGAGGCCGGAGTCTCGGCGGTTCCACCGGCTGACCCGCAGGCGCTCAGCATGAGCGCTCCGATGGACAGTGCGGCGAGCGTCATAGTGCGCTTATTACGCATTCGATAGTCCTTACTGTGCTTGGTGCGCGGGACGCAGGAAGGTCCCACGAAGTGGATTGCCGCAGTGACGTCAATCACACTCGGTCAGCATAGCGAAGCTTGGTTGCCTCCGGACACTCAGTGAGCCAGTAATAACCCATTTGTTACCTCGGCGAAATATAAGGTCCCTTAATTTTTGCCGAACAACGGAAGAACCCCGAGGTTCGCGTGTCCCCGGGGTTCGTCCTGCGGTGCATCGCCTACTCTGGCGCCGGTACGTCCAGCCACTGGAACCAGCCGCGGTGCAGCACGAGCCAGGCCATCAGGCCGTAGCCCGCCTGGCCGGGCGTACCGCCGTTGGCGGCCAGGTCATGGCGCCACTGTTCGTGTGCCAGGAGTGGCGTGAAAGTGTCGACGAAGACGTGCTTGCGGCGCGTCGTGACGTCGCCGAATGCCGCGGAGAGGTCCGCGAGGCGTCGGTTCCGCTCCGCGTCGAGGCCGGGTGGCGGCCCGACGACGAGCACCTTGACGCTCATCTGTGCAGCGCCGTCGAGGATGTTCGCGAGATTGAGACGGCTCCTCGCCGTCGACAGCTCGAGGTCGAGGTCGCGGTCGGACAGTCCGATCACGAGCCGGTTGTCGAAACCGTCCCCGAACCGGCGTCCGACTTCCTGCAGCCAGCGGTTCGCCAGTGCCTCGGTTCCCTCGTCGGGAGCCGCGAGGCTGTACGCCTCCACCGACACGTTGTCGGGACGGGTACGAGCCATCACCCGCCCGAGCCAGCCGAGGGCCCGCGGATCGCCGAGCCCTGCGAGGAGTTCGTCGCCCACTGCTGCTAGCCGGATTATGCGTTGTTCCACGGGTCCCTCGGTGTGCTGGTCGTCGGATGGTGCCGGCCGGGCCGGATGTCCGGGAGCAGCCGTTAAAAGATGGTGGGTGGGGCCTGAGCCCCACCCAACATCATACTGATGGCTTACGACTGACGGCCGAAGGCCTTCTTGATGAGCAGTTCCTGCTCCACCGCGTGGCTCTTGGAGGAGCCGGTCGCGGTGGAGGCCGACGCCGGGCGGGACGCCAGCCGCACGGGCCGATCGAGTTCCTGCGGCAGGTTGAGCCCGATGAACGGCCACGGACCCTGGTTCGCGGGCTCGTCCTGCGCCCACACCACCTCGGCCTTCGGGTAGGCGGCCAGGGCGCTCCTGATCTCGTCCAGGGGGAGCGGGTACAGCTGCTCCACCCGCACGATCGCCGTCTTGCCGTCGTCGAGCTTCTGGCGGGTGGACAGGAGGTCGTAGTACAGCCGACCGGACACCAGGATGATGCGCTCGACGTCGTTCCCCGGCGTCTCGAGCGTGTCCGGGATGACCGGGCGGAAGGTGCCCTGCGTGAAGTCCTCGACCGAGCTGGCTGCGGCCTTGAGGCGCAGCAGCTGCTTCGGGGTGAAGATCACCAGCGGCTTCCGTGGCTTGTTGTAGGCGTGGCGGCGCAGCAGGTGGAAGTGTGACGCCGCGGAGCTCGGGTTGGCGACCACCATGTTCTGCTCGGCGCACATCTGCAGGAATCGCTCGATGCGGGCCGAGGAGTGGTCCGGGCCCTGTCCTTCGTAGCCGTGCGGCAGCATCAGGACGAGCGAGGAACGCTGTCCCCACTTCTGCTCGGCGGAGCTGATGAACTCGTCGATGATCGTCTGGGCGCCGTTGACGAAGTCGCCGAACTGCGCTTCCCAGATGACGAGGGCGTCGGGGCGCTCAACGGAGTACCCGTACTCGAAGCCCATGGCCGCGTACTCGCTGAGCAGGGAGTCGTAGATCCAGAACTTGGCCTGGTCCTCGCTGAGCTCCTCGAGGGGCAGCCACTCGTGACCGGTCGCCCTGTCGTGGAAGACGGCGTGGCGCTGGACGAACGTGCCCCGGCGTGAATCCTGGCCGGCGAGCCGGACGGGCACGCCCTCCATGAGGAGCGAACCGAAGGCCGCGATCTCGCCGAAGCCCCAGTCGATGCCGCCCTCGCGGGACATCTGCTCCCGCTTGTCGAGCAGGGCCTTGAGCTTCGGGTGGACGGTGAAACCGTCAGGGATCGCCGTATGTGCTGCTCCGATGTGAGCCAGCGTCTCGGCGCTGATCGCGGTCTGCGGAACCGCGCTCTCGCCGCCGTCGGCCTGCTGCGCGAGCGGACGTTCGAGGTCCGACACCGCCTGCGGGTCCTTGGTGACGATCGGGATCGGTGAGGTCTGGGCGGCGTGCGTCTCGGCGAACACCCGTTCCAGGCGCTCCTGGTAGTCGCGCAGCGCCTGCTCGGCCTCTTCCTGCGTGATGTCGCCGCGGCCGATCAGGGCCTCGGTGTACAGCTTCCGCACGGAGCGCTTGGCTTCGATCAGGTTGTACATCATGGGCTGCGTCATCGACGGGTCGTCGCCCTCGTTGTGGCCGCGGCGGCGGTAGCAGACCATGTCGATGACGACGTCCTTGTTGAACCGCTGGCGGAACTGGTACGCCATCTGCGCCACCCGGACCACGGCCTCGGGGTCGTCGCCGTTCACGTGGAAGACCGGTGCCTGCACCATCTTCGCCACATCGGTCGAGTACACGGAGGAACGCGAGGACGTGGGGCTGGTGGTGAAGCCGACCTGGTTGTTCACGATGACGTGGACGGTTCCGCCGGTGCGGTAGCCGCGCAGTTGCGACAGGTTCAGGGTCTCGGCGACGACGCCCTGGCCGGCGAACGCGGCATCACCGTGGATGAGGATCGGCAGGACGGGGAATGTCTCGCCCTGGTCCAGGAGGTCCTGCTTGGCGCGGACGATACCCTCGAGCACGGGATCGACGGCTTCGAGGTGGGACGGGTTCGCGGCGAGGTAGACCTTGGTCTCGTTGCCGGCGTCGGACGTGAAGGTCCCCTCGGTGCCGAGGTGGTACTTCACGTCGCCCGAGCCCTGCACCGAGCGTGGGTCCTGCGTCCCCTCGAATTCGCGGAACACCTGGGCGTAGGTCTTGCCGGCGATGTTGGTGAGGACGTTCAGGCGGCCGCGGTGGGCCATGCCGATCGCCACCTCGTCGAGGCCGTCGTCGGCGGCCCCCGAGATCACTGCGTCGAGCAGCGGGATCAGTGACTCCCCGCCTTCGAGCGAGAAGCGCTTCTGCCCCACGAACTTGGTCTGCAGGAACGTCTCGAAGGCTTCGGCGGAGTTCAGCTTGTGGAGGATGCGCAGCTGCTCCTCACGGCTCGGCTTGGAGTAGGGGTGCTCCAGTTCGTCCTGGAACCACTGGCGTTCCTCCGGGTCCTGCAGATGCATGTACTCGATGCCGGTCGTGCGGCAGTAGGCATCCCGGAGGACACCCAGCATGTCGCGGAACTTGAGCATCTGCTTTCCACCGAAACCGCCGGTCGGCCACTCGCGGTCGAGGTCCCACAACGTGAGGCCGTGGGTGCGGATGTCGAGGTCGGCGTGCTTGCGCTGGACGTACTCGAGCGGGTTCGTGTCCGCCATGAGGTGCCCGCGCACGCGATAGGCATGGATGAGCTGCTGTATCCGTGCGACCTTGTTGATCTGGTCGACCGGGTCCACCTGGATGTCGGCGCTCCAGCGGATCGGCTCGTACGGGATCCGCAGTGATTCGAAGATCTCGTCGTAGAACCCCTGCTCGCCGAGCAGCAGCTGGTGGATGATCCGCAGGAACTCACCGCTGCCGGCGCCCTGGATGACGCGGTGGTCGTAGGTCGAGGTCAGCGTGATGGTCTTGCTGATGGCGTGCTTCGCGAGCGTCTTCTCGCTGGAACCCTGGAACTCGGCGGGGTACTCGAGGGCGCCGGCACCGATGATGCAGGCCTGCCCCTTCGACAGGCGGGGCACCGAGTGGACCGTGCCGATCCCGCCCGGGTTCGTCAGCGACACGGTGGTTCCGGCGTAGTCGTCCGCTCCGAGCTTGCCGGCGCGGGCCTTCTTCACGAGTTCCTCGTAGGCATGCCAGAACTCCGAGAAGTTCATGGTCTCGGCCTTCTTGATGTTCGGGACCACGAGGGAGCGGGTGCCGTCGGGCTTCGGCATGTCGATGGCGAGGCCGAAGTTGACGTGTGCGGGCTGGATGGCGGAGGGCTTGCCGTCGACGACGTCGTAGTAGACGTTCTGCGAGGGGAACTGTGCGAGGGCGCGGATGATGGCGTAGCCGATGAGGTGGGTGAAGGACACCTTGCCGCCGCGGGCCCGAGCCAGGTTGCTGTTGATGACCACGCGGTTGTCGATCAGCAGCTTCGCCGGGATCGCTCGCACGCTGGTCGCGGTCGGCACGCTCAGGCTGGCTTCCATGTTCGTGGCGATGGCCTTGGCGGGTCCACGGAGCACGCTCACCCTGTTCTCCTCCATGTCACCGTTGAGGGCTGACGCGGGGAGCTGCGCGGGGATGGGCTTGGTGGCGGCCTTCTCCTCCTTCGGCGACTCGGGCTTCTTCGCCGGCTCCTTCGCGACGGGGGGCTTGCCGCTCTGCTGGGCGCTGGCGGGACTCTCACCGGAGGCCTTGGGTGCAGCCGACTCCGTCCTGACGACCGGCAGTTCCTTGGTCGGAGGGTGCGGATCGGGGGTGGCGCCGGTCACGGGAGCCGTACCGGGAGCCTGGCTCGTGGTGGCTGCCGGTGCGGACGCCGGATCGGCGGGATTCTCGGCGGCGTGGCGGCCGTTCTCCGCCGGCTTCGACTCCGCATCGAACGAATCGAACAGGTCCCACCACTTGCGGTCGACCGAGTGGCGGTCCTTCTGGAACTGCTCGTACAGCTCGTCAACAAGCCACTCGTTTCCGCCGAACTCTTCAGGTAGACGGTGGCTGGTCTGTTCTGGCACTTGGTAACGCCTCTTCCGTAAGTTGCCGTGAGCGCGGTGCGGGCGACAGAATGAGCGATAAGCCGTGTCTGGACCCTGTCCAAGTGTAGTGACAGGAGTAGGTAACGGCCAATCAGGCGGATCGTTCCGGCGGCGCCCACCGGAGACCCGTCCGCGTCCGCGGGCTCGGCAGCGAGCCCGCTCCCGAGCCCGGCTCCGGGTCCGCTGGGCCACTGTCCCGTGAGCTCCCGGGACGTTCCGCGTCCCTGCCACGCACTAGACTTCTTGCGGCCGTCCAACTGGCCGTCGATCCCAGGGAGAACCATGCGCTTCATCAATCCGCCCACCACGGACCTCACCTACTCGGATGTCTTCCTCGTGCCGTCCGCGTCCGAGGTCATCTCCCGCTTCGACGTCGACCTCTCCTCCGACGACGGGACGGGCACCACCATCCCGCTCGTCGTCGCCAACATGACGGCGGTGACGGGCCGGCGCATGGTCGAGACCGTCGCCCGGCGGGGCGGCATCGGGGTCCTGCCGCAGGACGTACCCGTCGAGGTCATCGCCGAGGTCACCTCGTGGGTCAAGGATCGTCACCCGGTGTTCGAGACTCCCCTGAAGCTCCAGCCCGGCCACACCGTCATCGATGCCCTGCATCTCATGCACAAGCGCGCCCACGGCGCGGTGCTCGTCCTCAACGACGGCGGAGCGTGCGTCGGCGTCGTCAACGCCGCGGACTGCGAGGAGGTGGACCGCTTCGCCTCGCTCGAATCCGTGATGCGCCCGGCGCCCGCCGCCTTCGAGGCGTCGCTCTTCGACGAGGATCCCGCGGCGGCCCTGCAGAAGGCCTTCGAGGAGCTCGACGGCGCGCGGGTCTCGCTGGCGCCGGTGGTGCGGGACGGCGTCCTGCAGGCTGTCATCACCCGTAACGGTGCCCTGCGCTCCACCATCTACGATCCCGCGCTGGACTCCGACGGCAGGCTCCGGGTCGCCGCCGCTGTGGGCATCAATGGCGACGTCGAGGCGAAGGCGGCAGCCCTGCTGGACGCAGGGGTCGACGTGCTCGTGGTCGATACCGCCCACGGCCACCAGCGCAAGATGCTCGACGCGCTCGCCGTCGTGCGCGGCCTCGATCCGACGGTGCCGATCGTCGCGGGCAACGTGGTCAGCGCCGCCGGCGTCCGTGATCTCGTGGCCGCCGGCGCATCCATCATCAAGGTCGGCGTGGGGCCGGGTGCGATGTGCACGACCCGCATGATGACCGCTGTCGGGCGCCCCCAGTTCTCGGCCGTCCACGAGTGTGCGCAGGCGGCAGCCGAGCTGGGAGCCCATGTCTGGGCCGACGGCGGGGTGCGCTACCCCCCGCGACGTCGCCCTCGCGCTGGCCGCGGGTGCCAGCCAGGTGATGATCGGTTCCTGGTTCGCCGGGACGTACGAGAGCCCGGGCGACCTCCAGACCGACAGCAACGGCCGCCGGTACAAGGAGAGTTTCGGCATGGCCTCGGCCCGCGCGGTGCAGAACCGGACACGGCGCGACGACGTGTTCGCCCGCGCGCGGAAGGGCCTGTTCGAGGAGGGCATCTCCACCTCGAAGATGTACCTCGATCCTGCACGCCCCGGCGTCGAGGACCTGCTCGACATGATCACCGCCGGCGTCCGCAGTTCGATGACCTATGCCGGTGCGGCGTCGCTCGCCGAGTTCCGTGAGCGGGCGCTCGTGGGCGTGCAGTCGGCGGCGGGCTACGAGGAGGGCAGGCCGCTCCAGCAGAGCTGGTAGTAGTCGCCCGCACGCGCTGCCGGCCGTTCCCCGCCCGGGCCCGGCGGGCACCCCCGGACACAGGGCATTGCGCCCTGAGCGAAGCAAGGGGTGCGCGCGGCGGGAATCCGTGTGGCGGCCGGCGTCGCGACCCGTAAACTGAAATCCTTATGGACAGTCCTTCTAGGGGCCGGCTCGACGCCGGCGTACCCTCTCCTCTTGCCCATCCGCTGCCCGAGACGGAACGTCCGGTCGACGTCGGCTCCGACCAGGATCAGTCCGCCCTTCAGGCGGACGCTGCGGACCCCCTCAGACGCGAACCGCTGCATCCACGCCTCGGCCCGACCGGGGAGGGGATGTAGCGGTGGAATGGATCTACCTCGGAGCCGGCTTGCTCCTCGTCCTCGGGACGGGATTCTTCGTCGCGGTCGAGTTCGCGCTCGTCGCCCTCGATCAGACCTACGTACAGCGAGCCGTCGACGGCGGCGACACCAAGGCCGAGCCCCTGCTGCGGTGCCTGAAATCGCTGTCCACCCAGCTCTCGAGCTGTCAGCTCGGCATCACGCTGACCACCCTGCTGACGGGGTACGTCATGGAGCCGTCCGTCGGGAAGCTCCTCGAGACGCCGCTCAGCGCGCTGGGACTGTCCGAGGCGCTGGTCGCCTCGACGTCCATCGTGATCGCCATGGTCCTGGCGACGCTGCTCTCGATGCTCATCGGAGAACTCGTCCCGAAGAACCTGAGCATCGCCCTGCCCTTCGCGGTGGGCAAGGCGCTCGCGCGCCCGCAGCTCGTCTTCACGACCGTCTTCAAGCCGGCGATCATCGTGCTGAACGGATTCTCCAACCGCATCCTCAACATCTTCGGCCTGGAGGCGAAGGAGGAGATCTCCGGCGCCAGGACGCCGTCCGAGCTGTCCTCCCTCGTGCGGCGCTCGGCCGAGATGGGAACACTGGACCAGGGCACGGCCACCTTCTTGGCGCGCACCTTCAGCTTCTCGGAGCAGACGGCCGCAGACGTCATGACTCCGCGTATCCGCATGGAGGTCATCGATTCGGAGCAGACGGTGGCGACGTCGTCGAAGCCGCCCGGCGTACCGGGTACTCGCGCTTCCCACTCATCGGGGAGTCCGCCGACGACATCCGTGGAGTCGTCCACGTCAAGAAGGCCGTGGCGGTGCCCCGGCACAAGCGCGCCGACCTCCCCGCCGGGACGATCATGACCGATGTCCTCCGCGTCCCCGAGACGGTGCACCTCGATTCACTGCTCAGCGAGCTCCGGGAGGCGAACCTCCAGCTCGCTGTCGTCCTGGACGAGTATGGAGGCACTGCCGGCGTTGCCACCCTCGAGGACCTGGTCGAGGAGATCGTCGGCGAGGTCGCGGACGAACACGACAAGCTGAAGCCGGGCGTCCTGCAGAGCGCCGCGGGTGACTGGTTCTTCCCGGGCCTCATGCGTCCGGACGAGGTCACGGTCCAGATACCGGGCCTCGTGGTCCCGGACGAGGCGGGCTACGAGACCGTGGCCGGCTTCATGATGGCCGAGCTGGGTCGCATCGCAGAACCCGGCGACCGGGTCGAGGTACCGGCGGGCACCCTCATGGTCGAGCGCATGGACGGGCGGCGCATCGACCGCGTGCAGTTCCGCCCCGCGCCATCCCCGGCAGGGGAGACCGACGACGCGTCCGACGACGCCGTCGTTCCCGAACATCAAGCGTTCCCCGAGGGCACCGATCCGCGGGAGACGGACGGGCCGGTTCTCGCCGGTCCAGCAGCCGAACGGAAGGGCACCCGATGAGCGACTGGGCAGGAATCGTCTGGCTCGTCGTCCTCCTGATGGGCAATGCCTTCTTCGTGGGCTCGGAGTTCGCGATCATGTCCGCGCGTCGGAGCCAGATCGAGCCCCTCGCCGACACGGGCTCCAAGCGGGCGAAGACCACGATCTGGGCCATGGAGCATGTCTCGCTGATGCTCGCCTGTGCGCAGCTCGGGATCACGGTCTGTTCGCTGCTGATCCTCCAGGTCGCGGAACCGGCCATCCACCACCTGCTCGAGGTGCCGTTGGAAGCGGTCGGCATCCCCGAAGGTTTGGCCGGGGGTGTGGCGTTCGCCCTGGCGCTGATCCTCGTCACGTTCCTCCATGTGACGTTCGGTGAGATGGTCCCGAAGAACATCTCCGTCTCGGTCGCCGATCGGGCAGCCCTGCTGCTGGCCCCGCCCCTCGTGATGATCGCCCGAGCGGTGAACCCGGTGATCTCCTCGCTCAACTGGGCCGCCAACCACATCCTGCGTGCTCTGAAGGTGGAGCCGAAGGACGAGGTGTCCTCGACCTACACCCTGGAGGAGGTCCAGTCGATCGTGGAGGAATCCACGAAGAGCGGCCTCGTCGACGACGAGTCCGGGCTGATCTCCGGAGCCCTCGAATTCTCCGGCCAGACGGCGGAGACCACCATGGTTCCGCTCGGGGAGCTCGTCACCGTCCGCACCGATGCGACGCCGGAGGACTTCGAGCGCGCCGTCGGGCGCACCGGATTCTCGCGCTTCGTGATGGTGGACGACGCCGGGAACCTGACCGGCTACATGCACCTGAAGGACATCATGTCGATGCCGCAGGCGATGTACCGGAGACCGATCACCGAGAACAAGGTCCGCACGCTCGCGAACCTCTCACTGAAGGACGAGATCGAGGACGCACTCACCGTGATGCAGCGGACGGGATCGCACCTCGCCCGCGTGCTCGGACCCGACGGTTCGACCCGCGGTGTCCTGTTCCTCGAGGACGTGATCGAGCAGCTCATCGGCGAGATCAGGGATGCGACGCAGAACCAGGGAGCCCGGCGTTCGGGTGAGGGCGTGAACGGTACCGAGACGCCCGTCGCCTGAGCGGGCGCTCTCGACGCGAGAATGCGAACCATTCGCGTTTCGGTTATGCTCGTTCAGCTAACGTAAACAGTTCTCATTAGTCTGATCGAGGTTCCCGATGCCCGTCTCCCGCCGTCTTGCCCTGCCAGCTCTCCTGGCAGCCTCTGTCCTCGGCCTCGCCGCCTGCGGAGACGGCGGGTCCGGAGCTCCGTCGGAGAGTTCCGGGGCCGCAGCGCAGGACGGAACGATCACGATCGTCACCGCCACCAACGTGTACGGCGACATCGCCGCTGCCGTGGGGGGTGAGGACGTGGAGGTGACCTCGATCGTGAACAGCCTGAGCCAGGACCCGCACTCGTACGAGGCGACGGTGCAGGACAAGCTGTCGGTGTCGGAGGCCGACCTCGTGATCGAGAACGGCGGGGGTTACGACGCGTTCCTCGAACGCCTCGCGGCGGAGACGGGAGTCGAGAACGTGCTGAACGCCGTCGAACTGTCCGGTCTCGAGGAGGACGAGGCCGAGCACACCGACGAGGCCGAGCACACGGATGAGGCCGAGCACACGGATGAGGCCGAAGGTGAGCACGAGGAAGGGCACGACCACGGTTCGTTCAATGAACACGTCTGGTACGACCTCCCCACCATGGTCACGCTCGCCGACGCGATCGCCGAGGAGCTCGGACGCCTCGACGAAGCCAATGCTGATGCCTACCGTGAGCGGGCCGAGGCCTTCACCGCTGATCTGCAGCCCATCCAGGACCGGCTGGCCGAGCTCGCTGCGTCCGGACCGGGTGGCCTGGTTGCCGTGACCGAGCCCGTTCCCGCCTACCTGCTCGAGGCAGCGGGTCTGGAGAACGTCACACCCGAGGGATTCATCGAAGCCATCGAGGAGGAGACGGACGTACCGGTAGCAGCGCTGGACGAGATGACGAGGCTCGTGTCGGGTGGCACGCTTGCCTTCCTTGCCTACAATGGGCAGACCGAAGGATCGCAGACGGAGGCGGTGCGTTCGGCCGCCGACGAGGCGGACCTCCCGGTGGTCGATTTCACCGAGACGCTGCCCGACGGCGAGAGCTACGTTTCCTGGATGACGGCCAACACGGACAGCATCGACGCCGCCCTCGCGTCCTGAGGACGCCTCAGCACCATCCCCTGCGCTACCCCGCACGACGACAGACTGGAAGCCGTACCGCATGACCTCGACAGTGCCCCGGGAGGCTGCCCCTCCGGGAGCGGCGCACCATCGGCCGGCCATCAGCCTGCGGAACGCGACGCTCTCCTTCGGCCGTCGGACGCTGTGGCAGGGGCTCGACCTCGACATCATGCCCGGCGAGTTCTTCGCCGTCCTGGGCCCCAACGGTTCGGGCAAGACGAGCTTCCTCCGGGTGCTGCTGGGTCTTCAACCGCTCGATGCCGGCACCGCGACCATGGACGGCCGGCCGATCACGCGGGGAAGCAGGACCCTCGGCTACATCCCGCAGCAGAAATCGTTCCCGCCCGAGACACCGCTGCGGGCCCGCGATCTCGTGGGGCTCGGCGTCGACGGGCACCGCTGGGGCCTGAGGATGCGGAGCCGGGCGTACACCGAGCGCGTGGACGAGCTCCTGCGCGACGTCGGTGCCCAGTCCTACGCGGACGCGCCCGTAGGGCAGCTGTCGGGGGGCGAGCAGCAGCGGCTGCGGGCTGCCCAGGCCCTCGCGACCGACCCCACGGTCCTCCTGTGCGACGAACCACTGCTGTCGCTGGACCTGAACCACCAGCAGGCGGTGAGCTCGCTGATCAATCGGCAGTGCCACGAGAAGAACAGTGCGGTGGTCTTCGTGACGCACGAGATCAACCCCGTCATCGACTACGTGGACCGGGTGCTCTACCTCGCGGACGGTAAGTTCCGGGTCGGGTCTCCCTCCGAGGTCATGACGAGCGAGGTCCTCTCCGAGCTCTACAACAGCCCGGTGGAGGTCCTGCACAGCAACGGTCGGATCGTCGTCGTCGGTCTGCCGGACGCCACCACGCACCACCACGAGAGCGCCTAGGCCGTGGACTTCCAGGAGATCGTCGACGCCGTCTTCACCTTCGACAACTACGCGCAGCTGCTCCCGCTCGTGCGGAATTCGCTGATCGCCGGGGCCGTCCTCGGGCTGCTCGGCGGGCTCATCGGGACATTCGTCATGATGCGCGACCTCGCCTTCGCGGTGCACGGTATCGCCGAGCTCTCCTTCGCCGGCGCTGCCTTCGCACTGCTCGTCGGAGCCAACGTCGTCGCGGGATCGCTCGTCGGCTCGGTCCTCGCCGCGCTCGTCCTCGGCCTCATGGGAATCAGGGCACGCGACCGGAACTCCATCATCGGCGTGGTCATGCCCTTCGGCCTCGGCCTGGGCATCCTGTTCCTCGCCCTGTACGAGGGGCGCGCGGCCAACAAGTTCGGTCTCCTCACGGGACAGATCGTCTCGGTCGACGACGTCCAGCTGAACCTGCTGGTGGGATGTGCCGTCGTCGTGATCGTCGCGCTGGCGGCGGTCTGGCGACCGCTCACCTTCGCGAGCGCCGACGCAGATCTGGCGGAGGCGCGTGGGGTGCCGGTGCGGGGGCTCTCGATCCTCTTCATGGTGCTGTTGGGGATCTCGGTCGCGCTGTCCATTCAGGTGGTCGGGGCACTGCTGGTCCTCGCGCTGCTCATCACGCCGGCGGCCGCCGCGCTCAAGGTGACGTCGGCGCCGGGACTCGTCGTCCTGCTCAGCGTCGTGTTCGCGTGCACCTCGGTGGTGGGCGGGATCCTGCTGGCGCTGGGTGGGCGGATCCCGATCAGTCCCTATGTCACGACGATCTCGTTCGCGATCTACCTCGTGTGCCGACTGGTGGGTTCCAGGCACTCCTCGCCCCGGTCGCGCGGTCCGTTCGAGTCGACTGACTCACGACCTGCGGGGCGCGGAGTGCCGCTGGGGTCCTGACTCAGGCCTCGGGTGCTCGCTCCGACCGGACGTCCGATGTTCGGTCGGGCTGGCCAACGGCGTTCGAGATCGCCTGTTCCATGCTGCGCAGGAAGCGGGTGACGGTCTCGGTCTCCTCGTTGGTCAGTCCATCGGCTGCGGCGAGCACGCTGCGCTTCTCGACGTCGAAGGCGGACCGGAACTCCTCCGTCGCCTTCTCTCCCGGTTCGACGATCACGGCGCGCCGATCCACCGGGTGCCGCCGTCGACGGATGTACCCGGCCTTCTCCAGCCTGTCGATCACGAGGGTCGTCGACGCGCTCGAGATGCCGAGGGCCAGGGCGAGCTCCTTGGGACTGGCCTCCTGGCCGCGCTGCCACACCCCGAGGAGGTAGCGCAGGGCCCCGAGGTCCGTCTCGTTGATGCTCAGGCGCTGGCTCAGCCGGCGGCGCAACCCGCTCTCGACGGCGCGGTAGTCCCTCAGCGCATTCAGGACCTCGACGCCGGTCGACTCCACGGCGGGCGACTCCTGGCTGACTGAAGCTTCACCGGACGAGGGATACCAGTAACCTGCTCCCTGCCGCGCGTCCGTTGGTTCCATGGCTTCAGTTTAGACCAGCTAGTAGCCAATCTCTCTAGGTAAGCAGGTGTTCCTGTGCGTCGTGCGGATGATCAGGAGGGGCGCGTGTCCGTGCGGGGCGGGAAGTCGAGCTCGGCCAGTTCGGTCGCCAGGGCTTCGAGGAACCGTCGGACCACACGACACTCGGCCTGCGACAGGGAACCGGCCACGGCCATCATCCGCTCATGCATCAGCCCCATGGTCCTGCGCACCTCCTGGTCGGCCGCTGTCGAGGGCCAGATCTCGATCGAGCGTCCGTCGGTCGCGCTCCTGCGTCGCTCCGCATGCCCGCTCTTCTCGAGGCGGTCGACCAGGACAGTGGTGGCCGCGGTGGAGATCTCGAGCCCGCGGGCGAGAGCCGCCGCGGTGAGCGGCCTGCCGGCCTGGCGGCGCGCAGCATGAGGCGCAGCGCGGTCATATCGGTCCTGCCGAGGCGCATCGAACCCCTGCTGCGCCCCCGCATGAAGCCCTCGGCGTTCCGGTACCTGCGTACCGCGTTCACCAGCTCGTCGAGGCGGGCGTCCCCCGGGCTCGGAGGCGGGGACCCGTCCGGAGGCGTCACGGGCTCGCCGTCATGGACGTCGGGACCGCGCGGCCAGCGCCGTGCATTCGGGACACAGCCCCTGGATCTCCACCGTGTGGGCCGCTTCGGTGAACCCGTGTTCCGCCGCGACACGGGAGGCCCACTGCTCCACGGCCGGTGCTTCGATCTCCACCGCTCGTCCGCAGTTCCTGCAGAGCAGATGGTGGTGGTGGTGCTCGACCGCGCAGCGCCGGTAGACGGCCTCGTTGTCCCCGTTGCGCAGGACGTCCACGAGGCCGTCGTCGGACATGGACTGGAGGATCCGGTAGGTGGTGGCGAGAGACACGGATTCGCCGCGATCGTGCAGGAGGCGGTGCAGCTCCTGCGTGCTGACGAAGTCGTCGAGCTCGTCGAGGGCGGTGCTGACAGCCCGCCGCTGCCGGGTGACCCGCTGCTCGGAGCCCTTCCGGCCGGGCTGGGCGCTCATCGCCGCTGCGTCGGACCCGGTGGATACTGCCTCGGATGTCGCCTCAGGCGTCATGTTCTACCCTTTCCGCGGTCCCGTCGAAGCCGTGGACCAACTCCAAGATTATCAGCGACCCGGAGGTAGTCTGGGGCGATGCTGCTGACGAAGTTCTCCCATTCCTGCGTGCGCCTCGAACACGACGGCGGTGTGGTCGTCATTGATCCGGGCACCTTCTCCGAGGTCGAGGACGCCCTCGAAGGTGCCGATGCGGTCCTGGTCACGCACGAGCATGCCGACCATCTCGACGTCGACCGGGTGGTCGCCGTGCTCGCGGCGGACAGTGCGGTCGAGCTGTGGGCGCCGCAGGGCGTGGCGGACACCGTCTCCGGCCTGCTGGGTGCGGCCGCCGGGCAGCGCATCCACGCGGTCGCCGGAGGCGAGGTCTTCGCCGTCGCCGGTTTCGCCGTGCGGACGTTCGGCGGCCAGCACGCGCTGATCCATCCGCTGATCCCGCTCGTGGCCAACGTCGGTTTCCTCGTCGACGGCACGCTCTACCATCCCGGTGACTCACTGATCGTGCCCGACGGTGTCGAGGTCGACACCCTTCTCGTGCCTGTGCACGCCCCGTGGTCGAAGCTCGCCGAGGTCGTCGATTTCGTGACCTCCGTGCGGGCTACCCGGGCGTTCCAGATCCACGACGCGCTGCTGAACGAGACCGGTCTGGGTATGGTCGAGGGTCACGTCGCGCGCCTCGGCGAGCGCTACGGGACCGCCTTCCGCCACCTCGCCGTGGGGGAGAGCGTCGAGCTCTGAGCCTCGGGGATCCACAGAGGCGAGGCGGCACGCGGTAGCGGTCGTCGCGCTACTCCACGCCCAGCCGATCGACCTCCTTGGTGACCGGACCGCCGTGTGGTGGACTGGCCTGCATCAGGACCGGGTGTGGTGACCGCCGCATCCCGGTCATCACTTCCGACAGGAGATCTCGATGAAGACTCTGATGGATGTGCAGGAACTGCAGGCCCGGATGACCTCCGGCGCGCAGACGATCCTGCTCGACGTGCGCTGGTCCCTGGGCGACCCCCAGGGCCATGAGCACTACCGCGCAGCCCACATACCCGGCGCCGTGTACGTGGATCTGGAGAACCAACTGTGTGCGCCCGGCGGTCCCGGACTCGGGCGTCATCCGCTGCCCGCGGCCCAGGCCCTGCAGGAGGCGGCCCGGCAGTGGGGCCTCAACGACGGCGACACCGTGGTCGCCTACGACGACTCCGGCAATCTCGCAGCCGCACGCCTGTGGTGGCTCCTCCGCGATGGCGGATTCGCGTCGGTCAGCCTGCTGGACGGCGGCCTGGCGGCGTGGCGGGCCGCGGGCAACGACGTCGAGGGCGGGGAGGAGCGGCACTGCGTCGGCAACGTGCACCTCTCCGCGGGCCGCATGCCCGTGGTCTCGATTCCCGAGCTGCTCGAGCCGTCCGCGGTCGACGTCGTCCTCGATGCCCGCGCCGGGGAGCGCTACCGCGGCGAGCAGGAACCCGTCGACCCGAAGGCCGGCCACATCCCCGGGGCGGTCAGCGCGCCGACGTCGGAGAACCTGCTACCGGACAGCCGCTTCCGGTCCGCCGACGAGCTCCGCGAACGCTTCGGTGATCTCGGCGCGGATCGGGGCCGGGTCGCGGTGTACTGCGGCTCGGGCATCACCGCCGCACACCAGATCGCGGCCCTCGAGATAGCGGGCATCGACGCAGCCCTCTTCCCGGGCTCGTGGTCCCAGTGGTCGACGACGGAGGGACTGCCCGTGGCCACGGGTGCCTGAGGCCGGTGGGCCCGATCCCGCACGGGGCTGCGGTGTGGCCTGCCGAGGGGCGGCGGGGTAGCGTCGGGACCATGTTCCCAGGACGCCCTGTACCGCCGCCCCTGCGCGGCGGACTCCACCTTCCCGGCACCGAGGCCGACGCCGGTGCCCACCTTCCAGCGATCCCAGGGGGATCCATGCCGACGCTCTTCACCAGGATCATCAACGGGGAGATCCCCGGCCGTTTCGTCTGGCAGGACGACGACGTCGTCGCGTTCCTGACGATCGCCCCGATCACTCCCGGTCATACCCTCGTGGTGCCGCGCCGGGAGATCGAGCACTGGCTCGAGGCCGACCCGGACACCCTGGCGAAGGTCATGGCTGTCGCACAGACCATCGGCCGCGCGCAGGAGGCGGCTTTCGGAGCGGCTCGCGTCGGAGTGCTGGTCGAGGGCTACGAGGTACCGCACCTCCACGTCCATGTCTGGCCGACCCGGTCCCCGAAGGACTTCGATCTCGAACGCGCAGACCCCTCACCCGATCCCGCTGCCATGGACGGCGCGGCCGAGGCACTGCGCCGCGCGCTGCGCGACGCCGGACACGGCGCCTTCGTGCCCGATGCCGGGACCTGACCGGTCGCCGCGCTCCTACCTCGTCGAGGCGAGCGCCTCGTTGAGCGCTGTCCGGACCCGCTTCTCCGAGACGGAGTAGGCCGTCCCGAGGTCCTGCGCGAACAGGCTGACCCGCAGTTCCTCGATCATCCAGCGCACGCGACCCAGGGCGCCGGACGGTGCCGTCCGGCGGCGAGGGAGGCGGCGGCGTCGTCGTACTCGTCCTCCAGTCGCTGCACAACGGCCATCGCGAGGCCGTCACGCTGGACGTTCGTCGGCAGTTTCTCCAGCCGGATCTCGATGGCTTTCAGGTAGCGCGGGAGGTGGAAGAGCTGCGCATAGCCGGTGGCGGCAACGAACCCGGGATGGACGAGGTGCTCGAGTTGGCTCCGGATGTCGTTCAGGGCGGAGATCAGCGCGAGGCTGGTGGTTCCCTTGAGCTGCTTCTGGATCCGGCGCGTGCTCGCGAGCACCTTCTCGACGGTCGCCGTGACGGTGAAGACGGTGTCGATGAGCTCGGCGCGGACCTCCTCGTACAACCTGTCGAAGGAATCCTCCGTCCAGGGCAGTTCCTGGGGCACCAGCTTGTCGATCGCGGCGATGGAGCAGTCCCGGATGAGTTCGGCGACGCTCCCGTGCGGGTTCTGGCTGAACGTGAGCTTCTCGGTGTTGCTCAGGTGCTCCAGGACGTACTTGGCCGGGCTCGGGATCCGCAGCGAGAGGAGGCGGATGATCCCCGCGCGCATGACCGTGGCCTGTTCGCCCGCTGTCGGAAAGACCCTCAACCCGACCGAGGTCCCCTCGTCGACGATGGCGGGGAATCCCGTCACGCGGTGACCGGCGACGGTGCGGGACACCTCACGCTCGATCGTTCCGAAGACCCAGGCGGTCTCGCCCGTGCGTTCCGCGACAGCCGGGGCCTCGATGACGGCGACACCGCCACGGGAGGCGGGTGCCGATTCCGCCGTCCGGAGCTGATCGGAGGACGCGTCCGTCGAGCCTGATCCGCGTCCTGATCCGCGTCCCGAGGAGTCCCGTCCATCGCCCTTCCGGCCCGCGGGGCCGGTGCCCGCTGTCCCCCGACCGCCGCGCGACGGGTTGGACACCGGGTGCGTACTGGCAGGCGTCGCACCGAGGGACTGGGCGATGGCACGGCTCACCGCGGGCGCCAGGGATTCCTTGAGCGCTTCGAGGTCGCGCGACTCGTCGAGGATCCGCCCGGCCGGATCGACGATCCGGAACATCATGAGCAGGTGCGTCGGGACGGCGGACCAGTTCCAGGAGCCGGGCGGGATGACGTGTCCGCGCAGCCGCCTCAGCGCGAGTTCGAGCGAAGCCTCGAGGTCGTCCTGCGCCGGGTCGAAGTCCGCTTCGAGCGCGGAGACGGCTCCCCGGGCCACATCGGGCGCGGGCACGAAGTTCTTCCTCACCTGCTTGGGCAGCGATTTGATGAGGGCTGTCACGAGCTCGACACGCTGGCCCGGGATCTGCCAGCGGAACGGCTTCGGGTCGAGCTGGTTGAGGAACAGGACAGGAATGGTCACGGTCACGCCGTCGTGCGCTTCCGGGGTCAGGGGAGAGAACTCGTAGGCGAGGGGGAGCTCGAAGCCCGCCTGGTACCAGACGCTCGGGAACGCGGTCTCGTCGAGGTCCGCGGCGTCGTCGCTCAGGAGCTGTTCGGGATCGAAGTCGAGCAGGTCGGGGTGGTCCTGCCGCGCCGTCTTCCACCACGAGTCGAAGTGCCGCTCCGATACGACATCCGCGCCGATGCGCTGGTCGTAGAACTCGAAGAGCGTCTCGTCGTCCACCCGCAGGTCACGGCGTCGCAGCCGGTTCTCGAGTTCCTCCACCTCCGCCAGGCGCGCCTGGTTCCGGCTGAAGAACGTGTGGTGGGTCTTCCAGTCCCCCTCGACCAGGGCGTGCCGGATGAAGAGTTCCCGGGCCACCTCACGGTCGATCCTGCCGTAGTTGATGCGGCGCTGGGGCACGATCGGCACGCCGTACAGCGTGACCTTCTCGTAGGCCATGACCGAGCCCATCTTCCGCGACCAGTGGGGCTCGCTGTAGCTGCGCTTGACGAGGTGGGGTGCTACCTGCTCGGCCCACAGGGGATCGATGCGCGCCACCACGCGCGCCCAGAGCCGGGAGGTCTCGACGAGTTCGGCCGCCATGACCCAGTCGGGCGACTTCTTGAACAGCGCCGAACCGGGGAAGACCGCGAAGCGGGTTCCGCGTGCCCCGGAGTACTCGCGCTTGCGCTGGTCGTACAGACCGATGTTGCCCAGCAGACCCGAGAGCAGACTGATGTGGATCGGTTCATGGAGTCCCACCGGGTCCACGGGACCCGCGGGCAGGGCGATGCCCAGGGGTTTCGCGAGCTGCCGCAGCTGCTGGAAGAGATCCTGCCATTCGCGCACGCGGAGGTAGTTGATGAACTCCGCCTTGCACAACTTCCGGAACTGGGTGGAGGAGAGCTCGTCCTGCTTCTCCTGCAGGTAGCGCCACAGGTTCAGGTACGCCGTGAAATCGGAGTTCTCGTCCACGAAGCGCTTGTGTTTCTCGGCGGCCTGCTGCTGCTTCGCCGGCTGGTCCGCGGACGGCCTCTCGCGGGGATCCTGGATGGTCAGGGCCGCGGCCAGGACCATGACCTCCTTGACGGCGCCGCGCGATCCGGCTTCCACGATCATGCGGCCGAGTCGCGGGTCCACGGGGAGCTGCGCGAGCTTGCGGCCGACGGGGGACAGGCCGCCGTCGTCCTTCAGCGCCCCGAGTTCGCGCAGGAGGGCGACGCCGTCGTTGATCGCCTTCGTCTCGGGGGGCTCGACGAAGGGGAAGTCGGCGATGTCCTTCGGGCTGCGGGTGACACCCATGGCAGCCATCTGCAGGATGACCGCCGCGAGGCTCGTCCGCAGAATTTCGGGCTCCGTGAACGGCCTGCGCGAGGCGTAGTCCTCCTCGGAGTAGAGACGGATGGCGATACCGTTCGAGACGCGGCCACTGCGGCCCGAGCGCTGGTTGGCCGATGCCTGCGACACGCGCTCGATCGGCAGGCGCTGCACCTTGGTGCGGTGGGAGTACCGCGAGATGCGCGCGGTGCCCGTGTCGATCACATACTTGATGCCGGGCACCGTCAGGGAGGTCTCCGCGACGTTGGTCGCGAGGATGATCCGACGGTGGCTGCCGGTAGGGCGGAAGACGCGGTGCTGCTCCTCGAGGGAGAGCCGGGCGAAGAGGGGAAGCACCTCCGTGCCGCGCAGCCGCGTGGTTCCCTGGATCCTCGCACGCAGGGCGTCGGCGGCGTCCCGGATCTCCCGCTCGCCGGAGAAGAACACGAGGATGTCCCCGGGGGCCTCGAACGACAACTCGTCCACGGCATCGCACACGGCGTCGAGCGGGTCGCGTTCCTCCTCGAGCTCGCTGTCGGCGCCGCCGTCGCCGTCGTCGAGGCGCCCGGCGGCTGGTCGAGGGGACGGTAGCGGATCTCCACCGGGTAGGTGCGGCCGGAGACCTCGATGATCGGTGCGGGCGAGGTCTCCTTCACGGCGGCGTCCGCGGCGAAATGGGCCGCGAAGCGCTCGGGGTCGATGGTGGCCGAGGTGATGATGACCTTGAGGTCCGGCCGCTCCGGCAGGATCCGGCGGAGGTAGCCGAGGATGAAGTCGATGTTGAGGCTGCGCTCGTGGGCCTCGTCGATGATGATGGTGCTGTACTTGCGCAGCATCCGGTCGTGCTGGATCTCGGCGAGCAGGATGCCGTCCGTCATCAGCTTGATCTTCGTCCTGCGTCCCACCGAGCCGGTGAAGCGGACCTGGTACCCGACCTCCTCGCCGAGGGGTACCTGCAGCTCCTCGGCGATGCGCTCGGCGACGGTGCGCGCGGCGAGGCGGCGGGGCTGCGTATGGCCGATCAGCCCGTGCTCGGCCAGTCCGAGTTCCAGGCACATCTTCGGGATCTGTGTGGTCTTACCGGACCCGGTCTCGCCGGCGATGATGGTGACCTGGTTGGCAGCGATCGCAGCCATGATGTCTGCCCGGCGTTCCGAGACGGGAAGGTCCGCGGGGTAGGAGATTGTCAGTGACATAGTTGCCTGCCAGTCTAGTTGCTCTCCCGGACGCGCAGGCGGGTGTTCACCGAGAGCTGGACCCGGTTTCGCCCTGCTCGCTCGGATCCCCGCGCGCTGCCGTCGTCCCGGCCCGGCGCAGGCGGTCGGCGACGACGACGGCCCGCTCACGCATCGCCGCTGGTTCGAGGACCTCGAAGTCGATGTCCCAGCTCGCCAGGCAGGCCAGGGGGAAGTCGAGGGAGTCGAACCCCGCGCGGAGCAGCGTGTGGTCGGCGCCGTCCGACTCGAGGGTGCCCGTGTTCGGAGGGACGCGTGCCTCCAGGTGCTGCAGTGGCGCGTGGAAGCGGATCACGGCATCGTAGGAGTACGGCGAGCGGGTGATGGATTCCTGCACGTAGGCGGCGAGGTCCGCCGCCGGTAGCGGGCGGGGGGCGAAGCGGTCCCGGGCCATGGGCACGCTCTGGCAGCGGTCCACGCGGAACGTGCGCCAGTCCTCCCTCGACCGGTCGAACGCCACGAGGTACCAGCGCCGGCCGGTGTCCACCAGGCGGTACGGCTCGACGACGCGGCGCGAGGATTCGCCATCATGGCGGTCGTAGCGGAACGCGACACAGCGGCGCTCGGTGATGGCCGAGGACAAGGCCGTCAGGACCTCCGGATTCACCGGGGTGCTCGCCGCAGCCATCCGGGTGACCGCGGAGCGGAGACCGGAGAAGCGCGGACGCAGCCGTGGCGGCAGGACCTGCTCGAGCTTGGTGAGGGCCCGCACGGAGGCTTCACCCACTCCGGAGACAGGGCTGGCCGTGACCGCGGTGAGGCCGATGGCGACGGCCAGCGCCTCGTCGTCGTCCAGCAGGAGCGGGGGGAGCTGCGCGCCGGCACCCAGCTGGTAACCGCCGGCGACGCCCGGTGAGGCATTGATCGGATAACCCAGTGTGCGCAGCTTGCCGATGTCCCGCCGGACCGTGCGCTCGGTGACGTCCATGCGCTGGGCGAGGGCGGAACCGGTCCACTCGCGCCTCATCTGAAGGAGCGAGAGCAGCTGCAGCAGACGCGCCGAGGTCTCGATCATGGCTCAACGGTACGGCGCGACGCGGACAGGCTGCGTCCGCACTGTGCCCGTGCCGGCCCGTCAACGTGGCCGGAGTGGGGTGCCGCCCGGGGTGCTTCCTCCCTCCGGCTCCAGCCGGCCCTCCTTCTCACCCGTGCTCCGGACCTCCTTCTCGGAGGCAGGGCGCACCAGCCACAGCGTCCAGCCCGCGAGCGCGGTGACCCCGAGGAGCACCCATCCGAGATTCGATCCGGCGTCGTCGACGAGCAGTGCGAGGACGGCCAGGGGTTGAGCCACGGCCTGGATGCGGAGGAAGGAGACCACCAGCTCCCTCAGGGCGGCCGCGCTGATCCACCCCCGGAGCGGGAGGTGGAGGAGCAGGAGATAGAGGACGAACAGTGCATGGAGGCCGGCAACGAAGGCGAAGAGCCACGGTGACCCGGCGGGCATCGACACCGCATAGGCGACCACCAGGAGCAGGAGGGACAGCATCGCCATGCCGAGCGACGGGACGACGGCGGCACCGGCCGCGACGAGGAGGGGCAGGACGATCCAGCCGGAGCCGTTCCAGGCCACGGAGCCCAGCAGGACGGCGACGAGGGCGGTTCCCGCCCGCACCAGGGACAGCGGCACGAGACCCGGGCGGTCCGGGACGACAGGATTCCCGGCGGCGCGGCCGGGGGACCGGTGCTTCACGGGGTCCTCCGGACCGGCAGCGGACCGGATGCCCGTCCCGGGCGGCGAACGGCTTGTCGGGCGAGTACCCGCAGGCCTGCTGCAAGGGTGTCACCCCCGGTGTCGGGGCTGCCTCCGGAGCGTCCTGCTTCTCCGCGCGACGGACCATCGGGATCTCCCTGTGCCCGAACGACCGGGAGGCCGTCGCTCCGCAGACCATCGAGCACCAGGCGCCTGCGCAGCAGGGTGAGGCGGACGGCCAGGGCCTGTGCCGTCGTCGCCTCCGTGCGCTCGAGCACCGGAACGCAGTCGACCCCGACGACCACGTGTCCCTGGGCGTGCCACAGGCGCAGGAGGCGTGCGGGTTCGGCGTCGAGGAAGGCTGAGAACACCAGGACGACGGCACCCGACGGAGGCACGGGGTCCCGCAGCCGTCGTCGTCGCGGCAACACGCCCGTGCCGGCCAACCGGGTCCGGATCTGCTCGAGGTGACGTACTCCCGCCGCGCTGCGCAGGGGACGCCGGGCGCCCGACAGATCGTCCAGGCCCACCCGGTCCCCGACCGCGAGATACGACGCCGCCACTGCTGTCGCCGCCATCCGCGCCAGGTGGAGCGAGCCGGGGAGCAGACGCCGCGGGCCCGTCGCGAACCAGTCCGCGGTCGAGGCCGGCAGATCGTGCCCGGTGTCGATGACGAGGATGACGGAGGCCTCGGCATCGGCGAAGGTGCGGCGGACCATGATCCTGTCCTGGTCGGCCGAACGCCGGGCCGTGGCCCGCCAGTCGATCCGCCTGAGCTGGTCCCCGGGTTGCAGCGGAGCGATCGACCTCATATCACCGCCCTCACCGGGCCGCCCGGACCGGTGGGTACCTGTGAGTCCGACGAGTCGCCGCGACACGGGACGGCCCTGTTCGGCCCCGACCGACGGCAGGATGCTGACGCGCACGGGTGGGGCGGCATCGAATGGGCGGGGATGCGAGAGGTCCGGACCGATGCTCATCGACCCGTAGGACAGGACCTCGAGTTCGCCGGACAACGGCGCATCGACGAGCACGGGGCATTCCTCGTCGTCCCGCAGCACGACCGCCTCGGGGAAGCGACCCGGGGCAGACATGGTGGTGGCGACCAACCGACGCGCCGAAGGCCCCGCATTGTCAGGAGCGGGAGCGGGAGCGGGAGCGGGAGCGAGCACGAGCCGGACGCGGGACCCGGCCCGGGGCCGTCGGTCCACGGTGAAGCGTGAACGCGCAGCAGGGTCGCCACGTCCGGAGGCGGGGCGGGACAGGGCGAGGAGGGCGAAGGGCGTGGCGAGGGCAACAGTGTCCGGACGCCCGGCGATCAGTCCCGCCACGGCGCAGACCAGGGCGGCGATGACGGACAGGGACCACACGGGGGCGCCTGTGAGTGGCCGCGTCCTAGGCACGTGGCACGGTGGACGGGGTGGGCACCTCGGCCAGGACGTCGCGCACCACGGTGTCGGTGTCGACGCCCTGCGCCCAGGACGACGGCGTGAGCGTCAGCCGGTGGGCCAGCACGGAGACCGCTGCCTCCTTGATGTCCTCCGGAAGGACGAACGATCGTGCGTCGAGGACCGCGAGGGCCCGGCCCAGCAGGACGAGGGCCTGCGAGCCACGGGGCGAGGCACCCACCTCCACCGCCGGATGACTCCGGGTCGCCGCAGTGAGGCGCACCGCGTAGTCGATGACGTCGTCGTCCACCTCCACGGACTCCACGACGGCCTGCAGGCGGAGCAGTCCCTCCGCGCTGGTGACGCGCTCCACACGGGTGTCGTCCCGGCGTCGTCGGATGCGGCGCGTGATGATGTTCTGCTCACCGCCGGCGCCGGGGTAGCCGAAGCGCAGTCGGACCATGAAACGGTCGAGTTGAGCCTCGGGGAGCGGATATGTGCCCTCGAACTCGATGGGATTCGACGTCGCGAAGACATGGAAGGGACGCTGGAGCGGCAGTGTTGCCCCCTCCGCGGAGACCTGGGCCTCGGCCATCGCCTCGAGCAGCGCGGACTGCGTCTTGGGTGATGTCCGGTTGATCTCGTCGGCGAGGAACAGCCCGGCGAAGATCGGACCGGGCTTGAAGTCGAACTCGCGAGTCACCGGGTTGAAGATGGAGGACCCGGTGACGTCGGAGGGCAGCAGGTCCGGCGTGAACTGGAGGCGGCGGAAATCCAGGCCCAACGCCTGTGCCAGGGTCTTGGCGGCCAGGGTCTTGCCCAGCCCGGGAAGGTCCTCGAACAGGACGTGACCCCCTGCGAGAACGGCCGCGAGGGCCAGGCGCAGGGCGGCTTCGGCGCCGACGACGACGGTCGCGGTGCGCTCCAGGACCTCGCGCCCGACGTCGGCGGCTTCCTTTGGGGAGTGCGGCGAGCTCCCGCCACCACGACCGGAAGGACTGGCGGGAAGCGGGTCAGGTGCTGTCATGGGGTCTCCTGGCGAGGGCGAGGGCGAGGGCGAGGGCGGGCAGTGGCGGTGCCGGTGCCGGTGAGTGCGGTGTCAGCTGCGTCAAGGGTCTTCCTCCCGTTTCGTGGAGGAGATGCGAACGAGCTCGTCGAGGAGGTCCCGGACCTCCCGGTGCGTCAGCGGCAGGGGGCGCTGCTGCGACAGGAACCGCTCCAATGCCTCGCTCTTGGGCGCCGCCGGGACATCGGCTGCCAGCCTGGTACCGATGGTGTGCAGTTCCAGGACCGCGCGGGAGCCCGGCTCGCTGGACGACAGCGAGAACTCGAGTGCCTGCACGTCCGCGAGGCCCCGGGTCGGTGCCGGCAGCGCCGCCAGGACGGGGCGGGGGAGGTCGACGCCGTCGAGGAGCCCGTTGGCGATACCGCCGGCGAAGGCCGCACCGACGAGGACGACGGCGTGGCGTGCATCGAGGCCGAAGAACCAGGCGGAAACGCACGCCAGCCCGACCAGCACCACCGTGATCAGCCAGGCGGAGGCCCTCACCGCTCCACGCCCGGCCGGTCGGGGGCGGACCAGCGCTGCCGGGGCCACCCGGACGGGGACCGGCCGAGCCATCTGCCTCATCCGCGCCCCTGTCCTGCACGCCGCCGGGATACGAGAGCGGCGGACAGCGCGTCGACGCTCGCCGACGCTGCCGCACGGTCTGTTGCTCCCAGCGGGTCGGAGGGATGTTCGGTGTGCCGCTGTCCGAACCGGGCGCGCTGGTAGAGGCCGTTGAGGATCGTCAGTGGTTCCGCAGGCAGGCCGAGCTGGCGTGCTACCGCGGAGGCGAAGTCCGTCGTCGTCTGGGTGGGCCGGCGCCCGGCCCCCGCTCGCGCGCACAGGCGTTCGAGCTCGAGCCAGCAGCGGATGACGGCGTCGGTTGTGTCGGTGGCGTCGTCGAAGGACGTCCTCGACGTCTCGGTCCACACCGGAAGGGCGTCCTCCACGAGCCACAGCGTTCCGGGTTGCTGGAGATCGACCTGCTCCACCGGCGGTCCCAGGCCCGGTTCGCGTCGCCTGAACCGCAGCAGGAACCTCACGAGCAGTGCCAGCGCCGCTACGGCCAGGACCAGCACCATCGCGATCACCACGTCGCCGCTGACCTCGAGGCGCTCGCCGTCCTCGGCGAGCGGTTCGGGGAGCTCGGTCGCCGTCGCCGTGGGTGTCCTCTCCTCATCGCCGGCCGCGACGGTCGGGTTCAGGACGGGCTCGGCCGAGAATTCGCCCGTGAAGCCGGCAGCGAGGACCACGAGGATCATCACGATCACCGTGAGGACACCGGGGACGGCCGGTGCGAGACGGCGGCGCCGGTGAGTGCCCTTCGTGTCCACAGTTCCCCCGCTGATGGGCTCAGTCGTGGCCCCGGAGGCACGTCCCGTGGAGCCTACCAAAACAGAACCGCCGCCGGCCTGGTGGCCGACGGCGGTGGGACTCGTTCCGAGTCGGATGGTGCCCTCGATAGGATTCGAACCTACGACCTTCTGCTCCGGAGGCAGACGCTCTATCCCCTGAGCTACGAAGGCAGACACGAGACTTCCGTGCCCGTGAGGGACTTATCGAGCTTAGCAGGTGCCGCAGGGGTGGTGGAAACAGCGCGGCAACGCCGGGCGCCCGGAACTCAGTACCCCAGGAACGCGTCGGTCCGAACGCGGGATACGCCTGCCGTCCGCACGGCCGACCGGATGTCGCCGATGAAGCGCGGCGAGCCCGACACGAGGACGGTGCGCCGGCCGAGGTCCGGCACCGCAGCGAGGAGCTCGGCCGCACCGGGTTCGGCACCGCCCTCGGTCCACCCCTCCGGGAGTGCAGAGGCTTCACCGTGGTCGATCGGCAGGAAGACCACGACGCGCGTCCCCAACTCCACGAGTTCCTCACGGAAGGCGATCTCGTCGGCGCTGCGGACGACGTAGACGAGCACGATGTCGCGCTCCTGGCCGCGGGCCGCGAGGTCGCGCAGATGGCTGATGAACGGTGTCACCCCGATGCCACCCGCTGCGAAGAGCAGTGGCACCGAGGGATCCCGAGGAAGGGAGAAATCCCCGCCGACGAGTGTGCCCGTGACACGGGCGTCCCGGGGCAGCGCCAGGAGGGCTTTCTTGAAGGAGCTGCCGGAATCGGTCGTCCGCAGTCCGAAGGTGACGGCGTCGTGCTGCTGGGGCGAGGAGGTGATGCTGAAGACCCTCCTGCTGCCGCGGCTGTCGGTCGCCCGGTGCGGCAGATCGAGTTCCATGTACTGTCCGGCGCGGAAGCGGACCGGGCGCGCCGGTTCGAAGACCATCTCCGTGCTGGTCGGAGTGAGCTGCCGCGACCCGGTCAAGGCCAGTTTCACTCCGCGCCGCTGGCCCATGAGGAAGGCGACGGCGTTACCGATCACCAGGGCGAATTCCGGCCCGAGGAAGACCGGACCCACGGAGAGCTGGAGGGCGAAGACGGCGGCCACGATCGCCGCGAACAGCCACTGCTGCCATCTCAGCGGCGGGAGGGTGAGCGGCTCCGTCAGCATGAAGCCGAGCAGGAACAGGACGGGGTAGGAGGTCAGGACGAGCTGGAGACCCGCGCCGGGGGGCAGGCCGCCCTGCACCAGGACGACGAGCAGGATGCCGAGGGCGACCACGAGGAACACGAGGCCCATGGACACCTTCCGCGTCCGGTACAGCAGCAGCGCGGCGCCGACCGCGACGACGGGGAGCATGTAGGGATTGGCCACCCACCAGGCCGCAGCACCCACTCCCAGCAGCGTGGCGACGACGGCGCCGGTCGCGGCCGGATTGAGGATGTGTCGGCCCCGGAAGGCCAGGAGGAACTTCGAGGCTCCCGCGGCGATGCCGGCGACGAGGATCCCGCCGAGCCCGGCGGCAGTGCTCGAGGGGAACATGATGAGGAAGACGATCAGCCCCGTGATCAGCGATGAGTCGCGGTGTGGCCGCAGGCGAAGGATCAGGGCCATCACCCGCGTCCCGATGATCGTCCCCCCGACGGCGGCGAGCAGCGAGCCGCCGATCTCCGCCGGTGAGTAGGCGAGGAGGCCGGTCAGCGAGAGCACGAGTGCCTCGACGGTCAGGACAAGGAGCAGGATCAGCGTCAGGCGGTACATGGTCATCCGGCCCAGGAGGCCGTCGAGTGCTGCGGTCATGAGAACAGGGCTCCTGAAAGGGGTGCGGAAAAGCGGGCTCGTCCGTCGGAATACACCAGGACGTAGTCGAACTCGAAGCTTCCCGTGAGGTTCTCGGGGTCGGTGAGGAACAGGGCGGTGCAGAGGCCGTCGGCGGTCATGGCGTCCTGCGCGAGGACCCACGTGGAGACGACCGTGTCGACGCAGCGACCTGTCCTCGCATCCAGCACGTGGTGGAGCCCGTCCCCCCAGACGCGACGGTTGGCCGCGGAGGCGCACAGTGCACCCGTGCCCAGCTGCACCGTACCGATCGCCGACGTCGGGTCGTAGGGATGCTCGAGTGCAACGGTGATGGTGCCCGTCCCGGCCCGCCTCATGTCCCCGCTGGCGTCGACGACGACGTCCGGGTGTCCTGCCGATTCCAGGTACTCCAGCATGAGGTCGACCAGCTGGCCCTTGCCCGCCGAGCCGACGTCGAGGATGGCGGGCTCCCGCAGGGTGACGCCGGCGTCCGTCCACTCCAGGAGGTCGTCCCACCCGCGGGCCGGCGCGGGTGGCGCTGAGGCGACGAAGGAGTAGGCGGCGTCATATCCCTGCGCCGCGAGGCCGTCACCCACGAGGGGTGATACACCGCCGTCGGTGAGGTCGTGGAGCTGACGCAGGAGTCGTCCGAGCCCGTCTCCGTGGTGCGGCAGTGCGAGGAAGCCACCGGAGGCGGCAAGGCCGGCGACGCCCGAGTCGCTGCGGAATCGTGAGTAGACCCGGTCGTAGTCCTCCGCGAGCCGCAGCAGACAGGTCCGCTCGCCAGGTGTCAGGGCCTTCGTGGTGTCCACACGCCAGGTGGTGCCGATCGCCTCGAACGTGAACGGGTCGGCCACTCTAGAGCTGCGCCTCGCTCTTGATCTTGCCGGTGGCTTCGTTGAAACCGCCGCTCGTCAGGGAGGACCCCGCCACCTTGTCGACGGCGAGGTCGTCGAGCTTCTGACCCACGATGGCGTCGGAGATACCGCCCGCGAAGCGCTCCTGGTACATGGTGGTGGTGGGGTTGTCGGGCATGGGCTCGACCTCCACGGCGGTGACGACGTCGGCCTCGAGCGTGAGGGTCACACCCACTTCCTCCGGTCCGGCGGGGGACTGGTAGGAGCCGGTCTCGGTATAGGTGCCGTCCTCGTACGCCTGGTCCGCGGCGGCGTCCCCGGTGGCCGGACCGCCTGCAGCAGCGGATTCCTCGGGCGCCGCCGTCGACGCGGCGTCGGTGCCGGCATCCGCGGCCGGCGATTCCGGCCGTGCTCCCGCAGCGGGGGCCTCTGTCTCGGCTCCCGCGCAACCCGCGGCTCCGAGGATCGAGACGGCTGCGAGCGCGGTCAGGACCCGCTTGTGCAGGGGGAACGCGTTCCGGGCGGCCGGCGCGGTCGAGGTCCGGGTCGGGGTGGAGGTCGGGCGAAGGTCGGTCGGGCCTGGCATGGTCACGAGGTGCTCCTGGTACGTAGCCGAAAAGTCCCCGGGTGGACGTGGTCCGTGCGGGGAGGGGTGGTGGACGACCGACCGGCCTGCCCGGTCCGACGTTCCAAGCCTAGATTCGTTTCGTCGGGGTCCTTGGATTGTTATCCACGTCACTCGGCGCGGCGTCGCGGCTCCGCCTCGTCGTGCGGCGGTCGGGGACGTCATGGAATCAGGGACGTCGGGACCGCGCCGGTATGCTTGACCGGTGACTCCTGAAGAACTCTCCGCCGCTATTTCCGCCTGCCTGAAGGACGCCGTCGAGGCCGGTGACCTCCGGATCGACCTCCCGTCCGAGGTGCGCGTCGAGCGACCGAAGAACAGGGAGCACGGGGACTGGGCCACGAACATCGCGCTGCAGCTCGGCAAGAAGGCCGGGATGAACCCGCGTGAGTTCGCCCAGATGCTCAGCGACCGCCTCGCCGGCATTTCGGGCGTCAAGCGCGTGGAGATCGCCGGTCCGGGCTTCCTCAACATCACGCTCGACGCCGGTGCCGCAGGAGAGCTCGCGCGCACCATCGTCGAGGCCGGACAGGCTTACGGCGGCAGCGACGCGCTCGCCGGCCAGAAGATCAACCTCGAATTCGTCTCGGCGAACCCCACCGGCCCCATCCACATCGGCGGTACCCGGTGGGCGGCGGTCGGCGACGCCCTCGCGCGCGTCCTTCAGTCGCAGGGCGCGTCGGTGGTGCGGGAGTACTACTTCAACGACCATGGTGCGCAGATCGACCGGTTCGCCCGCTCCCTCTACTCGAGTGCTGCCGGAGAGGCGGCGCCGGAGGACGGCTACGGCGGACAGTACATCGAGGACATCGCCCAGCGCGTGCTGGCCGTGGAGCCGGACATCCTCGGGCTCGGCGAGGCCGACGCCGTCGAGCGCTTCCGGGTGGTGGGTGTCGACTTCATGTTCACGGACATCAAGAAGTCCCTCCACGATTTCGGTGTGGACTTCGACGTCTACTTCCATGAGCACTCGCTGTTCGAGGACGACTTCGTCGGTGGACTCCTGGAGCAGCTCAAGGGTTCGGGGAACCTCTTCTTCGAGGACGGTGCCTGGTGGCTGAAGTCCACGGACTTCGGGGACGACCGCGACCGCGTGGTGATCAAGTCGGACGGCTCGCCCGCGTACATCGCGGGTGACATCGGCTACTTCGTCAACAAGCGCAAGCGCGGATTCGACCTGAACATCATCATGCTGGGCGCGGACCACCACGGGTACGTCGCGCGCCTGAAGGCAGCCGCCGCGGCGCTCGGGGACGACCCGGACACGGTCGAGGTGCTGATCGGCCAGATGGTGAATCTCATGCAGAACGGCGCACCCGTCCGGATGTCGAAGCGCGCCGGTACCGTCGTGACCCTGGAGGACCTCGTCGACGCCGTGGGCGTCGATGCTGCCCGGTACACCCTTGCGCGGTTCTCCGCGGACTCCAACATCGACATCGACCTCGACCTGCTGACCCGTCGCACCAACGAGAACCCGGTGTTCTACGTGCAGTACGCCCACGCCCGGACGCATGCCGTCGCGCGGAACGCGGTATCGGCCGGGGTCGACACCGGCTCCTTCGACGCAGCGTCCCTCAGCCACCCCGCCGAGGGCGAGCTGCTGGCCGCACTCGGGCAGTTCCCCGGCGTCGTCGCGCAGTCCGCCACCTTCCGCGAGCCGCACCGGGTGGCCCGCCACCTCGAGGTCATCGCGGGAACCTACCATCGCTGGTACGACGCGTGCCGGGTGTCGCCGCTCGGGGACGCGCCGGTCGAGGACGTCCACCGCTCGCGGCTGTGGCTGAACAATGCCACGCAGCAGGTACTGGCGAACGGGCTCGAGCTGCTCGGCGTGTCCGCGCCGGAGAGGATGTAGGCATGGCCACCGAAGCATCACCGCTGGCGCCCGACTGGCTGTCCGTACCCGCCGATCCTGCGCGGCTCGAAGCGAAACTGTGGGCGGAGGACGTGGACCGCGGGACGGACGGGGTCCTGCGCATCGACGGACTACCGGTGTCCGCCCTCGCCGCGGAGTACGGCACTCCGCTCTTCGTCGTCTCCGAACGGGACTTCCGCACGCGCGCGGCAACGTTCCGGGATGCGTTCGACGACGCCTTCCGGGACCTGTGCGGGGGAGTGGACGTCTTCTACGCGGGGAAGTCCTTTCTGTGCACCGAGGTGGTGCACTGGGTGCGGGAGGAGGGCCTCGGGCTCGACACCTGTTCCGGTGGCGAACTCGCCGTCGCCCTGCGGGCAGGGATGCCCGGGTCGCGGCTCGGGCTGCACGGCAACAACAAGTCGGCGGCGGAGATCACCCGCGCCATCGACGCCGACCTCGGGCGGATCGTCGTCGACAGCCTGCAGGAGGTGGCGCTCGTCGGTGATCTCGCGGTGCAGCGCGGACGCAGGGCCAATGTGATGATCCGGCTGACCCCAGGGGTCCACGCGCACACGCACGAGTTCATCGCCACGGCGCACGAGGACCAGAAGTTCGGCCTGTCGCTGACGACCGAACAGGGTCCGGGACAGCAGGACGGCGGGCAGGACGACGGGCAGGACGACGGTGGTTCGTCACCAGCGGCACGCGCGGTCGCTGATGCCCTCGCCCACCCCGGCATCAACCTCCTCGGTGTCCACTGCCACATTGGGTCGCAGATCTTCGAGCCGGAGGGTTTCGAGCTCGCGGCGCAGCGCCTGCTGGGGTTCCTCGCCGGAGTGCGCGATCGCCACGGCGTCGAGCTACCCGAGCTGGACCTCGGTGGCGGCTACGGCATCGCCTACACCGAAGCGGACGAGCCCCGCCCTGCGGCCCAGATCGCGCAGGCGATGGCCGCCGTCGTCGGCTCGACCTGCCGCGAACTGGACCTTGCGGTACCGCGGATCTCGATCGAGCCGGGCCGGGCGATCGTGGGCCCCACGACCTTCACGCTCTACACCGCCGGCACCACGAAGACCGTGCGCGTCGATGTCGCAGCCAACGGTTCGGAGGTCCTCGAGGACGCCTCCGTTACGCACCCGCGGCGCTATGTGTCGGTGGACGGCGGAATGAGCGACAACGCCCGCCCGGTGCTCTACGGCGCGGATTACTCGGCCGTCCTGGCGTCCCGGACGCCCGACGCCGAGCCCGTGCTCTCCCGCGTGGTTGGAAAACACTGTGAGAGCGGTGACATTGTGGTGAGGGACGTCTACCTGCCGGAGGACACCGGTGCCGGTGACCTCCTCGCCGTTCCGGGAACCGGAGCCTACTGCTGGGTGCTCTCGAGCAACTACAACTACCTGACGCGCCCGCCCGTGGTGGCGGTGGCCGACGGCCGGGCGAGGCTCATCATCCGTGGTGAGACCGAGGAGGACCTCTTCCGCAGGGACGTCGAGCGAGAACCAGCACTGCCCACCACGGACTGAGGAGCCCCACGGACCGCATGAATGCACCAGCACAGCCCCCCGCACAGCCCCTTCGCGTAGCCCTGCTCGGTTGTGGGAACGTCGGCTCGCAGGTAGCCCGCATCCTGCTCGAGGACGCGGAGAACCTCGGCGCCCGCGCCGGAGCCCCGCTCGAACTCGTCGGCATCGCGGTCCGGACGCTCGATGCCCAGCGCGACGTCGACCTGCCGCCCGGCCTGCTCACCCTCGACGCGGAGTCCCTCGTCGAGAACGCGGACATCGTGATCGAGCTCATGGGCGGGATCGAACCGGCCAAGAGCCTGATCCTGCGAGCCATCGCCCACGGAGCCACCGTGGTCAGCGGCAACAAGGCGCTGCTGGCGAAGGACGGCCCCGAACTCTACGAGCAGGCCGACAAGGCCGGGGTCCAGCTCTCCTACGAGGCCGCCGTCGCCGGCGCCATCCCGATCCTCCGGCCCATCCGGGACAGCCTCTCGGGAGACCGCATCACCCGCGTGCTCGGCATCGTGAACGGGACCACGAACTACATCCTCGACCAGATGGACTCCACCGGTGCCTCCTTCGCGGAGGCGCTCACAGCGGCACAGGACCTCGGCTACGCGGAGGCGGACCCGACAGCGGACATCGAGGGCCACGACGCCGCGGCGAAGGCCGCCATCCTCGCCTCCCTGTCCTTCCACACCCGTTTCGCCCTGGAGAACGTGCACTGCGAGGGCATCACGGCCGTGACGGCCGACGACATCGCGGCAGCAGCTGAGGACGGCTACGTCATCAAGCTGCTGGCGATCGCCGAGATGCTCACCGACGAAGCCGGAGCAGCAGGCGTCGGCGTGCGTGTCCACCCCACGCTGCTGCCTCGCACCCACCCGCTGGCGTCGGTCCGCGGCGCGTTCAACGCCGTGTTCATCGAGGCGGAGAACGCGGGCGAGCTGATGTTCTACGGCCAGGGAGCTGGCGGGACACCCACCGCCTCGGCCGTCCTGGGCGACGTGGTCAGCGCCGCGCGACGCATGGTCCTCGGGGGCCCGGGCAGGACGGAGACCACCACGGGCCATGTCCCGCCCCTGAGCATCGACACCGTCCGCACGAGTTACTGCATCGGCCTGCAGGTCACCGACCAGCCGGGAGTGCTCGCACGGATAGCGCAGATCTTCGCCGAGAACGGTGTGTCGATCGAGACCATGCGCCAGCGCATCCACCAGGGCGGCCCCGACGGCGGCACCACCGCAGAGCTGCGCATCGTCACGCACCGGGCGCCCGAAGCCTTCCTCGCCGCGACCGTCAAGCAGGTCGCCGCGCTCGACGTCATCACCGCCGTCTCATCCGTTCTCCGAGTAGAGGGAATCTAAGTGGCCCACCAGTGGCGCGGAGTCATCCGCGAATACGCCGAACGCCTGCCAGTCACGGACGCCACCGAGGTCATCACCCTCGGGGAGGGCGGCACGCCGCTCGTCCACGCCCGGCACCTGTCCGAGCTGACCGGTTCCACCGTCTACCTCAAGGTCGAGGGCATGAATCCCACGGGTTCCTTCAAGGACCGGGGCATGACCATGGCCATGACCGCCGCCGTCGCGGCAGGGGCGAAGGCCGTCGTCTGCGCCTCGACGGGCAACACGTCGGCGTCCGCAGCGGCCTACGCCACGCAGGCGGGCATCACGTGCGCGGTCCTGGTGCCGGACGGCAAGATCTCCATGGGCAAGCTCAGCCAGGCGATCGCCCACGGTGCGCACCTCCTGCAGGTCAACGGCAACTTCGACAACTGTCTGGACGTCGCCCGGAAGCTCGCCGAGGCGTATCCCGTGTTCCTCGTGAACTCGGTGAACCCGGCGAGGCTCGAAGGCCAGAAGACGGCCGCCTTCGAAGTCGTCGACACGCTGGGGGACGCTCCGGACTACCACCTGATGCCCGTGGGCAACGCCGGCAACATCAGTGCGTACTGGAAGGGCTACAAGGAGTACGCGGCGCCCTATGCCTCCATGCACCACGGCGAGCTTCCCGCCGTGGCAACGCACACGCCCATCATGTGGGGATTCCAGGCCGAGGGGGCATCGCCGCTCGTCAAGGGTCATCCGATCACCGAGCCCGACACCATCGCGACCGCCATCCGGATCGGCAATCCCGCCTCGTGGGACTTCGCCGTCGCGGCCAGGGACGAGTCCGGAGGCCTGATCGAGGCCGTGACGGACGAGGAGATCCTCGACGCGCACCGCTGGCTGTCCTCGCGTGAGGGTGTCTTCGTGGAGCCGGCGTCCGCCGCGGGTGTCGCGGGCCTCATCAAGAAGCACGCCGAGGGCCACGTACCGGAGGGCAAGACGATCGTCATCACCGTCACCGGTCATGGACTGAAGGACCCGCAGTGGGCCCTGCGCAACGCGGACGGAGCCGACATCGAGCCGACGAAGGTCGAGTTCGACGTCGTCAGCGTCGCTGCGGCGCTCGGTCTCGAGGACTGAGATGACCGACGCGACCACGGGACCGGGCGCGACGGACGTGCTGGACCTGCCGACCGTACGGACGGGGCAGTCGATCGAGGTCACGGTGCCCGCGACGAGTGCTAACCTCGGTCCGGGCTTCGATACCCTCGGACTCGCGCTGGGGCTGCACGACACCGTGCGGGTCCGCACCACGATGTCAGGGATCACCACGGTCCACGCCCAGGGAGAGGGCGCAGGCGCCCTTCCCACCGACGAGACCCATCTGGTGGCCAGATCCCTGATCAGTACGCTGCATCAGGCGGGACGCCGTGCGCCGGGGCTCGAACTGGACACCACCAACGCGATTCCCCACGGCAGGGGGCTCGGGTCCTCCGCTGCGGCCATCGTCGCCGGTGTCCTCGCCGGCAATGCGCTGCTGCCCGAGGACGAACGGCTGGACGGCGCGCAGGTGCTGCAGTGGGCTGCCTCGATCGAGGGCCACCCCGACAACGCCGCGCCGGCCCTGATGGGAGCGCTGGCCATCTCCTGGGAGAGCGGTCGCGCTTTCCGCAGTGTCAGGGTGGAGGTCCACCCGGACATCGTCCCGATCGTCGCCGTACCCGATGTCGCGCTGTCCACGGAGAGTGCGCGCGCACTCCTGCCGTCGTCCGTGTCGCACCGGAGCGCCGCGGCCAACGCCGGCCGCGCCGCACTCCTGGTGCACGCGATCGGGTCCGATCCGTCACTGCTGTTCCCCGCCACTCAGGACTCGCTGCACCAGGACTACCGGGCCCAGGCCATGATCCCCAGCGCGACGCTCCTGCGGGGGCTACGGGGGGAGGGATACGCGAGCACCATCTCCGGGGCCGGCCCCAGTGTTCTCACCCTCGCCGTGGGTGAGAGCGGCGCCGTCGCCGTCGAGGACGCGATCCGCCGCCTGCTCGCCGCGGCCGACACGCCGCACCGGTGGCGGATTCTGAGGCTCGCCGTGGAGCGGGAAGGTGCTAAAGTGGGAGTGCACCAAGGGTAGAGCGTTCAGGCGGATCTACTGTGTCCGTTGAAGCTGTTGGAACTGCCACATCCGCTGGGATCGTTGATTCCGTCGGAGCCGGGCGATCCGTCGACGGACACCGTGTGCTCTGCTGAGCCGGCCGTCCTCTTCTCGGACCGCCGCACACCTGCAGGTTCCGTCAGCAGTAGCACAACCCCCGGTGTAGCCTCCGACCCTATCTTTGTGCGTGCGGATTCAACCTCCCGCAGATCGACAGCCTCAGGCTCCCTGCACATCCAGTCGACGCCGGATCGCATCCGGTTCGGCTGAACCCCGCCTGCTTTCTTTGCGGTACGGGGCAAACCACCGCGGACCACTGATCAGGTGGCCGCCCGACGAGGGGGAAGGATCCTTCGTGACTGAAACCACTGACCTGTTACCAGGTGTGGCCACCCAAGACGCTGAAGCAACCGGCGCAACAACTTCCAAGAGCAGCGGTCTTGCCGGCCTGAAGCTCGCGCAGCTCCAGGCCCTTGCAGGCCAGCTCGGAATCACCGGCGGATCGAGGATGCGCAAGAGCGACCTCGTGTCCGCGATCTCGGACCACCAGCGTGGTTCCGCCGTCGCCGACCGGCCGAAGACCGGCACGGTCCGCAGCGAGCGAAGCGCCGACGCAGAGCGTCCCGCTGCCGCCGCGGCCCAGCCCGAGCCTGCCGAGGACCGCTCGCAGGACGCCCCGGTCGAACGCCAG
>WNZI01000017.1 GCA_009728235.1 Vibrio cholerae | reverse complement strand
CGAAGGCAGCGACGCCGGCGACCTCTCCGACGTCCGGGGCCTCGGCGCCTGGGTGCCGGCCGCCATCGCCGACCACGCCCCGCTGGTCACCGTGGTGGGGGATGCGATGCTGGACGGCTGGTGGAGCGGCACCATCGAGCGCTTCTGCAGGGAGGCTCCCGCACCCGTCGTCGACATCAGGCGCAGGGACTACGCCGCCGGCGGTGCGGCGAACACCGCGATGAACCTCGCGGCCCTCGGTGCGAGGGTCCGCATGTGCGGGCTAATCGGTACGGACGACGCCGGTCGCCGGCTCCGCGGCATCCTCGCGGACGCGGGGGTGGACACCACGGGCCTCGTTCAGGACGAGCGGGTCGTCACGACGACGAAGTACCGGATCCTGGGCGGCGACCAGGTCATGCTCCGGCTCGACGACACGCACGACGGCCTACCCGCCTCGGCGATCACCGAGCTCGCCGCCCGCATTCCCGCGGCCGTGGCCGATGCCGATGCCGTCGTCGTCTGCGACTACGGCTCGGGGGCGCTCGGGGGCGAGGTCCTCGATGCACTCGGCGACGCGTCCGACGAGCAGCCCGGGATGCTCGTCGTCGTGGACGCGCACGACACCGCGGCGTGGTCCGCGCTGAAGCCGGACATCGTCACGCCGAACGCGCAGGAGGCCGCGCAGGTCCTCGGGATCAGGCTCGACCCGCGCTCCGACCGGGCCGCGGCGGTGGCCGCGCGGCGCGGTGAGCTGCTCGATGAGACGAAGGCGTCAGCCGTCGTGGTCACCCTCGACCGCGACGGCACCGTCCTGCTCGGACAGGACGGGGAGGAGCACCGTACCTGGGCCACACCGGCCACGGAGAAGCAGGCCTCGGGAGCCGGGGACACCTTCGTCGCGAGCCTCACGGCCGCGCGGGCAGCCGGCCTGCCCCTCACCACGAGCCTCGACCTCGCGCAGGCCGCCGCCGACGTCGTCGTGCACCGTCCGGGCACCTCCGTCTGCACGACGGCGGACCTGACGGGCCATCTGCAGCAGTTCGCCGATACCGCGCTCGCGACGGACGAACTCCTGCGCAGGGTCGGGGAGGACCGCGCCGCAGGGAAGCGCATCGTGCTGACCAACGGCTGCTTCGACGTGCTGCACAGGGGCCATACCCGCTACCTCAACCAGGCCAAGCAGCTCGGGGACGTCCTCGTGGTGGCGCTGAACGACGACGACGGCGTCCGCCGGCTCAAGGGACCCGACCGCCCGATCAACCCGATCGCCGACCGGGCCGGCATCATCGCATCGCTGAGCTGCGTCGACTACGTCACGGTGTTCGGGACGGACACGCTGGTACCGCTGATCGAGCTCCTGAAGCCCGACGTCTACGCGAAGGGCGGCGACTACACGGCGCAGATGCTCGAGGAGACCCCCGCCGTCGAGGCCTGCGGCGGGCACGTCAGCATCCTCGACTACGTGCCGGAGCGTTCCACGGCGGCCGTCGTGCGCCGGATCCGCTCGACACCGCTGGCGGGAGAGACGTCATGACCGCCAGGTGGTCGGGCGAGTGGGCGCTGGACGCACCGGGGGAGACACCCGTCGTCGACGTCCTGATCCCGTCCTTCGGACGACCCGCGGAACTCGCGGTCACGCTGTCGGGGCTCGCCGCGCAGCAGGGCGTGCCGTTCAGCGTGATCGTCAGCGACCAGACCGAGGGCGGTTCCTCCTCGTTCGGCCAGCCCGCCGTCGCGGCGATGGTCAGGGTCCTCGAGGCTCAGGGACGCGAGGTGAGGCTGGAGAGGCACCTCCCACGCAGGGGGCTCGCGGAGCACCGTGCGTTCCTCCTGGGGCTCGCCAGTGCCCCGTTCGTCCTGTTCCTCGACGACGACGTCTGGCTCGAGCCCGGAACCCTGGACCGGATGAGCCGGGCACTGCGCGCCGCCGGGTGCGGATTCGTCGGGTCCGCGGTGCAGGGGCTGTCCTACCTCGACGACCGCCGCCCGCACGAACGGACGGAGCTTGCGCTGTGGCCCGACAACGAGGTCCTGCCCGAGCGGATCCGCCCGGACACCGAAGGTTTCGCCCGCTGGCCGCTCCACAACGCGGCCAACCTGGCGCACGCCGCCGTCGAGCTGGCGATCCCGCCGGGCGGATGGCAGCTCTACCACGTCGCCTGGGTGGGTGGCTGCGTCCTCTTCGACCGGGAGGCACTCGTGGAGTGCGGTGGCTTCGACTTCTGGGCCCAGCTCCCGCCGGAGCATGCGGGAGAGGACGTCGCAGCCCAGTGGCGGGTCATGGAGCGTTACGGCGGAGCGGGCATCATCCCGTCCGGAGCCGTCCACCTCGAGGCACCCACCACCGTGGTGGATCGCCGAATAGACGCTGCCCACGTGATCCTGGGCCAGTGACGGTGCTCCCGGACGGGAGCACCACCGTGCAAGGTAACCGATACGAAGGAGAACACCGTGGCAGATCCGAGTCCGATCGACATCCAGAAGGCCCTGGGCGGCATGGAGTACCCAGCATCCCGCGAGGACCTGGTGCAGCACGCGAAGGACAAGGGCGCCGACGACTCGGTCCTCGAGACGCTCGGCAACCTCCCGGACCGCGAGTTCGATTCGCCGACGGATGTGAACAAGGAAGCGTCCAAGTAGAACAGTATCGGTGGCGGCCCTCCGGGGCCGCCACCGATGCGAACACCGGAGGGACCGCATGAAGAACGAGTTCAACGCCGCCGGCCGGCACGATCGGGCGGACGACGGCGGCGGGTCGGGCAAGACCGGCGACAGCACGCTCACCGTCATCATCGCCTTCGTGGCGAACCTGCTCGTCGCGGCGGCGAAGACGGTGGCGGCGGTCATCACGGGCTCCGCCTCGATGACGGCCGAGTCGGCCCACTCGTGGGCTGACACCGGGAACCAGGTCTTCCTGCTGATCGCGGAGCGGAAGTCACGCCGCCGGCGTGACCGCTCGCACCCGATGGGCTACGGGCGGGAGGCGTACGTCTGGTCGATGTTCGCCGCCTTCGGCCTCTTCACCGCCGGCGCGGTCGTCTCCATCACCCACGGCGTACAGCAGTTGCTCGAACCGGAACCGGCGGGGGACTACGGCATCGCCTACGCTGTCCTCGCGGTGGCGTTCCTCCTCGAGGGCTTCTCGTTCACGCAGGCTTTCCGCCAGGCCCGTGCGGCCGGGCGCGAACGGGGCACGACCACGCTCCGCAGTGTCTCGACGACGTCGAACCCCACACTGCGCGCCGTGTTCGCGGAAGATGCCGCCGCCCTGATCGGCCTCGTGATCGCATTCCTCGGCATCCTGCTCCACCAGCTCACGGGATCTCCCGTACCGGACGCGATCGGGTCGATCCTGGTGGGAGTTCTGCTCGGCGTGATCGCCGTGATCCTCATCGACCGCAACCGCCGTTTCCTCGTCGGCCAGGCGGTCTCACCCGAACTGCTCCGGTCCGTCGCGGGCCGGCTCGAGGCGCACGGCAGCATCGAACGCGTCACCTACCTGCACCTCGAGTACGTGGGGCCGGAACGGCTCTACCTCGTCGCCGCGGTCGACCTCGTGGGCGACAACAGGGAGCACGACGTCGCCGTCGCCCTCCGCGCGGTGGAGACGGACATCGAGGAGCACGAGCGCATCGAGGAGGCGGTCCTCACCCTCTCGACCCCTGACGAGCCGACGCTCACCTTCGGCGCGGGGGCGGATGCGGGGAGCGTCGACGGACGGGTCTGACGGCTAGACCCCGGTGGCTTCGCCCGGCGTGTCGACGGGAGCCGTCCGCTCTGCAGCCGCTCCGGCGCCCTCCGCCGGGACTCCGGCGATGTTCACCATCCAGGTGATCCCGAACGCGTCGACGCACATCCCGAAGCTGTCTCCCCAGGGCGACCGGTCGAGCGGCACGGTCTCGCTGCCGCTGCCCGCCAGAGCCGACCAGTAGCGTCGCAGCTCTGCCTCGTCGTCGCCGCTGACGGACAACGAATGCCCGGCAGGAGCGGAGTACTCCATCGTGTTCGGCGTGTCGGCCGCCATCAGGACCTGGCCCGACGGCGTCGTCAGCATCGAATGCATGATCTTGTCCTGCTCCGCGGGGTCCTCGCTGACCTGGTACTCGGCGAACGTACTGCTCTGGAGCTCGCCCCCGAAGACGGACTGGTAGAAGTGCATCGCTGCCGCCGCGGTGTCCCTGAAACTGAGGTAGGTGTTGATCGTCGCTGCCATGGTGTCCGCCTCCCGATGTGTGGCTACCGCCACCCGGTGTTCCTGATGGGAGCGATTATCGTCCACGGGGGACGGACAGGAAACCCCCGCGCGACACGGGGTCCCGGCGGGTGGTGCGGCACGATCAGGACGGAGATGGCTCGGCGCGGGCCTGGAGCGCACCGGCGATCTTCTCCTCGAGCCTCGTGATGGTGGCGTCCGGGAGCACGATCAGCCCGTCCAGTTCCCGGCGGCCGCCGATACGCCGTCTGGCGCTCCGCCGCCGTCGCGGCCTCGTCGACCGCGATGGTCACGAGCTTGCGGGCGGTCTCGAGGCGCTGCCGCTCCTCGGCGCTGAAACCGCTGGCCCTGACGCGCCGGGCCTCCGTCTCGGCGACCTGGAACGCGACGTCGTAGGAGGTGACGGCGGACCGATAGTCCGCGAGCTCCTCGGCAGAGACCGCGGAAGCCCGCACGGGCCGCAGCGCATCCGCTTCACGCTTGGCCCGCAGGAAGGCGACGGTGAGCGGCTCCCGGACGTCGGTCATCATGGGGTAGTCGATGAGTTTCGCGGCATCGAGCTCATAGGAGAGCCACTTCGCGTCGATGGCGTCATGCGCCTGCTGTACCTGCTTCACGTCCTGTTTCAGGCTGCGCCCGACGGCGGGATCCGCGTGCTGGTCGGCGTCGAGCCGCGCGCCCGGGTGCTTCAACCGGTAGAGCTCGACCTTGCGCCGGTGCCGCCGTTCGCTCGCCTCGGACCAGCTCGAGCCGAACGCCGCGACGAAGCCTCCGAGGGGGAAGACGAGCCACCAGTAATTGCCCGCGAATTCGAGTAAGTGCTCCACGCGTCCATGGTAGGCCTGCCGGGGGAGGTGGCGCCCGGGGAATCCCGGTCAGCGCGCCGCGCCGTCGCGTCGGGGGCCCCGTTTCCTGACGCGGCGCAGGATCGATACGAGGATCATGACATTGAGGAGCAGGTGGAGGACGGACAGGGACGGAAGGACCGTCACGAGCAGGACGGTCACCAGTGCGAGGAGGACCGCGGTCCGCACGAGGGGAAGATAGTGGGCCGGGATCGGCGCGGCCACGGGTGGAAGTCGACGGTGAGGGGCGCGTCGGGAGCGCTGCGGAACATGGCATCCTCCGGGAGTGGGATAGCAGTCATCGTGGAGGACGGCGCTTGCCCCGTGCAACGCCGGGACTGCGGACGAGTCGGGGTTGACGAAGAGGTCGCGGTGAACGCTCCGCACCGGGGGACCGCACCCGGAAAAGACGAATCCCCGTCCTCCAGGCGGCGAGACCTGACGAACGGGGATCCGATGTGCACCCCTCGGGACTTGAACCCGAAACCCATTGATTAAGAGTCAATTGCTCTGCCAATTGAGCTAGAGGTGCGTGGCGTCCGCCCGTCCGAAAATGCTCGGCCCGGTCTTCCGCAACAGCAAGAAACTCTACCAGCTTTCCGGCGGAATCCTGAAATCGGTCCGTCGAGCAGGCCCTCGGAACTCGCGGCGCCCTGACGTCCCCCGGGCCCCGACGCTAGGCTGACGGGATGACGAACAACGCAGCGGACACCGTCCCCGAGACCGCCCGGCGACACCGGACGGTCCGCACGCTCAGTGTCCCTTCGGACGACCTGCGGGACGCGTTGGGTGCCGTGTCGCCGGAGGTCGAGTGGTGCTCTGGGATTTCCGGACCCCGCCGCAGGGCTTCGACCTCACGCACCTCGACGCCGCCGTGCTGCCCTACACCGGCAGGGCGCACCTCGGGGGGGCGCTCGACGCGGCCCCTAACCTCCTGCTCGTGCAGACGCAGTCCACGGGCTACGACGGCGTCCCCGACCTCGTCGGACCAGGGGTCGCCATCGCCACCGCCGCCGGCGTGCACGCGGCGGCGACGGCCGAGCTCGCCGTCGGTCTCGCACTGGCCTCGCTGCGCGGGATCGACGACGCCGTCCGGCAGCAGTCCGAGGGACGCTGGGTCAGTACCCGGTATCCCGGCCTCGCCGACCGCCGCGTCCTGCTCGTGGGCGTCGGGGGGATCGGTGAGGAGATCCGGCGGCGCCTGGTGACCTTCGAGGCCGAGGTCACCAGGGTCGGCAGCGCAGCCCGCGACGACGAACTGGGGCACGTCCACGGCCCCGACGAACTCGTGGAGCTCGCCGGGAGGCACGACGTCGTCGTGGTCATCACGCCGCTCACCGATGCGACCAGGGGACTGATCGGCAGGGAGGTGCTGGCAGCCCTTCCCGACGGGGCCCTGGTGGTCAACGTCGCCCGGGGGCCGGTCGTGGATACGGAGGCGCTGACGGCCGAGGTGACGACGGGGCGCCTCAAGGCCGCGCTCGACGTCGTCGATCCGGAGCCGCTACCGGAGGGGCATCCGCTCTGGAGTGCGCCCGGAGTGCTGATCACCCCTCACGTGGGAGGCAACACCGGGGCTTTCCCGCCGAGGATCCTCGCGTTGCTGAAGCGCCAGGTGGAACTGCTCGCCGGCGGGCGGGAACCGGCCAACCTCGTGAGACGCGGGCCCTGGGAGTGAAGCGCCGGGAGTAGCAGGCGCTGCGGGTCGGGCGTCAGGCCATCGCGATGAACGCTGCCATGAACGAGTCGAAGTCGGCGACGTCGTCGTGCTGCTCGAGCCTCAGGGCGGTCCCCGGGCCGATGTCGAGGACGGGGTAGGCGGCCACGTCGAAACGGAAGACGCGCCCGGTGCTCGTCCCCACCTCGTAGCTGCCGTCCTCGTCCCACTGGAGCGCGTGCGCGAGGTTCGTCATGTTGACCTCCACCGGCACGCCCGCCCCGGTGACGGCAGCCAGATCCACGGGCGCCACCATGAGTTCCGCCGGTTTCCAGCGGTAGCCGAGCACGTACGTTCTCGTCGGCGCCTCCCTGCCCCGCCGTTCCCGGGAATGCCCGTCCGCGAACACGAGGTTGTAGTCACCGTAGTTGGGGATCTGACCGTCGAAGACGCGTCGCAGGGCGTTCTTCAGGCCCTGTCCACCCTCGAGCGGTGGAGTGGGTCCGGGGAGGTCGGGAGTCATATCACGCCGTTGCGGTAGGAAGCTGTCGGACGCGTCCCCTCGGGGACTGCTCGCGGTGCTCGGCCGGCGGGCCGAAAGGATCGCCCGCGAGTTCCACACTGTACCGGAGCGCGGACCTGCCGCACGAAGCAGCGCGCGGGCGCCTCATCGTTGCGAACGGTACCGGAGGGGCTGTAACAGGACAGTCACATGGCGGAACCCGTCGGCGACGCGGGCCTAGACTCTAGCCCATGAGCGTGGAGACAACCCCAGACATCAAGCCAAGAAGCCGCGTCGTCACGGATGGCATCCATGCGGCGCCCTCCCGCGGGATGTTGCGTGCCGTGGGCATGGGTGACGACGATTTCGCGAAGCCGCAGGTCGGCGTCGCGAGCTCCTGGAACGAGATCACCCCCTGCAACCTGTCCCTCAACCGCCTGGCGCAGGGAGCGAAGGAGGGTGTCGATGCCGCGGGGGGATTCCCCATGCAGTTCGGCACGATCTCGGTGTCGGACGGCATCTCGATGGGCCACGAGGGCATGCATTTCTCGCTCGTCTCCCGTGAGGTCATCGCCGACTCGGTGGAGACGGTGATGCAGGCCGAGCGCATCGACGGGTCGGTGCTCCTCGCCGGCTGTGACAAATCCCTTCCGGGCATGCTGATGGCGGCGGCCCGACTCGATCTCGCCTCCGTGTTCCTCTATGCGGGGACGATCATGCCGGGGTTCGCGAAGCTCGAGGACGGCACCGAGAAGGAAGTCACCCTCATCGACGCCTTCGAGGCGGTCGGGGCCTGTGCCGCGGGCAAGATGAGCCTGAAGGACCTCGACAGCATCGAGCGTGCGGTCTGCCCCGGCGAAGGGGCATGCGGAGGTATGTACACGGCGAACACCATGGCATGCATCGGTGAGGCCCTCGGGATGTCGCTCCCCGGTTCCGCGGCTCCGCCGTCGGTCGACCGTCGTCGCGACATGTTCGCCCGCAAGTCCGGCGAGGCCGTCGTCAACCTGTTGCGGCTGGGCATCACGGCCCGCGACATCATGACCAAGAAGGCGTTCGAGAATGCCATCGCCGTCACCATGGCATTCGGCGGCTCGACCAACGCCGTCCTCCACCTGCTCGCGATCGCCCACGAGGCCGAGGTCGAGCTGACGCTCGACGACTTCACCCGTATCGGCGACCGCATCCCGCACCTGGGTGACCTGAAGCCCTTCGGCCGCTACGTCATGTTCGACGTCGACAAGGTGGGCGGCGTGCCGGTCATCATGAAGGCGCTGCTCGACGCCGGCCTGCTGCACGGCGACTGCCTGACGGTGACCGGCAAGACCCTCGCCGAGAATCTGGCTGAGATCGACCCGCCGGACCTCGACGGCAAGATCCTCCGTGCGCTCGACAACCCGCTGCACAAGACCGGCGGCATCACCGTCCTGCACGGATCCCTGGCACCCGAGGGCGCCGTCGTGAAGAGTGCGGGCTTCGATGCCGACATCTTCGAGGGAACCGCCCGCGTGTTCGAGCGTGAACAGGGCGCCCTCGATGCTCTCGATGCCGGCGGGATCCAGGCCGGTGACGTCATCGTCATCCGCTACGAGGGACCCAAGGGCGGCCCCGGAATGCGCGAGATGCTCGCCATCACGGGCGCCATCAAGGGCGCAGGCCTCGGCAAGGACGTCCTCCTGCTCACCGACGGCCGGTTCTCCGGAGGAACCACGGGTCTGTGCATCGGCCACGTGGCGCCGGAGGCCGTCGACGGCGGTCCGATCGCCTTCGTGCGGAACGGGGACCGTATCCGCGTGGACATCGCAGCGAAGAGCTTCGACCTCCTGGTCGACGAAGCCGAGCTCGCCGAGCGCAGGGTGGGTTGGGAGCCCCTCCCGGCCCGCTACACCAAGGGCGTGCTCGCCAAGTACGCGAAGCTGGTGCACTCCGCGTCCGAAGGCGCCTACACGGGCTAGGGCCGAGAGGGCGCAGGCCGCCCGGGACAGGGGACTCCCGCCCCCTGTCCCGGGCAGGGTGCCTCGCGTTAATGTCCACTAACTGGACGCAGCGTCCACCATGTGAGACAGCGGCGGGTGCGGTTGACACCCTTTCACGGAGCCGTGGAAACTACAGGTATGCAGCTCGAACCCGTAGTCGTCGTCCTTATCTAGCGCGTGGCCTGAAGCCCGTCCGGTAGACGACTGCAGTCGCGCGCAACCCCTCGCAGAGCCTCACCAGGCTGAGGGGTTTTTTTGTTGACACACCCTGTCGGCACAGAAGGAGCGCGCGGAAGTCCGCCCGCAGTCATAGCTGCAGCAGTGCAGCGAACGTTCCGAAGGAAGTTCCAGATGTCCAAGGGATCGCCCATCAGCCCAGCGCTGCTGGCAGCAAGGCCAGCACCGCCCGCAGCACCCGTGCGCGAGACGGCGCCCGTCGCCGTCAGCGCGGTCCGTGGCTCCAACAGGGTCGTGGCTCCCATCGAGATGCTCGGCTCCGCCGCGATCGTCCGGTCCCTCGAGGAGCTGGGCGTCGACGACGTCTTCGGTCTTCCCGGCGGGGCGATCCTGCCGACCTACGACCCCCTGATGGCCTCGACGAAGCTCCGCCACATCCTCGTGCGCCACGAACAGGGTGCCGGCCATGCGGCCCAGGGCTACGCCATGGTCACCGGCCGGCCGGGCGTCTGCATCGCGACGTCCGGTCCCGGCGCCACCAACCTGGTGACCGCGATCGCTGACGCGCACATGGATTCCGTGCCCATGGTCGCGATCACGGGTCAGGTCTCCAGTGCGTTCATCGGGTCGGACGCCTTCCAGGAGGCGGACATCGTCGGTATCACCATGCCGATCACCAAGCACTCGTACCTCGTCACCGACGCCCGGGACATCCCGCGCGTCCTCGCGGAGGCCTTCCACATCGCCACGACCGGGCGCCCCGGGCCGGTCCTGGTCGACATCGCCAAGGACGCCCAGCAATCGAGGATGACGTTCTCCTGGCCGCCGAAGGTGGACATCCCCGGTTACCACCCGGTGGTACGGGGGCACTCGAAGCAGGTCCGCGAAGCCGCGCGCCTCATCGGGTCCGCCCAGCGACCCGTGTTCTACGTGGGCGGTGGAGTGATGAAGGGACACGCCTCGGTCGAGCTGAAGGAGCTCGCGGAACTCGTCGGTGCTCCCGTCGTGACCACGCTCATGGCCCGCGGCGTCTTCCCCGACTCGCACGAGCAGCACGTCGGGATGCCCGGCATGCACGGTTCGGTGTCCGCCGTGACCGCACTGCAGCAGGCAGATCTCCTGATCACCCTGGGCGCGCGCTTCGACGACCGCGTGACCGGCGTCCTGTCCAGCTTCGCCCCGCACGCCAAGGTGATCCACGCAGACATCGATCCCGCCGAGATCTCGAAGAACCGGACCGCCGACGTGCCGATCGTCGGATCCGTGAAGGAGATCATCCCGGAACTGACGGCCTCCGTCCGCGAGACCTTCGAGGCGCAGCAGCGCCCCGACATCTCCGCGTGGTGGAAGACGCTCAACCACCTGCGCGAGACCTATCCCGTCGGCTTCACCCAGCCCGACGACGGCCTGTCGGCCCCCCAGCAGGTCATCAAGCGGATCGGCGAGCTCACCGGTCCCGAGGGCGTCTTCGTCTCCGGCGTGGGCCAGCACCAGATGTGGGCGGCCCAGTTCATCCAGTACGAGCGGCCCCACGCCTGGCTCAACTCGGGCGGCCTCGGCACCATGGGATACTCGGTGCCGGCCGCGATGGGGGCCAAGGTGGGCAACCCGGACCGCGTGGTGTGGGCGATCGACGGGGACGGCTGCTTCCAGATGACGAACCAGGAGCTGGCGACCTGCGTCATCAACAACATCCCGATCAAGGTGGCGGTGATCAACAACTCGTCCCTCGGCATGGTGCGGCAGTGGCAGACCCTCTTCTACGAGGGCCGCTACTCGAACACGGACCTGAACACGGGTCACGACACCGTACGCGTCCCGGACTTCGTGAAGCTCGCCGACGCCTACGGCTGCGTGGGCCTCCGCTGCGAGCGGGACGAGGACATCGACGCGACGATCCAGCAGGCGCTGGCCATCAACGACCGTCCCGTCGTCATCGACTTCGTGGTCAGCCGGGACTCGATGGTGTGGCCCATGGTTCCCTCGGGTGTCAGCAACGACCTCATCCAGATCGCACGCAACATGACCCCGACCTGGGAACAGGAGGACTGACCGTGGCACGACACACACTCTCCGTGCTCGTCGAGGACGTACCCGGAGTCCTGACGCGGGTGGCCAGCCTCTTCGCCCGGCGGGCGTTCAACATCAACTCGCTCGCGGTCGGACCGACCGAGGTGGCGGGCATGTCACGCATCACCGTCGTCGTCGAGGCCGAGGGCGACCTCCTCGAGCAGGTGACGAAGCAGCTGAACAAGCTCATCAACGTGATCAAGATCGTCGAACTGACCGCTGAGCAGTCCGTACAGCGTGACCATGTCCTGATCAAGGTCCGAGCCGACGCGGCGACCCGCCTGCAGGTGACGCAGGCTGCGGACCTGTTCCGCGCGTCCGTGGTCGACGTCGCGATCGACTCGCTCATCATCGAGGCCACCGGCACGCCGGAGAAGCTCGCAGCGCTGCTGTCGGTGCTCGAGCCCTTCGGCATCCGCGAGATCGTCCAGTCGGGCACCCTCGCGATCGGCCGGGGCGCGAAGTCGATGAGCGACCGCGCGCTGCGCAGCGCCTAGGCGCACCCTTTTCCAGACCTTTCCAGCACCACCCACCCCAAGGAGAAACACCCGTGACCGAGATGTTCTATGACGACGATGCAGATCTTTCGATCATCCAGGGCCGCACCGTGGCCGTCATCGGCTACGGCAGCCAGGGCCACGCGCACGCGCTGAGCCTGCGGGACTCCGGCGTCGACGTACGTGTGGGGCTCAAGGACGGATCGGCGTCGCGCGCCAAGGCCGAGGCGGAAGGCCTTCGCGTCCTCTCGGTCGCCGAAGCCACGGCCGAAGCGGACCTCATCATGGTGCTCACACCGGACCAGGTCCAGCGCCACGTGTACCGGGACGACATCGCGCCGAACCTCCAGGCCGGGGACGCCCTGTTCTTCGGTCACGGCTTCAACATCCGCTACGGCTACATCCAGCCTCCCGCCGACGTCGACGTCGCGCTCGTGGCACCCAAGGGCCCGGGACACATCGTCCGGCGCGAGTTCGAGGCCGGCCGCGGCGTCCCCGACCTCATCGCCGTCGAGCAGGACGCCTCGGGCAACGCCCGTGACCTCGCGCTCTCCTACGCCAAGGCGATCGGCGGCACCGCGCGGCGTCATCGAGACGACGTTCACCGAGGAGACCGAGACCGACCTCTTCGGCGAGCAGGCCGTGCTGTGCGGCGGTGCCTCCCAGCTCATCCAGTACGGCTTCGAGACGCTCACCGAGGCCGGCTACAAGCCGGAGGTCGCGTACTTCGAGGTGCTGCACGAGCTCAAGCTGATCGTCGACCTCATGGTCGAGGGCGGCATCGCCAAGCAGCGCTGGAGCGTCTCCGACACCGCGGAGTACGGCGACTACGTCTCCGGCCCGCGTGTGATCACCCCCGAGGTGAAGGAGAACATGAAGGCCGTCCTCGCGGACATCCAGAACGGTGCCTTCGCCAAGCGCTTCATCGACGACCAGGACGCCGGGGGACCCGAGTTCACCGAGCTGCGCACGAAGGGCGAGGACCACCCCATCGAGAGCACGGGCCGCGAGCTCCGCAAGCTGTTCTCGTGGATCAAGACGAACGACGACTACACCGAGGGCTCCGTCGCACGCTGACGCACCCCCACCCGGCAGGGCACGTGCCGCTCAGTGACGAGCAGGTGTCCTGCCGGACGTATGTCCGGCTCCGAACCGCAGCAGTCCCGCCTGATCCGCCAGCCCATCGCAGAAGGAACCCCCGTGACCACCAAGCCCGTCGTCCTCCTGGCCGAAGAACTCTCACCCGCCACCGTCGAAGCGTTGGGGCCGGATTTCGAGATCCGCCGCACCGACGGCGCGGACCGCACCCGACTGCTCGCCGCCCTGGCGGACGTCGACGCCGTCCTGGTGCGTTCTGCCACGCGGATGGACGAAGAGGCCATCCGGGCGGCCCCGAAGCTCAAGGTGATCGCGCGGGCCGGCGTCGGACTCGACAACGTGGACATCAAGGCCGCCACCCAGGCCGGCGTGATGGTCGTGAACGCCCCGACGTCGAACATCATCTCCGCCGCTGAACTGACCGTCGGCCACATCCTCAGCCTCGCCCGGAACATCCCCCAGGCGAGTGCCGCCCTGAAGGCGGGGGAGTGGAAGCGGTCCAAGTACTCCGGAACGGAGCTCTACGAGAAGAACATCGGCATCATCGGTCTCGGGCGCATCGGTGCCCTCGTGGCCGCGCGCCTGCAGGGTTTCGGCACGCAGATCCTCGCCTACGACCCCTACGTGACCTCGGCGCGCGCGGCGCAGCTCGGCGTCCGGCTCGTCACCCTCGACGAACTGCTGCGGGAGTCCGACTTCGTCACCATCCACATGCCGAAGACGCCGGAGACGGTGGGCATGCTCGGTGCCGAGGCCTTCGCCACGATGAAGCGGACGGCGTACGTCGTGAACGTGGCTCGCGGCGGGCTCGTGGATGAGGAGGCCCTGCACGCCGCGCTCGAGCAGGGCGAGATCGCCGGTGCCGGGGTCGACGTGTTCGTCCGGGAACCGAGCACCGATCTGGCCTTCTTCGCGCACGAGAGCGTCGTGGTCACGCCGCACCTCGGCGCCTCCACCGAGGAGGCCCAGGAGAAGGCGGGCATCTCCGTCGCCAGATCCGTCCGGCTCGCCCTCGCCGGAGAGCTCGTCCCCGACGCCGTCAACGTCGCCGGTGGCGTGATCGATCCCGCGGTCCGGCCCGGCATCCCCCTCATGGAGAAGCTGGGACGCATCTTCACGGCCCTCACGCACGCCTCGCTGACCCGGATCGAGATCGAGGTCGCCGGGGAGATCGCCTCGCTCGACGTCAAGGCGCTCGAACTGGCAGCGCTCAAGGGCGTCTTCACCGACGTGGTCTCGGAGCAGGTCTCCTACGTCAACGCGCCCGTCCTCGCCGAGCAGCGCGGAATCACCTCCCGTCTGATCACCACGCCGGAGTCGGAGGAGTACCGCAACGTCCTGCGCCTGCGCGGAGCGCTGTCCGACGGTTCCCAGATTTCCGTCGCAGGCACCCTCACCGGGCCGAAGCAGGTGGAGAAGCTCGTCGGCGTGAACGGTTACGACCTCGAGATCCCCATCAGCGACCACCTCCTGGTGCTGCTCTACACCGACCGTCCCGGCGTCATCGGCGCGCTCGGCCGCCTCCTCGGGGAGCGGGACATCAACATCGCCGGCATGCAGGTCGCCCGGAACAAGGAGGGCGGGCAGGCGTTGTCCCTGCTCACGGTCGACAGTTCCGTACCGCAGGACGTGCTCGACGCCATCCGCGCCGAGATCGGGGCCACCGTGGCCCGGGAAGTGGACCTCCAGGACTGACGAGCAGGATCGAGGTCCCCCCGTGGACATCCATCATCTTCCGTCCACGCCGGAGACGGCGACGCAGGTCCTGTCCAGGGACACGCCGGCCGTGCTCCGCGTCGAACCCGGCGACCGCGTGGTCGTCGAGTCCCTGGACGCCTGGGGCCATCTCGAGCGGCAGGCGGCGCCGGGAGCCCGGACGCCCTACAGGTTCCCGGACCGGCGGGGCCACGCGCTCACCGGGCCGATCGAGGTGGCGGGCGTGGTCCCCGGGAACGTGCTGGCGGTCCACCTCGAGCACCTCGAGCCCGCGGAGTGGGGCTGGACGGCGGCGGGCCGGCGCGACGACGCCTTCACGCGCAGCCTGGGACTGGAAGGGACGGAACCGGCGTGGCTGCTGTGGGACCTGGATCCGGTGGCCGGTACCGGGACGAACCAGTACGGGCACGTCGTCCGGCTCGACCCGTTCCTCGGAGTGATCGGTCTGCCGCCGGTGGAGCACGGAGAGCATTCCACCACCCCGCCTCGCTCCGCCGGGGGTGGGAACATCGACTGCCGGGAACTGACGGCCGGATCGACGCTGTTCCTGCCGGTCACGGTGCCCGGCGCGCTGCTGCACCTCGGCGACGGGCACGCGGCCCAGGGCGACGGCGAGGTGGGCGGCACCGCGATCGAGTGCGGCATGAGGACGACGCTCAGGATCGATGTCCTGGCCGACCCGCCTCTCCGGGCGATCCACGCCCTCACCCCGACGGCGCGGCTCACCTTCGGTTTCGATGCCGATCTGAACCGCGCGACGGCGGAAGCGCTCAGCTCCATGCTCACCTGGCTCCAGCAGTTGCACGGGCTCGAGCGGAAAGCCGCGCTGGCGCTGGCGAGTGCCGTCGTCGACCTCCGGGTCACCCAGATCGCGAACGGAACGTGGGGCGTCCACGCCGTCCTGTCTCTGGACGCCGTCGGTCGGATGTGACGACGGCACGCACCCCCGCACTTGGGCAAATGCGCGTGCACCGGGGTAATTTCATAGGGTGACTCCCGCAGCCGGCGCAAAGCCCTCGTTCTACATCACCACGGCCATCTCCTACCCGAACGGCGAGCCCCACATCGGCCACGCCTACGAGACGCTCGCCGTGGACGCCATGGCGCGGTTCAAGCGCCTCGACGGTTTCGACGTCATGTACCTCACCGGCACGGACGAGCACGGGCTGAAGATGCAGCAGGCCGCGGACCGCGAGGGCATCCCCGTACGGGAGCTCGCCACCCGCAACGCGCTGGCCTTCCGCGACATGAACGACGTCGTCGGTACGTCCTACGACCGCTTCATCCGCACCACGGACACGGACCACTACGCTGCCGCGACCGAGATCTGGAAGCGCATGGAGGCGAACGGGGACATCTACCTCGACAAGTACGCCGGGTGGTACTCCGTGCGGGACGAGGCATTCTGGTCCGAGGACGAGACCGAGGTGCGCGAGGACGGTGTGCGGTACTCCAGGGAGACCGACACGGAGGTCACCTGGACGGAGGAGGAGAGCTACTTCTTCCGGCTCTCCGCGTACCAGCAGAAGCTGCTGGACCACTACGAGTCCCAGCCGGACTTCGGAGCGCCGCAGTCCCGCTTCAACGAGGTCATCTCGTTCGTCCGTCGCGGACTCGAGGACCTCTCGATCAGCCGCACCACGTTCGACTGGGGAGTCCCCGTACCGGGGAACGACCGGCACGTCATGTACGTCTGGGTGGACGCGTTGACCAACTACCTCACCGGAGTAGGGTTCCCCGACACCGCATCACCGGCGTTCCGGAAGTTCTGGCCTGCCGATGTGCACGTGATCGGCAAGGACATCTCCCGCTTCCACGCCATCTACTGGCCCGCTTTCCTCATGTCCGCGGGCCTCGAGGTCCCGAAGCGCATCATGATCCACGGGTTCCTGCACAACCGGGGCGTCAAGATGTCGAAGTCCCTCGGGAACACCGTGGCTCCCGCCGACTGGGTGGAGCAGTACGGCCTGGACCAGGTGCGCTTCTTCCTCCTGCGGGAGGTCCCCTTCGGCGCCGACGGCTCCTACAGCCACGAGGCGGTCGTCGGGCGCATGAACTCGGACCTGGCGAACAACTTCGGGAACCTGGCGCAGCGCTCGCTCTCGATGGTCGCCAAGAACTGTGACGGCGCGGTACCGGAGCCCGGGGACCTGACGGACGCTGACACGGGGATCCTCGCCCAGGCCGACGCCCTGCTGGAGGTGAGCCGCGCGGCCTACGACCGGCAGGAGTTCTCGCGCGCCCTCGAAGCCGTGTGGACCGTGCTCGGTGACACCAACGCGTACTTCGCGGACCAGCAGCCGTGGGTGCTGCGGAAAACGGATCCCGCCCGCATGAACACCGTCCTGTTCGTGACACTGGAGGTGCTGCGGGTCGTGGCGATCCTCGCGCAGCCGGTCATGCCCACCAGCGCATCGGCGATCCTGACCGCCCTGGGACAGGGGTCGGAGGGCGGGGACGAACGACGCTTCAGCGCCCTCGGCCGACGGATCCAGCCGGGTACCGTCCTGCCCGCGCCCTCGCCGGTGTTCCCCAAGTACGAGGAGCCGGCCGAGAACTGAGCCCGGCGTTCGCTGTTCCTCGAACGGAGCGGCGGTCCGGTTCCTGCGGGCGCTCCCGTCATCGTCGGTCCGGCCGGAAGGCGTTCCGACGAATCAGGGCACAGGCGCCGTCAGCCCAGCAGGAAGCGCGCCGAAGCCGTCTCCGTCATGACGCGGGCCACGGTGTCCTGCTGCGTCTTCGACGCGGCGAGCAACCGCTCGAGGACCTGGCGGTCAAGGACGTCGTCACCCGCACCGGCGATGGCATCGGGGGCCAGGGCGAGCAGGGTGGACCAGAGAGCTTCCTTGCCCTTGAGCAGCGACTGGAGGGCCTCGAGTTCCAGTTGCGCCCCGGCGGTCGCCTTGCGACGCAGGGGGTTCAGCGGGTCCAGGTCCGCGACGACGGAGACCGCGTGCGCGAAGACCATCTTGACCCGGCTCGGCCGGTGACCCAGTGATTCGATCAATCGCCGCAGGAACGAGCGCTCCTCGCTGATCTCCTCGCCGAGCCGGGCGAAGTCGGCCTCGTAGCTCGTCCCCGCCCACGCCGTGCGCGCGGCATTGAAGAGCCTCACGCCGTTCGTCGCACCGACGAGGTGCAGGTCGAGATAGGGCAGGAGCGTGTCGAGATCGAGCCGGCGTACCGGGATGCCGTCCGCAGCGCGCGTCATGAGCCGTCCTTCCAGGAATTCATCAGCTCATCACCCTACGGCAGCATCCGTGAGCAGTGGAAGCACGATGATCGCCGTCGTCCCGACGCCGAGCTCCGATTCGATCCTGATGCTGCCGTGGTGGGCCTCGAAGGTGCGCTTCGCGACGGACAGGCCGACCCCGGCGCCGGGCAGCACCTGCTGTGCATTCGAGGCCCGGTGGAAGGAATCGAACAACCGCGGGAGATCGGCCTCCGGGATGCCGATCCCGGTGTCGCGCACGGCGAGGACCATCGAATCCTCCGCGTGGTCGACAGTCAGCCCGACCGAGACCGTGCCGTCGGTCGGGGTGAACTTCAAGGCGTTCGACAGCACGATGGCGATCGCGGCCGACAGCTCCTCACGGTCGCCGGACACCGTCACGGAGTGCTCCGGGAGGGAGCACTCGAGGGTGATCCCGCCGCCGGAGGCCTCCAGGACCAGATGTCCGGTCAGCACGGACACCAGATGCACGACGTCGACGGGCCCGTGCTCGGACGAGTCCACCTGCCGTGCCGAGAGCGCCGAGATGTCCTCGATGAGGCGGCTCAGCTTCGCGGTGTTGCGCTCGACGGCCTGCAGCATCGTGGCGGCCTGCGGAGGAACCTCACCGCCGACGCCGTCCAGGATCATCTCCAGGTAGCCGGCGATCGACGCGAGAGGCGTTCGTAGTTCGTGGTTCACGCTCCCGACGAAGTCCGTCTTCGCCTGGTTGAGCGACTGCAGCTTGCGCACAGCCTGCTGCTGGCGGGAGATGAGCTGCGCCTGGATGAGCCCGTGGGCCAGGTTGCCCAGGACGTGCTGCGTCAGCGCGCTCTCGACTCCGGTCCACCGCAGCGCACTGCCCGCGCTGATGACCCAGAGCAGCCCGAACGGCCTGTCTCCCTCACCCAACGCCGCCACGGCACCACTGACGTCCTGATCCTCGCCCAGCCCCTGACGCAGCCAGTGCGGAACCGGCACATCCCCGGACGACGGGACCGCACCGGGACCGAGGTGGAACCCGGCGCTGGTCGAGTCCTCCCACAGGGTCGTGGCGAACCCGAGATCCGCGTCCAGGTCGCCCTGCTGCGGCACCGCGAGCTCAGCCCGGGCGGCCAGCGAGCCATCGGTCCAGCTCCTGCTGAGTGCGGCGATGCGTTGGTCGTCGAAGACCTGCAGCACGACGTGGTGAGCGCCGAGGGCCTGCCCCACGGCCGGCAGGAACTGGTCCACCATGACCGCCGGATCGTTCGTGGCCCTGATCCGCGCGGAGATGCGCCTCATCGCCTCCCGCAGACGTGCCGAGGACGCGCGCTGCGTCTGGATGCGGCGGCGACGCGAGATCGCGGAGTGCGTGCGGTGCAGCAGTTCCGCGGGCGTGACCGGGCGGAAGATGAAGTCCGCAGCGAAGGGCGTCAGCGCGGCGGGCAGGGCACCGATTCCACCCTCGGGCAGGATGAGCAGCGCCGGAAGGGTTGCAAGGTGCGGGTGCTCCTCGACGACATCGGCCAGTGATCCCGAGTAGGAGAGCGCCAGCCCGAGGTCGACCAGGAGGACGTCGGGCCTGGACACGAGCACCTCGTCCAGCAGTTCGTCGGTCGTGGCGACGGTCCGCGCGGAATACCCCGCGGCGACCAGCATGTCCCGGAGCCCGGCGCGGTCCTCGGCGGAGGCAGAGGCGACGACGGCGAGCGCTCCATCGGACGTCCCTGCTGCATGCTCCGCCACGGTGTCCTTTCCGACCCTCTCCTGCGAAGCCCATGATATATGCCGTCGCTTCCAGGAGAGGGCCGCCGCGGCCGGGAGGTCAGTCCGAAGCGAGGCCGGCGACGGGCGACAGCCGTGCGGCCCGCCGGGCGGGAAGCACGGAAGCCAGCAGACCGGCGATGACAGCCGTGGCCAGGACCAGGCTGATCTGCCCGACCGGTACCGACGCGACGACCGGCACGGTCCCGCCGAGGGCCGACTGGGCGCCGAGCCACCCGTAGATGACACCGAGACCCGAACCGAGCAGCGCGGCGACACCGGCGATCAGTACGGCCTCGACCGCGAGCATCCCGCGGAGCTGCCCCCTCGTGAGCCCCAGTGCGCGGAGCAACGAGTTCTCCCGGCGGCGTTCCAGGACGGACAGTGACAGCGTGTTGGCCACGCCGATGAGGGCGATCAGGACGGCCACCGCGAGCAGGGCGGTGACGATCAGCAGCATCACGTCGATGATCTGGTTGTAGGCCGCGCGTTCGATCGACGCGCCCGTGACCTGGTACTCGGAGATCCCGGTGGCGGCGACGATATCGGACTGGACGTCCGTGACCGCTCCCGCATCGAGCCCGTCGTCGAGCTTCAGCCAGAACGTGGCGCCGAAGTAGTCGGCCAGGGAGGTCCCCTCGAGACTCTCGTCCGGGGTCCCGGTACCGCTCGGATCCCCGAGGTAGGTCGCCAGGGCGCCGTCCGGCGCGCCGCCGAGCTCGTCGGCGGTCGTGGTGGTGATCACCGGCTGGAAGAAGCCGGCCTCGGTCGGCGTGACCGGCAGGGTCACGGGTCCCTTGCCGGTCTCGAGTGTGACGTCGGGCTGGGTCCACGTCTGCGGAGCGAGGACCATACCGTCCGTGAGTTCCACTCCCCGTGACCGCAGGACCTCGGCGAGGGCGGCAGGATCGACGGCGTAGACGAGCATCTCGCCGTCATCGGATCCCGTGAGCATCACCGGAGTCAGTTCGACGGCTGTCTGCACGCCGTCGACCTGCAGGAGCGTTGCGACGTCCGTCCGCTCGGGTGTGGCTCCCGCCGGACCCGATCCTGCGGAGGGAGCGCTCGCTGCACCGGTTCCCGCGACCTCGAGGTCGACGGCGTAGTTCTCGTCGAGTTCACTCTCGAACGATGTCCGGGCCGTCTGCGCGCCGACCATCATCATCGTGACGAGCGTGACGCCGACCATCAGCGCTGCCGACGAGGACGTGGTGCGGGCCGGGTTCCGGACCGCGTTGACGGAGGCGAGGGTGCCCGGCACGCCGAGGGGGCGCGCGAGCCTGCCGATCAGGGCGACGCTCGGTGGAACGAAGAACGGAGCGAGCAGGACGACGCCGAAGAAGGAGACGGCCCCGCCCGCGACCGCGGGGACGATCGCGACCGCGAGGGCCCCGAGCAGCAGGAGGGCGCTGCCGCCGAGCAGGGCGACGAGTCCGAGAACGAGCCGTACGCGACCGCTCCTGCTTCGGGCGACGGTCGGCTCCGACGGACGGAGCGCGGCCAGGGGGGCCACCCTGGTCGCTGCCCGCGCCGGGACCAGGGCCGCGAGGAGCGTCATGAGCACGCCCACCAGGATCCCGGTGATCGCGGCAGACGGCGGCACGGCCAAAACTGCGAAGGAACCGAGTTCGGTCTGCCGGGCAAGGCCCACGAGGGCGGCCATGACGCCGACGGCCAGCAGCACTCCCACGGCGGACGAGACGACGCCGACGATGGCGGCCTCGACGAGTACCGATGCCCGGACCTGGCGCCGCTCGGCCCCGATGCAGCGCAGCAGGGCGAGCTCGCGTGTCCGCTGTGCCACGAGCACGGAGAACGTATTGGAGATGACGAGTCCCGCGACGAGGACGGCAACGGCCGCGAAGGCGAGGAGGATGCCGGTGAGTGCGTCGTTACCGTTGGAGAGCTGTGCCACGTCCTCGACGGTCTGGTCGGCCGCGGAGCGTACGACGATGCCGCCGTCACCCGTCGTCGTCGACGCCGCCAGGGTCTCACCGACAGCGGTCTGCACCGCGGACGCATCGGCTCCCGGTTCGAGGAGGAGCTGGATGTTGCGGTACGCCGCTTCGCCTCCGTTGAGCTCCTGCACCACCGAGGAGGAGGCGAGGACCTGCACGGCTCCGGACAGGGTGGGATCCGTACTCGGTGCGGTCAGCCCCGTGACGGTGAGGGCATTGCCCAGGGATGTGGCGGGAGCGCCGGCATCGACGGCCACGGTATCTCCGGGGACCACCTCCAGGCGCGCGGCGGACTTCTCGTCGAGGGCGACCTGCCCGGGTTCCGAGGGGTACGTCCCCTCGGTCAGCTCGGCGGTCTCGAGCTGCCTGGGAGCCGTGGCGGTGAACACCGCGAGCGATGTGGTCGCACCGGTGGTGAGCTGCGTGTAGGCCCGTTCGAGGCCGTGGACAGCCTCCACGCCCTGCACGGTGTCGAGCTCGGCGGCCAGGGCGACGGGCAGGGTGGAGCCGTCCTGGGCGGTGACGACGAGGTCCGCAGCGGCGTAGGAGGCTCCGATGCTCTGGGTCAGGCTGGCGCGGGTGGTCGCGCTGACCATCAGGGTCGCGGAGAGGAAGGCGACGCCGAGCATGACGGCGAGGCCGACGGCGATGAAACGCCGCGCATGGGTCCGGACCTGCGCAAGGGCTACCTGCAGCACGTCATGCCCCCAGTTTCGCGAGTGCGCCGAGGATCGCGTCAGGTGTCGACTGCTCGAGCTCGCCCACGAGTGAGCCGTCCTTCATGAGGACCACCCGGTCCGCATAGGACGCCGCGACGGGGTCGTGGGTGACCATGATGATGCTCTGCCCCATCTCCCGGCTGCTCCTCCGGAGCAGGGACAGCACCTCCGCCCCCGTGGCCGAATCGAGGTTGCCCGTGGGCTCGTCCCCGAAGATGACATCGGGCCGCGTCAGCAGTGCACGCGCGACGGCGACCCGCTGCTGCTGCCCGCCGGACAACTCGTGCGGACGGTGGGACAGCCGGTCGACGAGACCGAGGGAGGAGGAGATCTGCTGCAACCACTCGGTGTCGACGGTGCCGCCCGCGAGGGCGACCGGCAGCGTGATGTTCTGTTCGGCCGTCAGTGTCGGCACGAGGTTGAAGGCCTGGAAGACGAAACCGACGCGTTCGCGCCGCAGCCGGGTGAGTTCGGCGTCGGACAGCGAGGTGATATCGGTACCGCCGATCCACAGGCGACCGGAATCGATGCTGTCCAGCCCGGCCAGGCAGTGCATCAGGGTGGACTTGCCCGAGCCGGACGGCCCCATGATGGCTGTGAAGCGTTCCTGGTCGAAGTCGAGCGAGACGTTCCGGAGTGCATGCACGGCGGTCTCGCCGCGCCCGTAGCTCTTGGACACGTCCCTGGCGGAGACGGCGGCCGACGGGCCGGGGGAGGAGCCGGCGAGGGCACCAGGGGAATTCAGGGAAGTTGTCATGCTCCTACGCTATGGACGACCGGCCGCCGGCGGATCGGCGCCAGGTCCTGTGTTCTGCGGCGGCAGCTCATACCGGGGGATGAACTTCGGTCCCGCCGTCGGTCGGAGTACGGACGCCGGGCGCGACCGGACCGTCAGGGACGCACGATCCCCGTCTCGTAGGCCATCACCACGGCCTGCACCCGGTCCCGCGCTTCGAGCTTCGCGAGGATATGACCCACGTGGTCTTGACGGTCGCTTCGGAGAGGAAGAGCTTCGCTGCGATCTCCGGGTTGGAGAGCCCCAGTGCGATGAGCTCGAAGACCTCGCGCTCGCGGGCCGTGAGGCGCGCCACCGCGGCCGCGTGGGCGTCCTGGGTCGGGGAGGGCTGCCGCAGCAGGGGTGCCACGTGATCCAGCAGGCGTCGCGTCGTCGACGGGGCGATGACGGCGTCCCCGCGGTGCACCGTCCGGATCGCCTCGAGCAGCTCCTCGGGAGGCGCGTCCTTGAGCAGGAAGCCACTGGCACCGGCATGGATCGCGGCGAGGGCGTACTCGTCGAGGTCGAAGGTGGTCAGGACCACGATCCGCGGACCGCCGGCATCGCTCCCTCCGGACGTGGAGCCCTGGTCGGCGAGGATCCGTCGGGTCGCTTCGATGCCGTCCATGCCCGGCATCCGTACATCCATCATCACGACGTCGCCCGGGTCACCGCGAGCGCACGGACCGCTTCCTCGCCGTTCGCGGCCTCGCACACGACCTCGAGATCGGGTTGCGAGTTGATGAGCATGGCGAAGCCGCTCCGGACGAGGTGCTGGTCGTCGACGATCGCGATCCGGATGGGGCCGGTGTCGCCGTCAGCGGTGCGATAGGCGTCGTCTGCGCCGGCGGTTCCGGGCGGCGGTCCTGTGCTGATGCTCGGGTAGATCCTGTGCGGATGGCTGGTACCACGGGGGGTCTCGTCCTCCTGGATGAGTCGATCGGTCGGTTGGTCGTTTGGTGCGTTCTCGGGACGTCGGGCCGGGTCAGGCCTGCGTGTAGGGGATGAAGGCCTGAACACGGTACCCGCCGCCCGTTCGCGGCGCGGCCGTCACCGTGCCGTCGTACAGGCGCACCCGCTCGGTCATGCCGGTGATGCCCTGGCCCGCTCCGGCGGTGGTGGGATCGGGTGAGGCGCCCCGCCCGTCGTCGTCGACGGAGATCGTCAGCCCGCGCGGACCGTAGTCCAGGGACACCTCCGTCGACGTGTCGGCACCGGCGTGCTTCAGCACGTTCGTCAGGGACTCCTGGATGACGCGGTACGCCGTGAGCTCGGCCCCGAGCGGCAGCTCGCGGCGCGGAGTGCCGATCCGACGGCAGGCCACGCGGACGCCCGATCGACGGACCGCCTGGATGAGCGAGTCGACGTCATCGAGGGTCGGGAGCGGCCGGGTGGACGCCGTCTCGTCTCCGCGGAGGACGCCCAGCAGCCGGCGCATCTCGCGCAGCGAACCGCGTCCCGTGTCGGCTATCGTCCCGAGCGTCCTGACCGCCAGTTCGGGCGACTGTGCGCTCGCGTAACGGGCGCCGTCGGCCTGCGTGATGATCACCGAGAGGGAGTGTGCGACGATGTCGTGCATCTCGCGGGCGATGTGACTCCGCTCATCGGCCGCTGCGAGGTCGCGCTCCTGCTGGCGCTCGACCTCCAGGCGTCGCGTCCTGTCCTCCAGGGCCTGGTACGTCAGGCGACGGGAGCGCGCGAGGTCGCCCACGGTCCAGGCGAGCAGGACGAGGGACTCGACGAAGAAGAGCAGGATCAGGAACAACGGCACCGTGGTGAGTACGGGTTCGGTGCCGCTCAGGCCGATCATGTCCCCGAACCGCACGAGTCCGATGGCGGCTCCGGCGATGGCGAGCCCCAGGCCACCCAGGCTGGCCCACCGCGGCCCGTAGGCGGCCAGCGTGTACAGCGTGATGAGGATGACGAACTGGGCCGGGACGGGTTCCACCCCGGTGATGAGTTGCAGGACGGAGACCGCCGCGACGACCCCCGCGGAGAGGGTGACACGCGATCGGCGCCAGACCAGGGGGAGGACCAGGGCTGCGGACACGGCGAGGGCGACCCCGTAGTCCACGGCGCCGGCACCGGCGAAGGGCAGCACCAGGAAGACGAAGATCACGGCCGCGAGGCAGCTGTCGAGCGTTCCCGGGTGCGCGCGTACCCAGCGCGCCAGCCGCAGGTGGATGTCCATGGGGCCCAACTCTAGGTGGCCCGGTCGTCGTCGCACATCCGACCCAGGGTGGAGCCGCCGTCTCACCCTGCGGACCGATTGTCGCCGGTTCGAGGCCTTTCCTACGCTGGACCCATGACTGATGCCCCGCGCCGCCTGGACCTCGCCGTCATCCCGGGAGACGGTATCGGACCGGAAGTGACGAGTGAGGCCGTGAAGGTGCTGCGCGCCGTGGTCGGCAACGAGGTGGACCTCGCGCTGACCGAGTACGAGCTCGGCGCCGAGCACTGGCTGGCGACCGGTGAGACCCTGTCCGACACCACGCTCGAGCGGCTGCGGAACCACGACGCGATCCTCTTCGGCGCCGTCGGCGCGGCTCCGGGGGACGCGCGCGTCCCCTCGGGCCTGATCGAACGGGAGTTCCTGCTCAAGCTCCGGTTCTCCCTCGACCACTTCGTCAATCTGCGGCCGTCCAGGCTCTTCCCCGGTGTCCGGAGTCCGCTCGGGGATCCCGGGACCATCGACTTCCTCGTGGTCCGTGAGGGGACAGAGGGTCCGTACACCGGCAACGGCGGAACCCTGCGTGCAGGCACCCCGCACGAGGTGGCCACCGAGGTCTCGCTGAACACCGCCCACGGCGTCGAGCGCGTGGTGCGGGATGCCTTCGCTCGTGCGAAGGCGCGCAGGCGGAAGCTGACGCTCGTCCACAAGCACAACGTCCTCGTGTACGCGGGCCACCTATGGAAGCGGACGGTCGAAGCGGTGGCGCTCGAGTTCCCCGACGTGACCCACGACTACCTCCACGTCGATGCCGCCATGATCTTCCTCGTCACCGATCCCTCCCGCTTCGACGTCATCGTGACGGACAACCTCTTCGGTGACATCGTCACGGACCTCGCCGCTGCGGTGTCGGGCGGCATCGGTCTCGCGGCCTCCGCGAACCTCAACATGGATCGCACCGCGCCGTCGATGTTCGAGCCCGTGCACGGCTCGGCCCCCGACATCGCCGGCCGACAGATCGCGGACCCGACGGCGGCGATCCTGTCCGCGGCCCTGTTGCTCCACCACCTCGGCCTCTCTGCCCACGCCCTGCGGATCGAGGCAGCCGTGGAAGCGGATATCGGAGCGCGTTCCGGCCCCCGCAGCACGTCGGCCATCGGCGATGCTATTGCCGCTGCCGTGTCCTAAGGTGGTTACACATCGTTAACCCAGTGCTGCGGCACTGACCCACCGACGGACGGGGCGGCTCCGCCGCCCGAGCGGTCCGTTCCAGCCCGGAGGAACCATGACTGCCACGGACATCCACTTCGCCCAGCACCTGTCGACGAACCGTGCATCGGCCGAGCAGCGCGCGGCAGTGCTCGCCGATCCGGGCTTCGGAAACTTCTTCACCGACCACACGGCGATCGTCGACTACCGGGTCGACCAAGCCGGTGTCGGAGGCTGGCACGACGCGCGCCTCGAACCGTACGGCCCCATCGCACTGGATCCGGCGGCGGCGGTCCTGCACTACGGCCAGGAGATCTTCGAGGGCATGAAGGCGTACCGCCACGGTGACGGGTCGGTATGGACCTTCCGGGCCACCGCCAACGCTGCCCGCCTGAACCGCTCAGCGGCCCGACTCGCACTGCCCCAACTGCCCGAGGCGCTGTTCCTCGAGTCGCTGCGGCAGCTCGTGAACGCGGACCAGGAGTGGATTCCGTCCGGGGACGGAGAGAGCCTCTACCTCCGGCCGTTCATGATCGCCACCGAAGCCTTCCTCGGTGTGCGGCCTGCGCGCGAGGTGTCCTATCGCGTCATCGCGTCGCCGGCCGGCAATTACTTCGGAGGCGAGGTGAAGCCCGTCGACATCTGGGTATCACGCAACTACGCGCGGGCGGGTCGCGGTGGAACGGGCGCCGCGAAGGCCGGCGGCAACTATGCGTCCTCGCTCGCTGCGCAGCTCGAGGCGGAAGCGCACGGCTGCAAGCAGGTCCTCTTCCTCGACCAGTTCAACGACAACGCCGTCGAGGAACTCGGCGGCATGAACGTCTTCTTCGTCTTCAGGGACGGTTCGCTCGTGACGCCCGCCCTGTCCGGCACCATCCTGGAGGGCATCACCCGCTCGTCGATCATCCAGCTCGGGCGGGATCGTGGGCTGGACGTCCGCGAGCGCAAGATCACGCTCGACGAGTGGCGCGACGGCGTTGTGAGCGGCGACATCACGGAGGTGTTCGCGTGCGGAACGGCGGCTGTCATCACGCCCATCGGGCAGCTGCGCGACGGAGACGAATTCATCGGCGCACCTGACACGCAGGCGGGCGAGGTCACCATGTCCATCCGGAGCGAGTTGCTGGGGATCCAGACCGGAGCGGTCGAGGATACGAACGGCTGGCTCACCCGCCTCGTCTGATCCTGCGACGAGCCGGGCTAGCGCCCCTCGGGGCGGCAGCCCGGTAGCACGTTCTGCGGTCCGGGGTGCCCGGCGGTCACGCCACTGACGGCGCCCGGGGAGGGTCGGCAGGCGGCAGCGCTTCCGGTCCGTCCGCTCCCCGCGGTCGAAGATGGCGGGTCGTGGCGAGAAGGGCAGAGGCTTCGTCGGTCGGGAGGGGCCGGCTGAAGAAGTAGCCCTGCCCGCTCGCGCAGCCGAGTGCCCGGAGTTGGTCTGCCTGCTCGCGGGTCTCGATCCCTTCGAACACCGCCTCGAGCCCCGCTGCACGGATGAGCTGCAGGATCGCGGCTACGAACTCCAGCTGCCCCGGCCTGGTGTTGAGCTCGACGAGGAGGGAGCGGTCCACCTTCACCATGCTCACGGGCAGTTCCCTCAGGTAGCTGATGGAGGAATAGCCGGTCCCGAAATCGTCGATCTCGATGCCGATCCCGAGTTGCTGAAGGCTCAGCAGCGAGTACATCTCCACCTCCCCCCGGGTGACGATCGCGGTCTCGGTGATCTCGACCACCAGATTGCGGGCAGGAAGGTCGAGCTCGCGCAGCAGCGACCGGATGTGATCCACCAGATCGAGCTGCTTGAGTTCGACGGCGGAGAGGTTGACGCGCAGCTGGAAGTCGTCGTCGAGTGGGAAGGCCCGACGCCAGACCGCGAGCTGGCGCAGTGACGTGGCCATGACCCAGCGATCGAGGTCGTGGATGACACCGATCTCCTCGGCCAGGGGGATGAAGGTGTCGGGTGGGATCAGGCCGCGGAGCGGGTGCTGCCACCGGACCAGCACCTCCACGCCGAGGATGCGGTGGGTGGCCAGTTCCACGACCGGCTGGTAGTGCAGCACCAGTTCGTCGGAGCTGATCGCACCGCGCAGTTCGGTCGCCATCTGACTGCGGAGCTGACGGGAATAGAGCATGACGGGCTCGAAGACCTTGATGATGCTGCGTCCCTCGCGCTTCGCGGCATACATCGCCGTATCGGCGTCGAGCAGCAGTTCCTCGGCCGTCTGGTCGGCTGTGCCGAGCCGGACGCCGATGCTGGCCCGGGAGTGGATGTAGAGCGAGTCGAGTTGGATCTGCTCTCCGAGGACCTCCAGGGCCCGGCGCGCCACCTGCATGGCGACGTCCATCGTGGCCGCCGGGAGCAGGATCGCGAACTCGTCACCTCCCAGGCGGGCGACGAGGTCGCTCTCGCGCACGACGCCGTTCAGCCGCGCGGCGACTTCCTGCAGCACGCGGTCGCCTGCGTCGTGTCCGAACCGGTCGTTGACGTTCTTGAAGCTGTCGAGGTCCAGCAGCAGCAGAGCCGGGGGGAGTGCGCCGTTGGACGCCTGGCCCAGGGCCTCCTCGATGCCGTCCATCAGCGCCACGCGGTTGGCAAGTCCGGTGAGGGCGTCGGACATCGCCATCTTCATCATGTCGAGGTGTGCCTGCCGCAACATGGCCGTGCGGCTCTCGACCCGCTTCTCGAACTGCTCGTAGACCTGTTCGAGTTCTTCGGCGAGGAGGTTAACACCGGTGATGACGGCGTCCACCTCGTCCCGAGCGCTCGACGGCTCGATCCGGCTGCTGAGCTCGCCCCGCGACAGCCGGACGATGCTCTCGACCAGCAGTGCAAGCCGGGGATCCTTCTGTTCAGCACTCATCGGGACCAGCGTACATTCCGGGAGGAGGGCCGGCCTGCCATCGGGGGCGCGGCGCGGCCTGCCATCGGCGCGGCGGCGGCAAACGCTGATGCCCGGATACCTGGTGCGGCGGTGCCGTGGTGATCGCACTACCTCCGAACTGCCGGCGTGGTGTGGACGACGAACAGCCGCTCCGGTCCGAAGGGCTCGATCGTCGACGACGACACGTGGTGTCGGGTTCATTGCCCGTCCGAGACAGGTCAGCACTGCGCGGGCGGTGCCGCGGAGGATCATCGGCGACCGAAGGGGCAGATGGGGGAGCCCCGGCCGGGGTGGGAGTAATGGGGGAAAACGCCCGGCCCGACCGGGGCCCGGAACCGAGATTACGTCACGTGTGCCCGGAGGCGAAGCCGGAAGCGTCCGGGATCACCGGTTGACGTCCGACGGCGGGCTCGTGCTCCGGCCGATGCCGGCGATGAAGTCCCTGGCCGTCGAGGCGCGGTCCTCCGCGCCGGACCGGAGGAAAAGGCGCTCGCTCTCCTCGAGGTGCTTTACGGCGTCCGCGGGGGTGCCCCGCTCGAAGAGCGCCTGTCCCAGCAGGTAGCGGGCCTCCGCGGCCACGTGCAGCGCGAGCCGGTGTTGCTGTGCGACGACGGCTGTCAGTTGCTCGACGGCGGTGTCGAACTGTCCTGTGAGGACGAGCCATTGGGCGCGGGTGATGCTGAGCTCCAGGCGATCCCTGTCCGTCCCGCCGACGATGGAGCTGGCGAGTTCGGCCCGTTCGATGCATTCCAGGGTCTCGGGCTCGATCACGCCGGCCGTCAGACGCAGTGAGGCGGATGCACGGTTGAAGCGCGCCCACAGGTCGAGGTCATTGGTGGGCGAGAGATTCTTCGCAGCGAGCTGGTGGTACTCGACGCCCTCGGCGACGTGTTTGAGGAGGAAGGCCACGTTGCCGATGGCCCAGTAGCCCATGCCCGTCGCCTGACTGCCGGGCTCGGTGGACAGGAGATCGGCCAGGACCAGACACTCCTGCCACGCCTCTTCGAGCATGCCGCTCTCCGCGAGGGCCGCGATGAGGGCGTTCTGCGCTTCGAGCCGGATGCTCCTGTGATCCGGTTCCTCACGCGCATGGGAGATTGCCTCCCGCGCAGCCGTGATGGCACTGACGAGGTCTCCGGTCCCTTGAAGCGCGAACGAGACGAGGGTAGCGACGCGGGCGCTCAACGCGCTCGAGCCGCCCGTGATCCGATGGGCAGAGAGTTCTTCGGCGACGTCGAGGGATTCCTCCATCCGTCCCTGTTTCCGAAGTGTCTCGGAAACCAGGAAAGTGGCGTTCCACCAGGAAATGTCGTCCCCGGAACCCGCGGCGGAAGAAGCCGCCTGCTCGGCGAGCGCCTGGGCCTTGACGTAGTCACGCTGGTTCCAGGCGTCGCGGGCCTGGAGCTCGATCATGAGCTGTTCACGTCGGGCGTCCTCCGGTGCCATCATCACCTCTCGTCGTGCTGCGTCCGCTCCTGCGTCCTCACACTATGGGAGACGGGACCCTCCGGAACCACGTGCGGAAAAGAAGTCTGAAAAACATCGGTAAAACTGTTACCAAAGTGGCTGGTGTGGCTTACGATAACTAATGAGCCGGATGTGGTATGCATTCGCGCTCATCCACTGTCACCAAGCTGTAAGGAAATCCACTATGAAGCGCCTCGTTTCCGCACTCATGCTCTCCGTCTTCCTCGTCTCCGGCACTGCCGCAGTGGCCAACGCCGCACCCGCGAAGACCGGCGTCGTCGCGCCGGTCTCCTCGGTGGACCGCGTCGGCAACTGGCCCTACTAGGTCTCCTTGGCAGGACCCGCGCCCGGTAGGCGCGGGGTCGCGCCAGCTAGGAAGGCAGTGCCGATACCGCGGGCACCCTCTTGTGGGGAGGGAGTGCCCGCGGTATCTCGCGTTCCGCGCCGGCCGGCGCGGCCGCGACTCCGGGGCATGCGTCCGGTCGGGTCACGCTAGGCTTGGCCGCATGCGAATTGCACGCTTTGTCGTAGATGATGATCCATTGTTCGGTGTCGTGGAGGGCTCCGCGGGTAGCGAGGAGGTCGCCGTGATCCAGGGCGACCCGTTCTACTCCGGGGTGCAGCTGACGGGGGTACGCCACGCCCTCGAGGACGTGCGGCTGCTGGCGCCGGTCATTCCGCGCAGCAAGGTGGTGGGTATCGGGCGCAACTACGCCGACCACATCCAGGAGATGGGCAGCGACACCCCGGCAGCGCCGCTCATGTTCCTCAAGCCCAATACCTCCGTGATCGGGCCGGGTGATCCCGTGATGCTGCCGTCCTTCTCCGACGAGATCTCGTACGAGGCGGAACTCGCCGTCGTGATCGGGCGCATCTGCAAGGACGTACCCCTCGAGCGCGTTGACGACGTCGTCTTCGGCTACACCTGCGCCAACGACCTCACGGCGCGGGACGTCCAGAAGTCGGACGACCAGTGGGCGCGGGCGAAGGGTTTCGACACGTCGTGTCCGATCGGTCCGTGGATCGAGACCGACCTCGATCCCGAGAACCTCAGCATCCGCGGCACGCTCGACGGTGAGCTGCGCCAGGACGGGTCCACCAGTGACATGATCTGGGGAGCACGCGAGCTCGTGGCGTACGTCTCGCAGGCCTTCACCCTCCTGCCGGGGGACATCATCCTGACCGGTACGCCTGCCGGCGTCGGCATGATCTCCGACGGGCAGCGGTACGACGTCGACATCGAGGGCATCGGTCGCCTGTCGAACCCGGCGCGCCGCTGAGCGTCGACGGCGTCTCGCCCGGGCAGGGGAAGCCCGGGACAGGGCGGAGGCGATGATGCTCCCACCTAGACTGGGAGCATCATGACTACTGCCGCAGATATCCCCACTGTCACCGACGCCACACCCGTACGGGTCCGATTCTGCCCGTCACCGACGGGGACGCCACATGTCGGCCTCGTCAGGACGGCGTTGTTCAACTGGGCCTACGCCCGCCACACCGGTGGAAAGCTCATCTTCCGGATCGAGGACACCGACGCGGCCCGTGACAGCGAGGAGAGCTACCACCAGCTCCTGGAGGCCATGAGGTGGCTCGGCATCGACTGGGACGAGGGAGTCGAGGTGGGTGGCCCCCACGCACCGTACCGCCAGTCGGAGCGCGGCGAGCTCTACCGGGATGTCATCGACCGGCTCCTGGCTGCCGGTCACCTCTACGAGTCCTTCTCCACGCCGGAGGAGGTCGAGGAGCGCCACCGGGCCGCTGGACGCGACATCAAGCTCGGGTACGACAACCTCGACCGCGGGCTGACCGAGGAGCAGAAGGAGGCGTACCGGTCCTCCGGCCGTCCGGCCGTCCTGCGCCTGCGCATGCCTGACGAGGACATCACCTTCACCGACCTGGTGCGCGGGGACATCACCTTCCGGGCCGGCTCCGTACCCGACTTCGCGGTCGTGCGGGCGAACGGCGCACCGCTCTACACGCTGGTGAACCCGGTCGACGACGCGCTCATGGGTATCACGCACGTTCTGCGGGGCGAGGACCTGCTGTCCTCGACGCCCCGCCAGGTGGCCCTCTACCTCGCGCTGATCGACATCGGCGTCGCCCGGCACATGCCGCTGTTCGGGCATCTTCCCTACGTCATGGGCCAGGGCAACAAGAAGCTGTCCAAGCGCGACCCGGAGTCGAATCTCTTCCTGCACCGCGAGCGCGGCTTCATCCGAGAGGGGCTCCTCAACTACCTGTCGCTGCTCGGGTGGAGCATGTCCGCGGACGAGGACATCTTCACGGTGGAGCAGCTCGTGGATTCGTTCGACGTGCGCGACGTCCTGGCGAATCCGGCACGATTCGACCTCAAGAAGGCCGAGGCGATCAACGGGACCCACGTGCGGCTGCTCGACCCCGCGGAGTTCCGCAGCCGCCTGCTCCCGTATCTCGCTGCGGCCGGCGTCATCGGCGGGGAACCCACGGACGAGGACCTGCGCATCGTCGCCGCGGCCGCGCCACTGATCCAGGAGCGCATCACACTGCTGGGCGAGGCGCCCGAGATGCTCGGGTTCCTCTTCAAGCCGGACGAGGCGATCGACATCGCCGACGACGCACGCAAGGGTCTGCCGGACAACGTGGGCGAGATCCTCGATGCAGCGCTCGGGGCCCTCGAGGCCGCCCCCGCGTGGGACGCCGAGGCCCTGCAGGCAGCCCTGCGGAACGCGCTCGTCGACACGCTCGGCCTGAAGCCGCGCCTGGCCTTCGGGCCCGTCCGCACCGCCATCTCCGGCCGCCGGATATCCCCGCCGCTGTTCGAGTCCATGGTGATCCTCGGGAAGGACTCCTCGCTCGCACGCATCCGCGCCCTCCGGGCGACGGCGGGCTGATCATGTCGGAAACGGACGGGACGGATGCCGGCGGCGGGGCGGAGGGCGAGAGGGCGCCCGGAGCACGCGTGGACGGTGTCCTGTTCGACATCGACGACACGCTCGTGGACCTCGAGCAGGCGATGGGACACACGCTGAGAAGCATTCCCGATCCGGCCCTGGACCACCTCGGCGACGACGACTGGGTGCGCTACAAGGCCCTCTTCACCACGACCCGCAGCGCCATTACGACCGCTTCCTGGCGGGCGAGGTCACCTTCGAGGAGCAGCGGGTCCATCGCGTGCGTCATGCGAGGTCGGGCTTCACCCGGGAGCCCTTCCTGGGTGCCGTCGCCGACGCCTGGGTGCGGGCCTACGAGGAAACCCTGCCCCTGCACTTCCGGGCCTACGACGACGTCGTGCCGCTGCTGGACGAGCTCGACGCACGCGGCGTCCCGTACGGCGCGGTGAGCAACAACGTGCACGACTACCAGCGCGCAAAACTGGACCGCGCAGGTCTGGGCCGCATCGCGGCGCTCGTCGGCATCGACACCGTCGGCGTCGCGAAGCCCGAGCCGGCCATCTACCGCGAAGGTGCCCGGCTCATCGGGGCGGAGCCGGCGCACACGCTGTACGTGGGGGACAACCGCCTGATCGACGCCGTCGGTGCCAGGTCCGCCGGGCTGCTGGGCGTCTGGCTCGACCGCTCAGGTGGTGGCGAGGACGCGGCTTCCGACGTTCCCCGTATCACCGGCCTGCGCTCCGTTTTGCAGTTCCTGCCCTCCATCCGGTAAAGTCGTCTCTCGGCGCGGAGCGGTCAAGCGATCGAAACCCAGCAGGATCGGGTCTTCGGAACGTGCCATTGGGGTATGGTGTAATTGGCAACACACTGGTTTCTGGTACCAACATTCTAGGTTCGAGTCCTGGTACCCCAGCGCACGTCCGGCTCCGGCCGGGATGCATGAGCACCACCTGATGAATAGTAAGATGGATAGTACTGGCCCCATCGTATAGCGGCCTAGTACGCTGCCCTCTCACGGCGGTAACGCGGGTTCGAATCCCGCTGGGGTCACACCAGCCCGCAAGGGCACACCGGAAGGTCCCGGACATCGTCTCGATGTCCGGGACCTTCTGCTGTGGAGGGTGTCATCCGGTCCGGATCGGACGGTGGGCGCTCGGCGGGAAGCGCGGGGCCCGGAGCCGGAGGGACTGGCATGATGGAGCCATGAGCGCACCTTCCCTGGCCGGCGGAGCACGCGGGCTCTCCCCGTTACTCCGCGAGGTGTACACCGCGCTCGACCACCTCGTGTTCCCCCTGGCCCTCCCCACATCGGCAGAAGCACGGGTGGCTGCCATCGGGGCACGGGCGCAGCTGGACGACTACATCCTCCCGAGGCTGTCGAATCTCGACGCGCCGCTCCTCGCCGTCGTCGGTGGCTCCACGGGAGCGGGGAAGTCGACGCTCGTCAATGCCCTGGTGGGGCAGAGCGTGTCCCTGACCGGTGCCGTCCGGCCCACCACGCGCCAGCCCCTCCTGCTCCACCATCCCGATGATGGTGCCTGGTTCGACGACAGCCGCATCCTGCCCACGCTCAGTCGCGTCCGCCGGGCGGATGACGGCACAGCGGTGGGCGAGGGTGGTACGGGCGATGGCGGTGACGGGAGGCGCGGCGGGGTCCAGGACCCCTCACCGGCGCCCCAGCAGCCCGCGTCAGCTCCGAACACCCTCCTGTTACGGCCCACGCCCACCCTTCCTCCCGGTCTGGCACTGCTCGATGCGCCTGATGTCGACTCGATCGCGGACGAGAACCGGAGGCTCGCCGGGCAGCTGCTCGCTGCCGCGGACCTGTGGATCTTCGTCACGACCGCGAACCGCTATGCGGACGCCGTCCCCTGGCGCCTGCTCGCCGAGGCAGGACGTCGGGACGTGCTGGTCGCCGTCGTGCTCGACCGCGTACCGGACGGGGTCGAGGAGGAGATCCGGAGCGACCTGCTGACCCTGCTCTCCGCCGAGAACCTCGGCCATGCGCCCATCTTCGTGATCCCGGAGCTGCCACTCGGTTCGTCCCGGATGCTGCCCGCCGGTGCCGTCCAGCCCATCACGCGGTGGCTGCAGGCGCTGGCGGGCGATGCCGAGGGACGGCGGGACATCGGTCGACGCACCGTGCAGGGCGCGATGCGCGCACTGGCCGCCCGCATCGAGGCGATCGCCGATGCCGCCGTGCAGGAGCAGGCCGTCGGGGACACGCTGCGGGCGTCCGTCGACGGCGCCTACCGGGACGCGCTGACCGACGTCATGGCCTCGACGGAGGACGGCAGGCTCCTCCGGGGCGAGGTGCTGGCCCGCTGGCAGGACTTCGTCGGGACAGGGGAGTTCATGCGCGGGCTGGAGACGAGGATCGGCCGTGCGCGTGACCGTATCGGTGCGTTCTTCACCGGAAGACCGGCTCCGGCCGCCACGGTGGCCGAAGCATCGGAAGCGGACTGCAGACCGTGATCGTGGAGCAGGCTGCCCGGGCGGACGAGGCGACCCGGCGGCGCTGGCGGACCGAGCAGGCGGGCGCCGCTTTGCTGCAGGAGGTGCCCGCATGGAGCGCGGAGGACTTCTCCGCCCAGGTCGCCCGTGAGATCAGGGCCTGGCAGCAGGACCTCCTGCAGCTCGTGCAGGCCGAGGGCGCGGACAAGCGCTTCACGGCTCGCATGCTGTCCTTCGGGGTCAACGGCATCGCCGTCGCCCTCATGGTGGTGGTGTTCGCCTCGACCGGAGGGCTGACCGGAGGGGAGATCGGCATCGCAGGAGCGTCGGCGATCGCGGGGCAGAAACTGCTCGAGGCGGTGTTCGGTGACGACGCCGTCCGTCGGCTCGCGGCGACAGCCCGGCGGAACCTCTCGCAGCGTGTCGACGCACTCTTCCGGCGGGAGCGCGCGGGCTTCGACCGGTGCCTCGAGCCTCTGGCGCAGCAGACCCCTGCGGAGACGCTGCGGGTTCTCGCCCATCAGCTCCGCACCGCGCTGCCCGCGGCGCAGCAGGTGGCGGAGGACGGCGCGTGAGCCGGCATCGTGGAGCGGTGGTGGAGACGCCGCCGGACACCTCACTCACCCGTGCCCTCGACGGGCTGCAGGAGGCCTACGAACTCGGGGAGGACCGGCTCCCGCAGGAGGAGCTGGACCGACTGCACGGCATGCTCGACCGAGCGGGCAGCCGTCGTTCCCTCTCGGCCGAGCATGCCGTCGTCGGCGTTTTCGGCCCCACCGGCAGTGGGAAATCGTCGCTGGTCAATGCGCTGAGCGGCACCGAGACCGCGCGGGTGGCGGTCAGGCGCCCCACGACGTCGGAGCCACTCGCCCTGGTCTGGGGGCGCGAGGGGAGCGGTGCGCTGCTCGACTGGCTCGACGTGCGCCAGCGCGTCGAGCTGCCCGAGGGGGCCCCTCTCGTTGCCGGGTGGGCGAGCCCGGAGACCGACGTCGACGACCACGAGCGCCCGACCGGACACACGGGGCGGGACGGCTTCGTTCCGCCGGGACAGCCGGGAGAGCCGGGCCCGCTTGTCGCCAGCAGCGCAACGGCGGTGGCTCGATCGGGGAAGCGCGGTCGTGGGCTCTTCCGCCGGCGCCGCCAGGGGCCGATCCTGCCGACGCCCGATCGACCGGCGGCGGCACCTCCAGCTGCCGACGCAGTCCCGGAGGCAGGGCTGATCCTCCTCGATCTTCCCGACTTCGACTCGACGGCCACGGCCCACCGGGAGATCGTGGAGCGGCTCACGGGACAGGTGGACGTGCTCCTGTGGGTCGTGGACCCCCAGAAGTACGCCGACGCGGCACTGCACCACGGATTCCTGAGCGGGCTGGCTGCGCACGGCGCGGTGACGCTCGTAGCACTCAATCAGGCCGACCGCCTCGAGCCGCACGACGTGGCGACCGTCACGGCCTCGCTCGAAGGCATCCTCGCGGGCGAGGGCCTGCCGGAGATCGACGTCGTTCCCGTCTCGGCCCGTACCGGTGCCGGTGTCCCTGACCTCGCGGCGCAGATCCGCTCGCTCGCCGAGGGCAGGGCGGCGGCCGGCCGCAGGTTGGCGGCCGACGCCTCGCGTGCCGCGACCGCTCTGCTGGCCTTCGCGCCCGGGGAACCCGTCGACGCACCTCCGGAGGCCGTGTTCGAGGCGCTGTCCCGGGAGCTCGGTTCGGCAGCCGGGGTACCGGCTGTCGTGGACGCCGTCCGCAGTGCCTATCGTCGCGACGCCCATACCGAGACCGGCTGGCCCGTGACCCGCTGGCTGGCACGCCTTCGTCCGGATCCGCTGCGCCGGCTCAATCTGCGCCGGCAGGACGTGGTGCCCGAGCTGCGCAGTTCCTCGGTGGCACTCACCCATCCTGCCCAGCGCGCGAAGGTCGATCACGCCCTGCGGCTCTTCGCGGATGCAGCGGCGAGCGGAGTCGTGGACCCCTGGAACTCCTCCATCCGGGATGCGGCGCGGGGCACGGCGGGCGACCTCACGGACGCCCTCGACACGGCGATCACCGGAACCGAGCTCGAGACGGGCCGGCGGACGTGGTGGGGGTTCTTCGGGATCCTCCAGTGGGTCGCGTTCGCGGCGTTGGTCGCGGGACTCGCCTGGCTCGGTGTCCTGGCCGCGCTCGGATTCCTGCAGCTTCCCGTCGTCGATGTCCCCCGCTTCGAGGGATTCCCCGTCCCCACGCTCCTGATAGCCGGCGGACTGCTCTCCGGCGTCCTGCTGGCCGTTCTCGCAGCGGTCCTGGCCCGATGGGGAGCTGCGCGCAGGGCCGAGCGCGTCCGTCGCCGACTGCTGGCCGCGTGTCGGGACGTGGCGCACGACGTCGTCCTGCGGCCGGTCGAGGACGAGGTGGAGCGCTGCAACCGGTTCCGGAAAGCCGTCCTGTCCGCGTCCACCCGCCCTTGAGTGGAGGACGGGATCCCGCTCGTGGCAGGGCGGCCTGCGTCAGGTCGTGGAGCCAGCCGTCCTCGCGACGGCGTTGTGGCCGGAGCACACCCAGTCGACGCCGCCGGTGCGGATGTGTTGGGCCAGCAGTTGGACGGTGCGGGCCGCGACGGGGCGGTCGTTGATGGTGACCGCATAGAAGTCCCCGACGCTGCCGTCCGCGGACACCTTGGCGGCGTCTCCCGTGAACAGGACGCCCCGCCACTGGTAGGCATAGTGCCCAGGGGTGTGTCCGGGGGTGGGGAAGTAGGTGAGGCCCGCGAAGATCTCCCCGGAGCCGAGAAGTTCCCGCGCCTCGACGGGAAGGTGCACCGGGGCGATCCGCTGCAGCACCTTCCGGAAGAGCGTCTTCGGCCTGACGCGTCCGCGCAGGACCTCGGCGTCGGCGGCACCGATCCAGACCGTTGCCCCGAGTGACTGCTGGAGCCGCTGGGCCACCTGCGCATGGTCCGCGTCGTAGTGGGTCAGGACGATGTCGGTGATCGGCCCAGTGATGGTCTCGCCGGCTCGCAGTTCGGCGACGACGCCGTCGTAGCCCGACGACAGACCCGGGTCGATGACAGCCGCGCGGCCGGCTCCGACGACGACGAAACCGTGCGAACCCTTCTGCTGGTCGAGCTGGTAGCAATCCTCGGCGATGAGCTGCATGGTGTCCTCCGGTCGGGGACCGGGGGATCCGGTGCTGCTCGCACCCTACCAATGCCGACGCCGCTCCGTCCCTGCTACCGCGCCTGACCCAGGAGGTGGAGCACCTTGTCCACCGTGTTGATGTTCCGGGTGGTTGACGTCGACGCGAACCGGGACCTGGAGAGCAGTTTCGCGAGCGGGACGTCGGTCGAGCGCCCCCTGGGGGAGAACCAGGCGACGGCGCTCCCGCCGGCCAGGACATCGGGCTGCTCCTCCAGGCCTCGTGCCTCGTCCAGGAACTCGCCGAGCTCCGCCGGCCGGAGAAGAACGTGATGTAGGTGTGCATCGCTTCCGTGTCGGCTGAGGGCTCGTCCGCCGTGCCGCTGGTTCCGCCGTCGACCGTCGGCGGAACCGCGGGACCGAGGCGGCGATCGCGGCGAGCGCCGGGGCACCGACGACGACGACCCACGCCTCGTAGCCGAACCGACGGCGCAGTGCCCCTTCGACGCGGGCCTTGAGTGCGGCGGCCCCGAGCGCCGAGGAGCACGTGACGTTGCCGCTGGCGAGGACCGTGGCGACGTTCCCGACGGGAAGCGCGGACAGCTCCTCGCGGAGATCCGCCATGCGGATGGTGATTCCGCCGACGTTCACTCCGCGCAGGAAGACCGCGTAGGAGTCGGCTGTGCCGGTCGGGAGGATCTCCACCACGTCAGTCGGCCGCCTTCGCCACGGCGAGGGTGAGCTGCGTGCGGCATCCGCGACGACCTCCGCATGGATGCGACCCGGCTGGCGCGTCAGGCGTTCCATCGGTCCGGAGATGGACACCGCCGCGATGACGCGCCCGGACGGCCCGCGCACGGGCGCCGAGACGGAGGCCACTCCCGCCTCCCGCTCGCCGAGGCTCTGTGCCCAGCCGCGCCTTCGCACTCCGGCGAGAACGGTGGGCGTGAAGCGGGCGTTCTGCAACCCCTTGAGCAGCCGGTCGTGGTCCTCCCAGGCAAGGAGGCACTGTGCGGCGGATCCGGCCCTCATCGAGAGCTGCGTTCCCACCGGGATGGTGTCGCGCAGGCCCACCGGACGCTCCGCCGACGCCACGCAGACCCGCCAGTCGCCCTGCCGCCGGAAGAGTTGCGCGCTCTCCCCGGTGGCGTCCCGCAGTCCGAGCAGCACCGGCCCTGCAGCGGCGATGAGGCGGTCCTCACCGGCTGCGGAAGCGAGTTCGACGAGTCTGCTGCCGAGGACGAAGCGGCCCTGGATGTCCCGGCCCACCAGCCGGTGGTGGGCCAGCGCCAGGGCCAGGCGATGCACCGTGGGGCGGGCGAGGCCGGTCGAAGCGACGAGCTGAGCGAGAGTGGTCGGTCCTGCCTCGAGGGCGTCGAGCACGAGTGCGGCCTTGTCGATGACTCCGACCCCGCTGGAATTGTCCATAGGATGATACTGACGTCTCAATATCTGAGACGCAAGCTGCTCGGCTGGCACTTGCCCGCCTCCGCTGGTTGAGTTGATGGACCATTGCTTCCGGCACCGGCACCCACAGGGCTGCTGCCGGCACAGAGAAGGACGATCGTCATGGGCAAGACACTGGCAGAGAAGGTCTGGGACGCGCACGTGGTCCGCAAGGGCGACGTCGTCGGTGCGGAAGCACAGCCGGACCTCCTGTACATCGACCTGCACCTCGTGCACGAGGTCACGTCCCCGCAGGCCTTCGAGGGGCTCCGCCTGGCGAACCGCCCGCTGCGCGCCCGGACCTGACCATCGCGACCGAGGACCACAACACCCCCACGCTCGACATCGACAAGCCGATCGCGGACCTCACCAGCCGCACCCAGATCGAGACGTTGCGCGCGAACTGCCGGGAATTCGGGGTGCGCCTGCACTCGCTGGGTGACGCCGAGCAGGGCATCGTGCACGTCGTCGGCCCGCAGCTGGGGCTCACGCAGCCCGGCCTGACGGTGGTCTGCGGGGATTCGCACACCTCCACCCACGGCGCGTTCGGGGCCCTCGCCATGGGCATCGGCACCTCCGAGGTGGAACACGTCATGGCCACGCAGACCCTGTCGCTGAAGCCCTTCCGAACCATGGGCATCACCGTCGAGGGGACGCTCCGGCCCGGGGTGACCTCCAAGGACATCATCCTCGCGGTCATCGCGAAGATCGGGACCGGCGGCGGGCAGGGGTACGTCCTCGAGTTCCGCGGTTCGGCCATCCGGTCGCTGTCGATGGAAGCCCGGATGACCATCTGCAACATGTCGATCGAGGCTGGCGCGCGGGCCGGCATGATCGCGCCGGACGATACGACCTTCGACTACCTCCACGGGCGGCCACACGCGCCCGAGGGCGCCGACTGGGACGCCGCCGTCGCCGAGTGGCGGGAACTGCGGACGGACGACGACGCCGTCTTCGACGCCGAGGTGTTCCTCGATGCCGACGAGCTCGAGCCGTTCGTCACCTGGGGCACGAACCCCGGCCAGGGGGTCTCGCTCTCGCAGTCGGTGCCGTCTCCCGACGACTTCGCCGACGAGAACGACAAGGCGGCCTGCAACCGGGCACTGGATTACATGGCGCTCGAACCCGGTACGCCGATGAAGGACATCCGGGTGGACACGGTCTTCCTCGGCTCCTGCACCAACAGCAGGATCGAGGACCTGCGCATCGCTGCCGACATCATCCGCGGCCGCGAGAAGGATCCGGCGATCCGCATGATGGTGGTTCCCGGTTCCGCGCGGGTCCGGCTCGAGGCGGAGGCGGAAGGCCTGGACCGCGTGTTCAAGGACTTCGGCGCGGAGTGGCGGTTCGCAGGCTGCTCCATGTGCCTGGGCATGAACCCCGACCAGCTCGCACCGGGGGAGCGCTGCGCCTCGACCTCCAACCGGAACTTCGAGGGACGCCAGGGCAAGGGCGGGCGCACCCACCTGGTGTCCCCCGTCGTGGCCGCTGCGACAGCCGTCCGGGGCACCCTCAGCTCGCCGTCGGACCTCGATCCGCTGTCGGGCGGAACCGGCGCCCGTGCAGCAGGGCCGGCGTCCCACGAGTCCACAGTCCCCGCAGCCTAGGAGCCCGCCATGGAGAAGATCACCACGCACACCGGCATCGGCGTCCCGCTGCGCCAGAGCAACATCGACACCGACCAGATCATCCCCGCCGTCTACCTCAAGCGCATCACGCGCACCGGCTTCGAGGACGCACTCTTCGCCGAGTGGCGCAAGCAGGAGGACTTCGTCCTGAACCGGGAGCCGTACTCGCGCGGCTCGGTGCTGGTCGCCGGACCGGACTTCGGCACCGGATCCTCCCGCGAGCATGCCGTCTGGGCCCTGAAGGACTACGGGTTCAAGGCTGTCCTGTCGTCGCGCTTCGCCGACATCTTCCGCGGCAACTCGGGCAAGCAGGGGCTCGTCGCGGCCCAGGTCGCGCAGGACGACATCGAGCTGATCTGGAAGATCCTCGAGACCGAACCCGGATCGACGGTGACGGTGGACCTCCAGTCCCGCGTCGTGCAGTGCGGGTCCGTCAGTGCCCCGTTCCAGCTCGACGACTACACGCGGTGGCGCCTGCTGGAAGGCCTCGACGACATCGGCCTGACGCTCCGGCAGGAGGAGCACATCACGGCGTTCGAGGCTCGACGTCCTTCACACAAGCCCACCACGCTGCCCGTCCGTACCTAGCGCGCGGCGCACCGGCACCACCGCCGGCCGAGACCGTGTCGCGCACGTCACAGCGCGCGCCGATGCCTCCGAGGAATGACGGCGCACCCGCGGGAGTTCCTAAGAGGCAACAGGGAGTACTCGACGTACCCTTGTATTTCTGTCTGCTCCGCCGGGCTCCTATGCTTGCAACGAGCTGTTTCGAGTCCGCGGGGGGTTCAACGTATGAGGAAAATAGGTATTCATGGGTAGCGTTCTGACCATTCGCGGTGGTATTCCACTCACAGGCAAGGTGTCCGTCCGCGGAGCGAAGAACTTGGTGCCGAAGGCGATGGTGGCTTCGCTGCTCGGCAGTACGCCGTCGGTCCTGCGCAACGTCCCCGAGATCAAGGACGTGGAGGTCGTCACGAGCCTCCTGCAGCTGCACGGCGTCACCGTGACCAAGGACCCCGTGACGGGCGACCTCACCATGGACCCGAGCGACGCGAAGATGGCCCGCTCCAAGGACATCGACGCCCATGCCGGCGATTCGCGTATCCCCATCCTGTTCTGCGGACCGCTGATGCACAGCATCGGGGAGGCGTTCATCCCGGACCTCGGAGGCTGCAAGATCGGCGACCGGCCGATCGACTACCACCTGGAGGTCCTGCGGAACTTCGGCGCCGTGGTCGACAAGCGGCCGGGCGGCATCTCCATCTCCGCGCCCAAGGGTCTCCACGGAGCGAAGCTCGCCCTCCCGTACCCGAGTGTCGGAGCCACCGAGCAGGTCCTGCTGACCGCTGTCCGGGCCGACGGCATCACCGAACTCTCCGGAGCAGCGGTCGAGCCCGAGATCATGGACCTGATCGCCGTCCTGCAGAAGATGGGCGCCATCATCACGGTGCAGACCGACCGCGTCATCCGCATCGAAGGCGTCCGCGAACTCACCGGCTACAACCACAAGGCCATCTGCGACCGCAACGAGACCGCCTCCTGGGCTTCCGCTGCGCTCGTCACCAAGGGTGACATCTACGTCGAAGGTGCACGCCAGCTCGACCTGACCGCCTTCCTCAACACCTACCGCAAGATCGGCGGTGCGTTCGACGTCGACGACGACGGCATCCGCTTCTACCACCCGGGCGGGTCCCTGAAGCCGCTGGTGCTCGAGACCGACGTCCACCCCGGGTTCATGACCGACTGGCAGCAGCCGCTCGTCGTCGCCCTGACGCAGGCCGCCGGGGTGTCGATCGTGCACGAGACGGTGTACGAGAACCGATTCGGCTTCACCGAGGCGCTCATCCGCATGGGCGCCAACATCCAGGTGCACCGCGAGTGCCTCGGCAGCGTGCCCTGCCGCTTCGGCCAGCGCAACTTCCTGCACTCCGCAGTCATCTCCGGGCCCACCCAGCTGCGCGGGGCGGACATCGACATCCCCGACCTCCGGGGCGCTTCAGCCACCTCATCGCCGCGCTCGCGGCCGACGGTGTCTCCAGGGTGACCGGTATCGAGCTCATCAACCGCGGTTATGAGCGGTTCCAGGACAAGCTCGAGGGACTGGGCGCCGACTTCGACATCACGGGGGACGCCCCGGCTGCCGCTGTGGCTTCCGCCTAGGACCCCCGGGATGGGGGAGTCGCCGAGTTCGCGTGCCATGTTCACGTTCCTCGGGCTGTGGGTCAGGCCCGTCATGAACGCCCTGATGGCCAAGGAGTGGCACGGCCAGGAGAAACTCCCGCGGGGTACGGGGATGATCGTCTGTCCGAACCACGTCACCGAGATCGATCCGGTGGTCGTCGGGCACTTCCTGTTCAACCAGGGCGTGATGCCCCACTTCCTGGCGAAGGCATCGATCTTCCGGGTCCCCGTGATCGGCTGGATCCTGCGCACCATCAAGCAGGTCCCCGTGGAGCGCAGCTCAGCCGGAGCGAACCGGTCCCTCGAAGCCGCGCGGGAAGCCCTCGCCGACGGCGGCGGCATCATCATCTATCCGGAGGGGACCCTCACGCGGGATCCCGACATGTGGCCGATGAAGGGCCGCACGGGGGCCGCCCGTCTCGCGCTGCAGACCGGTGCTCCCGTGGTTCCGATCGCCCAGTGGGGTGCACAGGAGGTCTTCCCGCCCTACGCGAAGCGCTTCTACCTCGTGCCACGGAAGCGCTCCCGTGTGCTGGTGGGCGATCCCGTGGACCTCAGCGACTTCCGCGACGCTCCACTCACCCGCTCCACCCTCGAGGCCGCCACGGAGCGGATCATCGACGCGATCACCGACCTCCTCGCCGAGTTGAGGCGCGAGGAGCCGCCCGCCGTCCGCTGGGACCCGGCCCGCAAGCAGCAGGCGGGCGGCACTGTCGACACCGGTGGCACCGGGGACGACGACACCCCCGGTGCACCACCGGTCGGAGGTACCCCGTGACAGCACAAGAAGCGCGCCCGACGGGCACGAGCACCATCCACGACACCCCGCCGGGCAGGATCGCCGTGCTCGGGTCCGGAAGCTGGGGTACGACCTTCGCGAAGGTCCTGGCCGATGCGTCGGCGGACACGACGGTCGCCCTGTGGTCCCGGCGTGCCGAGGTCGCGGACGAGATCACCCGTGACCACAGGAACTCCCGCTACCTGGGCGACACCCGACTCCCTTCCAACATCACGGCATCGGCCGACATCGCCGACGTCCTGGCGGGCAGCGACCTCGTCGTGCTGGCCGTCCCCGCGCAGAGTCTCCGGGCCCAACTGCCCGCGTGGCGGCCGCTCATCCCGGGCCACGCCGTCGTCGTCTCCCTCATGAAGGGACTCGAGGTGGGTACCGATGCGCGGATGAGCGAGGTCATCGCCGAGGAGCTCGGGCTCCCCGCTGAGCGAATCGCCGTCGTCTCCGGGCCGAACCTCGCGCTGGAGATAGCCCGGGAGGAGCCGACGGCGTCCGTCGTCGCCTGCCCCGACCACGACGTCGCGACCTGGATCGCGGCCGCGTGCACCGCGTCCTATTTCCGGCCCTATACCTCGACCGACGTGATCGGGGTGGAGATCGGCGGCATCGTGAAGAACGTGATCGCGCTGGCCGTGGGGATCTGCGAGGGACGCCGCATGGGTGACAACACCAAGGCCTCCGTCATCACCCGTGGCCTCGCCGAGACGACCCGCCTCGCCGTCGCACTCGGTGGGCGGCCCGACACTCTGGCCGGGCTCGCCGGGATGGGCGACCTCATCGCGACCTGCTCGTCCGCGCTGTCCCGCAACCACACGGCAGGTCAACTCCTGGGGCAGGGACTGACCCTCGAGCAGGTCACCGTCCGCATGAACCAGACGGCGGAAGGCATCAAGTCCGCCCAGGCCGTCCTGGACTCCGCGACGAAACTGGGCGTCGACATGCCCATCACCGGAAGCGTGGTGGCCGTCCTTCAGGGACGACTGTCCGTCCAGGACCTCGGGCCGCGCCTGCTCGCCCGCAACCTCAAGCCGGAAGGCGATCCCGCACCGTGACCACCGTGTCGACCGAGACCTCAGCCCTTCCCCGCAAACCACGCGTGCTCGTCCTGTTCGGCGGGCGCTCGAGCGAGCATTCCGTGAGTTGCGTGACCGCCGCGGGTGTACTGGAAGCCATCGACCGATCGCGGTACGACGTCGTGCCGGTCGGCATCACCAAGTCCGGGCAGTGGTCGCTCGTCTCCGCGGATCCCTCCGCCTGGTCGCTCCGCTCCGACGTGCTGCCCGAGGTGACCGCCACCTCGCAGGCCGTGGTGATGGGCACCGCCGTCGACGGGACCCCGGGCCAGGAACTGCTCGTGGCCGCCCCCGGCTCGGTGCCCGAGAGCCTGGGCGGCGTCGACGTCGTCCTACCGCTCCTGCACGGGCCCTTCGGGGAGGACGGCACACTGCAGGGCATGCTCGAACTGGCCGACATGCGGTACGTGGGCGCAGGTGTCCTGGCGTCCGCCGTCGGGATGGACAAGCACTACATGAAGGTGGTGTTCGCCTCGGCCGGGCTCGAGGTCGGGCCCTACGAGGTGGTGACGGACCGCCAGTGGCGATCCGACGCGGACGGCAGCATCCGGCGCGCCGCGGCTCTCGGGTTCCCGCTGTTCGTGAAGCCGGCCCGTGCGGGTTCGTCCATGGGGATCAGCCGCGTCGAGGACACGGACGGCATCCGTGCAGCAGTGGACGCCGCGCGCGCGTTCGACCCGAAGGTCGTCATCGAGGCCGGCATCGAGGGACGCGAGATCGAGGTGGCCGTTCTGCAGGGACGCGGACTCGATGCTCCCCGCACATCCCTGCCGGGCGAGATCTCGATGCAGGCCGGCGACCACGACTGGTACGACTTCGAGGCCAAGTACGTGGACGGTGCCGCCGCGCAACTGTCGTGCCCGGCGGAGCTACCCGACGACGTGATCGAGCGCGTCCGCCGCCTCGCGGGGGAGGCCTTCGACGCGATCGGCGCCGAGGGTCTGTCCAGGGTGGATTTCTTCTACACACCCGACGGCCGCCTCGTCATCAACGAGATCAACACCATGCCGGGCTTCACCCCGATCAGTATGTATCCGCAGATGTGGGCGAAGTCCGGCCTCGGCTACACCGAACTGATCGACGAACTGATCGGGCTGGCGCTCGACCGCGGTACCGGCCTGCGCTGAGGAGCACCACACCCAGGCGGTGGTCGGCCCTTCACGGAACGGTGCGAGCTCGCTCGTCGAACCAGGGGGACTCATGGGGGACGACGCAGAACAGCACCTCCGCCGGATCTTTCAGCACCACCCAGGCCCGACCCTGCGCAACCACCGTGGCACCCAGGGCCACCAACCGGTCCACTTCGGCGACCACGTCGTCGGTTTCGATGTCGAGGTGCAGGCGTGCGGCGGCGTGACCCACGTTCTGGAGTCCGACCCAGCACATCGCCGCGGGATCGACGAGCGCCGTGAACTCCGGGTGGTCCTCCACTCGCCGCGCTTCCGCGAGCAGCGCCCCGGACCAGAAGCGGCTGGTCGCGGTGAACGCGTCCTCCGGTACGTCTATGACTACTTCACGGAGCAGGATCCGATGCATCGCCCTACTGCACCACGAGCACGCGATCACCACAAGGAGCGCGGCGAGAACACGCGTCCGGGTTCCACGTTCGCCGGATCGACGGGAGCACTCCGAGCACAGGGCGAGCCGGAGTTGCGGTGTCGGTTGCTCGTCCGGCCCTCCCCGGGCACGCCACGTCCGCAGGGACGCTACGCCAGCAGGAGCACACCCAGCAGGGACACGCCCGCGAGGAACAGCGTGGACACCGCACCCACGAGCGCGAACCGCCCGCCCGTGCGCAGCAGGCGGCGGAGGTCGATCCCTGCCCCGAGACCGAACATGCCCGCTGCCAGCAGGACGGTGGCCAGCGCGCGGCCTGCGTCAAGGACAGGAAGCGGCATGATCTCCAGCGATCGGACGACCACCATGGCGAGGAAACCCAGGACGAAGAGCGGGACCAGCGGCGCGGGAGGAACTGCCGGCGGCGCAGCGGCAGGGGACGTACCGGCCCCGGCGGCCGGATCGGCGGTGCGGGCCCGACGTCGTTCCGCCACGCCCGTCGCCGCGGCGACAGGAGCGAGCATGAGGACGCGTCCGAGTTTGACCACCGTCGCGGACGCGAGCGCTGTCGCTCCCGCCGTGCTCGCGACCGCCACCACCTGCGCCACCTCGTGGACGGCGAGGCCCGACCAGACACCGAACTCCATGGGGTCGAGTCCGAGGAGGTTGTTCAGGAGGGGCAGCGCCACGATCATGAGGGTTCCGTAGAGCGTGACCATCGCGACGGCGGAGGCCACCTCGTCGTCCTCGGCGTCCACGACACCCTGCATCCCGGCGACGGCCGAAGCCCCGCAGATGGAGAGACCCGCCGCCATGAGCAGCGCCCCGGCCCTGGTCAGGCCGAGCCGCCGACCCCAGAAGAGCGTTCCGTAGAAGCTCAGGGTGACGCAGGCGACGATCAGCAGGATGACCTGGGGTCCGAGCGCGAGGATGTCCGACAGGGCGAGCTGGAGGCCGAGCAGCACCACACCACTCCGGAGCAGGTGCTTGGTCCCGGCTCCGACCCCCGGCCGCAGCGCCGCTGCGTAGAGGCCGGAGTTTCCGAGCAGGATCCCGAGAGCAAGCGCGATCACGAGCGCGCCGACGACGGACTGCAGCTCGGACAGGAGGACGGCCAGCGCGACGCACACGGCCATGACCAGGAGGCCGGGGGCCCATGCCCGGAGCCGGTCCCCGGTCGTCGGGCTCGTGCTGCGGCTGCTGCTCATCGGCGGCGTCGGTCCTTCCGGCCGCCCCTGCGGCAGCGAGTGGTGGTTCCGGCGTGCCGGGTTCTCCGCGGGCCAGTCTACGGCCGGAGCCGCGAGGACCCGCAGACCTGCTGCCGGAGGAGCGGGCAGCAGCGTGTCACCTACACCGCCCGCCCGGACCTAGATGATGCCCTCGGTCAATCCGCTGGGCGTCCCGAAGCGGTGGGCCGTGATGCTGATGGCCTGCTCCTGGAGGAACGGCAGCAGCTCCAGGCGGCCCGCTTCGGTGACCGGCTGCGCGTAGATGGCGAGGTCCGGCCGCCCGCCCGTCGCAGCTGCGAGCCCGGCGGCAGCACCACCGATCAGCCGCACCCGTCCGGCCATCGATGCCGACGCCTGGATGAGCCAGGCGTCGTCGTCCTCCACGGAGAGGCTCGCGGCCTGCTCCGCGACGACGGTACGGAGCGCGGGCGGCAGTTCGACGGCGCTGGACACCGTCACCGCGGCTCGGGCGGCCCGCGCCGCGAGGAGGACGCGCACGAGGTCGGCAACGGGCGCGCCCTCGGCCAGCCGCACCGTCACGGGGTGGGGGACGTAGCGGAAGAGGTTCCGCTCCGCCGTGAGGGCCGAGACGTCCTTCACGCGGCCGAACTCACCGTTCCAGGCGGAGGCGTCCGAGGCGCGGCGCGCTCCAGTCGGGCGACGTCGCTCTCCGGAAGCGCACCGCGGGCAGCCGACAGCAGGGGTGCGACGACGGGCAGGGGTGCGTCCCCGGCGCTGGAGGCGCGTGAGGACCAGGATCCGAGGCCCACGAGATAGTTCGGTCCTCCTGCCTTGGTACCAGCGCCGACGGCCGACTTCTTCCAGCCACCGAAGGGCTGGCGCTGGACGATCGCGCCGGTGACGCCCCGGTTGACGTACAGGTTGCCGGCCTGGATGCCCTCGAGCCAGGCGGCGATCTCCCCGCTGTCCAGCGAGTGGATACCGGAGGTGAGTCCGTAGTCGATGTCGTTCTGCAGGATGACGGCTTCGTCGAGGGTCGCGGCGGTCATGATGCCGAGGATCGGCCCGAAGTACTCGGTGAGGTGGTAGGTCGAGCCGCGCTTCACGCCGTCGCGGATGCCCGGACTCCACAGGCGCCCGGTCGCGTCCAGCTGCTCGGGCTGGACGAGCCAGGTCTCGCCGTCACCGAGCATCGTGAGCCCGTCGAGCAGTTTGCCCTCGGCCGGCTCGATGACCGGGCCCATCTGGGTCGTCGGATCCGTCGGGTATCCGACCGTCAGTGAGCGGACGGCGTCGAGGAGCTGGTTGCGGAAGCGCCGCGAGGTGCCCACGCTGCCCACGAGGATCACCAGGGAGGCGGCGGAACACTTCTGGCCGGCATGCCCGAAGGCGGACTGCGCGACATCACGGGCGGCGAGGTCGAGGTCCGCACTCGGGGTCACGATGATCGCATTCTTGCCGGAGGTCTCGGCGAGCAACGGCAGATCGGTCCGGAAGGAGCGGAACAGCTCGGCCGTCTCGTAGCCGCCGGTCAGGATCACGCGGTCCACCCGGGGATCGGAGATGAGCCGTCGCCCGAGGTCGCCCTCCTCGACCTGCACGAGGCGCAGGACCTCACGTGGCACCCCCGCCGACCACAGCGCCTCGACCATGACGGAGCCGGAGCGGCGTGCCTGCGAGGCGGGCTTGAGGATGACGGACGATCCGGCGGCGAGGGCGGCGAGGGTCGAACCGGCCGGGATCGCGACGGGGAAGTTCCATGGCGGCGTCACGACCGTGAGGCCCACGGGCGAGAACGCGGCGCCGTCGACGTCGTCGAGCTCGCGGGCGCGCTCGGCGTAGTAGTGCGCGAAGTCCACCGCCTCGGAGATCTCCGGGTCGGCCTGGTCGAGGGTCTTGCCGGTCTCGGCGGCCATGACCTCCATCAGCTCGGCGCGGTGCGCCTCGAGCGCATCGCCGCCACGGTGCAGCACTGCCGCACGCTCGGCGCCCGTCAGCGATCCCCACGATGCGGAGGCGGAGGCAGCGCCGGCGATGACGTCCTCGAGGTCCTCGGCGCGCGTGACGGTGGTGGCCGCGACGACGTCGTTCCCGAGGTCCGATGTCCTCGCGCGCTCGAGGATCGCCCGGCCCCAGGCACGGTTCGCCGGGAGGGAGGGATCGGTGTCGGGGGTGTTCGCGAAGCCGCTTCCCGGATGTGCGGGAGCAGGTCCGGAGCGGTCCTGGGAGCGGTTCGGCGCGGGGATCACCGCGTCGAGGTCGGCCAGGGAGGCGAGGAAACGGTTCTTCTCCCGCTCGAACAACGTCTCGTTCTCGGACAGCTCGAAGACGGCGGACATGAAGTTGTCCTGGCTCGCGCCCTCCTCGAGGCGGCGGATCAGGTACGCGATGGCGACGTCGAACTCGCGCGGATGCACCACGGGCGTGTAGAGGAGCAGCGAACCGACGTCGCGCTTCACGGCTTCCGCCTGGCCCTGGGCCATGCCCAGCAGCATCTCGAACTCGATCCCGTGGCGGACACCGCGCTCCCCGGCGAGCAGCCAGGCGAAGGCGAGGTCGAAGAGGTTGTGGCCCGCGACACCGATGCGGACGTTGTCCACGCGCCCGGGCTGCAGCGCATAGTTCAGCACGCGCTTGTAGTGGGTGTCCGACTGCTGTTTCGAACCCCAGGTGGCCAGTGGCCAGTCGTGGAGCGACGCCTCGACCTGCTCCATCGGGAGGTTCGCTCCCTTGACCACGCGGACCTTGATACCGGCGCCGCCTCGCGCCCGGCGCGAGGCTGCCCACTCCTGCAGCCGGATCATCGCCGCCAGGGAGTCGGGAAGGTAGGCCTGCAGGACGATCCCGGCCTCGAGGTCCAGGAACTCGGGGCGATCGAGGATCGCCATGAAGACGGCGATCGTGAGGTCGAGGTCCTTGTACTCCTCCATGTCGAGATTGATGAACTTCGGCTTCCGGGCCCGTGCGGCGAGCGCATACAGCGGCGTGAGCTTCCCGGCGACGTGCTGTACCGCCTCCTCGAAGGCCCAGGCCGGGTGCGGAGCGACCGTGGAGGACACCTTGATGGAGACGTAATCGACGTCGGGTCGCTCCAGCAGCCGCACCGTCCCCTCGAGGCGGCGTTCCGCCTCCCGGTCGCCGAGGACGGCCTCCCCGAGCAGATTGACGTTCAGGCTGACGCCCTCCCGCCTGATCCTGCTGATCGACCGACCGAGCCTGGCATCCGAGGCGTCGATGATGAGGTGTCCCACCATCTCGCGCAGGACGCGGCGAGCGATGGGGATGACCACCTGCGGCAGGACGGGGGCGACGGCGGCACCGACCTTCACGGCGGAGCGCATGTACCAGGGGAGGAACCCGGGGACCTTCGGTGCGAGGGCCCGCAGATTCCGGGCGGCAACCGCGAGATCCTCGGGCCGGATGACGCCGTCCACGAAGCCGACGGTGAACGCCAGCCCGTCGGGGTCCTTGAGGACACCCGCCAACTGCTTGGCCGAGGCGTCGACCGGAACGGTCGACGCCTCGGTGAGCCACCGCCGCACCAGGGCGATCGACGCATCCGGCAGACCTGCCGGGATGTCGGTCGAACCGCCGGGTCCTGCCGAGAAGCGGGAGCATGCGTCCGCGGTTCCATGGTCTGGGCGTGGAGACGCCTGCTGGGGTGCCGCTGTGGCGGCGATGCCCTCGCGGGGTGGGATCTGGGTCGTCATGGCAACGGCTTTCGGTTCGGCGGCTTGTGCCGGGCACAGAGTGGAGCAACTACTTCCCCCTCAGTATCGGTCGAGCCCTACCATTAGGAATAGCGATGAATTCCGAAGGGTATTCATCAGGAAAAGCGAAGAGAGGGACACCCAGTGCTCGACCTGCGCAGGCTACGCCTGCTGCGCGAACTGAAGATCCGCGGGACCCTCGCGGACGTCGCCGCAGCGCTCAGTTACAGCCCCTCCTCGGTCTCGCAGCAACTGGCCCTGCTCGAGAAGGAAGTGGGCGTGGAACTGCTGCGGAAGATTGGCCGCCGCGTGGTCCTGACACCGCAGGCCGAGGTCCTCGTGGCGCACACCGCCCAGCTGCTCGAGACCCTCGAGCGGGCGGAGGCCGACCTCGCGTCCTCGCTCACCACCGTGTCCGGGACCGTCCGTGTGGCGGTCTTCCAGTCGGCCGCCCTCGCACTGATGCCCGATGCCCTGACGGCGATGACCCGCTCCTACCCGGACGTCCGCGTGGAGATGGTGCAGCGGGAGCCGGAGACCGCCCTCTACGAGACGTTCGCCCGCGATTTCGATCTCGTGATCGCCGAGCAGTACCCCGGTCACGCAGCCCCCCGGCACCCCGAACTGGACCATGTGCCGCTGACCGAGGACGCCATCCGCCTCGCCGTTCCACTCGTGGGTGCCGAGTACCGCTGCATGTCCACCGTCGCCGAGGCCGCCGAAGCGGCCTGGGTGATGGAACCGAAGGGGGCGGCGTCGCGGCACTGGGCCGAGCAGGCGTGCCGGCGCGCCGGCTTCGAGCCGGACGTACGCTACGAGACAGCCGACCTGCAGGCCCAGATCCGCCTGATCGAGTCGGGCAACGCCGTCGCCCTCATGCCCGATCTCGTCTGGACGGGTCGGAACGTCCCGGTGCGGCTGCTGCACCTGGCCGATCATCCCCGACGGTCCATCTTCACGTCCGTGCGCCGCGCGGGGTCGCGACGCCCCGCGGTGCTGGCCTTCCGGGATGTCCTCGGGCGCGCCGCAGCAGACATTCCTCGCCCCTCGCCCGCGCAATGAACGGCGGCTCGCTCCTGTTGACCTGTCGTCGTCCGTTTTTCCAGACACCCCGTCACACTCCTAAGGTTGTGCCATGTCCATCCAGTCAGCCCGCCTCGCTCCAGGATCGGTACCGGCCAGCGTCGAGAGGGTCGCGGAGACCGTGCTGCCGACCCGGCACGGCACCTTCCGCATGATCGGCTACCGCGACAGCGGCGGAACGGAGCACGTGGCCCTGGCGCAGGGCATCACCGACGACGCCCCCGACTCCTCGGGCACACCGCCGCTCGTCCGTGTCCACAGTGAGTGCCTCACGGGTGACGCCTTCGGGTCCTGGCGCTGCGACTGCGGGGAACAGCTCGACGCCGCCCTGACCGCGATCGCGGCGGAGAACCGAGGAGTGGTGGTCTATGTGCGGGGGCACGAGGGCCGCGGGATCGGGCTGCTCGCGAAGCTGAAGGCCTATGCGCTGCAGGACCAGGGCGTGGACACGGTGGACGCGAACACCGCCCTGGGGCTTCCCGTGGACGCGCGCCGTTACGACCAGGCGGCAGAGATCCTGCAGGACCTCGGGATCGGTGCCGTCCGCCTGCTCTCGGGCAACCCGGCGAAGGAGGAGGCGCTCGCGGAGCTCGGGATCGCCGTCGTCGAACGCCGCGGCCTCGCCGTGTCGGAACGCTCCGAGAACGCGGGCTACCTCGCGACGAAGCGCGCCCGCATGCGTCATGACGCGGCCCCGTCCGATGATGCGTGGAGTTCCCTGCTCGCCGGCGTGGTGCCGGCAGCTCCGGTGTCCGGCGAGGCGGAGGAGCTCACGCATCGTTACGGCTACCTCGCCGGTGCGAAGCAGCAGCTCGTGGTGGGTCAGCTGAGGCAGAGCCTGGACGGCTTCATCGCCTCACGAAGCGGTGACTCCGGCTTCCACGACGACCGGGGCGACCACGGACACCTGCAGCGCCTGCGCGCTCTCGTGGACGCCGTCGTCGTCGGTGCTTCCACCGTCCTCGCGGAGGACTGTTCGCTCGCCGTCGAGTCCGTGCCCGGCGGCAATCCCGTACGCGTGGTCCTCGACGCCGCCGCGAAGGTGGGGGCGGACGCCCGGGTTCTCGCCGACGACGGCGTGCCCACTCTCTGGCTCGTCGCCCAGGACGCCCCGGTTCCGGAGAACCTGCCGTCCTCGGTGGAGGTGGTGCGGCTGCCCGCCGAGCACGTCGCTCCGCGGCGGGTGCTCGACATCCTGCAGGCGAGGGGCCTGGCGAAGGTGCTGGTCGAGGGCGGCGGCAACACCGTCTCGCGCTTCCTCGAGGCCGGGGTCCTCGATCGGCTCTACCTCACCACGGCTCCGGTACTGGTGGGAGACGGCGTGCCGGGCATCCGCTTCACGGGGTCCGAGGTGCTGGCCGAGGCCCGGACCGCTCCGCTGCGCCGTTTCATCTTCGGACAGGACATCTGCACCGAATTCAACTTCGCTGCCGGACGGTAGCGCGGACGCAGGCATCGGGCCCGGACGCAAAAATCCCACGACGCCGGTCGTGGGATTGAAGCGATCGCCGTTGCGGGATCAGGAGTCGTCGCCGACCCGCTTGCTCTTCTTCTGGAGTCGGTCGATGTGCTCGGACGCCTCCGCCTTGTTGATGTCGGCGGGAATCTCCTCGCCGGCCTCCCGCGCCAGCGTGTCCAGGTAGCTGCGCTGTGCGGCGGTCATGGGTTCGTCGCCCGTGACCCAATCGGACGGGTCCCGCTCGAATCCGCCCTCGGGCTCGGAGGTAGGACTTCCCAGTGTGTCTGCCATGTGAGTTCCTTGATCGTCGTAGCAAGCTCGGACCATCAGTGTACTTACTTTCGCCCGCCGTCCTGCAGTGCAGCTGCCGGCAGGGCGGGTCCCGTCGTCGTGCTCGCGCCCAGACGCGTCCGCAGCTGTCGCTCCGAGTGCGCCGCGAGCGCCATCCGTGTTCCCGCGTAGGGCACGCCACCGCGCGCCCTGCCGGCCACGGCCAGCCAGCTGCAGACGGCGCGTTCCAGCACCCATGCAGGCGCCCACAGGGCGGCGGTCGGTGGGAAGGCAGCTCGCCCGTCGTGGCGTCGTCGGCCTATCTCGGCCAGGGCCACGAGGGTCAGAACCGCGAGGGCCGCCTGCCGCGGCGTCGGGCGGGCGAGGAGCGCCAGTGGGAGGAGGCAGAGTTCGACGCCGAGGCGAACGGGCTGCGCGAAGCTGTCGTATGCCTGCCGGACGCGCTGCTTCACGAAGTGCTGCCAGGAGCACGGGATCCTGGCGACGAAGAGATCGTCGGCGCGGACCTCGGTTCCGCCGGCCGCCCGGACGGTTCGGATCAGTTCCAGGTTCTCGAACAATGCGTCCGCGCAGTAGCCGCCCGCGGCCAGCACGGTGCTCCTGCGCACGCCCAGCGTGCCCGGATAGTCGGAGCCGAGCACCCGGTTCAGCAGTGTCCGTCCGGTGTCCCAGCGAGCGTGCCAGGGCAGGGTCGCGAAGACGTTCTGCGGACGCACGAGGTCCGTGGTGCCGAGCAGCTCCAGGACCCGCCGGAGCTCGGGTCGCCGGTACCGGACGTCGTCGTCCGCGATGACCACGAGCTCGTGCCGGGCTGCGGACAACCCGGTCAGGACGCCGTGCACCTTGCCGTTCCCGCCCTGCCGCACCGCTTCGGGCGCCGGTCGGAGGTGGCGGACCCCCGCCGGGAAGGCCCGCGCATGCCGGTCGAAGAAGGGCTCGGCGGATCCGTCGACCACCGTGACGTCGATCCATTCCACGAGGCGCGAGAGGTAGGCGGCGAGCTCCGCCACCGGGCCGTGGTCGGTCCACTTCAGCGGCAGGATGTATTCGGCGTCGTACCGCATGACGGGGGCGATCCTCCTCGTGCAACGCATTTCCGGACCTGGCGTCCGCTTCCCTTCAATTACTAAGGCTGCTTACGGTGGGGGTGCAAGGAACCTACGGGCTCGAAGGCCCGTAGACACGAGGAGGAACAGTGAGCCAGCCAGCGCAGCAGCAGGAACCACCCGGAACCACGGCGGACATGGACCCGACCCCCGACCACGGCGAGCAGTCCTACCGCGGGACGGGACGGCTGAGCGGCAAGAAGGCCGTCATCACCGGTGGGGACAGCGGCATCGGCCGCGCCGTCGCCATCGCCTACGCGCGGGAGGGCGCCGACGTCCTGATCAGCTACCTGAACGAGGACGAGGACGCCCAGGAGACAGCGCGATGGGTGGAGGAGGCCGGCCGGCAGGCCGTCCTGTTCCCCGGAGACCTCGCCGATCCGGCGACCTGCCGTGCGGTGATCGACAAGGCGGTCGAGGAGTTCGGCCGGGTGGACATCCTCGTCAGCAACGCGGCGTTCCAGATGACCCACGAGACCATCGAGGAGATCCCGGACGAGGAGTGGGACCGTACGCTGGCCATCAACCTCAGCGCCTTCTTCCACCTCACGAAAGCCGTCCTGCCGCACATGGGACCGGGTGGCTCGATCATCGGTTCGAGTTCGGTGAACTCGGACAATCCTGTCCCCACGCTGCTGCCGTACTCGGCGACGAAGGCCGGGATCGCGAACATGACGGCGTCCATGGCGCAGCTCCTGGCCGAGCGTGGCATCCGCGCCAATTCGGTGGCGCCCGGGCCGATCTGGACGCCCCTCATCCCCGCCACGATGCCCGAGGAGCAGGTGGAGAGCTTCGGCCAGCAGGTGCCGATGCAGCGCGCCGGCCAGCCCGCGGAGCTCGCACCGGTGTACGTCATGCTCGCGTCCGACGAGGCCAGCTATGTCTCGGGAGCGCGCATCGCCGTCACCGGAGGGCAGCCGATCCTCTGATGCGGGGAGGCCATGAGCCGGAACCCGTCCGGCGCGCCGACCGGCACGAATAACCCCCGGTGTTCCTCCGCGGGCGACTGGCAGTGGTCGCCCGCGGAGGGACCCCGTCCCGCTATCCCGCGAACATCGGCAGCGGTGCGCCTGCGATCCCGGGCTCGACGGCGAACAGGGCTCCGGCAGAGGGTTCCGAGCCCTCGGGGATGTTCTCCTGGGTGGTCGTGACGAACAGCGTCGTGAGGTCGGTCCCACCGAAAGTGCAGGCGGTGACGTTCGTGACGGGCAGGGGAACGTGATCGGTGAGCCTGCCCGCCGCGTCGAAACGGGCGATGGCGCCGCCACCGTACAGTGCGGTCCAGATGCCGCCCTCGGCATCGATCGCCATGCCGTCGGGCATACCGAGCGCCTGCTCGATGACGGCGAACGTACGCCGGTCCGTGAAGGTACCGGTTGCCAGGTCGTAGCCGAGTGCATCGATCCGGCCGGTAGGGGTGTCGCTCAGGAATGCGGTGTCGCCGGAGGGGGAGAAGTGCAGGCCGTTGGAGACGGTGACACTGCTCAGGACGGTGGACACCGTGTGGTCCTGGTGCAGGGAGTACAGGGCGCCGGCGCCGAAGCCGCCCTCCCACCCCATCGAGCCGCAGAGGAATCGGCCCGCCGGGTCGCACCCGCCGTCGTTCATGCGCACGGAAGGGTCGCTGAAGGCCTGGGGTCCCTCCTCGAGGGTGGTGAAGGCATCGTCCGTGAACAGGAAACCGCGCTCGACCCCGATGACGTACCCGCCGGAAGCGCGTCCCCGCACGACGCCGGCGAGCCGGGGATGGACGTCGTGGCGGTCCAGGCTGCCGTCCTCGTGGCGCACCAGGACGTCTCCTTCCTGCATGTCGACGAACAGCAGTTCGCCCCGGCGGGGATCCCAGTAGGGCCCCTCGCCGTGGAAGGTGCAGACGTCGGAGATTTGCTCGGCTTTCACGGTGCCTCCTGGCAGGGGTCGGGTGGTACTCCGGGCGCTCGCCCGGGGATACTGCTGTCCAGCGTGGCCGCGCCGCGCGGTCGGCGCCAGTCACGGGCAGGGCTTGCGTCAGCCCTCCGTCGGTGCCGGTGTCGCCTCGGACAGTCCGACGCAGGCGCGGATCTGCTCCACCCGGGACACCGCGTCCCCGAGTTCGACCAGGACGGTACTGGACGCCACGACCTCCGGATCGAAGAGCACCTCGACGGCCGGTTCCCGCCCATAGGTGGTGGCCGTCCAGGCCGGGTCACCCTCCCTGATGACCCAGTCGACGTCGTTCACCGTCACGCACGGATCGGTCGTCGGACCGGGGACGACGACGCCACAGCGCAGGACCACCTTCGACGGGTCGCCCCAGGCCGACGTCGCCTGGCTGTTCGTGTCCCGCTGCTCGTTCTCGGCGACGAGGGGAGGCAGGGCGAGCATGACGTCGGCGCATCTGGCATTGGCGGCATCGTCCGCCGGGTCGACGTCCACCACGCCGGCCGCGCATCCGGAGAGCCCCGCCAGGAGGGCCACGGCGGCTACCAGGGTCTTCAGGGCGCGGGGAAGGGCAGGCATGGTCCCACCCTAGTAGCTGGTACTCCTGCCGCAGGCGACACGACGCGTGATGCCCCGACGGAAGCCGGGTCGCGGCCACCCCGGCCAGTAGGCTTCAGGAGCCGCAGCCGACCACAGGTTGACGGGGACCATCCGCATCCGGCGGCGCTTCGTCGCCGGCCGTTGCGAGAGCACGAGCCGAGGACGAATGACCCAGCCCCACCGCTACACCACGCCACGTCCCTCCACCAGGCTGATCCTCACGGGTGCAGCTGCTGCAGTGCTCGCCGGAACCGCGCTCGGCGGTCCTGCTGCCGCCCAGGAGCTCGAGCCTGCTGTCGTCCCGCCCGTCCTGGCCGGCCAGCTGCAGCCCGACGTCGTCGAGCAGCCGCAACCCGGCGCGACCTTCGGAGAGCCGGCACCTCCGGTGGCGGACCCGACGGCGACGGCGGGCGTCGACGCGGCAACCGGTTTCGCCATCAACGCCCGTACCGGATTCCTCGTACATCCGGGCACCGGCCACCTCATCGAGCCCGACACCGGGTACCTGCTGTTCGCCGACACCCTCATCTACACGAACCTCCGGTACGACGCGACGACCGGGGAGGTCGTCGCCGTGCCGGGGGAGGCGCCGGCTCCGAGTCCGAGTGCGGGCAGTACGACGACGAACGCAGCGCCGGGGGCGGAGCCGACGGCGACGGAACCCGCGACGTCGACCATGCAGGCGACCGCGACTGCTGCTCCGGCCCCGCCGGCCGTCACACCTTCCCAGAGCGCAGTGGTGCCGTCCACGCAGCCCTCCGCCACCAGGGCCACCCCATCGGCCAGCCGCTCCGCCACCCCGAGCGCACGCAGCACCGCTACGGCCGCGGCGGAGGAGGAGCGGGCGTCGTCCGTGGCTCCGGCCGCGTGGATCGGCGCCGGTGTCCTGGCTGCGCTGCTGGCCGTCGTCGCGGTCGTGGTGGCCCGGCGCCGAGGCCGTCACCAGTCCTGATGCCACCGGTCGTCGGTGACCACGTCGGTCGGACGGGCATCGTACGGTAGGTAGATGTCCTACGAGCCGAAACCGAGCCACTCCGTCCCCCAGCTCCCGTTCAAGGTCGGTCCGACCGTCGGGGACCTGAGCGAGGGCGAACTGCTCGCGAGGATCGTGCCGCTGCTCGGCCCGCCGGTAGGCGTGCTCGTGGGACCGGGAGACGACGCCGCCGTGCTCCTCGAGCGGACCGGTCCCGTGGTCCTCTCCACCGATACCCTCGTCGAGGACCAGGACTTCCGGCTCGTACGGCCTCAGGGCTTCGTCACCACGGGATACGACGTCGGCTGGAAATCAGCGGCTCAGAACCTCAGTGACATCAACGCGATGGGTGGTACCGCGACGGCGCTGGTCGTCAGTCTGACCCTCCCTCCGGCCACGCCCGTCGGTTGGGTCGAGGACTGTGCGCGAGGGCTCGCCGCCGCGATCGACCGACTGGGTGCGGCGGGCTGCTCGGTGGTCGGTGGTGACCTGGGCGGCGGCTCCCAGCTCGTCGTCACCGCCGCCGTCACCGGGCTCCTGCACAGGGCGCCCGTCCTGCGGTCCGGAGCGCGCTCCGGCGGCACCATCGCCGTGGCGGGAACCCTCGGCCGTGCCGCCGCGGGTCTCGCCATCCTCGAGGACGGCAGGCCCCTGACGGACTTCGGGAAGCTGGGGGACGAGCTGGTTGCAGCACAGGTGCGGCCGCAGCCACCCCTGCACGCCGGACCCGCGGCAGCCGCCGCGGGGCGCGAGCGCGATGCTCGACATCTCCGACGGGCTCGTGCGGGACGCCGGAAGGATCGCGGCGGCGAGCGGAGTCCGGCTCGACCTCGATCCGGAGGCACTGCAGCAGTACGCGGAACTCCTGCGGCCGGCGGCCGAACTGCTGGGCGTCGACCCGATGCACTGGGTCCTCGGCGGCGGGGAGGACCACGGTCTGCTGGCCGTGTTCCCGGAAGAATCCCTGATGCCCCCCGGGTTCACTGCGGTAGGCTCGGTAAGGCCGGGAACGCCGCAGGTGACACTGGCGTCACGGGCGACAGCTCTCAGGGGATGGGATCATTTTGCACACTAAGGTCACCGCCAACGCCGTGGCGCTCAGGCGCTGGCTGGGCAAGGCGGAAGAGTCTCTCGGCAACCACAGCGACCGACTCAACGCCATCAACATCTTCCCGGTCGCCGACGGCGACACCGGCACGAATCTCTACCAGACGGCCCGCGCCGCCGCCCGTGCCGCCCAGGACGCGGACACATCCGACCTCGGTGAACTGCTGGCCATCGCCGGGCAGGCGGCCATGGAGGACGCCCGCGGGAATTCCGGCACGCTGTTCGCCGTCTTCCTCGCGGCGTTCGCGGAACCGCTGCACGGAACCACCCGACTCACCTGCACGCTCCTGGCGTCGTCCCTGCACCGGGCGCAGATCCGCAGTTGGTCCGCCTTGAGCGATCCCGTTCCCGGCACCATGCTGTCCGTCCTCGAGGCCAGCGCCAGGGGAGCCGCGGGAACCGCCGCCGAGCATCCGGCGGATGACAGCAACTCCACCCTGGCGCTGACCCTGCGCGCCTCGGTACAGCACGCCCTGCGCGCCGTCGTGGACACCGAATCCCAGTTGGGCGCCCTCACCGCGGCCAAGGTGGTCGATGCCGGTGGCGTCGGTTTCCTGCTGATCCTCGATGCGCTGCGAGCGGCAGCCCTCGGGGAGGAGCTGCAGGACGAACTGCTCGACGGCCTCCACGGCTATGACATCCAGGCTCCACACATCCACAACGGCGGGGACGCGGACGGCGTGGAGGTCATGTGCACGATCAACCTCAGCCCGCTCGACGCCGCGACCCTGCGTCTCCACCTCGACGAGCTGGGCGACTCCGTCATCATGAGTGCGGTGACCGAGGTCCCGGAGGGCTACCGCTGGCGTGTCCACGTCCACGTCCCGGATGCCACACCCGCCCTGGCCCTCATCCACCAGGCCGGAGAGCCCGTGAACATCACGGTGACGCAGCTCGCCGCTCCTGCCGTCGGAGCCGAGGCCCGTGACTCCTGATCCGACGCGGGCCGCTACCGCCTCGGAGCTCGACGCCCCACTGGACCGTCTCCTCGGTCCGGTGTCCAAGCTCCTGGCGAAGCACTTCGGCTATACGACGGCCGGCGAACTGCTGCACCATTTCCCCCGTACCTACCTCGAGCGCGGCGAACTGACACCCATCGCCGACGTCCCGGTGGACGAGGAGGTCACCCTGATCGCCCGCGTCCAGTCGGCCAACTCACGCCGGATGCACACGCGCAAGGGCAAGCTGCTCGAGGTCGTCATCACGGACGACGCCGACGGCGGGCTCGGCGGGATGAACCTCACGTACTTCAACGGGTTCGGCGCGGAGCGAGACCTCCGCCCGGGCGTGCGGGCCATGTTCTCCGGCAAGGTGACGGTCTATCGGGGCAAGCTCTCGCTGACCAATCCCCGCTACGCCCTCCTCAACGACGACGACGCCGAGCCCACCTCCCTCCACCGGCCCATCCCCGTCTACCCGGCCGTCGACAGACTCAGCAGCGACCAGATCACCGTCGCCGTCGGACTCGTCCTCGACACGCTGCACCTGTCCGAGCTGGACGACCCCGTACCGTCGTCCATCGCGAAGCGGGACAAACTGATGAGCCTCGCCACCGCCTACGAGCTGGTCCACCGGCCGCAGCAGGTCGAGGACGCCTACCGGGCCCAGCACCGCTTCCGCTACCAGGAGGCATTCGTCCTCCAGACCGCCCTCGCCCGCCGCCGCGCACTGGCAGCGCATGAACAGGCCACCGCACGACCACCGAGGCCCGGCGGGCTCCTCGACCAGTTCGATGCACGGCTGCCCTTCACCCTCACGCAGGGACAGCTCGATGTCGGAGGTACCCTCGCCGGTGATCTCGCGCAGGAACACCCGATGAACCGGCTGCTGCAGGGAGAGGTGGGCTCGGGCAAGACCCTCGTGGCGCTGCGGGCCATGCTCCAGGTCATCGACGCCGGTGGGCAGGCAGCGTTGCTCGCACCTACCGAGGTCCTCGCCGCGCAGCATCTCCAATCGATCACGAGGACGCTCGGTCCCCTGGCGGAGGGTGGCATGCTCGGTGGCGCGACCGACGGGACGCGGGTCGTCCTGCTCACGGGGTCGATGCCGACCGCCCAGCGGAAGAGGGCACTGCTGGACGCAGCCTCCGGTGACGCCGGGATCGTCATCGGGACCCACGCCCTGCTGTCGGACAACGTCCAGTTCTTCGATCTGGGGCTGATCGTCGTCGACGAGCAGCACAGGTTCGGGGTGGAGCAGCGCGACGCGCTCCGCACCAAGGCGCGCACCTCACCGCACGTCCTCGTGATGACCGCCACGCCGATCCCGCGCACCGTCGCGATGACGGTGTTCGGGGACCTCGAGACCTCGACGCTGTCGGAGCTGCCCGCCGGGAGGTCGCCGATCGCGACCCACGAGGTGGGCCTGACCGAGCACCCTGCGTGGATCGACCGGATCTGGTCACGGGCCCGGGAGGAGATCGACGCGGCCGGCAGGTGTACGTGGTGTGCCCGAAGATCGGTGACGACGGCAGGGCGGACGAGGACGCGCCGGAGGTGCTGTACGGCGAGCAGCCCGCGGGTCGGAAGGGCGGGCCCCAGCAGGAGCTCACGAGCGTGGTCGGTCTGTACGGATCCCTGGCCGGTGTCCCGCAACTCCAGGGGGTCACGAGCGGGATGCTGCACGGGCGCATGGACCCCCACGACAAGGCGGACGTCATGTCGCGTTTCACCGACGGCGAGGTGCAGGTGCTGATCGCGACCACGGTGATCGAGGTCGGCGTCGACGTGCCGAACGCGACGCTGATGGTCATCATGGACGCGGATCGCTTCGGTATCTCACAGCTCCATCAGTTGCGCGGCCGCATCGGGCGCGGCGGGCACGCGGGCACGTGCCTGCTGGTCACCAAGCTCGAGCCGGACCACCCGAGCCGGGAGCGGCTCTCCGCCGTCGCGGCGACGACGGACGGTTTCGAGCTGTCCCAGAAGGACCTCGAGCTCCGTCGCGAGGGGAACATCCTCGGCGCGTCCCAGTCCGGGGGCCGCTCCGCCCTGCGGTTCCTGAAGATCACCCAGCACGGCGCGGTGATCGAGAAGGCACGCGAGGACGCCCAGCAGGTGGTGTCGGAGGATCCCGACCTGCGGAAGTACCCCGGGCTGTCCCTCGCCATCGAGCTGTACCTCAACCCGGAGAAGGAAGCCTTCCTCGAGAAGGGCTGACCCGAGGTTTCGCAGCTACGGCTGTAAAGTGGCTTCCATGACGCAACTACGGATCGCCGACGCGGCCCGCTATCTCGGGGTCAGTGATGACACGCTACGTCGCTGGGTCGACGGCGGTCTCGTCGGCAGCTCGAAGGACTCGTCGGGCAGGGCCGTGGTCGATGCCCTGGAACTCGCCGGCCTCGCCCGGAGGAACGCGGTGCTGCCCGGCGATCCCTCGGACATCGGACGCTCCGCCCGCAACCGCTTCGTCGGGATCGTCACCGACATCGTCCTCGATACCGTCATGGCCCAGGTGGAACTGCAGTGCGGCCCCCACCGCGTCGTCTCCCTGATGAGCAGCGAAGCGGTCCGCGACCTCGGGCTGGAGAAGGGTTCCATCGCGATCGCCGTCGTCAAGGCGACCACGGTGATCATCGAGACCCCGGCGGGGAAGGCATGACGGGTCCGCGGTCCGGCTCCCGGCCCTGCCGGACGCACTCCTCGAGATGGTGCCTCGCCGCGATCCTGGCGGTCCTCGCCCTCGGTTCCGCGGCCTGCGGCGAAGGAACGGTGGGCGAGGGGACCGGTGACGGCAGCGCGATCGACGGCAGCATCACGGTCTTCGCCGCCGCCTCCCTGGAAGGGACCTTCACGGAGCTGGCGCTGCGGTTCGAGGAGGCACACCCGGGCGCCGAGATCACCCTCAATGTCGCCGGTTCGTCGGACCTCGCCACCCAGATCGCCGAGGGAGCCCCGGCGGACGTCTTCGCTTCCGCGGACACGAGCACGATGGACAGGCTCGTCGGAGCGGGCCTCCTTTCCGGTGATCCGACCGACTTCGCGACCAACACCCTGCAGCTGGCTGTTCCGCCCGACAACCCCGCCGACGTCGCTTCGCTCGCGGACGCGGCGAGGCCCGGGGTGAAGACGGTGGTGTGCGCGGCTCAGGTGCCGTGCGGGGCGATGGCGGCGCGGGTCGAGGAAGCCGCGGGGATCGACCTGACACCGGTGAGCGAGGAGGCCTCCGTGACCGACGTCCTCGGGAAGGTGAGATCGGGGGAGGCGGACGCGGGCCTCGTCTACGTCACGGACGTCCGCACCGCAGGCGGTTCCGTGCTCGGAATCCTCGTGCCGGAGGCCACGGGCGTGATCACGACCTATCCGATCGCAGGTCTGGCCGGTAGCGCGGAGGGGACCACGACCCGGGCCTTTCTCGACTTCGTGACCGGAACGAACGGTCGGACCGTCCTCGAGGAAGCCGGCTTCGGTGTTCCCTGAGCCGCTCACCAGCCGACGTGCCGGCCCGGATCCCGCGACCCTTCCCCGCTGGGTGGTGGCGATCGCCGTCGTCGGAAGCCTCTTCGTCGTGGTGCCGCTCGCGGCCATGGTCCTGCGGGTCGACTGGCCGCGTTTCCTCCCCCTGGTCACGTCGGACA